>CAYOQL010000009.1:0-87714 GCA_964406085.1 uncultured Herminiimonas sp.
GCAGAATCTTGACGCGTGGACCTTCCAGTCCGCGAATGATGGGGCGCGATGCGCCCGCGCCAAATGCGGATGCCGAGACACCGAGTTCCTGCGAGAGGGTGTCACCGAGTGAGTTGCCGAGTTTTTCGCGCAATTCGTCGCCGTATAAAACTTTAGCTGGCGCGAGTATTTGCGCGGCTTCATCGCTGTTGAACGGGGTAGAGGTGACGACGACGGCAGGGAGGGTTTGCTCTTGCGCTTGCGCAAAAGCGGAGTGTGACAAAGAGGCGAGCGCGGATAGAACAGCGCTGGCCAACAGGGTACGTTGGGCGATCATGAGACTTCCTTGAAAATCGAATAAAAATCGAATAAAAATCGAATAAAAATCGAATAAAAAGCGGATGCGCTGAATCGCTAGGCGATCAGGCATGGCCGTACAAGCAGGAAAAATCAGTTACGCCGTCGGCGGTGCGCGTGAAGAAAAATGACAGAGGAAGGGGGCATCCCATGACGCATGGGCAGCCCATAGCGCCAGTACTTGCACGCTGGTTTGCAGCAGAGGAATAAAAGGAAGGGCAGGCGCGCTATCGGCCAACGCGACGCCGTCAAACAGCGCACATGAATGCGATTTTTCGCCGGCATAGTCAGCAACTGGTGCGTCGGAACCGGCACTCGATGTGCCAGGGCTGACGGTTTGCGCTATGAATAATTTGTCTGCCCAGTCCGCATGTTCAATCCGATGCCGCAGCCCCATCCATTGCGCAAACAACACAGCAATCACCAACAATGTAGCGAAGCAAAGTCGTGTTGCGGTTGGTGTGCGGGATGACAAGGCAGTTTTCAAAAAATACTCGTGTATGTGCGGGCGTTTGTGCCGGATCAGTGGATGATTACGACAGAGGCTGACAATTTGTGCTGCTTGAATCAGATTTCAGGCTCCTGACCAATCGCTTCGGATGGTCAAGGCGAGTCGATACAGATCAACTGGTATTGCAACAGAATTGCATTCTACAAAAAAACAAAGCGCGCGGATAGGGTGCCGCGCGCTTTGTTTGTGTATGAATCTGATTAATGCTGAAAGGAATCAGTCACCATACAGCTTTTGTTTCAATTCACGACGTTGCTGAGCTTCCAGCGACAAGGTTGCAGTAGGGCGAGCCAGCAAACGCGGTACGCCGATAGGCTCGCCGGTTTCTTCGCACCAGCCGTAATCGCCGGCATCTATGCTGGCGATTGATTGCTGCACCTTCTTCAGCAATTTGCGTTCGCGATCGCGGGTACGCAATTCCAGCGCATGTTCCTCTTCAATCGTCGCGCGATCGGCAGGATCAGGAACGAGAACGGTTTCACGCAAATGTTCGGTGGTTTCGTCCGCATTCTTCAGCAGGTCTTTTTCAAGCTGTTGCAGGCGATTCTTGAAGAAGGCGAGTTGCGCCGCATTCATGTAATCCTTTTCGCCCATCTTGAGGATTTGCGCTTCGGTTAACAGGGTGCCGTCATTAGCGTCGGTCGGGGTTGCTTTGCTTGATTTAGTTGCCACTTCGCGTACTTTCGAAACTACAGGTTGTTCAATTTTATCTACGGGTGCGGAGATGACCTTTTTAGTGCCATCTGCTCCAGACCGAGATGCGTTTTTGTTTGCGGCTACTGCGATTGCCTTGGATGCGACTGCAGTAACTTTCTTAATTGGTTGTGCGGTTACCGCAGTTACTTTAACAGCCACCTTTGCTTTGACTGCCGGTTTCGCTACGGGTTGCAGATTATTTGCAGCGGCCGGTTTTTTTGCTGCGACCTTTGGGGATTTTACCGCACTCTTCGCCGGCGCCTTTTTTACCACTTTGGCGACCGATTTGACTGCTGGCTTTGCAGCGGTTTTAGCTGCAGTCGCTTTGCCAGCAGGCTTGGAGCGAGCTGGTATAACGGCCTTTTTCGCGGCAATTTTTTTTGTGCTTTTTGCAGATTTTGTGACGGTTGCGTTCATAGTCCCTTGTCTTTCAATGAACTTTCCCACACTCGGATCATATCGTGCTCTGCGTGCGATTCACACCCCTTCGCATCGTCCCGGCCGCTCTATCCTGAGCTCAAAACTGGGCTAGTTTATACCAAACATTGTTCTAGTCCGTAAATAAAAGTTTCTTTTGGCAGATTCTGTCCGATAAATACCATTTTGTTCGAACGGATTTCACCGTCACCCCATTTTCCGCCTATGTCGGTGCCCATTATTTGGTGAACGCCCTGGAATACCACTTTGCGGTCGGCCCCGTCCATCCATAGCACGCCTTTGTAGCGCAACATGCGCGGTCCGAAAACCTGCACGATGCCGCCCAGAAATTCATCCAGCTTTTCAGTATTGAACGGGCGATCGCTCTTGAAGACGAAGGCGGCGATGTTGTCGCTGTGATGGCCGTGATGGTGGTCATGATGGTGATCTCCATCGTGAGCGCAGGCTGCATCGCAGGCGTGGTCGTGATGTTCGTGATCGTGTGCGTGCTCTTCCGCCGCAATGAAGTCGGGATCGATTTCCAGTTTGTCGTTGAGGTTGAAGCCGCGCAGGTCGAGTACGTCGGCAATCGCGACTTTGCCGAACTCAATCGTGCTGATGGCTGCACGCGGATTGATGCGCTTGATGCGTTCGGTTAACACTTTTAATTCATCTGCGCTGACCAGGTCAGTTTTCGACAACAGCAATTTGTCGGCAAAACCGACCTGACGCTGCGCTTCTTCATAGGTGTCGAGCTGATGCATCGCATGCTTGGCATCGACTACCGTGATGATGGCGTCGACCAGATAGTCGGAGGCTACCTCTTCATCGATGAAGAAGGTTTGCGCGACCGGGCCAGGATTGGCGAGCCCGGTGGTTTCGATGATGACATGATCGAACTGCAATTCGCCATCGCGGCGGCGTTGCGCCAGCGCAGTCAAGGCAACGATCAGATCGCCGCGCACCGTGCAGCAGATGCAGCCGTTGTTCATCTCGACGATTTGTTCGGTGCCATCCTGCACCAGAATTTCATTATCTATATTCTCCTGGCCGAATTCATTTTCGATGACGGCAATCTTGAAGCCGTGCGGCTCTTGCAGGATGCGATTGAGGAGTGTGGTTTTTCCTGCACCAAGGAAGCCGGTCAGGATGGTAGTTGGGATGAGGGCCATGAATTTTACGTTGCGTTGAAATCGGTTGCGGGAACGGAGCGCGAAACGCCGCTTTTATACTGGATGAGCGGCGCAGTCGGCACACCAGCCCTTGATGGTTAGCTCGATCTCGTGACTCTGAAAGCCCTTGCCCAGTGTACTTTGCAATACCTTTTGCAGTTGCTGGCGTAGCGTGGCTGCCGATGGATTTGCATTGAGGTTGACATCGGTGGCGAGCAATTTTTCATCGACGTTATCGATGCAAAAGACTTTGGCGCAGCGCGTGCATTTGAAGTGGCCGTGCTGGTGTTGCTGCGCCGGATGCCTGCCGTGTTCTATCACTTCTATCCCCGCGTTATAGCGGAATACCCGGTCGTCGCCGGCAATCTTGTGCGCCAATCCTGCGTCTGTCAGGCTGTCCAGCGCGCGGTATAGCGTGACCCTGTCCATGTCGATCAGCGTGTCCTGTATGTCCTGATGTGAAAACGCGTAACGCGCGCCGAGCAGCGCAGCCAACACCTTGATGCGGGCGTCGGTTGCGCGTACGGATGTTGTGCGTAACTGGCTTTCAGCCAGTGCCAGAAAATCGGGGGCGGATTTTTTCATGATGATGCGGTGACGGGTTGTATGGCGACGCGATGGCCTGATTATGCCGCAATTTGCAATTCAGTTGCAATATATCCATCGCTGGCGCAATCCTGCGGAAGCATTGTGTCCGTCAGGACTTCTTTTTTGCGCGCGGATGGGCAGCATCGTAGACCTGTGCCAGCCGCTGGAAATCCAGCGAGGTATAAATTTGCGTGGCGGCAATCGATGCGTGTCCCAGCATTTCCTGCACGGCGCGTAAATCGCCGGATGATTGCAACACATGCGAAGCGAATGAATGGCGCAGCACATGCGGATGCACATCCATAGGCAGTCCGACCGCCTGCGCATGCGCCTTCAAGCGAAGCTGCACCACGCGCGCCGATACGCGAGTGCCGCGCTCGCTCAGGAATAGCGGGTGCGGGTCAAGTTTTACCAAAGTATCGCGCACTGCCAGCCATGATTTCAATGCATCGATGGCCGCTTGCCCTATCGGTACGCTGCGCATCTTGTTGCCTTTGCCGGTGACCGTGACTTCGTGTGCATCGAAATCGATCCAGCCTGCTGACACGTAGCGATTTTCTTGCGCATACCTGATGTCTAGTCCGACCAGTTCGGACACGCGCAAACCGCTGGAGTACAGCAATTCAAACATCGCGTGATTGCATTGCTGCATGGCCGAATCGGGATTTTTGCCGGGACTGGTTTCCGATACCAGGCGTACTGCGTCATCGGCGGCCAATGCTTTGGGGAGCGGCTTGCTGCGTTTGGGCGCCTTGATGCCGTCGACCGGATTGGAAGTAATGGCGCTTTGTTCGGACAGCCAGTTGAAGAAGCCGCGCCATGCGGAAAGCTTGCGCGCAATCGAGCGGGCATTCAAGCCGTGTGCATGCAATTGTGCGGCGAATTTGCGAATCTGGAAATGACTGACGGCGGTGACAGATGCATTCTTGTCAGTGGCTGTTGCAAATGCAATCAGTTCCAGCAGATCGCGCCGGTAGCTGGCGGTGGTGAGCGGCGACAATTGACGCTGGCTGATCAGGTTGCCGAGATAACCATCCAGATAAGCCTGATTGCCGGCAACGTTCACAATATGGATTTAGTCGAGCAAACTCGACAGCGCAGCGCTGGCGGTCTGGCCGATATTGGTCAGGAAATCGGTCGCCATATCGGAGGTGAAACGATGCGGATCGGATGAGCCGAGCACCAGCAGGCCGAAGGCTTCCGGCGCATCATCCAGACGCAAAGGCAGCAAGGCCAGCGATTGAATCGACGGTGCGTCTTCCAGCCAAGAGGCGGCTTCAAAATCGTTGTTGCTGCCGCAGAAAGGTACGGTCAAGCCGTTCGAAAAAAGGCGCGAATCGGCAGAAACCGGTGCTGCGAACCAGGTATGCGCGAATTCTTCCGCCACGCCCCACAAACGCAAGGTGACGTGCGGTACCGAAAACGCGTTTTGCAAGCCTGTGGTTAATGTGTGCGGCAGATCGACATCATTGCGCGCCAGTAAGAGCGCACGTGTCCACGCATGAAACTTGCGCGTGATCTGATCGTTTTCCTGCCCTATGCGTATCAGGTCAGCCAGGCGCATTTCCATGATCTTGAACTTTTCGCGCATGACGTCCATTTGGCGTTCTTGCAAAGACAGGGTGCGTCCGCCCAGCGGGCTCGACAGTTTTACCTGCGCCAGCACTTCCGCATGTTCTTCAAAAAAATGCGGATGATTGAGCAGGTAGTCGGCAACAGTGTTGGAGTCCAGTGGAGAAGTCATGTGTCGTAGTTGAAATCGTAAAGAAACGGTATGAGTGAAAGTGCGGCATCGAGATTGCGTGGCTTAATCATCGATTGCCTATGCATTGCGCAAGAGTTGGCCATGATTCTAACCGACATCGGCATCCGGCAAACAATTCTGCGCACGTGCACTGCTGCCGAATTTCAAGCTGTACCTTGAGCTGAATCTCAAAGTTCGATTTCGCCTTCGAATACGGTCACTGCCGGGCCGGTCAGCATGACAGACGACGTGCCGCCTGCCCATGCAATCGACAATTCGCCGCCGCGGGTTTGCACCTTGACTGGCGAAGCCAGCACGCCGCGCCGGATGCCGGACACTACTGCCGCGCAAGCGCCGGTGCCGCAGGCCAGTGTTTCGCCTGCGCCCCGTTCAAAAACGCGCAACTTGATTTGATGGGCGTCGATGATTTGCATGAAACCGGCATTGACGCGTTTTGGAAAGCGCGGGTGATGTTCAATCAATACGCCATCTTCGCCTACGGGTGCGTTCGCGACATCGGCAACAACTTGCACTGCATGCGGATTACCCATCGACAAGGCAGCAATCCAGCAAGTTTCGCCCTTGATGTCCAAAGGCCACAAGGTTTCGTCGCAATCGGCTTTGCATAGTAGATCGGTGGTATCGAAGGGAACATCTTCCGGCCGCAAAACCGGCGGCCCCATATCGACAGTAATCTGGCCGTTCGCTTCCAGTCGCGGCTCGATGATGCCGGACATGGTTTCGACCTTGATCACATGCTTATCGGTCAGTTTTTTGTCGGTGACGAACTTGACGAAGGCGCGTGCGCCGTTGCCGCATTGTTCGACCTCTCCCCCATCAGCGTTATAAATGCGGTAACGAAAATCGACGCCGGCAGCCTGCGGTTTTTCCACCACCAGCATTTGATCCGCGCCCACGCCAAAGCGCCGGTCTGCCAGATATTGCCATTGGGCCGGCGTGAATTCGATGGCTTGATTAATCGCATCAATGACGATGAAATCATTACCGGCACCGTGCATTTTTGTGAATTTGATTTTCATGTAACGATTATAAAGCTGCTGAACGTGCTTGGTGAAAATGCATACGCCTATGCGCATCCATGCATTGCTTAAAAAGCAGGAGGCGCTTCATGCGATACATTGGATTCATAGAAGCCGGGCTCACCGGCTGGCCGCGTCTTGAAGCGCTTGTGTGTCCAGAAATATTCTGCCGGGGCTTCGCGTGCCCGGTCCTCGATGAAGGCATTCATGGTGCGCGTGGCTGCGGTCATGTCTTCACCGGGAAAATTTTCCCATGCAGGATAAAACTTGACGGTCCAGCCGCGGTAATTCGGCAGATAGGTTGCGACTACCGGAATCACCTTGGCATTGGTGGCCGCGGCAATTCTGGCCGGTGCTGTCAATGTGGCGGCAGGAATCCCGAAGAACGGTACGAACTCCGCATCCTTTTCACCGAAATCCATATCCGGTAACATGAAGAAAGGCAGGTTCTCGCGCATCGCGCGAATGATAGGCTTGACGCCGTCGCTGCGAGAAAACAGTTTGACCGGACGAAAGCGTGAGCGGCCCTTGCGCAGCACTTCATCGAATACCGGATTCAATTGCTGCGTGTAGATAGAACACAGCGATGATTCCAGCATCACCGCGACACCGGCTACATCCAGGCTGACGAAGTGCGGACACAAGAGTATGGTGGGGCTGGCATCAATGGCGGCCAGTGGTACTGCTGGTTCCACCACGATCAGTCGGCGCAAACGCGCTTCGGATCCCCACCACAAAATGCCGCGTTCCAGTACGCTGCGCGCGTAATACTGAAAATGTTTTTTGGCGATGCGCTGGCGTTCTTCTGCAGTCCATTCGGGAAAGCATAATTCAAGATTGATCAGCGTAATGCGTCGCCGTTTTTTCTTGTAGATGAACAGCAGGCTGCCTATCGTTTCGCCCAATCGTGCGGTGACGGGGAGTGGCAACCAGTGCAATAGCCACATCAGGATGACGAGCATTCTCATGCCAGATCCTTTTGAACTGATATGTCGGGTCCGCCTGGTGCGGCAACGCCAGCTGGCACTTTGTAATGGTTGTAGCTCCAGAAATACTGGGCGGGACAAAGTGCAATTAATTTTTCCATTGCAGTATTGATGGCGCGTACCTGTTGTTCCTGCGAGAGTTCCGCGTTCATCGTGAATGATTGCAGATGCAGGCGATAACCCTGGCCGCGCGGCAGGCGCTCGGCGAAGGCCAATATCATTGCCGCACCTGTCATTTCCAGCATCTTGGCCGGCAAGGTCATGGTGTAAGCAGGTTTGCCAAAGAAATCAGCCCATACGCCTTCGCCGTTTTGCGGGACTTGATCCGGCAGCAAGCCGATGGCGCCGTTTCTCTTCAGTGCCTTGAACAGGCTGCGCACGCCGCTGAGATTGGCTGGTGCCAAAGACAGGTTGTGCCGCGCGCGCGCGCCTTCGATCAGCGGTTTCAATGCTTGCTGTCGCGGCGGTCTATACAGCACGGTCAGCGGCAATTTGGCGGCGGCAACCTGGGCCGATATTTCAAAACAGCCAAGATGCGGCGTTAAAAAAATAATGCCACGCTTGGCATCTTGCGCGGCTTCGACCAGATTCCAGTTGTCGACCTGGACGGACTTTAATACACGTTCTGGCGGCGCGCACCAAACGAAGGGCAGCTCCAGCATATTCTTGCCGGCTTCGGCAACGGCGGCAGACAAGTGATCAGCAAAACCTGCCTGTCGAATATTGTCTTGCAGGCGGCGGCGATAAGTGGATGAGGACAAATAAACCGCCCAACCGAGTGCACTGCCGATTGCATGCAAAAGTGGCAAGGGCAGAAAAGACAACAGTCGGAAAGTGAGGACAAGCATGCGATTTTTGTGCGATTCGAGCAAGCCTGACGAGAGACTTTACCGATTTATTTCAAGAGGCGTAAAATAGCACAAAGAAGCAACCGCCGAGTTAATGACAACTTGCGAGACGGTATATAAATTTCGCTAAAGCGTCGCAGGTTCATTCAGTTGGCCGCGACATCTAACCAACTATAGAAAGAACCTGCGATGGCTAATGATTTTTTGTTTACCTCCGAATCCGTCTCCGAAGGCCACCCCGACAAGGTCGCCGATCAAATCTCTGACGCAATCCTCGACGCAATTTTCCAGCAAGATCCAAAAGCACGCGTTGCTGCCGAAACCCTGTGCAATACTGGTCTGGTTGTTCTGGCTGGCGAAATCACGACGTTTGCCAACGTCGATTACATCGAAGTTGCGCGTCAAACCATCAAGCGTATCGGCTATGACAATGCCGACTATGGTATCGATTACAAAAGCTGTGCAGTGCTGGTTGCATACGACAAGCAATCGCCGGACATCGCACAAGGTGTGGATGAAGGTGCTGGCATCGACCTCGACCAAGGTGCGGGCGATCAAGGCTTGATGTTTGGTTATGCGTGCGATGAAACGGCAGAACTGATGCCGGCTGCGATTCACTATGCACATCGCATCGTTGAGCGCCAATCAGAGTTGCGCAAAGATGGTCGCTTGCCTTGGCTGCGTCCGGATGCAAAATCGCAAGTTACCTTGCGTTATGTTGATGGTCGTCCGGTTTCTATCGACACCATCGTGCTGTCCACACAACACGCGCCGGAAATGCAGCACAAGGACATCGAAGAAGCGGTCATTGAAAGCATCATCAAACCGGTCGTGCCAGCTGAATGGCTGAAAGACACGCGCTTCCTAGTCAATCCGACGGGTCGTTTCGTCATCGGCGGACCGCAAGGCGATTGCGGTTTGACCGGTCGCAAGATCATCGTTGATACCTACGGCGGCGCAGCGCCGCACGGCGGCGGCGCATTCTCCGGCAAGGATCCATCGAAAGTGGATCGTTCGGCAGCCTATGCGGGTCGCTATGTCGCTAAAAACATCGTGGCAGCTGGTTTGGCAGAACGCGCTCAAATTCAGATTTCATACGCAATCGGCGTGGCAAAACCGACCTCGGTCATGGTGACGACATTCGGCACAGGCAAAATCAGCGATGAAAAAATTGCCCAACTGGTGCTCGAACATTTCGACTTGCGTCCAAAAGGCATCGTGCAAATGCTGGATCTGTTGCGTCCGATTTATCAAAAAACCGCCGCCTACGGCCACTTCGGTCGCGAAGAACCAGAGTTCACCTGGGAACGTACCGACAAGGCAGCGGCATTGCGCGCAGCGGCAGGGCTCTAATCTAGCCTGCACTTGTGCGTAGCCGGATCAGCCCGCTTGGGTTGGCCGGCTTTTTTCTTTTTAAGGGTTTTCTCGATGCGCGCTTCAAGCTTGATCGGCAGATGGACCATTTTCATGTTGGCGGGATCCGCACTGGCATTGCCGTTTTCTGCGCAAGCTGAAAAGCCCGTCGCATTGAAGCCGGGTGAATTATGCGATCGGCTGATCCCACGCATGCCCACGGTCAACAAAGCCATGTGCATGAAAGGCGGCTTTGTCCCGAGCGGACGTTATTCGCTGCAAGGGTTTCCCTTGCTGGCCAAGGATGTCCCCGCGCTTAATCGGAACAAGAAAAAACCACCCTTGCGCGTGCTGCTGATGGGCGGCATACACGGCGATGAACTTACCTCGGCGGCAATCGTGTATCGCTGGGTAGACAATATGAACGGACCCGTAGCGCAGCGCATAGACTGGCGCATCATGCCGGTCGTCAATCCGGACGGCTTGCTGGCGGAAAAAGCCATGCGCATGAATGCCAACGGCGTCGATCTGAACCGTAACTTCCCGACTCCCGACTGGGACAAGGAAGCGCCCAAATACTGGCAGGCACGTACGCGCGCCGATCCGCGCCGTTTCCCCGGAAAATCGCCTCTGTCCGAACCTGAAAGTCGCTGGGTCGAGGATGAAATGCATGCTTTCAAACCGGATGTGATTATCTCGGTGCATGCCCCTTTTGGCGTACTGGATTTCGATGGTCCGGCACAACCGCCACGCAAGTTCGGCCGCCTGTTGCTCAATCGGGTCGGGGTTTATCCAGGGTCGCTGGGCAATTACAGTGGCGTGCACAAAAATGTGCCTGTGATCACGATTGAGTTGCCGAATGCACAAAAAATGCCGCCGGAAGCTGAAGTAAGGCGTATCTGGATAGATATGCTGGGCTGGATCAGGGAAAATGTTGAATCTCAGTCTGGTGCGCCAAGCATGCAATCGGTTTCGTTGCCGAGTAAAGATGCCACAAAGAAATAATTTCCTTCAGTCAACTACGCCCGTTTGCCAGTTTTTCGTTTAAAATAGCATCCGCATCAAGGAGCGTTGCGATAGATCGTTCGATCTACCAGGCTTGATGCAGTCAGTAACAGCAACTGCGCTCACGTTTCTTTTTTTCTAACGAAAGGAGGGCGTGATGAACGCCGCAGTTATGACTACCCCTACCCAATTTTCCGATTACGTAATCGCCGACTTGTCCCTGTCCGTTTGGGGTGACAAGGAAATTCGCATCGCCGAAACCGAAATGCCTGGCTTGATGGCAATTCGCGAAGAATTCGCTGCTGCGCAACCATTGAAAGGTGCGCGCATCACCGGTTCCATCCACATGACGATTCAAACCGCCGTGCTGATCCAGACGCTCGAAGCCCTGGGTGCGCAAGTGCGCTGGGCATCGTGCAATATCTATTCAACACAAGATCACGCTGCTGCTGCGATCGCTGCTGCCGGTACGCCAGTATTCGCCATCAAGGGTGAAACGCTGGATGACTACTGGGAATACACGCATCGTATTTTCGAATGGCCGAACGATGCCAAAGGCGCACCGGTTTATTCGAACATGATTCTGGATGACGGTGGCGATGCAACCTTGCTGCTGCATTTGGGAACACGTGCAGAAAAAGATGCATCGGTATTGAATAATCCAGGTTCGGAAGAAGAAATCTGCCTGTTCAACTCGATCAAGAAGCATCTGGCAGTGGATGCGACCTGGTACTCGAAGCGCTTGCCGCAAATCCTCGGCGTGACCGAAGAAACCACGACCGGCGTGCATCGTTTGTACCAAATGCACAAGGAAGGCAAACTGGCTTTCCCTGCAATCAATGTCAACGATTCCGTGACCAAATCCAAGTTCGACAATCTGTACGGCTGCCGCGAGTCGCTGGTTGACGGTATCAAACGCGCGACCGACGTCATGATCGCCGGCAAGGTTGCTGTCATCGCCGGTTACGGTGACGTCGGCAAGGGTTCGGCACAGGCGATGCGTGCTTTGTCGGCACAAGTCTGGGTCACCGAAATCGATCCTATCTGCGCATTGCAGGCCGCGATGGAAGGTTATCGCGTCGTGACGATGGATTACGCTGCTGAACACGGCGACATCTTCGTCACCTGTACCGGTAACTACCACGTCATCACGCATGATCACATGGCGAAGATGAAAGACCAGGCGATTGTCTGCAATATCGGCCACTTCGACAATGAAATCGAAGTCGCCGCATTGAAGCAATACACATGGGAAAACATCAAGCCGCAAGTCGATCACATCATCTTCCCTGACGGCAAACGCATCATTTTGCTGGCTGAAGGTCGTCTGGTGAATCTGGGTTGCGGTACCGGCCATCCGTCGTATGTGATGAGCTCGTCGTTTGCCAACCAAACGATTGCGCAGATCGAGTTGTACGCGAACACGAAAAATTATCCTGTTGGCGTCTACACCTTGCCTAAACATCTGGATGAAAAAGTCGCGCGTTTGCAACTCAAAAAACTCAATGCACAACTGACGATGCTGACTGACGAGCAAGCCAATTACATCGGCGTGCAGCAAGTTGGTCCGTACAAGCCGGAGCATTATCGTTACTAAGAAGCTGTAGAGGCAATCACAGCAAGTTCGGCACATGGTTAGCTGGATTTGCTGTGAACAGCATCGCTGCTTTCGAGCGGGTATTTGACACTAGCCGCCATGCCGTTTCATTGTCCTGCAATGGAACGGCAATTCCCTGAAATGTAATTCGAGGAGGACTCCATGAATTTATTGATAATCTGGGCGATTAATGCAGCGGCGCTATTTGCAATTCCTTATCTGATGACGTCGATCAGGGTCGATAGCGTAGGTGCGGCCATCATTGCGGCATTAGTGCTGGGGCTGGTAAATGCACTGATACGTCCTGTACTTGTTTTACTTACTTTGCCAGTGACCTTTTTGACGTTGGGTTTGTTTATCTTCGTCCTCAATGGTTTGATGTTCTGGGTTGTGTCGGCAATGGTGGATGGTTTCCACGTTGCCGGTTTCTGGTCGGCGGTGGGCGGTGCGATTCTGTACAGCATCCTGTCCTGGCTTTTGTCCGCACTTATATTCAAACAAAAATGAAACAACAGAATTTCAGCATAGAGTTTTTTCCGCCCAAGACGCCGGTCGGCGTGGAAAAATTGCGCGTCACCTGCGCCAAGCTGGCCGAATTGCATCCCAAGTATTTTTCGGTCACATTCGGCGCTGGCGGTTCGACGCAACACGGCACACTGGATACGGTACTGGAAATCCGCAGTGCCGGTCACGAAGCAGCGCCGCATCTGTCCTGTCTCGGTAGCTCGCGTGAAAATCTGCGCACTATTTTGCAGGAATACAAATCGCACGGTATCAAACGCATAGTCGCCTTGCGTGGTGATTTGCCCAGCGGTTATGGTGCGATGGATGCGTCATCCAGCGAATTTCATTATGCCAATGAGCTGGTCGAATTCATACGTGCAGAAACCGGTGACTGGTTTCACATAGAGGTAGCGGCCTATCCGGAAATGCACCCGCAAGCCAAGTCGCCGAATGACGACCTTGCCAGTTTTGTACGCAAGGTCAAGGCTGGTGCCGATTCGGCGATTACGCAGTATTTTTACAATGCGGATGCTTATTTCCGATTTGTCGATGATGCGCGCAAGGCGGGGGCAGACGTGCCTGTAACTGCGGGCATCATGCCGATTACCAATTACTCGCAACTGATGCGTTTCTCGGACATGTGTGGCGCAGAAATCCCGCGCTGGATACGTTTGAAGCTGGCGAGTTATAACGATGACACCGAGTCGATCCGTGCTTTCGGTCTGGATGTGGTGACCGATTTGTGCGAGCGCTTGCTGGCTGGTGGCGCGCCCGGTTTGCATTTCTACACACTGAATCAGGCGGCAGCGACGCATGCAATCTGGAGTCGTTTAAACCTGTCTCAGAAATAAGCTTGATCGCAAAAAGAAAAAAGCCGCTAATGCGGCTTTTTTTGTATGTGCCACTTTATGAAAACGTGGCCGATTGCGTCATCACGCTATCCAGCGCCACATCGTAGGGATCAGCCGCGAAAACGATTTCTGCACAGGCATAGGCCACACCCACTGTAACCGGTCTGGGCGCCAATGCCAGCGTGCGGTCATAGAACCCGCCGCCATAACCGAGCCGGAAACGCTGCTTGTTAAATCCCAGGCAGGGGATGATCAGAGCTTGCGGTTGCAGTTCAGTATGCTGAACTGCCGGTACGGCCGCGCCGTATCTATCCTTGATGACCGGGTCGCCTGGTGTCCACGCATAGAACTTTAACGGTGCCTGATCACTCACAACAACTGGTAAGGCGAGTGTTGCGCCGAGTGCAGTCAATGTTGCATATGCTGCAATCAAGTCAGGTTCTCCGCGCATGGGCCAGTAGACGCCTATCGTATGGAAGCGTTCTACTGACCACCATGCCAGGATTTTTTCAACAAGTTGCTTATCCCAAAGCAGTTTTTGCTCAGCAGACATTGCTTTGCGCAATTCAAGTAATCGTTGGCGTAATTCACTCTTGTTTTGCATGTGATGGATTAAAGATTTGAAGGGATCGCGTGCTATTCTAGTTGTCGTTAATGCGAGCCTGTCGGCCGCAAGATTTTCGAGCAATGCGCGGTGCAATCTTTGGCGCATTGCCCAGCTTACTGCTCCGCTCTGTACTTGGCTGAATACTCAGCGAAGTGTGCAGTATAAGCACGGTCAAAAAAAGGGTCACGGAATTCATGTTTTCAAATAAATTATTTTCTCGTATCTTGCTGGTCGCGATTTCGGCTGCATGCTTGTTGCCGGCCGCGCATGCGCAAAAACGCGCAACCGGTTTTGCCAGCGACGACGATGCGTTTCTGGCATTGCGCGATGCTTCGCGCCGTAACGATGCTGGTCGTGCTGCGGATATTGCGGCGAATCTGGGCAACTATCCTATCCCGTCTTACGTTGATTATTATCAACTTAAGCCGCGCATCAAGGACGCAACGCCTGGCGAGTTGCAGGCCTATCTGGCGCGCTACAACGGCAGCGCAATTGCGGATCGCTTGAGGAATGACTGGTTGCTGGAACTTGGCAAGCGGCGTGACTGGCTCACGTTCGATGAGCAGTATCCACAATTCCAGCTGAACGATGATACGCAGTTGAAGTGCTATGCCCTGATGTCGAAAGTTGCGAAAGGCATCAGGGTGGCAGACGAAGCGCGCGCATTGCTGAACGTGCCCAAGGATTTTGGCGAAGCTTGTGTCGCCCTGGTGGGAACCCTGATGGAAACCAGGCAGTTTGATGACGACGATTTATGGGCGCAAATACGACTCGCATCGGATACCGGCTCCACCGATTACGTGCGCCGCTTCGTAACGTTGACCGGCATTGAAGATGGCTCGCTGGTCGCTGCGATGGATAAACCCGCTTCTATCGTCGCGCGCGGCGTGGGCTTTCGCCGTGTCCGACACGAAGTTTATGTTGTCGCATTGGGACGTATCGCCAGGAATAATCCAGCGCAAGCGGCGGATGTCTTGTCGAATAACACCTTGTTGCTGAGTAAAAAACAGGAAGCATTTGCCTGGGCGCAGATCGCGTATCAGGCGTCGATGAAGCTGGCGCCAGAAGCCGTTCAATACTGGCGCAAGGCGGGTAACGTACCCTTGTCGCTGGAGGCGCATCAATGGAAGATTCGCGCTGCCTTGCGTGCCGGCGACTGGAAGCTGGTCCAGGCTGGTATCGAAGCGATGCCTGCATCCCTGCGCGATGACGCTGCATGGACTTACTGGCTGGCGCGCGCATTGCGTGAAGATGGCAAGGTCGATGCCGCGAATGCGCGTTTTCAGCTGATTGCTCCGCAAACCAATTTTTATGGGCAACTGGCACTGGAAGAGCTGGGGCAAAAAATCACGATTCCGACACGCGCATTGCCGGTGACAGAGGATGAGATTGCACCTATGGCGAGCAATGCGGGCTTCCGCCGTGCGCTTAAATTTTTCGAGCTGGATTTGCGCTTTGAAGGATACCGCGAATGGAACTGGGAATTGCGCAAGATGAATGACAGGCAATTGCTGGCGGCCGCCGAGTTTGCGCGTCGCAGCGATGTACTGGATCGTATGGTTAATACCTCGGATCGTACCAAGGCCGAGTTTGATTTCACGCAGCGCTTCCCTGCGCCGTATCGCGACATCATGCGTAGCACGACACAGCGCCAGGGTATGGAAATGGCCTGGGTATATGGCTTGATCCGCCAGGAGTCGCGCTTCATCATGAATGCGCGCTCGCATGTTGGTGCGTCGGGTTTGATGCAATTGATGCCGGCTACCGCCAGGCATGTCGCCAAAAAAATAGGCATGACAGATTTCTCGCATAGCCAGGTGAATGAAATCGAAACGAATATCTTGCTGGGTACCAGTTATTTGAATATGGTGTTGAGCGATCTCGAAGGTTCGCAAACGATGGCAACCGCCGCTTATAACGCCGGGCCAGGGCGGCCGCGCAGTTGGCGTTCAAGTCTGGTGCGGCCGGTTGAGGGAGCCATTTTTGCCGAGTCGATTCCTTTTTCCGAAACGCGCGACTATGTCAAAAAAGTATTATCGAATGCGACTTACTATGCCGCGCTGTTCGACGGCAAGCCGCAATCATTGAAGGCCCGTTTGGGCAGTGTTGCACCTGCTGCCTTTGTGCCGACTGATTTGCCGTAAAGCCAAAACGCCGGTCCCGGTTCCTGGTGAGCCGGGCTTGCATCCGATTACGCCACTTTTTTCCCGACCACATTTATGCAAACCACAGAACTTGATCCTACCCTTTCGCAAACGCTGGGCAATGCCGAAAAGAGTGGACTCAAACTCGTGATCGCCAATAAAAATTATTCGTCATGGTCGATGCGCCCGTGGGTCGCGATGACGGCATTCAATATTCCGTTTCAGGAAATCCCCCTTTTGCTGGATCGTTCGGATACAACGGCGCAGATCGCGCATTATTCCTCGGCCGGTCGCGTACCTATTTTGCTGGCGGGCGAAACCACGATTTGGGATTCGTTGGCAATTTGCGAATATCTGGCAGAGCAATTTCCTGAAAAGAAAATGTGGCCGGAAGATGTTGCAGCACGCGCGCTGGCGCGCTCGATCTGTGCGGAAATGCATTCCGGGTTTACCGGTGTGCGATCCGCAATGTGGATGAACATACGCGCAAAATTTCCTGGCAAGGGTCGTACTTTAGATGCTCAAGCCGACATCGGCCGCATTAGTGAAATATGGGAAACCTGCCTCGCCTTGTCTGGCCCCGGGGCATTTCTTTTTGGCGAGTTCTCGATTGCGGATGCGTATTTCGCACCGGTGGTCATGCGCTTCCGGACGTATGAGGTCGTGCTCGGTCCGGCACTTGACGCCTATGTTGAGCGGGTTGCTGCCCATCCGGCCGTGGCGCAATGGATAAGCGGCGCCTTGTCCGAGACTGCGTGCATTGAAAAATACGATAGTTATCCCGCCTGAGCGATCCGGATCGCATGGACCTGATATGAAAACCTATATCGTTGGCGGCGCGGTGCGGGATGAATTGCTGGGCGTTGCAGTCAAGGACCGCGACTACGTCGTGGTTGGTGCCACTCCCGAGCAAATGATCGTGCAGGGCTACACGCCGGTCGGCAAGGATTTCCCGGTTTTCCTTCATCCTGTGACGCACGAAGAATACGCGCTGGCCCGCACCGAGCGCAAAACTGCGCCAGGTTATAAAGGCTTTGTATTCCATACCGACGCCAATGTCACACTGGAAGAAGATTTGATCCGGCGTGACCTGACGGTCAATGCGATGGCCAAAGATGCGGATGGTTGCATCGTCGATCCTTTCGGTGGCCGGCAGGATCTTGCGCAGCATATTTTTCGACATGTCTCGCCGGCGTTTGCCGAAGATCCGGTGCGTATACTGCGCGTGGCCCGTTTTGCTGCGCGCTTTCCGCAATTTTCGGTTGCGGCAGAAACCAATGCCCTGATGCACGCGATGGTCGTGGCTGGCGAGGTCGATGCCTTGGTGCCGGAGCGCGTATGGCAGGAGCTGGCGCGCGGCTTGATGGAGCAGCAACCGTCTCGCATGTTTGCCGTGTTGCGCGATTGCGGCGCCTTGAAACGCATCTTGCCTGAGCTCGATGTTTTATGGGGTGTGCCGCAACCGGCTTTGCATCATCCGGAGATTGATACGGGTGTGCACGTGATGATGGTGGTGGACTACGCTGCTCAGAAAAATCTGTCGCTGCCTATACGCTGTGCCGCGCTCTTGCACGATCTGGGTAAGGGTGTGACTCCGCCGGAACTGTGGCCCAGGCATCACGGCCATGAAATGCATG
Organism: uncultured Herminiimonas sp.; assembly: GCA_964406085.1. Lineage (GTDB taxonomy): Bacteria > Pseudomonadota > Gammaproteobacteria > Burkholderiales > Burkholderiaceae_D > Oxalicibacterium. Next base: position 18,037 of record CAYOQL010000009.1, read on the forward strand.
GCGCAAAGCTGGTTGAGGTGGTTTGCCAGCGTTTGAAAATCCCCAATGATTGTCGTGATCTGGCAGTGATGACCGCACGCGAACACGGGAATATCGGACGTGCCCTGGAATTGCGCGCGGCGACCATCGTGAATTTGTTTGAGCGTTGTGATGCTTTCCGCAAGCCACAACGATTCATCGATATGTTGCAGGCTACCGAATGCGATCATCGTGGTCGCACCGGTTTTGCGGAGAAAGCGTTTCCGCAAAACGCTTATTTGCAAAAAGCTTTAAGTGCAGCACAAACCGTCAATGGCGGTGAGGTTGCTGCGCTGACACGGCAGCGATATCCGGATCAGCCTGCCCGCATTCCCGATGCGATACGCGATGCGATACGCGATGCGCGGGTCACGGCGGTGGCGGCCGCCATCAATGAAGCGAAGACCGGCATTTGATCACAGCGCTGTTTTCTAGCGTATGAAGCGGCCGTCTTTGCTGATCATCGTCATCTCGACGAACTCGCTACCGGTGTGATCGGTAGCGGTGTAACTGATCATCAAACCACCCATGTCAAATTTCTGCATCGATTCCATTGCACGGACGAAGCCATCGCGCGTCAGATTGCGACCGGCGCGTTTCAATCCCTCCACCAATACCTTGGCCGCCACGAAGCCTTCCATCGCTGCATACGACACCGTGGTGTTGCTGGCTTTGGCAAGTGCCATGAATTCCTTGCCCAGGCCTGTCGTTACCGAATTGGGGGCCGGGGTAATTTGCGACACGATCACGCCAGTGCCTGCAGGTCCGAGATCCTGCACAAAAGATTGCGATGAATTGTTAGACAAGGTCATGATTTGCACCATGCTGCCCTTGGCTCTTATCGCCTTGATCAGTTCCACCGTGTGCGCGGATGAACTGACGATGATCAAGGCATTCGGATTAGCCTTGACGATGACGTCAGCGCTCGCTGCATAATCAGGTTTGACGCGCGGGAAGGTCGCAACGATCGCCGGGATCATGCTGTGGTCATTCATGGCCCCTACAAAGCCCGCCAGACCATCCATCCCGAAAGAGTCGTCGACGTGCAGCAAGCCTATGCTTTTTGAACCGATGGTGGCGAAGTGTTCGACACCTTTTCTGACTTCATCCTGATATTTTGCGCGCACATTGAACAGCAGCGGATTGACTGGCGTATGGAACACGCGGGCGCCGGTACTGGGCGCAATCAAGGGGATTTTGTTTGCCGCGAGAATCGGCAGGATCGCCTCGGTGAGTGGCGTGCCGCGGTTCTGGAACAAGGCAAATACACGTTCCTTCTTTATCAGTTGTTCAGCGTTGCTTGCAGACAGTTTGGCATCGAACTTGTCGTCCAGTGTCAGCAGCTCTATCTTGCGACCGTTGACGCCGCCGCGGCCGTTGATGCTGGCAAGGTAGGCATTGGCACCTTCATTCATTTCCTTGACAGGCCCTGCAATGGTGCCGGTCAGCCCTATCGTTTGCCCAATCAGAATTCTGGTATCGGTCACGCCATCTTCTGCATACACCTGGCAGAAGAAACCAGCGGAAATCAGACCGACAATTAATACGCGCAAAGAACCAAACATGGTGTGCTCCCCTAGGCGGCCATATACGCAGTTAGCGTTGCTGGCTCATTTTTGATGGTGCCTAAGAATGCCATAGCCGGATTCAAGCAACTGATTTTTCAATCAATAATGTTGGGGTGCAGCATGCGTTTTTGATAATTTGAAAGGTTTGCGCGGACGAATATCGAGCGCAAACGAGTGTGTGATTCGGCAGCGTATGCGGCAAACCGCTTTGCCACCCAACAAGTGGTCAGCGGCTGTACCCAATCAACCCGAATATCAGGTCATCGGCACATGACGACGAGTGGAAAGCGCGTACAGGCGTAATTCCTGGCGTGTCACGACGCCATCGTTATTGGTGTCGATTCTTTCAAAATTTTCCACTACGCGGACCAGTTTGGCCGCTTTGGCTTGCGATTTTGTAATGCTTTTTGGTGTCTGCGCGTTATTGCGAGCGGCTGTATTTTCGGCTGCGGCGCGGCGTACATCCGTTCCTGCAGCTGGTTGTGAAAATGCAACATTGCTCAGCAAAACGGTAGCTATGGCGAATAATTTTGCATTCATGGTGGTTCTCCCTTTACAAGCACGAAGGCGTGTTTGTAAACCGTATTGAAAAGTGATTTCGTGTGATTCGCCAATGCATTTACGCCTTGTTACATTTCTGGCTGATATTTCTTTTCCTCATAAGCAAGGAAGAAAGTCTTCGTTTGAAATGATGTGTTCACTGCGTAAGCTGAAACCTCATGCACCTGATTCAGTGGGAGTCAGATTTAATGCAAATGCAATGTGTAAGCGCACGATGGAGAGTTGCTATGGACTTGCTTGACGCAATCACTGCTGCGTCAGCTGCCGCATTAGTGATTGCGGCGCTGATATATCGTTTGTAGAGCCGCACGGTTAAATCCGCGAATTAAAATTTCGGTATGTGCAAGGTTTTACTGATCATCAGACTACCGGACAATACAAACAACAATGCGAAGGGATGAAATTCCCACGGGCCCAGCATGATGATGTTGCCGTAAATTTCGCTTCCAATACGTCCTTGCGAAGCCAGCCACGCCAGAATGCCGGTGATGACGACGCTGGTTGGAATGGGTGTGCCTTCAAAATAGGCGACTTTGTCTGCGCCTTCGGACAAGGTTTCGGCGGTAACGTTGTAACGTGCCAAGCGACTCACGCCGCAGCAGACGAAATAAATCATCGCGACCCAATCCCAGCCACCTGTCAGTCCAGCCGCAAAACCCAGCGTTACCGGAGCGAGGCCAAATGAAATCACATCGGCCAGCGAATCCAGTTCGCGGCCCATAGCCGAATGCTGGCGGCGCCAGCGTGCAATTTTGCCGTCCAGAACATCGAATATAAATGCCGCTGGTGCCATTGCTGCTGCCGCATAAAAATGGACGAGTGACTGGCTGTTCATATACAGCATCGCGAAAAACACCGCAGCCACGCCGCACGCTGCGTTACCGAGGGTAAAGAAATCAGCGAGGTGAAAACCGCGCAACATTGAAAAGTGCTTGCGCGGCGGTTTGGGTGAATTCATCGCATCTCTTTGAATAAAATTTTTGATCGGTGCGCTGACAACAGGATGCGCACAGTAATCGGGAAGTGAATTGCAAGTATGTCATTGAATGAAATGATTGTGCACGGAAATAATTCCGATATGGCATGCGAGCGGTAACTGATTTCGCATCATGGCCATCATCACGCAATTTCGATTCAAGATATGCCGGTTACCGCACATACAAGGACTATGCACGCACTTAGTCTGGTGCTTTATATAGTGGGAGACTGATATGTTATTTATTCAAAATAGTGGATGCAATACACGTAAATATTTACTGGCGCTGTCCTTGTTTGTCGGCAGTATGGGTCTTGGTTCGACAGCCGCTATTGCTGCCGATGCGAGCGGCAGTTATCAGCAAGAGCGCGCGGCTTGCCTGAGCGGACAAACGCAACAGGACCGGGCGACTTGTCTTCGGGAGGCGGGCGCAGCACGTGGCGAAGCCAAGCGTGGCAACTTGAATGATGGCGCAGTCTCCTATCAGCAAAATGCACAAAACCGCTGCAATGCCTTACCGCCAGCGGATCGTGATGCGTGTATGCGTCGCATGCAAGGGCAAGGAACGGTCTCGGGTAGCGTAGATGGCGGCGGTGTATATCGCGAAACAACGACAATAGTGCCGGCGCCTGCAGCAAGCCCGCAATATTAATTGCGCCATTTAAAAAGCCGCTGCAACGAATCTATATCGTTGCAGCGGCTTTTGGCGTTTGATGAGGCGAGTCCATTCAGCCAGGGTGTGAGCTTATCCGCTTATTGTTGGGCAAATTCGGCATAACCGCGCGCGCGTAATGCGCATGCCGGGCAGTTGCCGCAACCGTATCCCCATTCATGCAATTTTCCGCGTTCGCCTAGATAACAGGTATGCGTTTCGGAAAGGATCAGGTCGACCAGCGCGGTACCACCTAAATCCTGCGCCATTTTCCACGTCTGCGCTTTGTCTATCCACATCAGCGGTGTTTCCAATTTCAGATTGGTTGCCATGCCGAGATTGAGCGCGACCTGCAAGGCTTTCATTGTGTCATCGCGGCAATCCGGGTAGCCGGAGAAATCCGTTTCGCACATGCCACCCACCAATACGGTCAAGCCGCGCCGGTAAGCGACCGTTGCCGCAACCGTCATGAAGAGCAGGTTGCGACCCGGAACGAAGGTGTTCGGCAAGCCATTTTCCAGCATCGCTATCTCGACATTACTGGTGAGGGCAGTGTCGGATATCTTTGAAATCAGCGACAGATCAATCATGTGATCTTCGCCTAGCCTGCTATCCCATTCTGGCGAAAAGCCGCGCAGCTTTTGCAATACGGTTGGACGCACGGTGAGTTCGATCGCATGGCGCTGGCCGTAGTCGAATCCTATTGTTTCCACTCTTGCATAGCGCTCAAGCGCCCATGCCAAACAGGTGGTCGAGTCCTGACCACCGCTGAAAAGTACCAGTGCACTATCCATTGAATTCATGATTCCCTTGCTGATTACATTCGATAGCCGAATTATATGTGTGTAAGTACGGCATGTAAGCGCACGGTAATCTTTTGAATATCAGGATTGCGGCGTGATCTTGGAAATGGTTTGTTCTATGAAGTCGCCCGATGGTTCGGTAAACCGTATACGTACCGGATACCATTCTTTGCCGGATGCGAACCAGATTTCAATTTTTTGTTCCTTGCCGCCATCCTTGATGACCTTGTCGACTTTGACTGCTTTCAAATTGCCCAATGGCGTTTTGATGGTTTCAGTCTTGCCGACTTTGAAGGTCCATGGATCTGCATCTTTTTGTCCCGCAACGACCACCGGTATGCTGGCGCCTTGCTTGAACTTGGCGGGCAGGCTGCGCGCTATGGTTGCCAACTGCCACACGACGCTATTGCGGTCTTGCTCGCCTCCCTTGATCGGGTAGCTGGCATCGGATGCGCTGAAGGTAATGTTGCGGGTGTCACGATTGAAGGTCGTAGTGGTCGCATCCTTGCGATAGCGTTTCTCGGTTGAGGTCGCAGGCGCCAAACCGGAGGCATCGATCGCACCTTCGCTTTTTGCTTCGAGGATTTTGCCCAGCAACATGGCGCGTGTTTCAGTGCTGATCGCGTATCTATCCTTGCTGTTGCTCCAATGCAGCATGGCAGAGCCAGTCAACGGCAATCCCTTTTGATTGGCGTGGATGGTGTAGTCCAGATCGGCTGATGGTGGCGGATTCAGCGCTGTTTTGGCGGCCTTTTGGGCAAAGGCTGCAACGGACGACGTGCTGGCGATGCATGCAAACAGCCCCGCAATGAAGGCCCGCTGCAACAGCGGGCGGGAAAGCAGGGAGCGGGAAAGAAAACGGGTCATTGAATCACCAAATATCAAGTGGTTGAAAGGATCAGACTAATGTACTGCGGAAACGTTCAGGCTGGTCAGCGTCATGTCGAGGTAATCGCCATTGGTTTCGGTATAGCGCAAGCGTACCGGATACCAGTTCTGTGCGGGGGCCAGCCAGATATCCAGCTTTTGCTCATGAGAGCCGGCGCGCGGTGCGCGGGCCACATGCCAGGCGCTTGTACTGACGCCATCTATCATGATGTCTTCCTGGCCCAGGATCAGGATTTGCCAGGTTTCTGCATTGCGGGTGCCAGCCACAAAGAGATCGATGCTGGTGCCGGCGATGAATTTTTCGCTATCGCCACGTCCTATGCCTGCCAGTTGCCAGACGATGCTGGCTCTATCCTGCTCGCCGCCCGTGCGTGGGTAAGACAAGGTGGAAGACGAGAAGCTGATTGTATTGCGTTCGCGATGAAAGTGCGTGTTGGTCTCTGCCTTGCGAAAGCGTTTTTCACTGTAGCGTTCGGGAGCAATGCCACTGTCTTCGATGGTGCCGCTGCTCTGAAAGCGCAGCGCGGTAATGAACAGCACGCCAAAGTCGCCGTCCACCGTGTACTTGCTGCCGTCGGTATGCCAATTGATAGTGCCGCTACCATACATGGGCGCACCATCCTGCGGGATTTTTTGCACATCGTATTTCAGATCGGCGGAAGGCGGCAAATCAATGTTGTAGCTAGTTGCTTTCGCATCCGAGGCGGTATCCATGGGCACCTCATATGCCTCATATTCTTGCGCTGCGAGTTCATCCGCGAATGAGATTTCGGCTTGCGTCGCAGCTACCTCCGTCGCCAATGCTGGCCTGCTACTCGACGTGTGCAGCGCAGGTGAATTAGCGGCAGGCGGTTTGGCAGCGCGTGTTGCCACTTTGGGTTTGATGGGTTTAGTGGCGGCCTTGATCACCGGCTTTGGTGGTTGTGCTTCCAGTGTCGCAGCAATCACGGTTGTGTTTTCTGGAGCTGAAGCACTTGGAAAAACGATCGCTCCGCTGAACCAGTTGATTGCGATCAAATGCAGGAGAACTGCCGCGATCAAGGCGGGAAAATGACGCGAGCGCGCGCGTTTGTCTTGAGTTGAATTTGAGGGAGAATCCATCGTCATGTCAGCAGTGTAAACGCAAGCCCAGCAATTCGGTGCACAAGCGTGGGGCTGGGGTGCCGCGTAAAATGCCCTCTTTATAAAGTTTCCCTGACTATGCAAAGTAAAAAGATTTTCGTCGCATCCTTGATCTGGTTTGCCTGCAACCTCGCTCATGCAGGCGGCGTTATTCGTATCGGGATGATAGAAGGCATGTCCGGCGCATTCGCTAACGCTGGCGAGGCGGTCGCGCGCAATCTGCAATTCGCTATCGCGACCGTCAATGCGCGCGGTGGAGTTCGCTTGCCGGACGGCAGGCACCCACTGGTGCTGGAAATATTTGACAACAAGCAAGGTGTCGAAGAATCGTTGATCGAATTCAGGCGACTCACCGATACGCACATCGCCTTCATGGTGCAAGGCAACAGTTCCGCGATTGCCAGCGCATTGGTAGAAGCAGTCGACAAGCATAATCAGCGCACACCGGATAATCGCGTGCTGTTTCTAAACTATTCTGCAGTCGATCCCGCTTTGACGAATGAAAAATGCAGTTACTGGCATTTTCGTTTCGATGCGCATGCCGATATGCGCATGCATGCGCTGACGGAGGTGATCAGAGGCGATACGCGAGCCAAACGTATTTATCTGATTGGACAGGACTACAGCTTCGGTCGCTTGGTCGCGCACTCAGCGCGCACTCAATTGGCCGCCAAACGCCCCGATATTGCGATCGTCGGGGACGAATTGCATCCTATAGGAAAGATCAAGGATTTTGCTCCCTATATTGCCAAGATCAAGGCGAGCGGCGCCGATACCGTCATCACAGGCAATTGGGGAAATGACCTGACATTACTGGTCAAGGCTGCCAAAGAGTTTGGCTTGAACGTCAAGTTCTATACCTTTTATGGCAACAGCCTGGGTGCGCCAGCAGCGATAGGTGACGCAGGGGTGGATCGTGTACGTGCAGTCGCCGAATGGCATCCCAATGCTGGCGCGGGCGTGAAAGAGTCACCCAGTGAACGCTTCTATCTAGGCTTCCTTCAACGCTATCCGCAAGCCAGGGATGATTACGTGCTGTTGCGCATGCATGTGATGATAGAGATGCTGGCGGCCGCGATTGAAAAAGCCGGTACGACCGATGCCCATGCAGTGGCCAAAGCGCTGGAAGGTGCGCGTTATCACAATGCATTTCATGACGCGACCATGCGTGCCGCCGATCATCAATTGATTCAACCTTTGTATGTCTCTGTCATGCGTAAAAAGGCGACTGACGGCCTGCGTTTCGATAATGAGGGTAGCGGCTATGGCTTCAAAACCGAGCTTTATTTGCCTGCAGTCAATACTGCCTTGCCGGCCAGTTGTCGCATGCAAAGAACTTCACACTAAAGCAAGACCTTTCTCTGCTAAGCTGGCATGTAGTACTCAGGTTTTTCATCTTGCCTTTTTTCCGGAGGTGCAGCATGACCCAACCCAATATGCCTAATCTTCCAGGTTTCGACGTGATGGCCGATACGCTGGAGTTCGTTAAAAACATGTGGGGCGGCATGCAGGGGGCGACGGGAATTCCCGGCATGCCCATGCCCATGTTGTCGCTGGAAGAAATCAACAAGCAAATTGCCGATCTGAAGGCCGTCGAGTCCTGGCTGAACGTCAACATGAGTATGTTGCGCGGGACGATACAGGCGCTGGAAGTGCAGAGTGCGACGATTGCATCATTGCATGCAATGGGCGCGACCTTTGGTGCAGAAATGAAGCCGCATGCAGCGCCAGTCAGCACGTCAACTAATGCGCCGAATACGCGCGCCAGTGCTCCCCCTGCAGATACGCCTGGTCAACCGTCCGTGCCTGCCGTCGATATCAATCAATTAAATGTCAATGCAGCGGCAGACGCAACCGCAGCGTGGTGGAACGCATTGCAGACGCAATTCAATCAAGCGGTGAATAGTGTGATGGCAGACGATCCGTCGACCAGGCAGAAGCAAGCCACCGCGGCCAAGCCTGCATCGGACGCAGCCAAGAAAGCTGCAGCAAAGTCTGGCGCCAACACGGACCAGAGTAAAGCGGATGCTTCTGCCGAAACATCCGAAAAACCTACTGTTAAAAAACGCCGACCATCTGCCAAAACCTGAGGCTGCCAGCCACCTCAGGTTTTTTCGCTAGGCGTAGTAGCACTTCCAGCCATGCGCAAATGTTGTGCAATCCAGATCGCCAGCGCGCCGCATGCGACGGCAATATAGCCGACTGTATCGTAGTGGTCGATTTGTCCGCCAGGGGTGCGGGTGATAATCAAGCCGGCCACCAGTGTCGCCACTCCTGACGACAACATTTGCACCGAGGATACGAGGCTCATGAACGTGCCGCGCACGTGCGGCGCAGGAACTGCACTGACCATCGCCATCCCCGGCACCATGCGACCTGGCACCAGGATAAAAAATAGCGTCGAATTAATCAGTACCAGCCACCATGCAACAGGCACCAGATGTGTCGTGATCAGCAAGGGAATAAACGACACCAGCGCGACGCGGCGAAACATTTTCAGCTTGCCGTGTTTGTCCGACATCCTGCCTATCAATTGTGAAGTGAAGAAGGTGGCTGCGCCGCCACATAGATAGACCAGGGTGATGAATGATTCCGTCATGCCGACATTGCTGGTCAGATAGAGCGGGATGTAGGGGATCACGGTAAAGCCCGCCATCATCAGCAAGGCGATAAAAACGAATGCCTTCAAATGGCTGGGTTCTCTTGCTACCGCGAACAATTGCTGAAATACATTGCCGACCCGATTGTCGTGCATATGTGCAGTCAGATTGGGCAGCAACTTGTATCCAATGAACCAGAATGTACACGCCAGCAGCACAATGAAAAAGAAAGGTGCACGCCAACCGACGTCGGGAAAGGTCGATGCCAGCAGCAAGCCGAGCGGAACGCCTGCTACTGTCGACATCGAGAATGCCGTCATTACCATGCCCATTGCCTTGCCGCGCCTTTCGAACGGGATCACATCTGCCACCATGGTTTGCACCATCGCACCGAGGATGCCGCCGAATGCGCCCGCCAGTGCGCGTGCAATCAGCAATGCCGTGTAGTTAGGCGCAAGCCCGCAACACAGGGTCGCGATGATAAAGAGCGCATATAGCGTCAGCATCAGCTTGCGCCTGTCAAAGCGGTCGATATAGGTTGCGGCCAGCAGACTGGATGCGGCAGCGGTCAGCGTATAGGAAGACAATAACAAGCCGAACTGATGCGTGTCGATGTGCAGTACCCGGATCAGTTGCGGACCGAGCGGCATCATGATCATGAAATCGAGTATGTGCGTGAATTGTATGCCGGCGATAGTCAGCAGGAACAGGCGTTCGTTTTTTACCAAAGGGATGGGTGAGGCTGCTTGCAAAGAGGGTCTGCCGGTTGAAATTTTGGTGAAAGAATCCGCTTTGATTGATCGCTAAAATTGATGAAAGAAAAGTCAGCGTGTGCATCCAGTACTGCAGGATTTTCTATGCGCTAGTCTAGCGGGTTTGGCACGGCCTTGCTGGGCCACGTACTGTAATGACGCACAGGAAATTTAATTGCGGCTAACGTATAGTGTCGCTTGCGCTGGCAAGCGATTGCGTTCTGCCAGTCGAGTATTTTCAGGCAAGTAAAAATAAGGCGGATCGCATGCAATCTATCATGAGTAAGTTGTTTAACCAGAACCTGACTGCCGAGGTGTGTTCATGATGTGGTTTGGCGCGTATGTGGTCGCTGGCGCTTTGGTCGGCGTACTTGCGGGCTTGCTTGGCATCGGTGGCGGCATGACGCTGGTGCCTGTCATGGCGGCTCTGTTCGCGGCACAGCATTTTGCACCTGATCACATCGTGCATATGGCATTGGCAACATGCATGGCATCGATTGCATTCACGTCCGGATCCAGCGTGCGCGAGCATCTTAAATTCGACGGTGTCGATTTTCACATCGTGAAGCGCATGACGCCGGGTTTGGTGATCGGCAGTTTGCTGGCCACATCGGTGTCGGCCTGGATACCGCAGCGTCATTTGGCGCTGAGTTTTTCTGTAATCGTATTCTTTGGCGCGACCCAAATTCTGCTGAATAAAAAACCGAAAGCCGCGCGGACTCTGCCTGCAGCACGGCCGTTATTCTTTGTTGGTCTTGTCATCGGCATCATCGCCGGTCTTGTATCTGCGGGTGGCGCCTTCCTGACGATTCCATTCATGTTGTGGTGCGGCGTGCCGATGAAGAAAACCATAGGTACGGGGGCAATGATGGGTATTCCGCTGGCGGTGGTGGGGACAATAGGCTACATCATCTCCGGCTGGAACGTGCCCGGCTTGCCGTCTGATGCGGTGGGCTTTATTTCGATCATTGCGCTGGTCGGTATCGTCTGCGGCAGCGTGGTCACTGCGCCGTTCGGCGCACGCCTTGCGCACCGATTGCCGGTGCCGATATTGAAGCGCATTTTTGCCTGCCTGCTGTATGTGCTGGCGGCCAAGATGCTGTGGACTTATTGGTAAGGGGGGCGCGTCACTGGCTGGACGTACATCGAGCCAGTGACAAAACGGGATGTTCTTCGATTTGATTAAAAACGGATCCCTATCGGATCAGTTTTTGCGAGAGAATTTTTCTGCCAGCTGGCTGAGTTTTTCAGCGCGCATGCGATCCGCTTCCTCGGCTTGTTTTTTTGCCGCTTCTGCTTTGCGCTGGGTTTCTTCTGCCTGACGCTGTGCCTTGCGTTGATCCGCATTTTTCTTCAAGCGCTCTTTCAAGGTCGTCGTCGCATGCGCGCGATGCACATCGGTGACTTCATCCGCTTGCGTGCCGTCCAGATTGAAACGCACGGTGGCCTTTTCCATGCCCTTCAGATAACGCAGCGAATTGGTGTGTATGCCCAGCGCCGTGCGCAGCGCTTTACGGCTGACCTCAGGCGTGAGCGCGATCAATTGCTTGTCGATGCCGATAGCTAATGGCAGGAATTCGCCGAACACGGTGAATTTCTCCTGGAGTTCCTTGAGCAGAGCGCGGGCGGATTGAAACGGGTTAGGCGTTGGTTCGGTAGTCGTCATGAAGCAGTCGAGCAATGGTGAGCTAGGGTGCGCAGGATATCACGCTAGCGACAAATTGCCTGCAGTTGCATGTTTTTATGTGACGCCAAGGCGACGGAAGTTATGGCAACGTGTACAGTGTGCGCACGAATTATTCAGCTGATAACGAGATGCAATGATGTATGAAGATGACGAAAAAAGTTACGATGAACCGATTGAGCGGCCGTGGATTGTTTTAAAAACCACCTATGACGTCGAAACATGGATAGATCATCAAAATCGGTCTATCCAGCAATTGATCAGTAGCAATAAGGCAAGTGGCTGGGGAATATGTTTCGGCTTGAGCGAGGGCGGCGAGATTTATTTGCACACCACCTCGGAAGGTGATGTGCTGCTGGATGTCACGCCTGCAGCGGAATGGGTGGCTCCGCTGATCGCTGCGGCCACGGACGTCGATATACCGACGGGGCAGATATGGGCCTTGCCCGGCGATAGACTGACGCAATTGGTATTTGGCTTGAGCAGCCTGATTGCGACCACACGATTGGTCGCCGAGCACAATTTCAATACGAAGAAGAGGTACTAGATTCGCTGCAGTCTTAAGTGTGCAATCATTTTCTCGATCTGATCGCGCATGCGGGCAAATATGAAAAGGGCGAAGCGGCATGGCCGGTTCGCCCTTTTTTAACATTCAAGCGACCGCCCTCGGGCGATTGCTTCATGCTGAATCACATTACGCGGCAGCAGCGTGACTGTGACGTTTGCCCAGATAAGTACCGACAATGACTACGCCAATTGCCAAGGCCAGACCTGGAATGCTCAGGTGGAGGCCCGCCAATGAGAGTTCGTGGTGCGGGATATTTGTTTCGATCCATGGGGTGACAATTGGATCCGAGAACAACATTTCGCCGGCCAAATAACCCAACAATGCCGCGCCCAAGGTGATGATGATAGGGAATTTCTCCATCAATTTCAGAACCAATGCGCTACCAAACACGATCAACGGTACGCTGATTGCCAGGCCGATTACCAGCAGGGTGACATTGCCGTTGGCAGCGGCAGCAACGCCGAGTACGTTGTCAAGGCTCATGACCAGATCGGCAATCAGAATGGTTTTGATGGCGCCCCAGAGGTTGGAGTGGCCCTCGATATTTTCTTCGCCGTCACCTTCGGCCAGCAATTGCACGCCGATGTAAAACAACAGAACTGCACCGATCAATTTCAGGTATGGCAAGGTCAATAGTTGCAGTGCAAAGATGGTCAAAACAATACGCAGGATAATCGCTGCAGCACTACCCCAGATCACAGCCATTTTCTTTTGTTTCGGTGGCAGCGACTTGGCAGCCAGCGCGATCACGACAGCGTTATCGCCAGACAGCACGATATTAATCAAGATAATGTTGCCGAGTGCGGCCCAGAATGCCGCGGTTCCAATAAATTCCATGTCTTCCTCAAGGTGTATTAAGTAAAAGTGGCGGTCGACGTACGACCATGTAGTTGTCGATCATCAGGAAAACCCGAAAAATCTTTTATGGCCACTACGCATTCGCGTGCGCGACATTTCGCTTTAAACGGAATGCCTGCGGTTCAAGATAGAAAATACTTGAAACCGGTTGGAGAAGTTGAATTGCCTAGGCAATTCGCTTCACTGCACAGGCGCAGATTAGCTCTGAGGAACTTAATTAGGTGTGAGAATAATGTTAGTTTTCCGTTAAAATTGTTTTAAAAACAATTCGGAAATTACTGCCATTTTTTGGATTATTTTCGACATGTAGTGTTGCGTCTAGATATTCACAGATGCGTACGACGAGTGCCAGGCCCAAGCCTGTCCCGGCAGAGCCCACCAGGGGTTTGGCAGAAGGTTTGTTTTGCAGGCGTGCCTGTATGGATTCCGGTAGTCCGGGGCCGGTATCTTCGACGATCACGGCATGGTCTGTCATCTTGACAGTGACGGAGCCGCGCTCGGTATATTGGCAGGCGTTGCGGATCAAGTTGCCGATGGCCGCTGTCAGCAACTCCTTGCGTGCCTCCACCACAAAATCGACGCCTTCCTCAAAAGTCAGCGTGACCGGTTTGTTTGCGATGAAATGCTGACAACGTGCGAGCTCCACGCGTATTACATCGGCAATCGAGGTTTCGGGCCGATTGATCTGGTCTGGTGCGCGTGCCAACAGCAGCAGTATTTCGACGCAGTCGTTGGCTTCTTTGGCCGCTCGCAGGATGCGATCTGAGGGGGCATACAGGGCTGGTTGAGCCTTCGTTTGTTCGACCAATAATTCTGCCGCACCTGTGATGATAGTGAGAGGGGTGCGCAGTTCATGGCTGACGTCGCCAGTGAAGAAGCGTTCGCGAGCCAGAAATTGTTTGAGCTCGGTGGTATGGGCGGCAAAGGCGCGCGCCAAAATGCCAAGCTCATCCTTGCTGTTGAGTAGGGGCAGCTCTGTTGGATGATTATTGTCCTTGACCGCTGCGGCGAGTTCGATGATGGGATCGACAAAGCCGCGTGCTATAAAGCTGCCGAGAAACAGCGACAGTGCGACGAATCCAAGGAAACCGGCCATGATCATTGCGTAAATGACGTGTTCGATATTTTTGTATTCGCTGGCGCGATCGACGACGACGTAGGTGCCGGCATCGTCCTCTCCCACCAGAAGATGGACGACTTTACCTTCGAAATTTTCCTTGGCGACGCCGAGGGGTATGCCGCGCAGTGGCTCGGGAATATTTTCCCCGTGATAAAAACTGACGTCAGACGGCATTTCCACCGGCATGCCTATCGCATGACGCGGCGACGCCCACGCAGCAATGCTGCGCAAGTGCTCATCAACCAGTAAATCTTCAGTGCCTTCAATGGCAACGGCGACGACCGCGCCAAAGAAAGTACAAATCGCGAGTGCGAATAAAAGGTAGGCAACGACAATGCGTCGTCGCAATGAACTACGTCGTTTCATCCGAACCTACCAAGCGGTAGCCTATGCCCTGAACCGTGCGCAACATTGCGAACGGGTGTGCTTTGTCCAGTGCCTGTCGCAAGGCGTGAATATGGGTGCGCAATGCATCACTGTCTGGCGGATGATCGCCCCAGACTTCGAGTTCCAGCGTTTCACGCGAGACGACTTTTGGTGCTTCTTTCATCAGGCAGGCCAGTATCTTGAAGCCGGTCTTGGTCAGCGTGATCGGCATGCCGCCGCGTTTGACCTGATAAGTCGAAGTGTCAAATATCAAATCACCGACGCTCAGGAAGTTGGTGCCCTGGTTTTTACCGCGTGCACGACGTATCAATGCTTTCAGGCGTACTTCGACTTCCAGCAGTGAGAAAGGCTTTACCAGATAGTCATCTGCGCCGCTGTCGAAGCCGGCAACCTTGTCGTCCAGCGTATCGCGCGCTGTCAGCATCAAGACAGGGGTATCGTTTTGCAGTTCGTCGCGCATCTTGCGGCATAGCGTCAAGCCATCGATGCCCGGGATCTTGATGTCGAGAATGACGGCATCGTATTCGTGTTGTGCCGCAAGTGCGAAACCTGCATATCCATTCGCTGCGCAATCGAGCACATAGCCGCGCGGCTCGAGAAATGCGTACAGATTTGCGACGATATCTGCGTTGTCTTCAATAATCAAAATGCGCATGGTAGGGAGGCGACTGTTCGCCTGTCATCACTTTCAGTTTCGGTTTAATACATCAATAATCCTTGATGCTTGTTAAATGCCCGTGGATTTATTCATGGATCTGGTCAAGTCCGACATTATGCCTGCTGAAGGCATAGCGCGGCGCTTACTGTGCCTTAACGTCCACTGCATCATTTCTTTGGTTTATGCGAAATGGCAGATGGTGGGGCGGCTTTCTTCCTATTTCTGCCCCAGTGCTTGCTCTATGTCTGCCACCAGTTTTTTGTCGGCCGGCGTAACTTTCGAGGGATAACTAGCAAGAACATTGCCTTTTCGATCCAAGAGGATCTTGTGAAAATTCCATTTTGGAGGCGTTGCGCCAGCCTTCATCAATGATTGATAAAACGCATTGCTGTTCGGGCCGATGACGGATGTCTTGGCAAACATGGGGAATTTGACGCCATAGGTGTTATTGCAAAACTCGGCGATTTCCTTGTTTGCGCCGGGTTCCTGCTGCCCAAAATCATTCGATGCAAAGCCTAATACAACTAGACCTTTATCCTTGTAATTGGCATATAGCTTTTCCAAGCCTTCATATTGCACCGTATAACCGCAGTAACTGGCGGTATTGACGACCAAAATAACTTTGCCCGCGTACTGGCAAATATTTTGTGGCGCTTCATCTTGCAGGCGCTGCACGGTATGGCTCAGTGTTGCCGGGCAAGCGGTATTTGCGGGCGCCTGTGCCGAGGCGTGTGCACCAATGAAAAAACTCGATAGCAGGGCGGAGCGCAGGATCGTTGAAATGATTTTTTTCATGATGAATTTGATTGGGCGATTTGGATGGATGCATCTTGCATCAAGATGCCGCGTTTGTCATGCTGGTCGCGGCGAGCTTTGTCCAGCATGACATGCTTTGTGGCAAGCCGCGCAGTGCAAAACAGAACTAAGTTCATCGAAGAAGGTTTTGCTTTTTTGTATGGAACGAGATTGCCAGGATTGGTGCCCAATACTTTGCAAGGCAAGCGTCTCTGGTTTTTAGTAGTTGCGAAAAATGAAATTAGACACTGAAAATAGCGCTATATATAAGCGAATTGCAGGGCTGTTGCTGGGTAAATCGCGAATTTCTTGGTAGAATCAAGGACTTAACTCAATTTTTAAGGCGCATATGTTGTACCCAGAATTGTTTAAATCGTTAGAGCAAGTTCGCTGGAACATGGAAAAAGATATTCCGTGGGATCAGTTCGACGGCTCCAAGCTCACGGATGAGCAGGCACAAACCATACGCATGAATGCGATTACGGAATGGTCGGCCTTGCCGGCTACTGAAATGTTTTTGCGTGACAATCGCGGCGACAGTGATTTTTCTGCATTCATGTCGGTCTGGTTTTTTGAAGAACAAAAGCATTCGCTGGTATTGATGGAATACCTGCGTCGCTTCAAACCAGAGTTTGTGCCGACGGAAGAAGAGTTGCACAACGTGCGTTTCGAATTCGATCCGGCACCTGCGCTGGAAACGCTGATGATGCACTTCTGCGGCGAGATTCGCCTGAATCACTGGTATCGCTGCGCGTCTGACTGGCACACCGAACCTGTCATCAAACAGATCTATAAAATCATCAGCCAGGATGAGGCACGTCACGGCGGCGCTTATCTGCGCTACATGAAAAAAGCGTTGAATGAAGTTGGTGATAGTGCTCGCGCTGCATTCGCAAAAATTGGTGTGTTGATGGCTTCGGCACGTCGCACTGAAAAGCCTTTGCATCCGACTAACCTGCACGTGAATCAATCGTTGTTCCCGAATGATACCGTGCAGTCGCGTTTGCCTGATCCTGAATGGCTGGAGCGCTGGCTCGATGGTCAAATCAAGTTTGATGGTGAGTGGGAAAAGAAAGTGGTCGATCGCATCTTGCACAATATGTCGCTGCTGTTCGAGCGCACTTTCGGTTCGGTGCAGGAATTGAATCGCTATCGCAAAGAAATTGTCACGCGCATGGCCGCCGTACAGGCAGTCTGAGCGTCAGCTGCGCAATATTAAAAAAGCCGCAGAATTTTTGCGGCTTTTTGTTTGTCTAAACAATCTACGATGTATATGCCGTGGATTTTCGTGAACTTGCAGAATCATCAGGAGAAAATAATGCAAAGACGTGTTTTTTTACGTACCGCAATTTTGCTTGGCGCAATGCCGACGATCGGTTTTGCCAAGTCTGAGCAGCCGGTGATCGAGGTTTACAAAAGTGAGACTTGCGGTTGCTGTACGCAATGGGTAGATCATTTGCGCGCCAGCGGTTTCAAGGTGAAGGTGCAGAATGTGCAGAATACCGCCCCCTATCGTACGAAATTGGGCGTGCCGCCATCGCTGGGAAGTTGTCACACTGGAACGATAGGTGGTTACGCTCTGGAAGGGCATGTGCCGGCTGCGGACATCAAGCGTTTGCTGGCGGAAAAGCCGAAAGCACAAGGCTTGGCAGTGCCCGGTATGCCTATGGGGTCGCCCGGCATGGAAGTGGCGGGTGAGCCGGCGGATGCTTATGATGTCTTGTTATTCCAGGCCGATGGTAAATCTACTGTGTACCGCCATTACGCAGCGAAATGATTTGCAGTGGAAAATAAAAAAAAGGGGGACGTCTTGATAACGTACCCCTTTTTTACTTACTCCACCCGCAGCTTGCTTGTTTTCTCAATCATAAACACGGGGCGACGTGCGTGGTTACTTAATGGTGGTGATGCTCTTCCTGTTTGGCATCAATATTCTTGGCATTATTTTCTTCAACGAAAATCGACGTTTCCACTTTTCCTGCTTTTTTGAACGTCAGTGTAAACGGTAATTTATCACCTGCCTTGAGTGGCTTTTTCAATCCAAGCAACATGATGTGATAGCCATCGCCCGGTTGCATGGCGATTTTTTCTTGCGGCTTGAGTTCAATACTGCTTACTTCGCGCATGCGCATCACATGATCGGCTGTCATGGACATGGTGTGAATTTCTACTGATTGCGCTGCCGGCGATTGTGCGGAAATCAATGTATCCGCTTGCTTACCCTTGTTTTTCAGTGTCAGGTAGGCGCCGCCGCTGGTTTGGCCAGGCACGGTTGTGCGCGCATACGGATGATCGATATGGATGTCGCCTGCCCGATACTCATGTGCAAGCGCGGCGCCACTGATCAATAGGCTGAAGGAAATGAGTGTGAGTGCGAATGAGCGTAATTTCATACTGTCCTTTGCGATAAACGGTGGGGGGTAAGGTGAGCATCGTAGCGTAAAGCCGGGCGGCATTAACTTCCTCCGAAAAACCCGTTTTGTCGCCACGCTTCATAGACCACAACGGCCACAGTATTAGACAAATTCAGGCTGCGGTTATCCGGTCGCATGGGCAGGCGTATTCTTTGCTCGCTAGGGAAAGATTCGCGCAATGCCGGATCCAGTCCTTTGGTTTCGGAGCCGAATACAAAAATATCGCCTGGTTGAAATGCTATACCGGCAAAAGGTGTTGAGCCATGCGTGGTCAGCGCAAACATGCGTACCGGATTCAAAGGCTGTTCGACTGGAAACGATGCAAGAAAGGCGGGCCAGTCGCGATGCACCTTCATTTGCGCGTAGTCATGATAGTCGAGCCCCGCACGGCGCATCTTGGAGTCATCCAGCGGAAAGCCGAGAGGTTCAATCAAATGTAATTGAGCGCCGGTGTTTGCACACAGACGAATGATATTGCCGGTGTTCGGCGGAATTTCGGGCTCTACCAGTACAACATGAAACAAAACAATTCTCCTCGGCGCAATAATAAATGCCGCTCGTCTTTGAATAATTAGATCGTCGATGGATCGGATGGCGCATTTTAATCCGATGTGCCGCCAATTACTTGTGCGGCGTGCGCGCAAAAACCAGATTGGTGATGCGCACGGCCCCGTGACGTTTCAAGGTGGCGGCAATTTCATTCAGAGTCTCCCCCGTGGTCAATACATCATCGACCAGGCCTATGTGCTGTCCACGCACGAATTTTATGGCGTTGGCCGGCAACGCAAATGCATGGAGGATATTGCGATGCCGTTCAGCGGTCGGCAACATTGCTTGCATCAAGGTGTCGCGGGTACGTTCAATTAACTGAGGGGCGAGCGGGATGGCAATCGCACGAGCGAGGGGCTTGGCGATTTCCAGTGCCTGATTAAAGCCGCGTTCGGCTAATCTCTTTTCGCTCAAGGGTACGGCGGCCAGCAAAGCGGGCATGGCGAAAGCCGGCTCGCGCAATATCGCGTCTCGCAGCTTGCGTGCAAACAGCGGCGCCAAAGCCAAGCGATTGCCGAATTTGAGTGCGAGTACCAATTGATCTATTGGCGCGGTGTAATCGCTGGCGACGATGGTGGCATCAAATGAGGGTGGGTTGCGCAGGCAGTTGCCGCAGCGCTCCACCTTGTCGCTGGCGTATGCCAGTGGCGCCGCACATTGTGCGCAGCGATGCGGATGTTGACCAAAAAATCGCGTGTTGCAATTGTGGTAAAGCGAGTCCGCGCCGCTGATGCCACACAATGCGCATGACGATGGCAGCGCCGCCGGTAACTGCCGGATGAAATGCCGAGTCCAGTCGAGAAAACGATAATGCATCGCGCAATCCAGCCTTCAAGCGTGTAAACTTCCTGCATTATCTCATTGAATCTTTGCCCTATTCGTGTCTTCCCTTCCTGATTCCAGCCAGAGCGCGCCGATTGATTTAAACCGAGTGCGCACCTTGTTCAATGATCCTGCACGCGTGGTCGAGTCGACTTTTTTGCGTCGCGAAGTAGCAACGCGTATGCATGAGCGTCTGGCGCTCGTTCGGCTTGTGCCAGAACGCGTGCTTGATGCAGGTTGCGGCGAGGGTGCAGATCTGACGACTTTGCAAAAGCGCTTTCCGAAAGCGACAATGCTCGGTTTGGATGCTTCGCCGGCGATGTTGGCAGAGGCGCAGTCTGCACAAACCGCAGCCTTGTCTTCCGTGAATCGGCTGCTCCAGCAATGGCTGCCGGCCGCTCTGGGCCGGGAATCAAGCGCGAATTTGTTATGCGGTAATTTTTCACAGCTTCCTTTGGGCATCAACGCGGTCGATCTGGTGTGGTCAAATCTGGCCTTGCATTGGCATCCGCAGCCGGATCGCGTCTTTGCCGAATGGCGTCGGGTATTGCGGCAAGATGGCTTGCTGATGTTTTCCTGCTTTGGCCCGGATACCTTCAAGGAGTTGCGTACTGCGTTTGCGGTGGCGGATAGTGCTTCGCATGCCTTGCCCTTTGTCGATATGCATGACTTTGGCGACATGCTGGTCAATGCTGGCTTCTCCACGCCGGTTATGGATATGGAGACTTTGACCGTTACTTATAGCTCGGTCGATAAGCTGATGGTCGACGTACGTGCCTTTGGCGGCAATCCATTGGATACAAGGCGCAGAACCTTGCTCGGCAAGCAAGCGTGGCAGCGGGTGGTGGATGTGCTGGAACATAGCCGGCGGCCCGATGGCAAGATTCCACTGACATTTGAAATTATCTACGGTCACGCATTTCGACCTGCACCGCGTACTACTTCAAGCGGTGAGTCCATTGTTCGTTTTGATTTGCCAAAAAAATAAGAAAAGCCCTGTGATAAGCAAACATAATTGCTGAAGCAACATGATTTAATGTGTAGAGTGCTACAGTATTTTGTGATGCTTTGGCGCGAAGTGTTGCGCACTTTCAGCATTTAATCAGTATAAAGGGGGCTAAATTCCTGTGTACTTGATAATGCGGCCATTTCCGACTTATACTTCGACGGTTTTGCGTGGGCGCTACTATGCACGCATATACGGTTGTACGCGAATATGCGGTTAGACTGATGCTCGTGCAGGTATTACCCGGACACAGTGCGGTGCAATTGATAAGTGGTGCCGGAATCGCAAACACACAATCAGATGTGGGTGGTTCCTGATGGATCAAGAGGCGTATTCGAACAAGAGTGCGCTAGAGGCTGGGGCTGGCAGTCTTGCCCGGTGGTTAACAGAATTCTTATTTGGGCATTTGAGGAAATCATGGAACTTGCGAAGCGCCTTCAATCTTTGATGTTTGGTGCGTCGCTCCTGACGGCAGTTTTGCCGTCGTGGGCGGTGACCGATAGTCCCGGCGGACCTGCAGTACGTCAGCTCAATTTTCAGCAACCTGTGACGCAGATTGCTGAGCAGATTTATTCACTGCATACATTAATGCTGATTATCTGCCTGGTGATTTTCCTGGCGGTGTTCGGCGTGATGTTCTACTCGATTTTCAAACACCGCAAATCGCTCGGCCACCAATCTGCCAAATTCCACGAAAGTACCTTGGTTGAGATCGCATGGACTGTTGTTCCATTCCTGATCGTCATTGGCATGGCGCTACCCGCCACCAAAACGGTGGTGGCAATGAAAGATACGTCGAACGCTGACATCACCATTAAAGCCACCGGCATGCAATGGAAATGGGGCTACAACTATTTGAATGGCGAAGGTGAGGGAATCAATTTCCTGTCCAACCTCGCCACACCGCGTGAACAGATCAATGATTCGTCTATTACCAAAGGTCAGAACTATCTGATCGAAGTCGACAATCCAGTCGTCGTTCCGGTCAATAAAAAAATCCGTATCGTCCTGACGGCGAATGATGTGATCCACGCATGGATGATTCCTGCGTTCGGCGTCAAGCAGGATGCAATCCCGGGTTTTGTCCGCGACACATGGTTCAAGGCTGAAAAAATCGGCACTTACCGTGGCCAATGCGCAGAATTGTGCGGCAAGGATCACGCCTTCATGCCTATCGTCGTGAATGTAGTTAGCGACGAAGATTACAAAGCCTGGGTCGATGGCAAGAAAAAGGAAATGGCTGCGAATGCAGACGATCCTGCCAAGACCTGGACGATCGATGAACTCGTGCAGCGTGGCGAAAAAGTCTATACCTCAAATTGTATCGCTTGCCATCAAGCAAACGGCAAGGGTGTGCCAGGCAGCTTCCCTGCACTGGATGGCTCGGCGATTGTCACCGGTCCTAAAGATGCGAATATCCATATCCTGCTGGAAGGTAAAAATGCCATGCCAGCGTGGAAGTCTGTATTGTCGGATACCGAAATTGCAGCTGTGATCACTTACACTCGCAACCACTGGTCCAACAAAGCGGCGGAAAATATTGTTCAACCGGCTGAAGTGCTGGCTGCGCGTAAGTAATTGAATCAGGAGATTGATATGAGCACAACCGCAGTCGATCATTCACACGACGCCGCCCACGATCATTCGCACGACGATCATCACGGCGCACCGCACGGCTGGCGCCGCTGGGTATACGCAACCAACCACAAGGATATCGGCACGCTGTATCTGTGGTTCTCCTTCATCATGCTGCTGTCTGGCGGTTTCCTGGCGATGTTGATTCGCGCAGAACTGTTCCAGCCAGGCCTGCAATTGATGCAGCCTGAATTCTTCAATCAGTTGACCACGATGCACGGTTTGATCATGGTCTTCGGCGCGATCATGCCGGCCTTCGTCGGTTTCGCGAACTGGATGGTGCCACTGCAAATCGGTGCGTCCGATATGGCGTTTGCACGGATGAACAACTTCTCGTTCTGGTTGCTGCCGCCTGCTGCGATTCTTCTTGGCACTTCGTTCCTGGTCCCGGGTGGCGCAACTGCCGCTGGCTGGACGCTGTATGCGCCGCTATCTACCCAGATGGGACCCGGCATGGATATGGCGATTTTCGCAATGCACATCATGGGTGCGTCGTCGATCATGGGGTCGATCAACATCATCGTCACCATCCTGAACATGCGCGCGCCTGGCATGACATTGATGAAGCTGCCTATGTTTTGCTGGACCTGGTTAATTACTGCGTATCTGCTTATCGCGGTGATGCCTGTCTTGGCTGGTGCCATTACGATGACATTGACCGATCGTCATTTCGGTACGTCCTTCTTTAACGCCGCTGGCGGTGGCGATCCTGTCATGTACCAACACATCTTCTGGTTCTTCGGACATCCAGAGGTGTACATCATGATTCTGCCTGCGTTCGGTATCGTCTCGCATATCATTCCTGCATTCGCTCGCAAGCAATTGTTTGGTTATGCATCGATGGTGTATGCGACCGCTTCGATCGCGATCCTGTCGTTCATGGTGTGGGCGCATCATATGTTCACCACCGGTATGCCAGTGACTGCGCAGCTGTTCTTCATGTACGCGACGATGCTGATCGCGGTACCTACCGGCGTGAAGATTTTCAACTGGATCGCGACGATGTGGCGCGGTTCGATGACCTTCGAAACACCTATGCTGTTCGCGATTGGTTTTATTTTCGTGTTCACAATGGGTGGTTTCACTGGCCTGATTCTGGCGGTGACGCCGATCGACATCCAGCTGCAAGATACCTATTACGTAGTTGCCCACTTCCACTATGTATTGGTGGCGGGGTCCTTGTTCGCGCTGTTCGCCGGTTACTACTATTGGGGTCCGAAATGGACAGGTTTCATGTACAACGAAACCCGTGGCAAGATCCATTTCTGGGGCTCGCTAATTCTGTTCAATATCACCTTCTTCCCTATGCATTTCCTGGGATTGGCAGGTATGCCACGCCGTTACGCTGACTACCCGGCGCAATTTACAGACTTCAACATGATTGCATCGATAGGTGGCCTGGGTTTCGGATTGATGCAAGTGTACTTCCTGTTCGCTGTTGTATTGCCTTCAATCAAAGGCGGTGTGCCGGCTGCAGACAAGCCTTGGGAAGGGGCAGAAGGTCTGGAATGGACTGTGCCTAGCCCGGCGCCTTTCCATACATTTGAAACGCCACCGACTGTTAAGTAAATGGAGCGGCGAACCCATGCAATTGAGTTCGCCTTCAAATGACTGATCAGAAAAAACGTAATCTGCGTACCGGCCTCATACTGGCCGCGATCGCAGCAGCCTTCATGCTAAGCGTGATCGCCAAACGCATTTGGTTTAGTTAGGAAAAGATGGAAAACCAGACAGAACCAACGGGCAGATTGAATGCCCGGATGTTCGGCAAGCTAGCCGTGATTGCGGTGATGATGTTTGGTTTTGGTTATCTGCTGGTTCCGATTTACAAGCAGATATGCGAACTGACCGGTGTCAATATCCTGACCTCGCAAGAGATGAAGGTAAAGCCGATCGATAACTCGCAAATCGACAAGAGTAGAACCATCACGGTTGAGTTTGACGCGAACACGCAAGGACCATTTCGCTTTCGCCCGACTGTAAACAGTATGCAGGTGCATCCGGGTGAAATGACGCAAGTGCTGTACGAAGTAGTGAACACGCAAGCGCGCAGTATAGAAGCACAGGCAATCCCAAGTTATGCGCCGCAGCAGGCCGCAGCGCACTTCAAGAAGGTGGAATGCTTCTGTTTCCAGCAGCAAACACTGGAACCAAGTCAGGCCAAGCAAATGCCGGTCGTTTTTTATCTGGATCCGGCCTTGCCCAAGGATGTAAAGACAATCACTTTGTCCTATACTTTTTTTGAGATTGCCAAGCCTGAAAAGACAGTCAAGTTAGCACCCGAAGTTGCAGGATAAGAAATACGACGAGGTACAAGTCGATAGGTTTAAATGGAATTGAATTGCGGTGCTTGTGACATGGGTCAGAGTTGCCGTTGCATCGTAACTATTTGAATTTTGTATTGGGAGATGGAGATGAGTGCTCAACACGCGAATGCGCCTTACTATTTCGTGCCTGGCCCGTCCAGATGGCCGGTAACGGCAGGTATTTCGCTGCTCATAATGATGGCAGGTGCATCGGCTTGGGTGAATGACATCGCTTGGGGCCCGTATGCAAATGCAATCGGCCTGATCGGCTTTCTGGTTGTTTTATACAAATGGTTTGGCGAAGCAATTGCCGAATCCGAAGGCGGCATGTATAACCAGCGCATTGATGCTTCCTTCCGCTGGAGCATGAGTTGGTTTATCTTCTCCGAAGTGATGTTCTTTGCGGCATTCTTTGGTGCCTTGTTCTATGCGCGCAGCATCACAATGCCGTGGTTGGGTGATCTTGATCACAAAATTTTGTGGCCTGATTTTGCGGCGCAATGGGGTAACGTTGGCCCGGCCGGCACGGTCGAAGCATTTGCGACCATGGGACCATTCTGGATTCCGACCATCAATACCGCATTGCTTTTGTTGTCTGGTGTGACGCTGACGATTTCGCATCATGCGATTCGCGCCAATCATCGTACCCAAACAGCAATCTGGCTGGCGGCGACGATTTTGCTGGGCGCGATTTTCATGGGTTTCCAGGTTTACGAGTACATGCACGCATACAGCGAGTTGAACCTGAAACTGACATCCGGTGTCTACGGTTCCACCTTCTTTTTGCTGACCGGCTTCCATGGTTTTCATGTGACGTTGGGCGCGATCATGTTGAGCGTGATTTTGTATCGTGTGCTGAAAGGCCACTTTACTGCCGACAATCATTTTGGGTTTGAAGGTGCAGCCTGGTACTGGCACTTTGTCGACGTGGTCTGGCTTGGTTTGTACGTCGTCGTTTATTGGTTGTAATCAGTAATCAGCAAGACGTAAAAAAGCCGCACTTCGGTGCGGCTTTTTTACGAGCGAGTCAGATGTTGTATGAGATGCAAAGATCCTTGAACTCTCGGATATCAGCGTATGCCGGTCGGCTGGATATAACCGAGGCGATACGCAAGTAGCACCAAAAGAAACAGCGTGATCGAGAAGCCCACGCGCATTGCGAGTGCTTTGACTGTACGATCGCTTTTACCTTTATCCTTCATCAGGAAAAACAGAGCAGAGCCTAGGCTGCCGAGGATCAGGATAAAAGCGATGGCGACGAAGATTTTCATGATTGTGCCTGTCTACCGTATGGCATGGGTATGCAACGCAGAATGGTTTGAGTGAATTGGTATTGTAATGCGAATCACCTTTCGATTTAGGTTCATTCCGTTTGTTGCGGCAGCGATTGCGGTGGTGGTCGGACTGTCACTGGCGCAATGGCAGACGCGACGTGCAAACGAGAAGATCGAGCTGGCAGAGAAGCTGCGAGCGCGGCAGTCTGCGCCGGCGATTCGATTGGGTTCTGCCTTGCCGGAGGACGAGGATATTGAGTTCCGGCGCGTGGTTGTCAAAGGCGAGTTCTTGCGTGACTGGCCTGTCTATCTGGATAACCGCCCCACTAATGGCGTTGCCGGTTTTTATCTATTGATGCCATTCAAGATTGTCGCGAGCGATCGATATGTACTGGTGGCGCGTGGCTGGATTCCCCGCAATGTTGCTGACCGTACCAAAGTCCCGATGATCGCGACGCCCGATGGCGTGATTGAAATCGAGGGCGTTGCGCGCCAATCGATCGGTCAGGTCATGCAATTGGGTGCGGTTGATGCTCCGCGTCCTCATGCGATTGTGCAGAATCTCGATATTGCCAGCTTTGCCGCATCCAGCAAGTTGGCGGTGCAGCCGATTTTTCTTGAACAGTTATCTGATACCCATGATGGCTTGGTACGCGACTGGCCGTTACCATCTACTGGTGTCGAGAAACATCGTGGTTATGCCTTCCAATGGTATGCGTTGGCGGCAATGGCTTTCATTTTCTTTGTTGTGACTGGAATTCGACGTGGAAAAAAATAAATCCAAAGGGCGCTGGAAGTTGCTGGCGGTTTTGCTGGTCTGCGCCTCGCCTGTCATTTTGTCGTATTTGACTTACTACGTGATCAAACCGCAGAGTCGTACCAATTACGGTGCCTTCATTGATCCGCGCGAGTACCCGATTCCGGCACTGGGAACCACGACACTTGATGGCAAACCGATCGCTCTTGAGGCTTATCAGGGGAAATGGATCATGCTGCAAGTTGATGGAGCAGAATGCCCTGCGGTGTGCGAAAAGAAACTGCATGACATCCGCCAGCTGCGCCTCGCACAAGGCAAGGAGATGGAGCGCATAGAGCGCGTGTGGTTGATTACAGATAACAAGCCTGTCGATACGATATTGATGCGCGAGTTTGACGGGACCAATATGCTGCGTGCAAAAGCGGAGGCGGTGCGTGGCTGGTTACCGGTGGAAGAGGGCACGACGATGTCCGATCATATTTACATGATTGATCCCCTGGGTAATCTGATGATGCGTTTCCCCAAAGACGCAGACCCGAACAAGATCAAGAAGGATGTGACCAAACTTTTGAAAGCGTCGTCCATTGGTTGATTCCAATACATTATTCCAGTTGGCCAGCAAGGGGCTGTTTGTCGCATTGCTGGCATGTGTGATCGTCTGGTCTTCGAAAGACCCGGACAAGTATCGCAAGCTGGTCTGGGTGACGGTATTCCTGACCTTCGATGTGATCATGTTCGGTGCTTTCACACGTCTGACCGATTCCGGTCTGGGCTGTCCTGACTGGCCGGGTTGCTATGGACACGCCAATCCTTTGCAGGCAATGGAACATATACGCGCTGCCGAAGCCTTGATGCCCGACGGCCCTGTCACCGTCATGAAGGCATGGGTCGAAATGATTCATCGTTACCTGGCGATGGGCATAGGTGTATTGATCATTGCGATTGTGGTGATTGCATGGCGTTTCTGGTTGCAGAGCGGTCGCAGCAATCAGCGCTTTTCGCCACGTTATCCGATGCTGCTTTTTATCTTTGTCTGCATACAAGGTGCGTTCGGTGCGTGGACAGTCACGATGAAGTTGCAACCCATCATCGTCACCATCCATCTACTGCTGGGGATGACTTTGCTCGGTATGTTGACTTGGGTGGGCGTGCGGCAAAAGGATCACGTGCCGGTTGCAGCGCAGGCGTCGGCATTACGACTCCCTGCGTTGATAGGCTTGGTATTGTTGACGTTGCAGATCGCATTCGGCGGTTGGGTCAGCACTAATTACGCTGCGTTGGCGTGCACTGATTTTCCGCTATGTCACGGCGCAGTGATACCGCAGATGGATTTCGACAATGGATTTACCTTGTGGCGCAGTCTGGGTAAAACAGCGGATGGCGAATATCTGCCTTTTGCTGCACTGACTGCCATTCACTGGACGCACAGAATGTTTGCCTTCGTGCTGGCAGCGTATCTGGCGTGGCTTGGATACCAGGCGTACAAGATAGAAGGCATGCGCCCCGTTGCGCGCGCTTTGCTGGGTGCACTGGCTTTGCAAATCACGATAGGTATTGCCACCGTGTCATTGAAATGGCCGCTCGCACTCGCCGTGGCGCACAACGGTTGTGCGGCGCTGCTGGTGCTGGTGCTGGTCATGTTAAACTACAAGACAAGAATCTCGGGCCAGCCCGGGAACATCGTGAGCCACATCAAATAGATTTTGCATATTGATTTGAACTCACCGACTGCTTCAAAAGATAACGCATGACAACCTTGACCGCATCTCCCAATCGCATCGCCCAATACTGGGCACTAACCAAGCCGCGTGTCACGCAGCTTGCAGTTTTTTGCGCCGTGATCGGCATGTTTCTCGCAACCCCTGAACTTCCAAGCTGGAAGATTGTTGTTGCCGCAACTGTCGGAATCTGGCTATTGGCCGGGGCCGCTTTTGCCATTAATTGCCTGGTCGAACGCGAAATTGATTCACGCATGGCGCGCACTGCAAGACGCCCGATGGCGCGCGGCGAAATCACTGTTCCGCAGACGCTGGTTTTTTCTGGCGTGATTGGCGGCGCAGGCATGTGGATACTTTATAACTTCGTCAATCCGCTGACGATGTGGCTGACTTTCGCAACCTTCGTCGGCTATGCAGTGATTTACACCATCATCCTCAAACCTGCCACGCCGCAAAATATCGTGATCGGCGGTTTGTCCGGTGCGATGCCGCCGGCATTGGGCTGGGCCGCGGTAGCAAATGATTTGCCGATGCAGGCATGGATACTTGTGTTGATCATCTTCATCTGGACCCCGCCGCATTTTTGGGCGCTGGCACTGTATCGTCGCGAAGAATATGCGAAATCCGGATTGCCCATGCTGCCGATAACGCATGGCACTGCATTTACGCAATTTCATATCTGGCTTTATACAATTGCATTGGTCGCAACCACCATGCTGCCTTTCGCAGTCGGGATGAGCGGCGTGATTTATCTGGCGGCAGCTGCGGTGCTCGACGCCATTTTTGTCTGGTACGCATGGCAGGTTTATCGCCATTACACCGATATGATCGCGCGCAAGATGTTTGCGTATTCGATTATCTATTTGTCGCTGCTGTTCGCCGCATTATTGGTCGATCATTATTTGAGGTTTTGAAAAAGATGCGTTTACGTTCCTTGCTGCTGATCTGTACTGTTTTGTTTACCTTGAGTGCCTGTAGCGACAAGGCTGTGCCATTCACGAATACCGATGTAACTGGGCTGGCGTATGGCAAGGATTTTTCCTTGCATGACCATCATGGACAACTACGCACGCTGGCTGATTTCAAGGGCAAGGCAGTTGTCGTGTTTTTCGGCTTCACGCAATGTCCGGATGTCTGTCCGACGACAATGCTTGAAATGGCGAATGTGATGAAGGCGCTGGGGCCGGATGCTGACAAGGTGCAGGTACTGTTCATCACGGTCGATCCTGAGCGCGACACGACAACCCTGCTGTCGCAATATGTGCCTGCATTTGACCCGCGCTTCCTCGGTTTGCGCGGGGATATGGCGGAGACTGAAAAGACGACCAAGGAATTCAAGGTCTTTTACCAAAAAGTGCCGGGTAAAACGCCGGGTAGTTATACCGTCGATCACACTGCAGGCAGTTATGTATTCGATACGCAAGGACGTATACGCTTGTTCATTCGTCATGGACAGGGTGTCGAACCTATCGTGCACGATTTGAAGATTCTGTTGGCTGAATCGAAGTAATTTGCTCGGTAATCCGACATAAAAAAAGGCGCTCCGTGGAGCGCCTTTTTTGTTCACTGCAGCCTGCTTAATCACTTAAGCGTAAGCAGCCAGCGAGC
This sequence comes from uncultured Herminiimonas sp., assembly GCA_964406085.1. GTDB lineage: Bacteria > Pseudomonadota > Gammaproteobacteria > Burkholderiales > Burkholderiaceae_D > Oxalicibacterium. The sequence goes on from CAYOQL010000009.1 coordinate 48,136, forward strand.
CTTTCATTTTTTTCAATGCCACCGCTTCGATCTGGCGTATGCGTTCGGCGGAGACGCCGAATTCATCCGCCAGTTCATGCAGGGTCGCACCTGAGCCATCGTCGTTGGCCAACCAGCGTGCTTCCACGATACGGCGTGAACGCGCATCCAGTTTGCCCAAGGCGGTCGACAAACCTTCGGTCTGCAATTTGTCGTAGTGCTGCGATTCCAAGACCTTGGTCGGCTCTTGCATATCCGAAGACAAATAAGCGATAGGCGCAAATTTGTCGTCTTCATCATCAGTTGGCGCTTCCAGAGCAATATCGCGACCGGATAAACGCATTTCCATTTCAATGACTTCTTCGCGTTTAACATTCAGCGTTTTTGCCAATGCATCAACCTGATCCGGTGTCATCGAATCCAGACCGGTTTTGTGGCTGCGCAGATTAAAGAACAACTTGCGTTGTGCTTTGGTCGTCGCAACTTTGACCAGGCGCCAGTTTTTCAGGATGTACTCATGCATTTCTGCCTTGATCCAATGCATCGAATACGACACTAGGCGCACGCCTTGATCGGGATCAAAACGCTTCACGGCTTTCATCAAGCCGATATTGCCTTCCTGAATCAAATCCGCATGGGGCAAGCCATAACCCAAGTAGCCGCGCGCAATCGATACGACCAGACGCAGATGCGAAAGCACCAACTTTTGCGCAGCGCCCAAATCGTTATCGTCGCGCAGGCGACGTGCCAGCGACATTTCTTCTTCGTGCGTCAGCATAGGCAGGCGATTGACCGCCGAGATGTAAGCGTCAATATTGCCCAGCGCGCCAGAAAATCCCAGTGCCATGATGTTGCTGGCTGGAATCATTGCGGTGGATGCAGATGCTGCTTTCATGCTTTCTCCTTGCTTACTTTTATTCAAAATCGATTTGCCTTGCTTAAAGGAAAATCGGTTAGAACGGCTATATTAGCACTCTATAAGAATGACTGCTAATGAGCGTTTTATACCAAGCTGATAGCTAAAACACTATTGCAATTTTTATTACAATAAATTCTAGCTTACGGGGATTTAGAGCGAAATCCGGCAATGAAGTTGCGTGTCCGAGATGACTTTTTTAAGCTGAAGCCAATTTTCTGAGTGGTACAAGAAGTTGCCGTTTAACCACTGAATTGTGCGTTCAGGCGCCGAGTGTGTACTTACATGACTTAACGGTATGGGCAATGCAGCACTGAAAATGACCGACTCTTTCATCGGCATCTGATGGCATTAAGCCAGTCGCGCCAAATGTCGCTGCACTGATAGCAATGCACCTAGTAAACCCAGGAAAGCGCTGGCCGCTAGCATGATCAAGGTTGCGACTGCGTCCAAGGGTGCCAGCCTGAATTCAGATGCATATAAGCGGGCAAAGTCGGCGATAGCCGCGTTCAACGGATTCAAGGCAATTGCAACGGCGATCAGTGCAACCCCGCCAGCGATCAAGCCCAGTAGTGCGCCCGTATAGTAAAAAGGCCGGCAAATGAAAGCGTCCGTTGCGCCAACCAGACGCGAGACTTCGATTTCTTCGCGTTGTGTCATGACTTGCAAACGTATCGTGTTGAAGACAACGGCAACTACCACCACGCCCAGGGTCGCGGCAAGAAATAGCAAGACCAGACGCATTACTTGCAGTAGCGCGGCCAGACGCTCGACCCAGGCCGAGTCTATCTGTACGTATTCAACCCCGCTCAGGGCCTGCAGTTTTTCCGTGATCTGCTTGATTTTTTTGGCGTCATCGTCGTTCTGGAAACCCGTCATTTTTACGACGTAGGCATCCGGCAGGGGATTTGCGCCCAGCGTGGTGATCGCATCTTCCAGTCCGCTTTTATCCTTCAGCGCACTGAGTGCCTTTTCGCGCGGGATGAATTCCAGCTTGACCGGGTGTTTGGCGTCTTGCGCAATGCGTTTGATTTCCGGCGCGAGGGCGGTGGCGCGTTCGCGCGATGCATCCATCCGCATGAAAATACTGATTTCCGGTTCTACCGCCAACTGTTCGGATACCGGCCTGACGTTTTCAATCAGTGTCAGACCGGCAAACGGCAGTGCCAGCGCAATCGATACGACCAAGACGTTCAGTAAAAAATTGCCCGGTGTTTTGAGCAAGTGACGGAAGGCATCACCCAGCGCGAAGCGATGCTGTCTGAACCAGCTATTCATGCCATCACCTGCGGAGTCGTTCTGCGCCAGCTTTCGATAATCTTGCCATGATCGAGATAAATCACGCGGGTTGCCGTATCGAGAAATTGTTCGTCATGGGTGGAAATCAGGCAGGTCACGCCGACTGCATGGAAGGCTTTCAAAGCGTCGAGCACCTTGTTGGCGCTTTCTCTATCCAGATTGGCGGTTGGTTCATCGGCCAGAATGATCTGCGGACGATTGACGATGGCGCGGGCTATCGACACGCGCTGCTGTTCGCCACCGGATAAAGTCTGCGGTGCAGAGCTTGCCTTGTCCAGCAGGCCCACTTTGTCCAGCGCAGCGCGCGCGCGTCGTTCTGCATCAGCGCGCGAAGCGCCGCATACGACGAGGGGCAACATCACATTCGCCAATACATTGCGATCCGACAGCAAGCGTTGTTGCTGGAAAATCAAACCGAGATTGCGACGCAAATAGGGCAGGCCGGAATTCTTGATGCGACCGATATCGTGGCCACTGACAATAACTGTGCCTTCGCTCGGTCTTTCCATCGCGGCAATCATTTTCAATAATGTCGATTTGCCAGCGCCGGAGGGGCCGGCCAGAAACACCAACTCGCCCTTGTTGACCGACAAAGTGATGTCGGACAGCGCAGTGACGTTTTGCGTATATTTTTTTGAAACCTGGCGAAATTCAATCATCGATGTCGCGTTATCCCAAGAGTGCTTCTACAAATTCTTGCGCATTGAAAGGCTGCAAATCTTCGATCTGCTCGCCGACGCCGATAAAGTAAACCGGGATCGGCCGTGCGCGCGCAATGGCTGCCAGTACGCCGCCTTTGGCGGTGCCGTCCAGCTTGGTGACGACCAAACCGGTCAACCCCAAGGCGTCATCAAACGCCTTGACCTGCGTCAATGCGTTTTGGCCGGTGTTGCCGTCGATGACCAGCAAAATCTCATGCGGCGCAGAAGCCATTCCTTTGGCCGTGACGCGTTTGATTTTCTTCAATTCTTCCATCAAATGCAATTGCGTAGGCAGCCGCCCTGCAGTGTCGACCATCACGACATTGGTGCCGCGTGCCTGCGCCGAATGGACAGCATCGAAGGCAACGGCGGCCGGATCGCCGGATTCCTGCGCGATTACGGTTACATTGTTGCGCTGGCCCCAGACGGTCAATTGCTCACGGGCGGCGGCACGGAAAGTGTCGCCTGCCGCCAATAAAACCGATTGACCGTGTGCCTGCAAATGCTTGGCTAGCTTGCCGATAGTCGTGGTTTTTCCCGCACCATTGACGCCGGTAATCATCATGACTAGCGGCTGGTGCTGTCCAAGTACCAGCGGTTTTTGCAGCGGCGTCAGCATGTCGAGCAGCAGGCTGCGCAATGCGGTTTTGACCTGCGCGGCTTCTGTCAGTTTTTCGCTTTTTACCTTGCGCCTGAGTTCATCCAGCAGGAATTGCGTGGCATCCACGCCCGCATCCGACATCAACAAGGCGGATTCCAGCTCTTCATACAAGTCATCGCCGATTTTTGCGCCAACGAAAAGCGTCGTCAAATTGGATGATGTTTTGGAAAGCCCGACTTTCAGGCGCGTCATCCACGATTGTTTTTGGGCTGCAGGTGTCTCGGCGGCAACGATCTCTGCCGAAGCCGAGGCCGAAGCCGAAGCCGAAGCCGAAGCCGAAGCCGCTACCGGTGTTGCCACGGCAGTCACAATGACGGGCGCTTCTTGTTCGGGGGCCGACGTGGCAGGTGCGCTGGCTGGCGGGGTAGGTTCTTGCGGTTTTTTCTTGAAGAAACTAAACATCGGGAATGGGGTCAGAACAGCGGTCACAGGCGCTTGCCGGTGTGTTGCAGGCAAGCGGATACAATCGACGTATTCTATCAGAGCGAAGGCTATCAAATTGCGTATTAGAACAATCAGAATATTGGTGCTGGCAACATCCATGATGTTGGCAATATCCTTTGCCCGTGCCGCACAGACTGAAGAATTCACCTTGAAAAACGGGATGAAGATCATCGTCAACGAAGATCATAGGGCGCCGACCGTGGCGCACATGATCTGGTATCGCGTCGGGGCGGTGGATGAGCGCAATGGCACCACAGGCGTGGCACATGCGCTGGAACACATGATGTTCAAGGGTACCAAGAAGCTGAAGGTCGGGGAGTTCAGCAAGCGCGTCGCCCAACTGGGTGGACGTGAAAACGCATTTACCAGCAAGGATTACACCGCTTATTTCCAGCAAATCGAGAAATCCAAGCTGGAAGCCGTGATGGCACTTGAGGCGGACCGCATGGTGAATCTGCAATTCGACAAGAATGAATTCGCGAAAGAAATCCGCGTCGTGATGGAAGAGCGCCGCCTGCGTACCGATGACCAGCCAATCGCGATGGTGTACGAAGCCTTGACCGCAACTGCATACGCGGCACATCCGTATCGCAATCCGATCATAGGCTGGATGGATGATTTGCAGCATATGACTGTCGCAGATGTGAAAGCCTGGCATGACGCCTGGTATGTGCCGAACAACGCAACGATGGTGGTATCCGGCGATGTTGATGCCAAGCAGGTGTTTGCACTGGCAGAAAAATACTTTGGTCGCACTGTCGGTAGAACCGTGACCCGTACCCGCCCGCAAAACGAGCCGCCACAACGCGGTATCAAGCGCGTGACCGTCAAGGCACCGGCAGAAAATCCATATGTTGTATTGGCGTTCAAGGTGCCAGCCTTGCAAGATGTCAAAAAGGATGACGATGCATTCGCACTCGATGTGCTGGCAGCCGTGCTCGACGGCTACGATAACGCAAGGCTGACAGCCAAACTGGTGCGCACTGATCGCGCGGCGAATGAAGTGGGCGCCTCTTACTCCGGCATTGCGCGTGGTCCGGTCATGTTTTTGCTGGACGGTTCGCCGGCTGCAGGCAATACAACTGAGCAACTGGAAAAGCAATTGCGCGCCGAAGTCACGCGCATTGCGACCGATGGCGTATCTGAAACCGAATTGAAGCGCGTGAAAACGCAATTGATTGCAGGTCAGGTTTACAAACGCGATTCCGTATTCGGCCAAGCGATGGAAATCGGCGCCATGGAAATGGTCGGCCTGTCATACAAGGATATCGATCTGATCATTGAGCGCTTGCGTGCGGTAACGCCGGAGCAAGTGCAGGCAGTGGCGCAGAAGTATTTCGGCGACGATGCCTTGACGGTGGCGACGCTGGTTCCTTTGCCGATGACGGATAAGAAAGTCGCGCCGCCAGCAGCCGGTCCGCTGCATTGAGCGTGCCAATTCTGTTTCGCGCTGTCCTCAAAACCAATCAAGTATTTCTGGAGTCTTCATGTTCAAAATGATTGCCGGCCTCGCCTTGTGTGCCGCATGCAGTATTTCCCACGCGGCATTGCAGATCCAGTCGTGGAGCTTGCCGAATGGTGCGCGCGTATTGTTCGTCGAAAATCACACGATTCCGATTCTTGATCTCAGCGTCGATTTCGATGCGGGTTCGCGCCGTGATCCCGCCGGAAAATCGGGCGTCGCTGCATTGACTAACGCCATGCTGGCCCGTGGTTTACGTGCAGTGCAAAGCCCGAGCGGGAATGAGCCGGCATTGAGCGAGGCGCAGATTTCCGATGGGTTTGCTGATACTGCTGCCGTGCGAGGCGCAAGGCTGGACGAGGATCGTTCGGGTGTGACCTTGCGTACGCTGGTGACAGAACGCGATGTTGCCATCCCGTTGCTGGGGCGCTTGCTGGCTCAACCAAGTTTTCCGCAAGATTTCCTGATGCGAGACAAGGCACGCACGATTGCTTCGATCAAGGAAAGTTTGACGCAACCGGAAGCGATTGCCGACAAAGCATTCTCACGATTATTGTACGGCGCACATCCGTATGGACAGCAGTTGACGGTGGAATCGGTGACCGCCATTTCACGCGACGACCTGTTGGCTTTCCATGCTGCGCATTACGTGGCCAATCGCGCTGTCGTTGCGCTGATAGGGGACGTCACGCGCGAGCAGGCAGACAAGATTGCGCAGGAATTAACGCGTCGCCTGCCGCAAGGTGCGCCGTTATCGACCTTGCCTGCCGTGCCGCTTGCCCAAGGTACGGAAGAGCGTATTCCACATCAAGCGACGCAAGCGCACATATTGATAGGCATGCCGGCGATGGCGCGACACGATCCCGATCACTTTGCGCTGACCGTAGGCAATTATGTGTTGGGCGGCGGCGGTTTCGCTTCGCGCCTGATGCAGCAGGTGCGCGAAAAGCGTGGGCTGACTTATGGTGTGAGCAGCTACTTCAATCCGATGGCGCAACCCGGGCCTTTCCAGATTGGCTTGCAGACCAAGAAGGAGCAGGCCGACGAAGCGCTGAAGGTCACGCGCGATACCGTGGCCGAATTCTTGCGCGACGGCCCGACGCCAGTAGAATTGAAAGCCGCCAAGGATAATCTGATCGGTGGTTTTTCGCTGCGTATCGATAGTAATAAAAAGATACTGGAGAATATTGCCGCGATCGGTTTTTACCAATTGCCGCTGGATTATCTGGATACCTGGACTGCAAAGGTTGCTGCAGTCACGACGGCGCAGGTCAGGGAGGCATTCAATCGCAAGCTGCAAATGGATAAGTTATCGATAGTGGTGGTGGGTGCCGACAAGTAAATGCAGTGGACTGATGGATTGCTTATGCCGACTGGATAAATACATCGCGTCGCGCTGGCTTGCATAGTCTGTAGTCATTACAATCCATGCTGCGCAGGCTTTTCAGCGTGCCGCCTCCATCACATCGCCCATTGCATTTTCATTCATGTCCAAAAAAATACGTAACAAGCCGCCAAAACCTGTCGCCAAGCGTCCGCCGCGTCCCGTCATGACGCATCAGGTGCGCATCATCGGCGGACAATGGAAGCGTACGCCGCTTGTCGTGATCGATGCCGAGGGTTTGCGCCCGACGCCCGATCGCGTGCGTGAAACAGTATTCAACTGGATCAATCATTTGATCGACGGTAACTGGAGCACGCTTAAATGCCTGGATCTGTTTGCCGGTACCGGCGTGCTGGGCTTTGAAGCGGCCAGTCGTGGTGCCGAGCAGGTAGTCATGGTCGAAATGCATACACCGGCAGTGCGGCAACTTGAAGCGACCAAGGAGAAACTGCGCGCAGAGCATGTCAGTATCGTGCGCGGCGACGCTTTATCTACCGTTCAGGGCTTGCAAGCGCGTGGCGCAAGCGGGCAGTTCAAGCTGATCTTTCTGGATCCACCTTACCTGCAGAACTGGCTCGCCAAAATATTGCCGGCATGTGCGCCTTTATTGGCCGCCGACGGTTTGATTTATGTCGAATCGGAAGTTTCTCTGGATGGTGCGACGGCGCCGGATTGGCTGCAAGGCTGGGAAGTCGTGCGTGCCGATAACGCCGGCTTGGTTTTTTACCATCTGTTGCAAGCGAAAAAACTGCCTGAACTTCAGGCATAATGCGCTTTCAGTTATTTGCGGTGCCCATAGTGTCGTACTGCGCTATGCCGGAACAAGAAGCAAAACGCTCATATTGCCCCTTCAACCGGCGCATGCGCCGCGTGCTTTTTCCGCCAGCTGACACTTAGCCACCATACGGGAGCCATCATGGTCACAGCCATTTATCCAGGTACATTCGATCCACTGACACGTGGTCACGAAGACCTGGTACGTCGGGCCTCAGGTTTGTTCGACAAGTTGATCGTCGGCGTTGCCGACAGCAAGAACAAAAAACCATTCTTTTCACTGGAAGAACGTCTGACGATCTCCAATGAAGTGCTTGGCCATTACCCGAATGTGCATGTCGAAAGCTTTTCCGGCTTGCTGAAGGATTTCGTGCGCAGGCACGATGCGCGTGTGATCGTGCGCGGCTTGCGCGCGGTCTCCGATTTCGAATATGAATTCCAGATGGCCGGCATGAATCGTTATCTGTTGCCTGACGTCGAAACGCTGTTCCTGACCCCATCCGATCAGTATCAATTCATCTCTGGTACGATAGTTCGTGAGATTGCCGCGCTGGGCGGTGATGTATCGAAGTTTGTTTTCCCTTCAGTCGACAAATGGCTGAAAGAGAAAATCGCTGCGCAAGGGCAGGGATAAGGCGCGAATTGAGGTTGTTATGGCACTGCTGATCACGGACGAATGTATCAATTGCGACGTATGCGAGCCGGAATGCCCGAACGATGCGATTTATATGGGGCAGGAGATCTACGAGATAGATCCGACCAAATGTACAGAGTGCGTTGGACATTTTGACGAACCGCAGTGCCAGCAAGTCTGCCCGGTCGATTGCATTCCATTCAATCCGGCATGGCGTGAAAGCAAGCAAGAGCTGCAGGCAAAATACGAACGACTGCAGGCCGAACTCAAAGCGGTGTAATCAATTTCAGTCGCATCAATCAGCAATAAAAAAGGGAGCAATCACTGCTCCCTTTTTTATTGCTCGCGTCCTTGCATTTGAGCTGGGTATTACTCCGCACTGACTACCTTGTTTCTGCCGCCTTGTTTGGCCAGATATAGAGCCTGATCCGCTTTTGCCAAAAATTGTTGCGCTGCGGCTGCGGTTTCTTCCTTGCGGCTGATGGCTTTAAGCGTAGAGACACCGATGGAAACCGTGGTGCGCAAATCCTTGCCTGTCGTCAGTGCAATCGGCGTGTTGCAGATACTCGTGCGTATGCGCTCGGCGACGGCGACGGCGGCATCCAGCGGTGCATCAATCAGCAGGACGACAAATTCTTCGCCACCGAAACGACCGAGTGCATCGCTTAAACGCAATTCAGCCTTGATGCGGGCCGCGACTTCGCGCAGTACTTCGTCACCACCCTGATGGCCGTAGTTGTCATTCACCTTCTTGAAAAAATCCAGATCGATATACATGCTGGACAATGAGTAACCGTGGCGCTGCGTGCGGCCGACTTCTTCCAGCAGGCGGCGCTCGACATAACGGCGATTGTTGACGCCGGTCAGCGGATCGGTGAGGCCGATATGCTGCAGGCGTTCATTGTTGATGACGTTTTCTACGCAAATGGCGACGATGGAAGCGCGGTGCTGCAAGAAATCGCTCGCCATGTTCGCAGTGAAGCGGGTGGGATCCAGGCTGCCCAGGCTGAGCCAGCCGATCAGCATATTGCGGCGTATCAGAGGAAGCACGGCGACGCTGTTGGGTTTTAATACCGTATCGGGGAAAAGACGGCGATGCAGCATCGTGCTGTAGGGGCCGATAGAGGGCTTGCGCGTTGGATGCGTAATCTCGTCGACGTCTTGTTCGACGAAAATGAGATTCGGGTAATCGCTGACATCAATCCGCAGGTCGGTCAGGATGCGCCGAATTTCTGCATCGGGATCGATCAGTGACAGCGTGACGACATCGAGTTCCGATGCTTCGGTGAGCGTATCGAAGACGCTATCGATCAATTCCTGGAAGGTGTTCGAGCCGATGAACTTCAGGTCGAACTCTTGATAACGCTGCATGATTTGCTGATTGCGATGCGCCTGTTCCAGCAGTAGTTTCAACTGATTGCGTAACTGCGAATTTTCGTTAGTCAGCGTGTTCGTCATGGACATCAGATTAAAACTGCAAGGGCAGTGGCGCTATGAAAATAGCAATAGAGTAAGTGCAGCATAGTACGCCGATGCTTACCTTGTAGCAATTTTTGTGCGCAGTTAAGATCGTTTCAATCCCAATTCAAGTGCATAAAGCAGAAGATGTCCGGTGTTGCGATCAGGGCGGGGTGCCGCCTGCTTCAGAAATCCAGCTCAATTTCAACGTTTTGTCCCACGCGTATCACTTCTCCTTCGCCGCTCAGCAGGAGGGTGTTCATGCCAAACGTGATGCGATCATCCAGCTTGGGATTGCTGCGATAACTTTGCAGAATATCCAGCGGATCCGGGCCGAACTCGCCGCTGGCCTGGTCAATGGACGGAATAGGGCAGCGTGGTGATGGTTTGACCGGCTTCAGCTGCGCATTGCCGATGGTGTAGAGCGTCGCATAATCTTCTTCAAACGCTGGAAGGTCGCTGAATACCAGGTTCGGACGAAAGCGGTTCATGGGCAAGGCGGCACGTCCTTGCGCCACCAGTTTTTCATTCAAGTCATCCAGTGAGCCTGTGCCGATCACCAGCATCGGAAAGCCGTCTGAAAACAGTGTTGGCGCGTCGATGTCCTTGGTCCATTCCTTGTTCGCTAGCCTTTGCGCATTCGGATGAAAGCGTACCAGTCTGCAAGCAGTGCCTAATGCGTTCGAAAACCACAGCGTAGTCGTGTCGTCGCAATCGTAGGCATCGACTTCGTCGTCCCACACCTTGACGCGTATGACTTTTTCATCTGCCGGGTCGGGGAGATCCAGCGGCACTTCAAAGCGCAACATGCCGGGTGAACGCAGTTCCAGAGTGTCAGCCTTGATGCGTGGTTCGATCAAAGCCATTTTGGGGAATTCGCGTTGCGTCAGCGCCTGCCCACTTTCATCGACAATCATCCATTCGCGATCATAAATATGCTGGCTCATCAAACCGGCCGGCGTCAGCGTCGCCTCGCGCAAGGAAATGCCTGCGCAGGATTTGATCGGATACAGATTGAGTTCAGTGAGGATGGACATGGGCGTTTGCAATTGTCTAGAAAATTGCCGCTCGCTTCGGAAGATTGAAAGCAGCGGCAATGCAGGGTCAGACCGGTTGATTTTTAACTGCTTTTACACCCGACCTTCAAGTCGGGCGATAGCGCAGATTGTATAAATCGTCGTACGGTTTTTCATACTGGGTTTTATACAGCTATTTATGCAGATTTTTTATACGGACTTTTGATACGAACTTTTTATACATTAAACAGGAAGTTCAATACATCACCGTCCTTGACGATGTATTCCTTGCCTTCGGCGCGCATCTTGCCTGCTTCTTTTGCGCCTTGCTCGCCTTTGAACTTGATGAAATCTTCATACGCAATGGTTTGTGCGCGGATGTAACCGCGTTCGAAATCGGTATGGATTACGCCTGCCGCTTGCGGGCCGGTATCGCCGACGTGGATGGTCCATGCACGCACTTCCTTGACGCCGGCAGTGAAGTAGCTTTGCAAGCCCAGCAACGAGAAACCGGCGCGGATCAAGCGATCCAGACCCGGTTCTTCCATGCCCATATCGGCCAGAAATTCCTTTTTGTCGGCATCTTCAAGTTCGGCGATTTCCGATTCGATTGCAGCGCAAATCGCAACCACAGGTGCGTTTTGCGATTTGGCATACGCGGTCAATTGATCCAGCAAAGGATTGTTGGTGAAGCCGGAATCGGACACGTTGCCCACATACATCGCCGGTTTGGCAGTGATCAGGCACAGCGGCTTGATCAATTCCATTTCTTCCTTGTCGAGGCCCATTGCGCGTACTGGCTTGGCTTCATTCAGGTGCGGCATGATGCGTTCCAGAATTTCGACCAGCTTGGTCGCATCCTTGTCGCCGGAACGGGCTTTCTTGTTTTCGCGATGGATTGCTTTTTCGACGGTGCCCATGTCGGCCAGCGCGAGTTCAGTCTGGATGACTTCGATATCGTCGAGCGGATTGATCTTGCCAGCGACGTGAATCACGTTGTCATCTTCAAAGCAGCGCACCACATTGACGATGGCGTCGGTTTCGCGGATGTGCGCGAGGAACTGGTTACCCAGACCTTCGCCTTTGGAGGCGCCGGCGACCAGGCCTGCGATATCGACGAATTCGACGGTGGATGGCAGTATGCGTTCCGGCTTGACGATGTCGGCCAGCGCCTGCAAACGTGGATCGGGTACTTCGACCATGCCGACGTTGGGCTCAATCGTGCAGAACGGATAGTTCTCAGCAGGGATGCCGGCTTTCGTCAGCGCATTGAAGAGGGTGGATTTGCCGACGTTAGGCAGGCCGACGATGCCGCATTTGAGACTCATGATGTGTGCTTTGCTGAGAGATGAATTAACCCGCTATTTTACCGTAGCGCGAGGAGTCTGCCGTGTTTGGCGAATGACTACTTGAAGTCGGTTGTGATTAAGCGGATTGTGAGGCCTGGCTTGGCTATTTTCTCGCCATCGTTTGTGCCACCAATCACGATGATTGTCGGATGTGCATTATTTTTCGACCGTGTGCAACTTCATCGCTGCCGCATTGAAGTTACCTTCGCAGAGTAGCGGAATAATCGATAGACCTTTGGCGATCGCTTCATCGATCAAAGGCTGTTCTTCCTTGCGCGGTCGGTGCAAGACAAAATCAACCACCGCTTGCTGCAAGTTCAGTGTGCGCGGATGGCCTATGCCTATACGCAGGCGCCAGTAATCCTGCGTGCCGAGCGCTGCGGTAATGTCTTTCAAACCATTGTGCCCGCCGGATGAGCCGCCTTTTTTCAGTTTGGCGACGCCTGGTGGAATATCGAGTTCATCATGCGCGACCAGAATTTCATCCGGCAGGATTTTGTAGAAGCGCGCCAATGCACCCACCGATTGTCCGGAGCGATTCATGAAGGTTTGCGGCTCCAGCAGCCAGACTTCCTGTCCGGCTATCGTGGTTTTTGCTGCGAGCGCATGGTACTTGGACTCGCGCGCCAGATGGCAGCGTGGCGTACTGCGCGCCAGTTCATCGACCAGCCAGAAGCCGGCATTGTGACGGGTTTGTTCGTATTCCTGGCCGGGATTGCCGAGACCGACGATAAGGCGAATAGGCATGGCGTTGTGAAAATTGGAAAACCTGATTATCGGGGATGAAGACCGCTTGTGTCCGCTCCATCATAAAAAAACCCGCCACGAAGGGCGGGTTTTTCAATTGCCGGACATGCCGGCAACCATGCGATTACTTCTTGTCAGCAGGTGCGGCAGCTGCGTCAGCAGCAGGTGCAGCAGCTTCTTCAACTTTGCCAGCAGGGATAGCAGCAGTAGCGATCGTTGGGTTGTCTTCACCACCGTGGATCACTGCAACAACGCCTTTTGGCAATTTGATGTCAGCCAAGTGGATCGAATGACCGACGTCCAGTGCCGCCAGATCAACTTCAACGAATTCTGGCAAGTCAGCTGGCAGGCAGGCGATGTCCAGTTCAGTTGTGACGTGGCTGATGATGCCGGCCGACAGTTTCACTGCAGGCGAGGTTTCAGCATTCACGAAGTGCAGAGGCACTTTAACGTGGATTTTTTGCTTGGCATCGACGCGTTGAAAGTCAGCGTGCAAAACGAGTTGTTTGTATGCGTGGACTTGGAAGTCGCGCAACAAAACTTTTTCAACTTTGCCATCGACTTCGAGATCAAGGATCGACGAGTGGAACGCTTCTTTTTTCAATGCATGGTACAGCGCGTTGTGGTCGAGCGAGATATTGACCGGTGCGTCTGTGCCACCATAAACGATACCAGGGGTGAGGCCTGCAATGCGCTGGCGGCGGCTCGCTCCGGTCCCCAGGTCATTACGTGCAAATGCGATTACTTTCATGATGAAACTCCATATGTGCAGGATGAAAATCATCCTGCGGTTAAATCTCCCGCGACCAGGAGATTTGAAAAGTGGTGCAGTAGATTACTCAACCAGGTAACTCATCTAAGCAAACCAACCACACCGGGTTTTGGATATCGGCGAAACTGCAATTCGTCGGCATCCTTGCCTGTCCCCGAAGGGGCAGGGTTCAACGTTCTTGCTATGAATCTGCGAAAAGCGACATGACGGAATCGCCGGTACTGATGCGCTTGAAAGTTTCCGCCAGCAAGCTCGCGCAAGACAGCACGCGGATCTTTGGACAGGCCTTGGCTGCATCCGTCAGTGGAATGGTGTCTGTAACGACCAGTTCATCCAGTGGCGAGTTCGTGATGCGTTCGATTGCAGGACCCGACAATACCGGATGCGTACAGTAGGCGACGACTTTCTTCGCACCGCGCTCCTTCAATACTTCGGCGGCTTTCGTCAATGTGCCGGCGGTATCGACCATGTCATCCATGATCACGCAGTTACGACCTTCGACTTCACCGATGATGTTCATGACTTCCGATACGTTCGCTTTCGGGCGACGTTTATCGATGATGGCCAGATCGCAGTTCAGGCGTTTTGCCAATGCACGTGCGCGAACCACGCCGCCGACGTCAGGCGAAACGACCAGCAGGTCATCGTAATTCTTTGCAACCAGATCGCTCAACAAGATTGGCGATGCATAAATATTATCAACCGGAATATCGAAGAAGCCCTGAATCTGATCTGCATGCAGATCCATGATGAGTACGCGTTCTACGCCGGCTTCCTGCAACATATTGGCGACAACTTTTGCCGAAATTGCAACACGCGCCGAGCGTGGGCGGCGATCCTGACGGGCGTAACCGTAGTAAGGAATGGCTGCAGTGATACGTCCGGCCGAAGCGCGTTTGAGTGCATCGACCATCAACATGATTTCCATCAGGTTGTCATTGGTCGGTGCGCAGGTTGACTGCAAGACGAACACATCTTTGCCGCGTACGTTTTCATTGATTTCGACAACGATCTCGCCGTCGGAAAATTTGGAAACAACTGCTTTGCCGAGCGGTATGCCTAGATGTTTGGCAACCCCCAAAGCCAGATCCGGATTTGCGTTGCCGGTAAAAACCATCAGGTTTTCGAGTGCCATGGAATTCCCGCTACAAAGTTAAATGACAGTAAAAAGCTGGAAAGCCGCCAAAGCCTGACGGTGACGTCTTGCGTTGGCGGCTATTGTTTTTCTTGCTATAGATATGAATGGCAGGGGAAGAAGGACTCGAACCTTCGAATGCTGGAATCAAAATCCAGTGCCTTAACCAACTTGGCGATTCCCCTACGCAACCTTTGTGTCTTTCGTACTATCTTCGCTTTGTTAGCGGCGGATAATCCGAACGACGAATTCTGACTTTTTACGACTGCTGCATTTACGTTGCCAAATAAGCGAGCGGATGATGCGCGATCGCTTTGGCTTTCCAGGCTTTCCATTGCGGCGGTACTGTTGCCAGCACTGCTTCGACTTGTTGTTCTTCCTTGAAGGCACAAAACACACAAGCACCGGAACCTGTCATTCTCGCATCCCCGTATTGTTGCAGCCATTTGATGGCGTCGGCAATCGGCGGGAACAAGTTTGCAGCCACGACTTGCAGGTCGTTTTTACCGAAGCTTTCTTGAGCTCCGGAAAAGTCCGATATTTTGACGGGTTTCGTACTCCTTGTCAATTCACTTGCAGAAAATATCTGTTGTGTTGGAACAGACACTCCGGGTTCGATGACGACAAACCAACGTTCAGGGGTTTCCACCGCGACTAAAGCCTCGCCTATGCCTTCTGCAAATGCGTTTTGCCCGAATATGAAAAAAGGTACATCCGCGCCTAATTGCAATCCAACTGTCATTAATTCGGCGCGTGTCAGCCCGGTTTGCCACAGATGATTGAGGGCGATCAAAGTGGTGGCTGCATCGGATGAGCCGCCACCGAGGCCGCCGCCCATGGGTAGATTTTTTTTCATGGCGATCTCTGCGCCCACGACTTTGCCTTGTTTTTTTGCTTCTGCTTGCAGCAGGCGTGCGGCGCGTACTACCAGGTCACTTTCGGCGGGGACTCCCGCCAGTTCGGTGCTGCGCTGGATGACATCGTCGTCACGCACGACAAAGTGCAATACATCGCCTTTGTCTATCAGCTGAAATACGCTTTGCAGCAAATGATAGCCATCTGCCCGTCGGCCCGTGACGTGCAAAAAAAGATTCAGTTTGGCCGGTGCCGGGCAATTGTTGAGTGTGCGAACCATAGGCGGCTGTTTGATATCTATCGGCGAAGAGCGCGGTTTATTGTGATTGCCATTTGTCGAGCACGATGCGGATCATGACGTTGCCGGCCTGATCTGTCTGACGGCTCAGGTCTATGCGTTTCGGACGGCTTTGCGCGGGAGTCTGATCGTCGTCGTCCCAGCTCATGTACTGTATGTTCCAGCCATCCCGTGTCTGTACATTCGTCTTGGACTCGCTGGCGACGAAGGCTTGGTTATTGGTATCAATGGCAAATCCTTGCAGCCAGTTACGCAAGCCTGAAACCGGCAAAGGCCAGCCGAGTGCCTGTTCTGCCAGTGCATCTACATCCGCTGCGCTGCGCGATGGCTGGCCGGACTGCGTCAGTGTCGCTATGCCCGGTTCGCTATCGATTGTGGCCAGAATTTGCCCCAACGGCGACAGAATGGTGATCTTGCTGCGATCTTTGCTTTGCTTCCAGTTAAAGCTGGCGTGTATCGCTTGGTCCTGATCGTCTTTCTGATATTGCACAGACAAGCGTCCGTCCAATTCAAGTGCCTCTTTATAAGTGCGTGTACTTGTCGTCTGTTCTTCATTGCCGGTGCTATCTGGCGATGGGATCGTTGCGCAGCCGCCCAATAACAGCGCGCATAATGCGATTGAGCCGGCAATTTTGCGTGTGAACGTTTTGGTATTTTGTTGAGACATTGAGTCCGATATATGAATATCTATCGCTGGTGTGGAGTGCCACATCATTCAATCGAATTGCATTGACTGTCTGTGACGGCATCAAGCGATCGATTGTAAACGAGTGCATGGGCGGCGTGACATGCCGCAAATGAAAATCGGGATGTGACCAAGAATTCTGTCAAATCCCGATAAATAAATGCTGGGCATGCCGTGGAATTAAAGCTTTAAAGAATGGTTCCTGTTGAGGCTTCTAACCAAGCTTCAATTCAGTCTTGAATCAAAGCGTAATCTTCAGGCGTGCCAATGTGCTTTTCAGTAAATTGTTTTGCGGATCCTTTTGATTCGCATCGCGCAGCAATTGTTGCGCAGCTTCCTTTTCACCTTTGATCCACAACACTTCACCCAGATGCACGCCGATTTCCACATCAGGACGAATTGCGTAGGCGCGACGCAGGAAATCTTCCGCTTCCTGCAATTTGCCCAGTCGGAAATAGATCCAGCCCATGCTATCCATGATGAATGGATCTTCCGGTGCCAGCTTCGATGCCTTGTCGATCAGCGTGTATGCTTCCTCTAAATGGATATTGCGTTCGGCGAATGAGTAGCCTAGTGCGTTATACGCGTGTTGATTGCTGGGCGCGAGCTTGATGATCTTGCGCAATGCGTTTTCCATCAGGTCGAAGCGGTTGGCCTTCTCTGCCAGCATGGCGTAGTCATACAGCAAGCCGGTATCTTCAGGAAAGCGTTCCAGGCCTTTAGTCAATACGGCGAGTGCTTCTGGCACACGATTGGCATCGCGCAGCAATTGCGCATCGGCCACCATGATTTGAATCTGTTCGCGCTGACCGTCAGGTTTCAAATGACTGAGCAAATTACGTGCGCCACTCAAATCGCCGGTATTTGCCATGATTTGCGCGCTCCTTACCTGTGCTTCCAGGTAGGCAGGGCCAGGTTCGACTTGCGCCAGCCATGCAAGTGCCGCAGGGAAGTCTTTGCGATCTTCGGCGATTTGCGAAAGGATTAGCAATGCCTGTACCGGATCGCGTTCGTCATCCGGATTATTTTCCAGTTCTTTCAGATAGGCGCTCAAATATTTCTCGGCGCTCGCTCTGTCGTTCATTTGCGCACCGAGAATACCCATCGCATACATGATGCTTAGATCGTTCGGTTGATCCTTGAGCAAAATCTCGAATTGCTTGCGCGCCGCATCATATTGTTTGTCGTCGATCAGAATTTTTGCATAAGCGATGCGGACATCGCGCGCTTTCGGATAGCTTTTCAGGAAGCTTGCCAGCGTCTGCAAAGCTTCTTCGCGACTGGATGTGGATTGCGCCTGCATCAAGACAGCGATTTCCAGATCGGGTTTGATGGTGAGCGCTTGGCCTGCCTCAGCACGTGCCCGTGCCAGATCACCTTTGGCATGGGCTGCCTGTGCCAGTGCGATATGCGTTTCTACCAGGCCTTGATAGGGTGCAGTCAACTCCTCTTGCAAGGTAAACGCCGCATTCTTGTCCTTGGTGCGGCCTAGCAGGCGTTGAATTTGCAGGATCAGCAAGCCACGCGCTTGCGGGCTGACTTCGCGCAGACGCTCTACAAAGACTGGTTTGGCTTCCGTCAGGTTTTCACCCAGTACCACCAGTCCTAGATAAAACTGATTGGCTTCGTCCGAATGCGGTGCCAGTTCGCGCCACAGTCTGACTGCAGACAAGGCTTCGCCAGTTTGTTTTACGTTCAAGGCGATTTCTGCCGCGCGACGTGCAAGTCGGGGGTCGCGTGTTTCCTGTGCTGCAACCAGCATCGTTACATAGGCAAGTTGCCAGTCACCGCGCTGGTAGGCCAGTTCCGCGCGCAACAACTTGAAGAGCAAATCCTCCGACATGTCGAGTGTCGGCAATGGGTCTTCCAGCTTGTCGCTAACCACTTTCTTGCCGGTACTCTGGCCGCTTGCTGCGGAAGATTTCTGGCCTTCTTTCGCAAGTAATTGTGATGGCTGGGGCGCTTTTGCAGGTACCAAGGGCTGTGCTTGCAGGTTGGTACCGGCAGACAACAGGACGGACAGCGTTACAATAACGAGAGCATTTTTCAATTGAAGTCCAAGCAAATCGAGCAGGTTTTTATTCTACGCTTAACCGTTGCCGAATGTGCGCGGTGCCGTATCGATAGACGCCATGGGCGAGCCACCAAGGAAGTAATGTCGTCATGCCTGAATTACCTGAAGTTGAAGTAACACGTCGCGGCGTGGCGCCGCATCTGGAAGGGCAAGTTGTCACCGGTGTGATATTGCGGCATACCGGTTTGCGCTGGCCATTCCCGGCCGAGCTGTCACAAATGCTGGTTGGCCATATGGTACGCAGTACCGGCCGACGCGGTAAATACCTGTTGATACATTTTGATCATGGCGCCTTGATCATTCACCTCGGCATGTCCGGTCACATCCGGATACTGCCGGCAGGCGTGCCGCCGCAAAAACATGATCACTTCGACATGGCCGTCGGCAATCAGGTCCTGCGTCTGACCGATCCGCGCCGCTTCGGAGCAGTGCTATGGCATGCGGCGGACGAGGGCGCGGTCGAGAATCACTTGTTGCTGCGCGCTTTGGGTGTCGAGCCGCTCGAAGATTTGTTCAGCGCAGAATGGTTGTATAAGCAAACGCGCAGCCGGAGTTCGGCAATCAAGCAAGTGTTGCTGGCGGGAGACATAGTTGTCGGTGTCGGAAATATTTATGCTTCGGAAAGTTTGTTTCAGGCGCGTATCAATCCGAAGACGCCAGCGCATCGAATTGGCTTGCAACGCTACGAACGCCTGGCGCAGGCGATACGGGAAATTTTGGCCGCCGCTATCGAGCAGGGTGGTAGCACCCTGAAGGATTTCATAGGCGTCAACGGTCAGTCCGGTTATTTCCAGCAAAACTATTTTGCGTATGCACGGGCGGGAGAACCTTGCCGCATTTGCAATGCGCCCATCAAACAAATCGTGCAAGGTCAGCGTTCGACCTTTTACTGTCCAAATTGTCAAAAGTGAAGACAGATGCTAGTGTCGCTTTGTGAACGGCAGGCCCATTGGCATAACAACAGCAAAACGAGGTCCATGTGAGTAATCTGGTGCAGAAATTTCAGCAATACAGCGGCTGGCGCGACGACGTCAAGAATTCGCTGCAGCGTTATCGCGATTGCGTGAAGACCATTGAATTAGCCGATGGAGCTAGCGATCAGCGTTTCATGCACATGCTGGCGCGCCTGAATGAAGACAAATTGTCGATTGCCTTTGTTGCTGAATTTTCACGCGGCAAATCAGAACTGATCAATGCCATCTTTTTTGCAGATTATGGTCAACGCATTTTACCGACATCGGCCGGCCGCACGACCATGTGCCCGACCGAATTGCTGTACGACGAAACATTCCCGCCATCGATACGCCTGTTGCCGATAGAAACGCGTGCAGAAGCGCAATCGACCAGCGATTTCAAGTCACAGAGTCAAGTGTGGACCGTGCTGCCGCTGGACACTTCATCCGGCGACGGCATGCTCGAAGCATTCAAGCAAGTCAGCCTGACCAAGCGCGTGCCGGTAGAAGAAGCGGCGCGCTATGGCTTGTATGACGAAACCGATCTCGATATGGCGATGGGTGTGGATGAGAACGGGATGGTTGAAATTTCGCAATGGCGGCATGCGATCGTGAACTTTCCGCATCCATTGTTGCAACAGGGTTTGGTCATCATCGATACGCCGGGTTTGAATGCGATAGGCACCGAACCCGAGCTGACACTGAACTTGATCCCGAATGCGCATGCGGTGCTGTTCATTCTCGCCGCCGATACCGGCGTGACCAAGAGCGATATCGATATCTGGCGCAATCACATAGGTGGCACCGGCGCGGGGCGCCTGGTGGTGTTGAACAAGATAGACAGCATGTGGGATGAGTTGCGTTCGCCGGCCGAGGTTGAAGAGCAGATCAATATGCAAATCGGCAATGTGGCGCAAACGCTGGGCATAGGCGAGCGTCAGATATTCCCGGTTTCTGCGCAAAAAGGTCTGGTGGGCAAAATCAATCTGGATGCGCCCTTGCTTGCCAAGAGTCGTTTGCCCGCGCTGGAAAGTGCTTTGTCGAATGAGTTGATCCCAGCCAAGCAAGACATTATCCGCGCGCAACTGATGACGGAAGTCAAGGAACTGGCCGCATCCAAACAGGCTTTGCTTTCTTCGCGCTCGCGCAATGTGGTCGAGCAGTTACTGGAATTGAAAAGTTTGCGCGGCAAGAACCAGACTATTCTCGATCACATGATGAAGCGCATCGATATGGAGAAAACAGAATTTGATGGCAGCCTGTTCAAATTGCAGGCCACGCGTTCGGTGTTTACCCGTTTGTCGAATGAAGTGTTCACCCATCTCGGCATGGGTGTGTTGAAAGACAATATTCGTAAAACGCGTGACGCGATGGAAAGCAGCAAGTTCTCTGCCGGCCTGCGTCTGGCAGTCAAAGAATTTTTCCAACAGGCGCTGACCAATCTGCACCTGTCCGCCGAAAAGACGGATGAAATCGGCGAGATGATGTCTGTCATGTACCGCAAGTTTTCGACTGAACATGGTTTGGCTTTATCTGCGCCGATGCCGTTTTCGCTTGAAAAGTACATGAAAGAAATCGACATGATTGAAAAGCTGTACCACAAGCAATTTGGTGCCGCGACTATCCTGACCACGCCGCAAGTCGTCTTGATGCAAAAGTTCTTTGATTCCATCGCGTCGCGCGTCAAGCAAAGTTTTTTGCAGGCCAATCGCGATGTGGAAGCGTGGCTGAAGGTTGTGATGGCACCGCTGGAAGCGCAAATCGGCGAGCATAAATTGCAATTGAAACGGCGCCGCAAATCCATAGAAAAGATTCATATGGCAACCGATAGCCTGGAAGAAAAAGTACAGGCATTTGAACAGATGCAAGCCGACCTTGAAGCGCAAAAGACCGAATTGAAGCGTCTGGAAAATGAATTGAAGGCTGCGATTCTGGCGCAGCTGGGTTTGTATAAAGCAGCAGCCTAGATGAAACGAGTAGTCGACGAACAGCAGCTTGTTGCAGATGCTTCAGATCGAACGGGTGACACAAAGAACTTGGCTGCAAAAGGGATGCTCGCAGCCGGTCTGGCCGATCCCTCTTTTTCACAAGATGTAATCGATTGGCAAAAGCAGCACGGACGCCATGCCTTGCCTTGGCAAAACACGCGTGATGCCTATCGCGTCTGGTTATCCGAAATCATGTTGCAGCAGACGCAGGTTGCGGCGGTGATTCCCTACTACCAGCGCTTTCTTCAAACTTTCCCAACTGTAGATTCGCTTGCCGCCGCACCGTCCGAAGAAGTCATGGCGCACTGGAGCGGTCTGGGCTATTACTCGCGTGCGCGTAATCTGCATAAGTGTGCACAGGCAATCGTGGCGCAGCATGGCGGCGTATTCCCCAGCGATCCGGTGGTGCTTGAAGAACTGCCCGGCATCGGGCGCTCGACTGCGGCGGCGATCGCGGCATTTTCCTATGGAACGCGCGCGGCCATTCTGGACGGGAACGTCAAGCGTGTATTTGCGCGGGTGTTTGGCGTCGAGCGCTATCCCGGCGAAAAAGCGGTAGAGAATGAGATGTGGGCGCGTGCAGTAGCCTTGCTTCCCGGGACGGGTGTTGAAGCGTACACGCAAGGTTTGATGGATCTGGGCGCAACCTTATGTACACGCAATCGACCGTCCTGCCATCGCTGCCCGTTGGCGCAGCGATGTATTGCCTATGCAACGGCTAGAACGAATGAACTGCCATTACGCAAACCGAAGAAAGCCGTGCCTGAGAAATCCGTGGCGATGCTATTGATCATTGACGATGATCAGATAGTGCTGGAACAGCGCCCCGACAAAGGCATCTGGGGCGGTTTGCTGTCCTTGCCGGAAATGGATGCGATGCTGCAACCGGGTAATGCAGATTTCGATGTCGCGGTAGCGCGTGCGACGGCAGCATTTGGCGTGCCTGATTCCGTGGAAAAACTGATGGGGTTTTCCCATACCTTCACCCACTTTAAATTGCATGTGACGCCGTATCGAATCAATCTGGCGCATCGCCTGCAGATCGCCGGGCAGAGTATGCACAACTGGTATCCGCTGCACAGAATGGCCGCTGCGCCTTTGCCTGCGCCCATCAAAAAATTATTGTTGGCAGTTTTCCGCGAACCTGATCTGCTGTCTGAATAGATTCTAGATAATGTGATGTTGCTGCAGATACTGGTCAATGATCGTCAGGCGAATCTGCGGATCATCCAGCTCGAGCAATTTTTGCCTGGCCTTCAAAGGTATGGGCAATATTTCAGTCCATCGATCCGCGACCCAGCCCGCATCGTTCAGTCGCAAGCTTTCAGGGAATGGGTTTTCAAAATCCGCTCCCTGTTCGGCGCGTCCCTTGCTGTTGATATCGCGTATCACCAGTTCCAGCGTGCTGGCGCAGAGGGCATTTTGCTGTGGTAAGGCGCTGGCGATGTTGTCCAGAATTTCAACGCGCGCTTCCAGATGTTGATCCTTGTGTGTACGCATTTCCAGGATGCGAAAGCGTGCACCGCCTTGCGTGCGCAATAGCAGTACGCCGAGTTGCGGCACATCCCAGTTGGTGATGTGCGCCAGACAACCCACGTCTTCCGGTTCTGCTGCAACGCCTACTTCCTGTCCCGATTTAATCAGCACAACGCCGAAGGGCATTTCCTGTTTCATGCAGTTGCGCACCATGTCTATGTAGCGCGTCTCGAAAACCTTGAGAGGAAGGATGCCGCCAGGGAAGAGCACGGTGTTAAGCGGGAATAGCGGAAGCCAGTTTTGGTTTTCAGGCATGGTGAAAATAAGCGTGCAAAATTTTGGAGGTGGCGCATATGCTTGTGCAGCCAGGTAGAGTTTTATTGCATCAGTCGAGTTCGCGATGGCGCACTAACACATGCTCAGTCGGTCGGAAAAATTGTGCCAGTTGTTCAACGATATAAACCGATCGATGCTGACCGCCTGTGCAACCGATGGCGACCGTCAGATAGCTGCGGTTATCCTTCTTGAATGCCGGCAGCCATTTTTCGACGAAGCTGCGTATGTCAGCAATCAACTCAGTCGCATCTGTCTGACCCTGCAAGAAAGCCTGTACCGGCGCATCGCGACCCGTCAACGGCCGCAACGCTGCATCGTAATGCGGGTTGGGCAATACGCGTACATCGAATACCAGATCTGCATCGAGCGGCACGCCGAACTTGAAGGCAAACGATTCGAACAACAGCGTCAGTGGCGCGTGATCACTGGCGACCAGGCCCTTGATCCATGCACGCAATTTATTGGCACTCATGCCGGAGGTATCGATTACGTGACCGATTTCTTCCACGTCTGCGAGCATTTCGCGTTCTTCGCGTATGCATTCGGTCAAGGTGCCGGGATCTGTCGCATCTTGATTGCTGAATACACGATGTGATAGTGGATGGCTGCGGCGGGTTTCGGAAAAGCGCGCGATCAGCGAGTCGGTTTTAGCGGTCAGGAAGAGAACCTTGACGTCATGCCCCTGCTCGCGCAACCACGCAATGTCCACGGGCAAGCCCAGTAATGAGCTGGCACTGCGTGCATCCATCGCCACGGCGAGCGTGTCCGTATGTTCTTCAGTACAGGTGGCAACCAGCGCGCGCAATAAATTCGGCGGCAAATTGTCTACGCAAAAATAACCCGCGTCTTCGAGGACTTTGAGGCCGACAGATTTGCCGGAACCTGAGATACCAGTGATGAGAATAATCCGCATGGCAACATCATACCGCAAGCCCGATAGGCTCACAAAAGTACGCTAGGTGCATGAAGGGTTGTCTTGATAGTGAACGGATGGGATGCGCCGAGGATGATTGGAATAACTAAATTACAGTGCAAATGACAGCGATGAAAATGAATTTCTGCTCTGTTTAATCGTCGCTTTCCATCGCTTTTTGCTGGCGCACCATAAAGTCTTTGAGTGTATCTATGCCCCGCAACTGCAGGATGGTATTGCGTACTGCAGCTTCCAGCAAAACGGCGATATTTCGACCTGCTTCTACCGGGATAACAACTTTGCGTATCGGCAGGCCCAATATTTCTTCGCTCTGCGATGGCAGAGGCAGGCGCTCGTAACTTTCTTCCATCGTGCTCCGGCGGACCAGATGCACGATCAGCTTGAGGCGCATTTTGCGGCGGACTGCG
The DNA here is from genome assembly GCA_964406085.1 of uncultured Herminiimonas sp. Classification (GTDB taxonomy): domain Bacteria; phylum Pseudomonadota; class Gammaproteobacteria; order Burkholderiales; family Burkholderiaceae_D; genus Oxalicibacterium. The sequence goes on from CAYOQL010000009.1 coordinate 72,873, forward strand.
GTTTCACCAAAAATCGTACGGATATCGAGCAGGCCCAGGCCGCGCACTTCCAGCAGGTTTTGCAATAGTGGCGGGCAGCGACCTTCAATCATGTGCGGTGCAATACGTGCAAACTCGACTGCATCGTCTGCTACCAAACCGTGATTGCGTGAAATCAATTCCAGACCGAGTTCACTTTTGCCCAAACCTGATTCGCCGGTGATCAATACGCCCACACCCAACACATCCATGAATACGCCATGCATGGTGATGCGTTGCGCCAGCTTTTTGGACAGATAGACGCGCAGATAATCGATGACCTGTGCCGCCGGTAGCGGCGTGGAGAACAGCGGAATATTTTTTTCATCACAGATGGCCATGATGTCTTCCGGTGTATCCAGTCCTTGCGCGATGATGAAGGCAGGCGGTTCGCCGGCAACCAGCTCGGCACTTTGATAAGCGCGTGAAGCGGGAGACAGGCGTTTGTAGTATTCAACTTCCTGGTGACCGAAAATCTGTATGCGACCAGGATGGATCAGATTCAGATGGCCAACCTGATCCGCCGCGGAAGTCGCATCGCCGGAAATCAGGCGTTCGCCACCAGGGAACCCAGCGAACCAGCCCAACTGCAGCGATTCGCGGTTGTCGTCATACAGCTGCTGAATAGTGAGCGGGGTCGGTAATGGCATGGTGTGCGTAAGTGCTGAAACAAATTACGGAAACGGATGCGCGCCGTAGAAGCAGGCGGCAGCTTAGTTGGAACTTTGCATGCTGGGTTGCCAGGTAATCAGGCGCGCATGCACGGCAGCAGCATCTTCTGTGGTCGACAGCAGGGTGCGGAATGCTTCATCGGAAAACATTTCTGCCAGTTCGGACAGAATTTCCAGATGCTGTTGTGTGACATTGTCCGGGATCAACAGGAAGATCAGCAGGTTGACCGGCTGACCATCCGGCGACTCGAAAGGAATCGGTTGTGCGAGGCGAACAAAAGCCGCCAGTGGCGCCTTCAAGCCCTTGATGCGGCCATGCGGAACTGCCACGCCATGACCGAGACCGGTCGAGCCGAGACGTTCGCGCGCGAACAGGTTTTCGGAAACGACCGAACGCGCGATGCCGCAATTATTTTCAAAAATCAAACCGACCTGTTCAAATGTACGTTTTTTGCTGGAGACATCCAAGTCGAGCACGACATTGCTGGGAGGGAGAATCTGGCTTAAATGGTTCATGGTGCGATGCACAAGAAAGGGCTCTGGCGGGAATTATAGGCCTATTTTTTTACGATAGGGCTTGAATCGGGAAACGCAAGCATGTGCTGCGCCAGATTGTTGTGCAATAACCCCATTCAGCTCAACAAACTTGCATTTCTACAGATGTTGCTCGTGGAAATGGGAAATGCGGATAGTTTGGTGTCTGCATATCGAAATGGCATTGCATCCGGAAAATCTGACTTTAAGTGATTCACGTATAATTTTCGCTGGTTGCATAATGTTTCCCGCCTGCAATCTGAACACGTTACGAATTCTCGTAACGAATTCCACTCTTATTCGTAAAGCGATCAAGGATGTCCTTTTTGAAGACCATGCTGGTGATCGCCTTCATCATCATTTATGTAACGCTGAGCCATGTTGCGCTCACGGTGCATGATGCGCATCGCATCTGGCGTCAGATCGCGATGCTGATGCTGCTTGTCCCGATGAGCAGTATTGCATGCTGGGGTGCGGTAACAGTGTTGAAGCAGTTGGGCGTAAACAAGTTGCTGCGCCTGTCATGCGGGATAGTGATGGCGTTCTCGCTAGTCTATGCCGTATTGATTTTCTGGCCGGTGCTATTGGCGCGTCTGGATCTGATTTATCTGACGGAGCACATCGCGACCAATTCGATGTTGTGCTGGTTTTTCGCGCACACGCTGTTTGCCGGCCGCACGCCCATCATTACGACGCTGGCACGCACAATACATGCGGAAATGCCGGATAACGTGGAGCGTTATACGCGCCACGTAACCGTGGCATGGGCATTGTTTTTTGCGGTGCAGATTGTATTGTCATTGCTCATCTTTATTTTCGGATCCATTGAAACCTGGTCGCTGTTTGCGAATGTGTTGAACTGGCCTCTGGTGATCCTGATGTTTGCAGTTGAATATGCATGCAGAAAACGCGTGAATCGCGACTTTCCGCACGCCACCATCAAGGAAAGTATTGATGCCTATTTCAATAACAGTCGCCAGGCTTGAGCAATTGGTCGCACCAACGACGCCATCAAATACGGTCGCCATGTTTCATACAAGCAGTAAAACATGCAGCAAATGGAAGTGAATCATCGCTATGCAAAATAAATGGCAAGCCAGTGCTTTTCTCAAGGCGTCTGCCGCGCTGCACGCGGGTGCGGCAGCATCGGCACTGGTGTGGCCGAGCACGATGGGTTTGGGCATCGCGAGCCTGATTGCGAATCATGCGGTGATGGCAGCGGCGGGCCTGTGGCCCAGGAGTTCCTTGCTGGGCCCGAATGTGTTGCGGCTGGTGGGCGACAGGGCGGAAATTGCATTAACCATCGATGATGGTCCCGATCCGCAAGTCACGCCTTATGTGCTGGATATACTCGCCGAGAAAAATATCAAGGCGACGTTTTTCTGTATCGCGTCCAAGGTAAAAAAACATCCCGCGCTGGTGCAAAGAATGATCGCCGAAGGGCATCACATCGAAAATCACAGCATGCAGCATCGCCATTATTTTTCCGTCATGGGCATGGGCGGGATGCAAAAGGAAATCCTGCTCGCGCAGCAAGCGATTGAAGATGCCACCGGCAGGGCCCCGCAATTCTTTCGCGCACCGGCCGGCTTGCGCAATCCCTTCCTTGATCCGGTCTTGCACAGGCTGGACTTGAAGCTGGTGAGCTGGACCCGGCGCGGCTTCGATACGCGGGTACATGATGCAACAAAGATTACGCGTCGTTTGCTGGCAAATGCCAAGGCGGGCGATATTTTGCTATTGCATGACGGCAATGCATCGCGCAAGAGGAATGGTCAGCCTGTGATACTGGATGTGTTGCCGCCGCTTATAGATAAACTGAAGCAGCAGAATTTGCATTTCGTCAGAATCGAAGACGGCATGCGCGTCTGAATTTTCCTGGCGAGTTGCTGTGCCATCCCTCTGGATTGCCTGATCCAGGCAATCCAGAGGGATGGCAGTAGAAGTTACTGACGTGCGTTGCGGGCGTTGGATGGCTGCTTGCCGGTGCTGAAATTACTGCGCCATGGATTGATATCCAAGCCGCCCCGGCGCGTATAGCGCGCGTAAACCGACAGCTTTTGCGGCTTGCACTGACGCATGATGTCCATGAAAATGCGCTCCACGCATTGCTCATGAAATTCATTGTGTTCGCGGAATCCGATCAGATATTGCAGCAGACCGGCTTGATCGATCGCGCCCCCGACATACGTGATCTGCACGCTCGCCCAATCCGGTTGCCCTGTGACCAGACAATTCGATTTCAGCAAGTGCGAGACAAGCGTTTCTTCTATCGCAGGCTCGTCTTTTGCCGACGATAGCAGCGAAGCATCCGGCGCATATTCTGTTACCTCGATATCGAGCCTATCCAGCAACATGCCGTCCAGTTCTCCCATAGGTACCTGGGAAAAATTCTCTGGTAGCGTCAACGTGATTTGTACCGGCGCGCCGAAACCTGCGCTCAGATCTTCGCGCAGCAATTCAAGCAAGGCTTCGGTACCGCCGAGCTTGGTTTGATTCAGTGAGTTCAAATACAGCTTGAACGATTTCGATTCGACGATGTTCGGGGAATCGGCCGGCACGATGATCTTGGCCATTGCCACTTGCGGTTTGCCGCGCATATTCAGCCATGACACTTCATACGCATTCCAGATATCCACGCCGAAAAATGGCAGGGTGCCACTGCTCAAACCGATTTCATCGCGCTTGTATTGGCGTGGAATCGCAAACAGCAGGGATGGGTCGTATTGCGTCTGATAGCTCGACGGCTTGCCTAGCGGCGAGTCGGCTGGTCCGAAAGGGTTGCTCATGACTCTCGCCCTTATAGAAACAATTTGTATGCGGGATTGTCGGTTTCATCCCAATGACGATAGCCGAGCCCTGCCAGCGAAGTACGGAAGGCTTTCATTTCTTTCTTCGGTACCTGCAAACCGACCAGAATGCGACCGACATCGCCCCCCTGATTGCGATAGTGGAACAGGCTGATATTCCAGTGCGGTGCCACGCTATCGAGGAAACGCATCAATGCGCCTGGACGCTCGGGGAACTCAAAGCGATACAACAATTCATCCTGTGCCAGTTCACTCTTGCCACCCACCAGATGGCGAATGTGGCCTTTCGCCAGTTCGTCGTGCGTCAGGTCCAGCGTCTTGAAACCTTGTTTTTCAAAATGCTTGGTGATCTTGCCCGGCTCATCGCGATCTGCGATTTGCATGCCGACAAAAATATGCGCTTGTTTTGCATCGCTGATGCGGTAATTGAATTCGGTCACATTGCGCGGGCCTATCAATTCACAGAAGCGCTTGAAGCTGCCGCGCTCTTCCGGAATCGTCACGGCGAAAATCGCTTCGCGTGATTCACCGACTTCGGCGCGCTCGGCGACGAAGCGCAAGCGATCGAAGTTCATGTTGGCGCCGCAGGCGACTGTGATCAGCGTTTCATTCTTGATCGGCTTTTTATCCTGCTTGGCGCGTTCGACATAGGCTTTGGCGCCGGCGATAGCCAGCGCACCGGCCGGTTCCAGTATGCTGCGCGTGTCCTGGAATACGTCCTTGATGGCAGCACATACGGCATCTGTATCGACCAGGATGATGTCATCGACTACCAGCTTGGCGACGCGGAAGGTTTCTTCGCCGACCAGCTTGACCGCCGTGCCGTCAGAGAACAGACCGACGTCCGGCAAGGAGACGCGGCGACCGGCTTTCAGGCTGCGTGCCATTGCGTCGGAATCGGTCGTTTGCACGCCGATGATCTTGATATCCGGGCGCACCTCTTTTATATAAGCGCCTATGCCGGCGATCAAGCCGCCACCGCCGATAGCGACAAAAATGGCGTGAATAGGACCCGGATGCTGGCGCAGGATTTCCATTGCGATCGTGCCCTGGCCGGCAATTACATCCGGATCGTCGAATGGATGGACGAAGGTCAGCTTGCGCTTTTTTTCCAGCGTCAGCGCGTGGTTATACGCATCGGTGTACGACTCGCCGAACAGCACGACTTCCACATTGTCGCCACCGCGCGCCTTGACCGCATCGATCTTGACCGGCGGCGTGGTGGTCGGCATCACGATCACTGCGCGACAACCGAGTTTGGTCGCCGACAAGGCGACACCTTGCGCGTGGTTGCCGGCTGACGCGCAAATGACGCCGCGCTTCAATTGCGCCGGCGGCAGATTCGCCATCTTGTTGTAGGCACCGCGCAGCTTGAAGCTGAAAACGCTTTGAATATCTTCACGCTTGAAGTAAATCTGGTTGCCGAAGCGCTGCGACAGCGTAGGCGCCAGTTCAAGCGGGGATTCCACGGCCACGTCATATACGCGCGCGGTGAGGATTTTCTTCAGGTAGTCGGTTGTCATAGAGATCAATGTGATTGGCACAGCCATAAAGTCGAAGCGACGCTGTGCAGCCGCTCATTATAATGGACGGCTTTTTGCGGCGTCGCATTACTATGCTTTCCTATCTGCCGAATTTATGATGACCTGCCTGGATACCCGATTTGAAACCTTCACCTCAGCAATTACATGATTGAAGCCTGCGTGCAATGGTTGCTGGCTTTCCTGGCTGTGCCCGAAATCGGGCTGTTTTCAGTATTTGTCATCAGTCTGGTATCGGCTACTTTGTTGCCGATGGGCTCGGAGCCGGCAGTATTTGCCGTCATCAAGGCCAATCCAGCCTTGTTCTGGATAACGATACTGGTGGCAACTGCCGGCAATACCATCGGTGGCGTAATCAATTACTGGATGGGCGTTGGCGCCAAACAGATTTTTGCAAAGGAGCGTCAGACGCGCTGGTTCGACTGGCTGCAGCGTTTCGGTCCCAAAACCATGCTGCTGGCCTGGCTGCCGGGCATAGGCGACCCGATCTGCCTGCTGGCAGGCTGGTTAAAATTGCCGTTCTGGCCCTGCGTGGCTTACATGGCGGTCGGCAAGTTCTTGCGCTACGTGACGATGACCTGGTTGCTGCTATATGTGCCTGATGGCGTGTGGCAATACCTGATCAAACTGTTTTGACCGTAGCGACAATGGTTGCGATCGCGTGCCCATCACTGATTTTTCTGAGGTTGGCGGAGATAAAACATCGCGGGTCGTGAGCGGTTTTTCTCATTTTTTCCTCCGGTTTCTCTGCATGCAGTTCGAACGTGTTGCACTGCAATCAGCTAAAATGCTTATTTAGCGTGAATGCAACAAACCACTGATGATCGCCCACTGATGAACGCCCCGGTACATATTCAGACTCTTCTGGCCGATGCCCCTGGTGGCGCTGTGCCTACGCGCTTGCGCGAAATTCCCTATAACTACACTTCATTTTCCGACCGCGAGATAGTGATTCGCCTGCTGGGTGAAGAAGCATGGTCTTTGCTCGACGAATTGCGCGGTGAGCGCCAGACAGGTCGCTCCGCGCGCATGCTGTATGAAGTGCTCGGTGATATCTGGGTCGTACAGCGCAATCCGTACCTGCAGGACGACATGCTGGACAACCCGAAGCGCCGTCAGGCGCTGATCGATGCGTTGAACCATCGCCTGGCTGAAGTCGACAAGCGCCGCAAGAATGATTTGGCCAATACCGGTGATGCCAAGGCAGAACGCCGTGCCGTCGCAGTCGAGGCATTGGTGCAGGCGGCGTGCAAGGCGGTCGCCGATTTCGCGGAAGAATTCCGCAATACCTACGATTTGCGCAAGCGCACGAACAAGGTCTTGGGTCGCTATACGGCCAAGGACAACATCAAGTTCGACGGTTTGTCGCGCGTCTCGCATGTGACCGACGCCACCGACTGGCGGGTTGAATATCCGTTCGTCGTGCTGACGCCGGATGGCGAAGATGAAATGGCGGGCCTGGTCAAAGGCTGTATCGAACTCGGCCTGACCATCATCCCGCGCGGCGGCGGCACCGGTTATACCGGCGGCGCGATTCCGCTGACGCCGATGTCGGCTGTCATCAATACTGAAAAACTGGAAGGCCTGGGCGAAGTCGAGATGACGATACTGCCTGGCGTCGACCGTGAATACGCGACGATTTATTCCGGTGCTGGTGTGGTCACCAAGCGCGTAGCCGATGCGGCCGAGAAAGCCGGTTTTGTCTTCGCCGTCGATCCGACTTCGGCCGAAGCGTCCTGCATAGGCGGCAATATCGCGATGAATGCCGGTGGCAAGAAAGCCGTATTGTGGGGCACTGCGCTCGATAATCTGGCGAGCTGGAGAATGGTCGATCCGAATGGCGACTGGCTGGAAGTCACGCGCCTGGAACACAATCTCGGCAAGATTCATGATGCGCCACTCGCCAAGTTCAAGCTGGAATGGACGCACCCGAGCGAGAAGGGCAAAGTCAATCAACCCTTCAAAACCGAGACACTGGAAATCGCAGGCCGCACTTTCCGCAAGGAGGGACTGGGCAAGGACGTTACCGATAAATTCCTGTCCGGTTTGCCTGGTGTGCAAAAAGAAGGCTGCGATGGCTTGATCACATCGGCGCGCTGGATCTTGCACAAGATGCCGAAACATACGCGCACCGTTTGCCTGGAATTTTTCGGCCATTCGCGCGATGCGATTCCATCGATCGTCGAGATCAAGGATTTCCTCGATGCTGAAACCAAAAAAGGCGGCGCTATTCTGGCTGGCCTTGAACATCTGGATGAGCGCTACCTGCGCGCGGTCGGTTATGCGACCAAATCCAAGCGCGGCATCCTGCCTAAGATGGCCTTGTTCGGCGATATCGTCGGCGATGATGAAAATGCCGTAGCGCAAGCCGCATCCGAAGTGGTGCGCCTGGCGAACACACGTGTAGGCGAAGGCTTCGTCGCCGTCAGCCCCGAGGCGCGCAAGAAATTCTGGCTCGACCGTGCGCGCACTGCCGCGATTTCCAAGCATACCAACGCGTTCAAGATCAATGAAGACGTGGTGATCCCGCTGGATCGCATGGGCGAGTATTCGGACGGTATCGAGCGTATCAACGTTGAACTGTCGATCAAGAACAAGCTGCAATTCCTCGATGAATTGCACAATTTTTTCACCAAGGGCAATCTGCCTCTGGGCAAAAGCGACGACGCTGAAGGCGACGATATTCCTGCGGCTGAATTGCTGGAAGATCGCGTGCATCAGGCCGAGGAATTAATCGCTGCCACGCAGGCGCGCTGGTCGTATGTGCTGGCGAATCTCGATCAGCCTTTGCAGGACGCGAAGGATAATTTGCTCGCGCTCGGCATGGAAAAACTGGCGCCGGTATTTAACGAGCGTGTGCAAACACAGCCGAATGCCACGCTGTTCGATGTGGTGCAGGATCGCACTGTCCGCATTTCGTGGAAAGCGGAAGCACGCTTGCCCTTGCGCCAGATTTTCAGCGGTGCTGCGTTCCGTCTGATCCTCGAAGAAGCCAATGCCATCCACAAACGCATCTTGCGCGGTCGCGTCTTCGTCGCGCTGCACATGCATGCGGGCGATGGCAATGTACATACCAACATCCCGGTCAATTCCGATCACTATCAAATGCTGCAGGATGCGCATGCAGCGGTGGCGCGCATCATGAAACTGGCGCGCTCGCTGAATGGCGTGATTTCCGGCGAACATGGTATCGGCATTACCAAGCTGGAATTCCTGACGACTGAAGAGTTGGCGGATTTCCGCTCGTACAAAAAACGTATCGATCCTGAAGGCCACTTCAACAAGGGCAAGCTGATGGATGCGCCGGAATTGAGCGCCGATCTGCGCAACGCTTACACGCCATCGTTCGGTCTGATGGGGCACGAATCTCTGATCATGCAGCAAAGCGATATCGGTGCGATCGCCAACAGCGTCAAGGATTGCCTGCGCTGCGGCAAATGCAAGCCTGTATGCGCCACCCATGTGCCGCGCGCGAACTTGCTGTACTCGCCGCGCAACAAGATTCTCGCGACGTCCTTGCTGGTCGAGGCCTTCCTGTATGAAGAGCAAACGCGCCGTGGCATCTCGATCAAGCATTGGGAAGAGTTCGAAGACGTGGCCGATCACTGCACGGTTTGCCATAAGTGCCTGACGCCTTGCCCGGTCGATATCGACTTCGGTGATGTGTCGATGAACATGCGCAATCTGCTGCGCAAGATGAACAAGAAATCGTTCAATCCGGGTACTGCCGCATCGATGTTCTTCCTGAACGCGAGCGATCCTGCGACGATCAATGCGACCCGCAAGGTCATGATCGATTGGGGATACAAGGCGCAGCGTTTCGGTCACGATGTGCTGAAAAAATTCGCGAAGAAGCAAACGGCGGCACCGCGTGCAACGGTCGGCAAACCGCCGATCAAGGAACAGGTCATCCACTTCATCAACAAGAAGATGCCCGGCAATCTGCCGAAGAAAACCGCGCGCGCCTTGCTTGATATCGAAGACGACAAAGTCGTGCCTATCATTCGCGATCCGAAGACCACCACGATGGATACCGAAGCGGTGTTCTATTTCCCTGGTTGCGGTTCCGAGCGACTGTTTTCGCAAGTCGGTCTGGCGACGCAGGCCATGTTGTGGAATGTCGGCGTGCAAACCGTGTTGCCTCCGGGTTATCTGTGCTGCGGTTATCCGCAACGCGGCACCGGCAATTACGATAAGGCCGAGAAGATCATCACCGACAATCGCGTGCTGTTCCACCGGATGGCGAACACGCTGAATTATCTCGATATCAAGACCGTTATCGTGTCTTGTGGCACTTGCTACGATCAGTTGCAGGGGTATGAGTTCGAGAAGATTTTCCCGGGTTGCCGCATCATCGATATTCACGAATATCTGATGGAAAAAGGCGTGAAGCTGGAAGGCGTCAATGGCGTGCGTTACATGTATCACGATCCTTGCCACACGCCGATGAAACTGCAGGACCCGTTGAAAACGGTGAATGCCTTGATCACGACCGTCGATGCGCAGAAGATCGAGAAAAATGATCGCTGCTGCGGCGAGTCCGGCACGCTGGCAGTCACACGTCCCGACATTTCTACGCAAGTGCGCTTCCGCAAGGAAGAAGAAATGACCAAGGGCGCAGACAAGTTGCGTGCTGACGGTTTCGTCGGCGAGGTTAAGATACTGACGTCATGCCCTTCGTGCCTGCAAGGTTTGTCGCGCTACAACGATGACTCCGAAACCACAGCCGACTATATCGTGGTTGAAATGGCCAAGCATTTGCTCGGACCTAACTGGTTGCCGGATTACGTGGCTCGCGCCAACTATGGCGGCATTGAGCGGGTGCTGGTCTAAGCATGACGGCGGCCTGCGAGCTGTGCGAAGAATCCGGCGGCGAAATCCTGTTCCGCAATGAGCAGTTGCGCGTCGTATTGATTGCTGATGCCAATTACCCAGGCTTCTGCCGCGTGATCTGGAATGCACACGTCAAGGAAATGACCGATCTGGCGATAGAAGACCGGTCTGCCTTGATGCACGCCGTGTGTCAGGTCGAAGCCGCGCTGCGTGAAGTGATGCAGCCGGAAAAAATCAACCTGGCCTGTCTCGGCAATATGGTGCCGCATCTGCACTGGCATTTGATTCCCCGCTTCAGCGACGATGCGCATTTCCCTCATCCGGTCTGGGCGCCAGCAGTACGGCAGACTGCGGACGGTGTGCTGTCGCACAGGCGCGCCTTGCTGCCGGCCTTGCGTGCGGCGGTCACGCGCCATGCCTCTTGCGCGAGCTGAGACGCCGGCCTCAATATAAATATTCTTTGCGGATGCAAAATAATTTGCTTCTGCGCAATCCGAACGAGAGACGATCATGACAGGTTCCAAACAAACACCTCCGACGCCACAACCAACCGGGCTCACCGTACGCAAACAATCGCGCGTGCTCGAGATTGAATTTGACGACGGCAAAAGTTTTTCCTTGCCGTTTGAATTGCTGCGCGTCTGGTCGCCTTCGGCAGAAGTGCGCGGCCACGGCCCGGGGCAGGAAACCCTGCAAACCGGCCAGCGCAATGTGGAAATCACGGCGGTCGAACCGGTGGGCAATTACGCGATCAAACCGGTGTTTTCCGATGGTCACGATACCGGCATTTTTTCGTGGGATTACCTGCACCACCTCGGTAGTGAAAAAGATGCCTTGTGGGAAGATTATCTGCGCCGCCTGGAAGCCGCCGGCTTCACGCGCGAAAGCGGGCGCGATGCGCCGATGAACAAGGCCGTAGTGAGCGGCAGCGGTTGCGGTAGCCATTGATTTCAAAGCGGTTTTTGACCTGCGCACAAATAAATTTCACGCTTATTTCACATTTTCTTAACGCATGTATAATCTAGTTAATTGAGCCGCAAGCCATGACAAATTCAACACATTTCGGTTATCAAACCGTCGCTGAAGAAGAGAAGGTCCACAAGGTCGCTGAAGTGTTTCACTCAGTGGCGGCAAAGTACGACGTGATGAACGATGTCATGTCGGCCGGGTTGCATCGCTTGTGGAAGACATTCACGATTGCGCAGGCTGGCATACGTCCGGGCTTCAAGGTGCTGGATATTGCAGGCGGTACCGGTGACTTGGCCAAGGCATTTGCCAAAAAGGCAGGGCCAACAGGTGAAGTCTGGTTGACCGATATAAATGAGTCGATGTTGCGTGTCGGGCGCGATCGGCTGTTGAACAATGGCATGATCATCCCAACATCCTTATGCGATGCGGAGAAATTACCATTCCCCGATAACTATTTTGATCGTGTGAGCGTAGCGTTTGGCTTGCGCAACATGACGCACAAAGATGTGGCGCTGGCAGAAATGCGGCGCGTATTGAAGCCAGGCGGAAAGTTGCTGGTGCTGGAGTTTTCGAAGGTGTGGGAGCCTTTGAAAAAACCGTATGACGTTTATTCGTTTTCCGTGTTGCCGTGGTTGGGTCAACGCATTGCAGGCGATGCCGATAGTTACCGCTATCTGGCTGAATCGATCCGCATGCATCCCGACCAAGAAACACTGAAAAAAATGATGCAGGATGCAGGACTCGAAAGAGTTGAGTATTTTAATTTGACAGCCGGCGTGGCGGCATTACACACCGGTATAAAACTTTAGGAGGCAGCATGAAGAAATTATTATTGGTAGTGGCGGTCATGGTCAGTTCTATGACCTTTATCGCGACTGAAGTCCAGGCCAAACGCTTGGGCGGTGGTGGTTCCTTCGGCAAGCAATCGCAAAGTTATCAGCGTTCGGCTCCGGCACAATCCTCGCCGACCAACACTGCCAAACCTGCGGCTGCACCAGCAGCAGCTGGCGCAACAGGTGCTGCAGCAGCGGCCAAACCTAGCATGATGCGCAACATCCTTGGTGGCGCATTGCTGGGTCTGGGTCTGGGCGCATTGTTGTCGCACCTCGGTATCGGTGGCGCATTGGCCAGCATGATCAGCACCATTCTGATGGTCGGCCTGTTCGCGTTCGCTGCGATGTTCATCTATCGCATGATCAAGAACAAGAGCGCAGGCAATCAACAAGGCGGTCTGCAACCTTCGTTCCCGAACAACTTCTCGGCAAAGAGCAGCACGCCTGAAATCGGTTCGCGCATCGACCAGTCTTACGGTCAGCCTTCGGCCCTGCAATCGGCAGCGCCTTTGGCATCCGGTTCCGCGTTTGGTACACCACATGAAGCGGGCAATGACAGTGATTTGCCTGCCGACTTTGACGTACAAGCGTTCATCCGTAATGCAAAAACATATTTCATCCGCCTGCAAGCGGCGTGGGACAAAGGCGATGTCAACGACATCCGCGAATTCACCACACCAGAAATGTTTGGTGAATTGAAAGCGCAGTTGCTGGAACGCGGCGCGTCGGAAAACCATACCGATGTCATTTCGCTGGAAGGCATTTTCTACGGCGTGGAAACCGTAGGTGACGATTACATCGCCAGCATCAAGTTCACCGGCCTGATCAATGAAGGTGCAGGCGCACCGACAGAACCGTTCAGCGAAGCATGGAACCTGTCGAAGCCAGTGCATGGCGATGGCGGTTGGGTACTGGCTGGTATTCAACAGCTGTAACAGCCACTGAAAATCGGCAAGTCCTCAGGGATTTGCCACGATGTAGATAGTTAGCGCCGCCTTACGGCAAACTGCTAAACTTGAAGCCGCCCGTGAATAGTCACCGGCGGCTTTGTTTTTGGCTAGACCATTTTGACGATGACATCTTTTTCTCCCTCCCATATTTTCCCGGCTGCCATCAATCACCTGCTTGCGCAGGAAGCTTGGGCACGCGCCAAACTGGTTCCGCATGCAGGCAAGATCGCCGTACTCGATGGCGGCGTATTGGCTGCGCGTCTGAAGGTGACGGCCGACGGCATGCTGGAGGCCGCTGCAGTCGATGATGTTGCAACAGTCACCATACGCGTCGCCTTATCCGATCTGCCTGTCATTATGCAAAATCGCGAGCGTGCTTTTTCCTATGTGAAGATAGACGGCGATGCCGATTTCGCGAACACGATCTCGCAACTCAGCCAGGGTTTGCGCTGGGAAGCAGAAGATGACCTGAGCAAGTTTGTCGGCGATATCGCCGCCAACCGTATTGCTGGCGGCGCGCGCTCCGCGGTGCAGACAGCCAAATCCCTGCATCAGTCTGTGAGCGAAAACGTGGCCGAGTATTTTCTAGAAGAGAATCCCATGTTGATTCGTCCGCAAGCAGTGACCGAATTTACCGCCGATGTGACCAGATTGCGCGACGACGTTGCGCGGCTGGCCAAGCGTATAGAAAAGCTGAAGGGCATTAGTTAATGACATCAATGATCTTGAAATTTGTCCGCGTATTGAAAATTCTGCGTGTCGCAATCCGCTACGGCCTTGACGACATCGCAATGTCCGGCCTGGCAATCCCGCGCACAACCAAACTACTGAATCAAATGATGTTCTGGCGCGACCTGTCGGCGCCGCGCGCCGTGCGCTTGCGCCGTGCGCTGGAAGATCTTGGTCCTATCTTCGTCAAATTCGGGCAGGTCCTGTCGACGCGTCGTGACCTGATGCCGATGGATATCGCCGACGAGCTGGCGCGCCTGCAGGATCGCGTGCCGCCGTTTTCTTCCGAGTTGGCGATTGCACAAATCATCAAATCGCTGGGCGCACATCCTGACGTGCTGTTTGCCCATTTTGAAGCCGAGCCTGTGGCGTCGGCCTCGATTGCGCAGGTACACTTTGCGCGACTGAAAAACGGCAAAGATGTGGCAGTCAAAGTGCTGCGTCCCGGCATCAAGAAATCGATAGATGATGACGTCGCGCTGATGCACATCGTGGCCGGCCTGGTCGAAAAATTGTGGGCTGACGGCAAACGCCTGAAGCCGAAGGAAGTCGTGGCCGAGTTCGACAAGTATCTGCACGATGAGCTCGACCTGATGCGCGAAGCTGCCAACGGCAGCCAGTTGCGCCGCAATTTCGCCAAGTCCGATTTGCTGGTCGTGCCGGAAATGCACTGGGACTATTGCTCGACGTCGGTCATCGTGATGGAGCGCATGGTCGGTATCCCGATTTCGCAAACCGAAAGACTGATAGCAGCCGGTATCGATTTGAAAAAACTTTCGCGCGATGGCGTAGAGATTTTCTTCACGCAGGTTTTCCGCGACGGCTTCTTCCATGCCGACATGCATCCGGGGAATATCCAGGTGTCGGTCGCGCCGGAAACCTTCGGCCGCTACATTGCACTCGATTTCGGCATCGTCGGCACGCTCAACGATTTCGACAAGGACTACCTGTCGC
>CAYOQL010000010.1:0-85705 GCA_964406085.1 uncultured Herminiimonas sp.
GTCCGGATGCGGCTGTACGTCGCGCGCATTCGGCGCATCTTGCCAGTGCTGCAACTGTGTATTGCGCGTTGTTTCGGGCTTGGTCGCCATGTCGGCCAGCCAGTCATCGAAATGTTCGGATGCTTCCTTAAACGCAGGGCTGAAGCCACGCATATTGTGAAAACTCATGCCGCTGCCGATGATCAACACGCCTTCATCGCGCAAGGCTTGGAGTGCTTCGCCAGCGCGTATATGGGTCGCTGGATCCAATCCTTTTTTCATCGACAGTTGGACGATGGGTATGTCGGCGTCCGGAACCATTACTTTTAATGGAATGAAGACGCCATGATCCCAACCGCGTTGCTTATCGATGCGCGCCGGCAAACCTGCTTCGCTTAACAAGTTTTGCACGCGCGCAGCCAGCTCTGGCGAACCCGGTGCTGGATAGGTCAGTTGATAAGTGTGTGCAGGGAAGCCGTGATAATCGTAAATTAGGGGCGGTTGCGGATTCGCTCCGACCGTAAATTCTTCCTCTTCCCAATGGCCGGAAATAATCAGGATCGCCTTCGGCCGCACGCCGACTGTGTCGATCAGATTGCGCAAAAAATCCGCCATGTGATCCCACATATGCGGATCGCCCGGCCAGTCCATGAAAAAACATGGGCCGCCGCCGTGCGGGATGAAAAGTGTCGGAAGTGTTTTTTGCAAAATATTTCTCTGATGCTTATCGGGTGTATTCGTGTTCGACTTCTTGCTATTGAATGATGCTCAAAACGGTACGCTGTTGTAGTGCATCATTCTTGTTTGTTAGCAGTTACCTTTCTTGGCTTGGCCAGGAGGGCAATGGTAACCGTTCTTGTTTTTGCCGGGTTTCCATCCACCTCTATTTAACTGCCATTGACCTTTGTGTTGATGCCATTCCGGAGATTCATAGATGTAACCGGAGCGGTCGTGTTCCCAATGGCCATCGGACCATACATGCGTGTGTCCATTCCAATTCCAGTAACCAGGCGCCCATACATAGCCGCTGCGTGGCGGCGGCACAGGCTCATATCGCACTGGCGGCGGTGCCGCGCCGATGCTAACGCTAACGTTTACCTCTGCCATTGCTTGAGTAGGCAAGATGGCAGTCGTGCTGATAAGAATAGCGGCAGCGCTAATAAGTAGGTGCTTCATGAATATTCTCCTTATTTTGAATATTTTCAATATAGCGCATATCCCGGCAAAGTCTCTAGCTGGTGCATTTCCTTACATATGTTACCGACGTAAAAAAGCCGGGCCATTTCTGGTCCGGCTTTTTGTTTATGGTGCTAGCTCGATTAGCTATTAACGCTCGCCGAAAGGACGACGTGTTGCGCCGCCTGCATCGCTGGTACGAGGGCCTTTGTTGTAGCCGCCGCCATCGTTGCGTGGAGCATTCGGTTTGCTGAATGTACGTTGACCTGGTTTAGCCGCGTTGCCACGGTTGTCGCCTGGTTTCCAGCCACCTGGTTTGTGATTCGAACGTGGTGCCGAAGAAGTACGTTTCGGTTCAAAACCTTCGATTACCGAGACAGGAATCAATTGCTTGATGAAGCGTTCGATGCGTTTGACGTTCATGCTTTCTGCATGATTGACCAAGGAAACCGCGATACCGTTACGGCCAGCACGACCGGTACGGCCGATACGGTGAACGTAGTCTTCCGGGAATTTCGGCAGATCGTAGTTGAATACGTGGGTGATCGCAGGTACGTCGATGCCGCGTGCAGCGACGTCAGTTGCAACCAATACACGGATTTGACCGCGACGCAGACCGTCAAGCGTACGGTTACGTGCACCTTGATGCATGTCGCCATGCAGTGCAGCAGCAGCGAAACCGGCGATGTTCAAACGATCAGCGATCGTGTCTGCATCGCGTTTGGTCGCGGTGAAGACAACAGCCTGGTCCATGGTTTCGTCACGCAGCAAATGATCGAGCAGGCGATTCTTGTGCGACAGATCGTCGACAAAATGCACGCCTTGCTTGATGTTTTCGTGCTTGGTAGCAGAGCCAGCGATCTGGATGACCAATGGATCTTTGGTGATGCGCTTTGCCATGGTGCCGACGGTGCCGTCCAGCGTTGCCGAGAACAACATGGTTTGACGACCTTCTGGTGTTGCAGCAACGATTTTTTCGATGTCATCGATAAAACCCATGTCCAGCATGCGATCAGCTTCATCCAGCACCAAAATTTGCAATTCCGAGAAATCGATCTTGCCCGATTCCATGTGGTCGATCAAACGACCTGGCGTAGCAACCAGGATCTCTGGGTTCTTGGCCAGCAATTGCATTTGTTTTGGGTAAGGCATGCCGCCCAGGATCGAAATAGCCTTGACACGTTTCATGAACGCGCCGTACTTGTCGGTCGAGGTGGTGACTTGCAAAGCCAGTTCGCGGGTTGGGGTCAACACCAGCATTTTTGGTTGTGCAGCTTTAAAGCGTGGGCGATCGCCGCGTGAGCGTGCCGATTGCGCTTCCTGGTTTGGCGTTCTGCCAGCTTCAGGTTGCTGTTGTTCGGATTGAACTGCAAACTTGTGCAGCGCAGGCAGCATGAATGCCGCTGTCTTGCCGGAACCTGTTTGCGACGAGACCATCATGTCACGGCCTTCGATCGCAGCAGGAATCGCTTGTGCTTGCACGCCAGTAGGGGCGGTATAGCCGGATTCAGTCAATGCCTTGATGATGGACGCGTGGAGGCCTAGTGATTCAAATGTCATTATTTTCTTTCGTATAAAGCAGCGCTGCAGGATCTAGCCTGGATCGTGTCCAAGTGGAGACTGCGAAATGCGCAAAAATGCAAAGCTAACCAACGAAACAGAAACAGCTGTGAAAACTCTGAGAGATTTCGGCACAAAAGCTTTGCGCCGGGACGGTGTATAAACTTCAACACCTGAAGGCGGGAGGGCTTTATCGTTAATGCTAACGGTTCGCGATGCTACAAAGTGCAATGCCTGTTGCAAAGCACAGCGCGCATTGTAGTACAGAACGGGTGCGATGTCGAGTCATTCGCTGCAACGCACTGAAAATGAGCGGCGGCGCATGCCATCAATCGATAAAAAAAGCGGCAGAATCTCTGCCGCCTTTTGATTCATTGCATCGGGCAGTCTCTGGTTCCGACTGCCCTGCAATGCAAGCGAGGACTTAGTCCCCGCCGCCCATGCCACCGACGACATGCGAGAAGCCGCCATCGACATAGGTGATTTCACCGGTGATGCCGCTGGACAGATCCGACAACAGGAAGGCGGATGCATTGCCGATGTCTTCCTGTGTCACATTGCGACGCAAAGGCGCATGATCCTTGACGAAGTTGAGGATCTTGCTGAAGTCCTTGATGCCGCTGGCCGCCAGGGTCTTTATCGGGCCGGCCGAGATGCCGTTGACGCGTATGCCTTTAGGGCCCAGCGATTCTGCCATATAGCGTACGCTGGCTTCCAGCGATGCTTTTGCCAGTCCCATCGTGTTGTAGTTAGGCAGGGCGCGGACGGCACCGAGATAACTCAGGGTCAGCAATGCAGCATTCGGACTCAACATCGGCAATGCAGCTTTGGCCATTGCCGGGAAGCTGTAAGCCGAAATGTCATGCGCAATCTTGAAGCCTTCGCGTGACAAACCTTCGAGGAAGTCGCCGCCAATCGCTTCGCGTGGAGCAAAGCCGATCGCGTGTACCAGGCCGTCGAGCCGGTCCCACGATTTGCCCAGATCGGCGAACAAGGCGGTGATCTGTTCGTCGCTGCCGACGTCGCAATCGAAAATCAGGGTGCTGTCGAATTCTTTGGCGAACTCGGTAATGCGATCCTTGAAGCGCTCGCCAACATAGGTAAACGCCAGTTCGGCGCCTTCACGTTTGCAGGCTTCTGCAATGCCGTAAGCGATGGAGCGGTTCGATAACAAACCGGTGATGAGAATTTTTTTGCCTTGCAAGAATGCCATGAACGACTCCAGTGGATTTTTGACATTAACTGCGCGTAAATAAGTGCGCGGGAATAAGTGCGGAATGGGCAAGATTGTAGGGGCTGAAGGGAACAACAGCAACTTTTGTGACAATTCTCTGATTTTCTTCGGGCTTGAACGGCGCATTCGCTGCTCACCGGCGCGCCTGGCTGTGGGTGTTTCTGTAGAATAGCCGGAACGACAACATGAGCATCCTGTATCAAGTACAGGATTGCCCGGCTGGCAAACATCATTCACGACAGGCGCATGGTTAAATCAATTTACGCATTTTTGCTGCTCTGTTTCATGGCGCAAGGTAACGCTGCTTTTGCCGCTCATGCTTTCTCTCTATATGACACGCCCAAATATCCGGCGGGCTTTACCCACTTCGATTACGTCAATCCCGATGCGCCCAAAGGCGGTGAGTTATTTCTCGCCAATCCCGACCGTCGCAGCAGCTTTGATAAATTCAATCCGTATTCTTTAAAGGGTGTGGCCGCAGCGGGTGTATCGAATCTGATGTTTGAAACACTGGCCGTCAGTTCCGGCGATGAAGTGGCGACCATGTACGGTTTGCTGGCAGATGACATGGTGCTGGCGCCGGACAGGCTGGCGATGACGTTTCACATCAATCAAAAAGCGCGTTTCAATAACGGCGATCCGGTGCTGGCGGCCGACGTCAAATATTCATTCGACACGCTGATGGAAAAAGGCGCGCCGCAATTCAAGTCTATCTTTTCCGAGGTGAAGCGTTGTGTGGTCGTCGATGAGCGCACGGTGCGTTTCGAATTCAAGTCTCTGAATCACGAGCTGCCCTTGATAGTCGGCAGTGTGCCGGTGTTCTCGCGCAAATGGGCGGCGGGCACCGCGTTCGACCAGATTCAATTGACGCCGCCTATCGTCAGCGGCCCGTATTTGATTGATCGCTACGATACCGGCCGCTCTATCAGCTACAAATTGAATCCGGATTACTGGGGCGCGAATATCCCGACGCGGAAAGGAACGTTCAATTTCGGTCGTATCAATTACCGCTTCTATAAAGATGATGTCGCCAAGCTGGAAGCATTCAAGGCAGGTGAATTTGATCTGGTGGTTGAGTACAGCGCCAAGAACTGGGCGCGCAGTTACAAGGGGCCCAAATTTACCAGCGGCGAAATCATCAAGCGCGAGCTGACGCATTCCAATGGTGCCGGCATGCAGGGCTTTGTGATGAACTTGCGCAGACCGCAGTTCCAGGATGTGCGCGTGCGCCGTGCCCTAGACCTTGCGCTGGATTACGAATGGATGAACCGGCAATTGTTCTTCGGTTCCTACAAGCGGATTTACTCCTTCTTCAATAACAGCCCGATGGCGGCGACCGGCTTGCCCTCCGCGGATGAGCTCAAGCTGCTGGAGCCGCTGCGCGACAAACTCGATCCTGTCGTATTTGGTCCTGCGCCTGTCCCGCCGAATACAGATGCGCCGCGTTCCTTGCGGGCGAACTTGCTGGAGGCTGTGGAACTGTTCCGTCAGGCTGGCTGGACGTATCGCGACGGTGCCTTGCGCAATGCGAAGGGTGAGCCATTTGCATTTGAAATCATCGATGATCAGTCCGCACTGTCGCGCGTTATCAGCGTCTACATTCGCAATTTGGAAAAGCTGGGTATACAAGTGACGCAGCGCACAGCAGATTTTGCGCTTGTCCAAAAACGCATGGATGAATTCGATTTCGATATGACCAGCATCCGATTCCCGGATGTCAGCAGTCCCGGCAATGAAATGTTCGATATGTTCGGCTCCAAGGCCGCCGATGAAAAAGGTTCGAGCAATGCGTGGGGCTTGAAAGATGCTGCGGTGGACCGGCTGGTCGAAAAACTGGTGGCCGCTGACAGTCGTCAGCAACTGGTTGCGGCAGCGCGTGCGCTGGATCGCGTGCTGCTGCACAAGCACATCGTCGTGACGCACTGGTATTCATCCACGCACCGCGTCGCGTATCGCGATCGCTTCGGCATTCCTGCGACGGCTCCACTTTACTATCAGGCCGATCCGTATGTGATTTCAACCTGGTGGCAACAGAAAGCAAGATGAGGAGGCTGCGATGAATATCTGGTCTTACATAATCAAGCGCGTGCTGCTGATGCTGCCGACGCTACTCGGCGTGGTCGCAATCACATTCGCCGTGATTCAATTTGTGCCGGGTGGACCGGTCGAGCAGGCCCTGATTGAGTTGAAAGGGCAGGTCGGTGCGGGTGAAGCGACCGGTGGGGGAGCATCCCAATATCGCGGGCGGCAGGGCATAGATGCCGAGCGCGTGGCGGAGATCAAGGCGCTGTATGGCTTCGACAAGCCCGCGACCGAACGCTTCTGGCAAATGCTGAAGGGCTTCGCTACCTTGGATCTGGGGAAAAGTTTTTACCATCACAAGGATGTGTGGGAACTGGTCGTCTCCAAGCTGCCGGTGTCGATCACGCTCGGTTTGTGGACCTTCTTCCTAACGTATTTTATTTCGGTGCCACTCGGTATCGCGAAAGCGGTGCGCGAAGGCAGTCGCTTTGATTCGATGAGCAGCATGGTGGTGCTGGTGGGATATTCGATTCCCGGATTCATTCTTGGCGTGTTCCTGTTGGTGATGTTTGGCGGCGGCAGTTTTGTGCAATGGTTTCCTCTGCGCGGATTGACGTCGGATGACTGGGAGCAGATGTCATGGATAGGCAAGGTACTTGATTATCTGTGGCATATCACCTTGCCAGTGACGGCATCGGTGGCCGGATCGTTTGCGGTGATGACGATGCTGACCAAGAACACCTTCCTCGAAGAGATACGCAAACAGTATATGTTGACCGCGCGTGCCAAGGGGCTGAGTGAAAACGCTGTGTTGTACAAGCATGTGTTCCGCAACGCATTGATTCCGCTGGTGACTGGTTTTCCAGCTGCGTTCATCGGTGCGTTCTTTGCCGGCAGTCTGTTGATCGAGACTTTGTTCTCGCTCGACGGCCTCGGTTTGCTGTCATATGAATCGGTGATCCGACGTGATTATCCGGTGGTCATGGGGACGCTGTATCTGTTCACATTGATCGGTTTGCTGGTCAAGTTGCTCGGTGACTTGTGCTACGTCTGGGCCGATCCACGCCTGCAGTTTGAAAGTCTTAATCGATGAGCTCACCTGTAAATCCAGCTGCAGATACCGCTGCAGATGCGGCTGCAGATTCGTTTGCACCTGCCGCTGCAACTTCTGCGGTGCTGGCGACGAAATCCATCTCGCCCGGACGCCGCGTCTGGCTGCGCTTCAAGAAAAATCGTCGTGGTTACTGGAGCCTGATTCTGTTCAGTATCCTGGTTGTCATCAGTTTGATGGCCGAACTGGTCTCTAACGACAAACCCTTGATTGCAAGCTACAACGGCGACATTGTTTTCCCTATGTTGACGACGTATTCGGAAAAGAAATTCGGTGGCGATTTTGAATCGCAGGCTGATTACCTCGATCCCTTCATCCGTGATCAATTCAAGAAGGATGGTAATTGGGCGATTTACCCGTTCAATCATTACCACTTCGATACGCTGAATTATTTCGCGACGTCGCCAAATCCGGCGCCGCCTTCAGCCGAAAACTGGCTGGGTACCGATGATAGGGGACGTGATGTATTTGCGCGCCTGCTATACGGCTTCCGTGTGTCGGTGTTGTTCGGTCTGGCACTGACGTTTACCGGCGTGCTGCTGGGCCTGTTCACCGGCGCCATCCAGGGTTACTTTGCGGGTAAAACGGATCTGTTCTTCCAGCGCTTCATGGAAATCTGGAGTTCGATGCCCGAGCTGTATTTGCTGATCATCTTTGCGTCGATTTTTCAGCCTAGTCTTGGTTTGCTGTTACTGCTGCTTTCACTGTTTGGCTGGATGGGTTTGTCCGATTATGTGCGCGCCGATTTTCTGCGTAATCGCAATCTGGAATATGTACAGGCGGCACGCGCGCTGGGTTTGTCGAACGGCCAGATCATCTGGCGTCATGTGTTGCCGAACAGCCTGACACCGGTAGTAACCTTTTTGCCGTTCCGTATGAGCGGCGCCATTCTGGCGCTGACCAGTCTGGATTTCCTGGGGCTGGGTGTGCCGGCCTCGACCGCCAGCCTGGGCGAATTGCTGGCCCAAGGTAAAAACAATCTGGATGCATGGTGGATAGCGGTGTCAACATTTGTCGTGCTGACCGTGATGCTGTTACTGCTGACAAATATTGGTGATGCGCTGCGCAATTCGCTGGATGTCCGGAGGAAGGCATGAGTTTGCTGGAGATTCAAAACCTGCAGGTGGCCTTCGATACGAGCAAGGTGGTGGATGACGTCAGCTTCAGCATCGCGGCTGGAGAAAAATTCGCGCTGGTCGGTGAGTCGGGATCTGGCAAGACGGTGACGGCCTTGTCCATCCTGCGCTTGAACCAGGATGTGCGCTACGGCGGGAAAATCCTGTTTGAAGGTCAGGATATTTTGCAGCGCACCGAAGCGTCGATGCGTGCGGTGCGCGGCAAGGATATCGCGATGATTTTTCAGGAGCCGATGACCGCGCTCAATCCACTATTTACCATCGGTAACCAGATCGCTGAAGTATTGATGCTGCACGAAGGCATCAGTGCCAGAGCAGCGGCATTGCGGTCTATTGAGTTGCTGGATAAAACCGGGATTCCCGAGCCGCAGCGTCGCGCCTTGTCTTATCCGCATCAGTTATCCGGTGGCCAGCGCCAGCGCGCAATGATTGCCATGGCACTCGCCTGCAAGCCCAAATTGCTGATCGCCGATGAGCCGACCACTGCGCTCGATGTCACGATACAAGTGCAGATTGTCGAATTGCTGAACCAGTTGCAGCGCGAAGAAAACATGGCTGTCCTGATGATCACGCACGACTTGAATCTGGTGCGGCATTTCGCTGATCGCGTCGGCGTGATGGAAAAAGGGCGTCTGGTTGAAGTCGCCGCGACGCAGGAATTATTCCGTGCGCCACGCGAAGCCTACACGCGCAAATTATTGGCCAGTCAGCCGCACAAACTAGTGAATATGGTCGACTCGGCTGCGCAACCTTTGATGAATGCCGCACAGTTAACTTGCACCTTCGATATCAAGCAGGGCTGGTTCAAGAAGACCCGATTCGCCGCAGTGGATGATGTCAGTCTGCAGGTGCTGCCGGGAGAGACGCTGGGCATAGTGGGCGAATCCGGATCCGGTAAATCAACACTGGGTCTAGCCCTTTTACGACTGTCCAGTGCCAGGGTGGAAGGGTCTATCGCCTTCGATGGTAAAGCCATCAACGCGATGCGCAGCGATGCCCTGCGACCTTTGCGCGCGCGTATGCAAGTCGTGTTTCAGGATCCGTTTGCATCCCTGTCGCCACGCCGCACGATAGAACAAATCGTCGGTGAAGGCCTGGCCTTGCATCAACCGCAGTTGGGAGCCGCAGGGATACGCAAGGCGGTTGCAGACGGCTTGCTGGAAGTCGGCTTGCAGCCAGACATACTGTCGCGTTATCCACATGAATTTTCCGGTGGCCAGCGTCAGCGCATAGCGATTGCACGTGTATTGGTCTTGAAGCCGGATTTGATTTTGCTGGATGAGCCGACTTCGTCGCTGGATGTGTCGGTGCAGCAGCAGGTGTTATTGCTGCTGGCAGAACTGCAGAAGAAATATGGCATGGCTTATATATTCATCAGCCACGATCTGGCGGTGATCCGTGCGATGGCGCACAGGGTGCTGGTGATGAAAGATGGCAAGGTGGTGGAGAGTGGAGCGACGGATGCCGTATTTTCGCAGCCGGCGCAGGCTTATACGCAGCGCTTGCTGGCGGCTGCCTTATATGCCGACACTAGCGACGGAGCAGCAAAGGCTTGATGTGCCAGCTATCTATTTGAAGTGAAGACCAGCAGATGTTTTAACATGCGCATTCAAAAAAAGCCCGACTCAATCAGAGTCGGGCTTTTTTATTACTTGATCGCAATACGGGTAGATTGCGCGGAGACGACGACTTTGCTGGAACGGCTGTTGCGGGATTTTGCAGCTACCGTTTTGCTTGGCTTGGTGTTGCGGCTAGCATGCCGCGTGACTACTTCACTTGATTTCGATTTGCTGGCAGTGCGGCTTGGGCTTGCGCTACGGAAAGGGACATGCAGCTCAAGTTTCTGGCCACTCGCCAGTTTTTCGCTGCGCAAATCGTTCCAGTTCTTGATCTGGCCTATCGTAACCTTGTAACGGTTGGCGATAGCTTTGATCGTCTCGTTCTTTTTGACGGTGACATTTATTCTTTTCGAATCCGGCACATCCGGTGCCATCGCCATGGTCGCGTTGTCCGCAACATCTTGCGTAATATCCTTTTGTGCGGTTTCGCCGGTGCGCGGCACCAGGATGGTTGAGCCAGCCTTCAACACCATCTTGGGTGGAATATTGTTAACCTCGCGAATCACTTGCGGCGTGGTGTGGAATCTGGCGGCGATTACTTCAATTTTTTCGCGAGCGTTGGTGACTTTGTGCGCAGTCCACGACGACAATGCATGTCCCCACTTGGCCAAATTTGTTTTGAATTTTTCTGCGTTGCTTTGCGGCAGAAGAATTTGTGTATTGCTGCTGCCGGTGATGACAGGCCGATTGAATTGCGGATTCAATGCCTTGAACTCTTCCATCGGCAATTCAGCCAATTGCGCCGCGAGCTTGACGTCGATATCGCGGGTTTTGGCGACGCTGACAAAGTAGGGCTGATTGTCTACCTTCAGCAAGGTAATGCCGTATGCATCCGGGGTAGCAATGATGTTTTTGACCGCTTGCAGCTTGGGTACGTAATTCTTTGTTTCTGCCGGCATATAGGCTGACAGGCTGTTGAAATCGGTGCCCACGCCCGCCGCTTCCGCTTTCTTGATCGCGCGTTGTACCGAACCTTCGCCCCAGTTATACGCAGCCAGCGCGAGCTGCCAGTCACCGAACATGCCATACAGACGCTGCAGATAGGTCAGTGCTGCATCGGTCGACGCCAAGACGCTGCGGCGCTCGTCCTTGAACATGTTTTGCTTCAGATTGAAGTCGCGACCGGTTGAGGGAATGAATTGCCACATGCCGGCTGCCTTGGCAGTGGAATAGGCTTGCGGATTGAATGCAGATTCGATGAAAGGCAACAAAGCCAGTTCTGTAGGCATGCCGCGTTTTTCCAGCTCTTCGACTACGTGATACAGATACAGAGACGCCCGTTTGGTGGTGCGACCGATATAGTCAGGCCGGGAGCTGTACCAGACGGTCTGGTTGATCACCAGTTGATTGTCGACCAGATCCGGAATCGCAAAACCCTTGCGTATGCGCGCCCATACATCGACATCACTGGCGACGACGAACTCGCTGAGCGGATCATTGGCGAGGTTGGGATTTTCTTGCAGAGCGGCATCTTGTGCCCAGCTCATATAAGAAGAAGGGAGCGACAGATCGCTGGCAGCGTGGGAGGCGGAGGCAGTACCGAGTAGAAAAACGGTAGCCGAAATAAGTTTAAGCGATACTTTTAAATCGGATCTAGGCATGGGGTCTCACAAAATACCGACCCATGATCAGCCGGTTCAAAAGAATAATCGTCGAGTGTAAGTAATGCGCATTTTGCGCGTCAAGACAATTTACACAACTGCTAGTGATTAAATCCGATTTTAAGCTAATAGTAGTGTTGATAAAACATTATCAACATAGCATCGATAGTCAAAAATACAAGGAAAAATCCTAGCGGAAACCGTTTTTCCATTCACGCAACGCGGCAAATACTGTCACGGCGTCATTGCTATTTGCGCGGCCTTCCTCCTTCAGTTGCCGCGCAATTGCCGGTTCACGGGCGCGCAAAAAGGGATTTGTCGATTTTTCCAAGCCAATACTGGACGGGACCGTGGGGATGTTTTTTTCACGTTTAGCCTGTTCAGTCTTGAGGCGTGCCGCCAGCACCGCATTGTCCGGTTCTGCGGCGAGCGCGAAGCGCAGGTTTGAGATCGTGTATTCGTGCGCGCAATAGACTTTGGTGTCATCCGGCAAGGCTGCCAATTTGTCCAGCGATGACAGCATTTGCTTCGGTGTTCCTTCAAACAGGCGACCGCAACCCCCTGCAAACAATGTGTCTCCGCAGAATAGCCAGCCTTGTTTTGCTGCCACATAAGCAATATGGCCTAGTGTATGGCCGGGCACTTCCAGCACGGAAAATTGCAGATCGAGTTCGGGAATGGTGACGATATCGCCTTCATCCAGCGCTTGTGTCACGTTGGCAATAGGATCCTTGCGTGGTGCAAATACCGGGACCTTGAAGTGTTGCAATAGTTTCGGCACGCCGCCGACATGGTCACTATGGTGATGTGTCAGTAGAATAGCGACCAAAGACAGTTTATGTTCTTCCAGCGCATCCAGAATCGGCGCAGCATCACCCGGATCAACTACGGCGGCATGGTCGCCATCGTGGATAATCCATAGATAATTGTCATTAAAAGCGGGAACGGTTAATACACTCAACATGCGCATGGAAAAATTCTCGTCTGAAAAATCCATTATATCTCTCGGCTCCTGGCTGGAGACGCCGGCCGGCAATTATGTGCGGGATTGGGAACATGCGCGTCTGGATGAATTGACTGCGGATATTTTCGGCTTTCATGCAACGCAGATAGGTTTGCCGCAGATTCAGACTTTGCGGGCGAATCGGATGCCGCACAAGTGGCTGACCGATACGCTGATTCCGGTCGCCGGTTACGACAATCAAGTCAAACCGCTGGTTGTGGTACAAGATTTTGAAGAGCTGCCGTTTGCGTCCAGCAGCATAGACCTGATCGTCTTGCCGCATGTGCTGGAATTTGCAAAAGAACCGCATCAGGTCTTGCGCGAAGTGGAGCGCGTATTGATTCCTGAGGGACAAGTCATCATCTCCGGTTTTAATCCCTTCAGTTTGTGGGGCGCACGTCAGATAGCGGGACGCTTGAGTGAAAGCTATTTCCTGCCGCAGGAAGGTGAGTTCATCAGCCTGTCGCGCTTGAAGGACTGGTTGAAATTGCTGAATATGGAAGTCAGCGGCGGCGAGTTGGGTTGCTATGTGCCGCCCTGTGAAACGGAAAAATGGCTGCAACGTTTTTCCTTCATGGAAAAACTGGGCGAGCAATGGTGGCCTTATCTGGGTGCCGTATATGTGGTGCAAGCGGTCAAGCGTGTCAAAGGCATGCGTCTGATCGGGCCGGCATGGAAAGCACAAAAGGCGGCGGCGCCGCAAGGCGTGCCGGCGACCAACAAGATTCATCGATAGATCAAGTTAAAGAACACATGGAAAAGATAGATATTTTTACCGACGGCGCATGCAAGGGAAATCCCGGGCGCGGCGGTTGGGGCGCATTGCTTGTGATGGGCGAGCGCGAGAAGGAATTGTTTGGTGGCGAGCCGGGCACGACGAATAACCGGATGGAATTGAAGGCGGTTATCGAGGCGCTGAATGCGCTGACCCGACCATGCGAAGTCGTCGTACATACGGATAGCCAGTACGTACAAAAGGGTATCAGCGAATGGATACACGGCTGGAAGGCACGCGGCTGGAAAACTGCAGCGAAGGCGCCGGTCAAGAATGTCGATTTGTGGCAGGCGCTGGATGCGGCGCAAGAAAGACATAAAATTGAATGGCGCTGGGTACGTGGGCATAACGGTCACGTCGGTAATGAACGCGCTGATGCATTAGCCAATCGTGGTGTGGAAACAATTCAATCCTGATGTGTTCGCGGCGCGATGACATCTGTCCGCGTTGAATTACTTTCAGTCGACCTTCGTTTAGGCTGGTGTGCGGCTAGTGTTCTTCAGTGCCTCTTGTTGTTCCGCTTGCCTGATGCCTGCGGAAGTAATTCTCACTTTTTGAAGACTTAAAAAATGCGCCAAATCGTTCTCGATACAGAAACCACCGGCCTGAATCCTCGTTCCGGCGATCGCATCATTGAAATCGGCTGCGTTGAATTGATCGATCGCCGTTTGACCGGCAATAACTTCCATCACTACATCAATCCCGAGCGTGATTCGGAAGAAGGTGCGTTGGCAGTCCACGGTTTGACGACTGAATTTCTCAGCGACAAACCAAAGTTCGCTGATATCGTGAACGAATTCCGCGACTACATCAGCGGTGCCGACGTGATCATCCATAACGCACCGTTTGACGTCGGCTTCCTGGATGCAGAACTCAAACGGGTGGATACGCCGAGCTTCAGGGAACAAGTCGGCGACATCATCGATACGCTGGTACAAGCCAAGGAAATGCATCCGGGCAAGCGCAATTCGCTGGATGCCTTGTGCGATCGATACGGTATTTCGAACGCGCACCGGGCCTTGCATGGCGCCTTGCTCGACGCAGAATTGCTGGCAGAAGTGTATCTGGCGATGACACGTGGCCAGAACAGCTTGAGCATGGATTTGGGTGGTCAGGATGTCGACAGCGATGGCGTGATGTTGGAGGCGGTTGCAATTGCGGATGTGCTGCTGCAGTCGGCCACGGCGGATGAACTGGCCGAGCATGAATTAGTAATGAAAAGTCTGGACAAGGAAGTCCGAGGACAGTGCCTGTGGCGTGCCGCCTCACAAAATTGATAGGCACCGGCTTTTATGAGATAATTTGCGCCGCTTCGGGAGGTTAGCTCAGGGGTAGAGCGATCGCCTCACACGCGATAGGTCACAAGTTCGAAACTTGTACTTCCCACCAAAGTTTTCACTCTGCACCTAGAAGATTTTTATCTTTTCAGGGATAGTTCAGAGATATTCGCATTTATTTGAGCGCCAATTTTGCTCATTCTCTATCGTCTTCCTGGTCTGTAATCCAATTAGCTGAATCGCCCCAAGCGGCTGCCTGGCTATACAGCCACGTACACTGGCTTTCCATCAGGTATTAATTCAACTAGTTATGTCGCAGGCGCATACTGACGCCATTGACTATGCCAAGTAGCTTGATAGTCGAATCCCGTCATTTCACCCGTATATTTGTTTTTTAGCCTAGGATTTGTTCGTGTAGGGGGTGAGATACCCTCGCGAAATCGAAACGAAATATCGACGGCATTTGTCGTTTCAATGCTTGATGGATCCAAGCGATGAGTTTTACGTTTCGTTCTTTGAATTACTATTTTTGACCGAAAACTGATATGCCTCAACATTTCACTTAACGGATGAATTTTCTTCGCCTAGCCACGATAGTAATAAAAAGAAAACAGTCCGTCATGACGAGATAACTTGCCAACGATGAGACATGGAAAGAGTAGCAGTTGGTCACGCAGCAACTAGAAAGTCTCGCTGGATTTCAAGAGATCGACACAATCCAGAATACCGTCTGCTTCAACGCGATTGCGACCACTATGCTTTGCTTTATACAAAGCGGCGTCGGCTCTTCCATAAGCATCTTCAAAATCACAGTTAGCCTGGCTCCAGCTCACGCCGAAGCTTGCTGTTACGTGAGGACGTGGGAAGCAGGAAAAACTCTCACTTGCAATTGCCAGGCGGATACATTCTGCAATTTCTACTGCGTCCTCCAAGGAGATGTCTGGCAATAAAACCGTGAATTCTTCGCCGCCAACACGGCCAATTTCGCCGACGCCATTCAATGCTGACTTCAGCTTTTGCACTAACTCACGGAGCACCGCGTCTCCCGTTGGGTGACCAAAATCATCATTGATGCGCTTGAAAAAATCGATATCCAGCACAATCAACGCAAGCATGTTTTTCGTCAGGTAGTGTTCAGCACGATCGAACACTGCGCCGCGGTTCAAAACGCCAGTGAGATTGTCGTGTCGCGCTTTGTAATCCAGTTCAGAAGTTAATTGCTGCAATTTCGCATTGAGCGTATTGAGCTCCAATTCCTTGCGATCACTGCGCGCAATCAGCCGACGTGTTTCACGCATAAGACGATGATAGTTTTTTGCAAGATTGTCCAAGGCAACCCTGCACTCTTCACCAGACACGCCATCTTTTGAAATAACATCGTAAGCTGAATTTAAAGCTGCGGTTTCAGCTTCAAACAGATCGATATCGTTCATCAGGTCCTCACTGCATGATCGTTGAATACAAGTTCAGGAAAGTCTTCATGCAATTCTTGTCCAAACTCAAAAATCGTATCGTCATCTTCGTCGTGATACCAGTCAAGAACAACGGTATTGCCACCAAGGGCTTTGTCGTTCAAAGCGCTGAACAATGAAAAAAGCATCTTTGTACTGGAACTGTTGAAGTACGAGAGAGCAACTTGCACAGTGATCTGTTGATCAGACTCAACTTGAGCAAGATACATATTCAAGGATGCAATGATGTCGCCCCAAAACACAGCGGCATTTTCTGGGTAAGCTTCGCCCTTTAAAACCAAACGATGTTCGTCGAAGCGAAAATCCACTTCTGGGGAGCTTGCACTTGCAGGGATATACAGATTATTCATGTTTTATCTTTTCAGTGAAGGTGCTGCGTGAGTGCCTTCATATCATTTGCATACGGTAATCAGATGGTTGCTTTGAGACAGAACATCATGTTTCCATCTGCACCTTCCGGAGTGAACTCAAAGTCCAGCGGTTCGCTCGCATCGCGTGCCATTGTCAAAAGTCCCAAGCCGGCACCCTTGCTTTCCTGCGGTGTTTCAGAACGCAGAGTTTCTTTATATTCCCGGCGAATTTCGTCGTTCGTCAGTGTGCGCAAATGTTCTAACTTCTCGCGTAGAAGATCTGCAATGTCGGCATGAACCAGATTGGAGCATTGCAAGTAATAACGATCGTTTTCTACAGATATGCATACCGAGCCGCGACGCATTCCCGCCTCAGTTTTGCCAGCGGATTCTACTGAATCCGCCGAGTAGTGAATGATGTTCTGCGCCATTTCAATAAATGATGAAAACAGCTTGCGACGAGTAGGGCTTGCGGCACCGATGTATTCAACGCGTGTTTTGACTGAATCTGCCATCGCTGCAATGATGTTTTGCGAAAAATACCCCATGTAATAAAAAATGACCTGGTTGTGGCCGATGCATTCGCAAGACATATGTAAATTCTGGTGGTTGGTTTTCATTTCCATCTTGATTCGACGCCCTTTGTGAAATTTTCCCGCATTGCTGCCTGATGCTGGTTTTATGCCCCGAGTCGAAATCCGAAAACCGTTAAATCATCCCGACGACGATGCAAACCTTGATACGTTTTTTGCTCAAGCATGAGCAATTGACCAAATTTCAGCATAGGTGTATCGCGGTGACGCTGTAAGTAGTCGCGCAGGCGTTGCTTGCCAAAAGCTATATTCTTCAGGCCACCAATCTGATCGATGATGCCGTCTGTTGCACTGAGTACGATGGCATCTTCGGTTAATGACAGTGTTTTGTTCTCCCAGTGCATGTCATCAGGCGTGTCGACGTAACCAATGCCAACGCGTTTTCCCTCAATCGTCTGGATATCGTTCTGATCCGGCATAAGAATGAACAAAGGCGCCTTGGCATTCGCACAGGTTAGTTCACGAGTCTGGTCGTTGAACCAAAAGAACGCTGCATCCATGCCGTCATCAGACTCGGACAAACGATTCTGGTCGGCATATTGACCAAGCGCCTGCTTCATTCCGCGATTGACTTCGCTCATCAGCATCGCAGGATCTTTAGGGCCCAATTTGCCCAATCCTTGCGAAAGTAAAGAAGAGGCTATCAAAGTCAAAAAGGCGCCCGGCACACCATGTCCGGTGCAATCCGCGACCGCGGCAAACCAGCCATCGCTGAAACGTTGAAAATGATAGAAGTCGCCTCCCACCACATCGCGAGGCTCCCAAATCAGACAAGCATCTTTCAGCGTAGCGCTCATCGCTTCGCGTGACGTGCTCATCATTGCGCGCTGAATCGTGCTCGCGTAGTCGATGCTTTGCATGACCTGAAGGTTCTTCTCCGTTTGAAGATCGACCATCATGCGCATTAAATCCAAACCCGAACCAAGCCCAATAAATTTATCGTTTTCAACGATCAGAAAGCCGTCTGCCAATGTTTTATCGCCGGACTCGACCGCAAGTGCGGCTAACGTCTCTATATGCGTGCTCGCTTGCACGATCAGCGGATTTTTATCCATGAAGGCAATACATGTCTTTTTCTCATACAGCTCTCTGTAGTAAGGCTTGGACATCTGCGACATGAAGATATTGCGACTGATCAAGCCAATCGGACGCTCTTTCTCCAGAACCGGCAAGCTGATCAGTTCACGATTTTGACTAAATAGCTCGAGGACCTGCGCATTGGATTGGTCGAATGATATGGTCGGGACAAGCGCTGCCAGCGCTCTTGCGGAAGTGCTCGATTGCACCGGGCTAATGGCGGACAGGATGTTGAAATCTATTTTCACGTTTTTCTCTTACAACTGATAGCGCAAGTGATAAATCCACGTCTGAAGTGCTCGAGAAGGGATTAGATAAGCTACCAATCCAGCGTCAAAATCATATTTGATGGTTGGCGTATCGAATTTTAGTAGTCATGTGTGACCGGGCAATGACTTATGGAAACGTTTCAATTCCACCAAACTATCGAGTCAGAGCTACCGGCCAGTCCGGTAAATGGAGAAGATTTGACCTGTTGCCGAGATCGATGCTGCCAATTGCCTATGATTGAATTTGAATGGACGTTATTTTTAGACATGGGTTTGTAAACGTCGTCGCCGTCGGCTGCCGATTTGCTCCGATAAAGCTGTCGAACATATCTTGCTGAAAGTGGGATGAAATGGAAATCGAACTGAAGTTGCTGATACGTCCTGAGCATATTCAATCTTTCAAAAAGCATCCTTTGATCAGGAAATACGCTCAATCCCCTTCTATTGAACAGGATCAAACTGATATTTATTTCGATACGCCTGATCAAGATCTAAAACGGCGTGGCGCAGGATTGCGAGTAAGGCAGACGAGGAACGTCTGGACTCAGACTTTTAAAGCTGGCGAGAACGCAGGCAGTGGCTTGTATCAGCGGCATGAATGGGAATCGGTAGTTCATGGACCCGAGCCGGATCTGCATCTATTAAGAAAAATGATCGGCGTTCATGCCGCCTGCGGTGAGCTGATTTCAGCTCACAAGATCGCAGCCAGATTGCGTCCGATTTTTACTGTGACAGTACGCCGGACGATATGGAAATTGCGTCTGCCTGCCGGTGATGAAATCGAATGCGTACTGGACGAAGGGCGTATTGATAATCTAGCGCGCAGCGCACCGATCAGCGAAATCGAACTGGAACTGAAATCCGGCAACGTCCTGCATATTTTTGACTTCGCATTGGCGCTGCTTGAAAAGGTGCCGTTAAGAATTGACAATCAAAGCAAGGCTGCGCGCGGCTATGCATTGAATTCGCACAGAGAATACAGCGCTGTGAGTGCGAAGGACTTGGTGTTGTCGAAAGGAATGACAATTCATCAGGCCTTTGAAGCGATTGCCGAAAACTGCCTGCAACAAATACAAGCCAACGCGCCCTGCCTGGGGCAGTCAAACAGTCTTGAAGGCTTGCACCAAATGCGCATAGGACTGCGCAGATTGCGATCCGCTCTGGCGCTCTTTCAAGGCATGATCGCCGTCCCCGATGAACTGCGGGAAGAACTGCATTGGCTGTCCGCAGCAATCAGTGCTGCACGCGATTGGGACGTGCTCACCACCAAAACGCTGGAGTCGGTCAAAATTGATGATGTGGAAGGCTATATTGATGTCAAAGAAGCTGCGTTGGAAAAGGCCGCTGCACTTCACAAGGTTGCTGCAGAAACGATTGATTCAGACCGCTATACCCATCTCATGTTGTCACTGACTCGCTGGCTGCAGAGCAATGAAGGGCGCGAATTCCTTCCCCGGGTGAAGAGAAAGGATATGAAGAAGAGTCTGAAAATATTCTCCCAACATATGCTTGAACATGATCGACGGCGTTTGATAAAACGTGGGCGTCAATTGAAGGACGCAGATGCGCGTACACGTCATCGGGTCCGAATTGCAGCCAAGAAAATGCGTTATGACACGGAATTTTTTCAGTCGCTGTACGCGCCGAAAGCAAGCAAACAGTATGTGGCAGCCTTATCTGTATTGCAGGACAGGCTTGGTGGCTTGAACGATATCGCTGTTGGTGAAAAATTATTGATGCAAATAGAAAGGGGGCGGCCTGAAATGACCCGTATCACAAGCTTTATTCGGGGATATCTCGCCGCACGGGCTGCGGAAGAAGAACAGAAAATAAAAAAAATGTGGGGGAAATTCAAATCCGCACATCTTCCCCGATAAAACGCATCACCTTTGTATTGTGCCGATCAGGTGCGGGGCGCAGTTTTCTGCGCCAGCGCTACCTCATGTATGAACTGCAGTTTCTGCATGACGTCTGTCGATAGCGCAAACGGATAAGCATCCGGCATGCCGATGCTGCGATTGAGACTGTTCAGCACATAGGTCAAGGCAAACCAGTTGTCTGCCAATTCGCTGAACGATCCCGTTTTGAGCGGTTGCCGTTCGATGGCCAGAGTTGGTTCGCGCGGCTTGCGCGGCTCTAGCGTCATGCCGCAGGAATAGGCGGTTTGCAGAGTGTCTATCATGTGCAGGTAATGGGCCCAGGTTTCGGCCCAGTCTTCCCACGGATGCGAGCTGGCGTAGCTGCTCACATAGCGTTGCTCCCAGTCGGCAGGCGGGCCGTTTTGGTAGTGTCTTTCCAGCGACTCGCTGTAATCCTGTTGTTCGTCGCCGAACAATTCCCTGAACGGTGCCAGCCATTGCGTGTCGACAATCAGCCTGTCGAAATAATAATGTCCGCTCTCATGGCGGAAATGGCCGAGCAGCGTGCGATAGGGCTCGTTCATGTTCTCGCGCGCCTTCTCTCTCCGCGAAGGATCGGCTTCTGCAATATTGATGACAATCAGCCCATTGTCATGACCTGTCATGACTTTCTTGTCCGGCGTGTCTTCCAGAAATTCGAAAGCCATACCGGTATCGTCATCCACCAGTTTGGGCATTGGTTGCAGGTTCAATTCCCAAAGCGAAAACAGCAAGCGGCGTTTCGCCGCTTCCAGCCGCTTCCAGTAAAGGAGGTTTTTTTCGTTAGACAGGTCGGGGATGGTACGAGTCAACTGGCAAGACACGCACAGATCATCTTCTGCATCTGCGGGCAGCATCCAGTTGCAAGCATTTTCTTGCGCGTAGTTGATGCATTGCTTGTAGTGCAGCCCGGCATTTTTGGGATTCAGGCTGCGCCATAAACCTTCATCGTCGGGCTCGAAGGTAGTGATCGCTCGCTGATCCGGTAGAAACCCGAGCATGCCGCCGCAGTTCTCGCATCTTACGTTTTCATAAAATACTTGCTGGCCGCATTGATCGCAGTGAAAAGTTTTCATTCTGTCCTGTGTTGTTTGCGTAAGTTACAGAGATGAAAAGATTGATCATCTGGAATCGGGATCGTTCCATGAGTGGCACGTTTTAGAGTCCACTATTCATTGACACTTACCGTCACGTTGACTTGCAGACTATGCTTGCCGCCGCCGAGGACGATGCCGCGCATCGGTGTGACGTCACTGAAGTCGCGGCCCCAGCCCAGGGTGATGTGTTCATGTTGTACGAGGCAACCGTTGGTGGGATCGAAATCAACCCAGCCTAATTCGGGACAGAATACCGAGACCCATGCGTGTGATGCATCGGCGCCTATCAGACGCGGCTGGCCTTCGGGGGGATGCGTGAGGATGTAGCCGCTTACATAACGTGCCGGCAATCCAATACTGCGCAGACAGCCGATCATCAGTTGTGCAAAGTCCTGACACACGCCGCGCCGGTTGCTGAGTACTTGTTTGAGCGGCGTGGAAATTTCAGTGGCTTCACCGTCGAATTCGAAGTCATCGTAAATGCGCTTCGTCAAGTCCAGCGCTGCATCGAGGTGCGGTCGGTTCGGGACATAGCTGATTAGAGCGTACTTTGCCAGTTCGATGCTGCAGATAACATGTGGAGATGCATAAAGAAAGTGCATAGGCTCCAGCGCGCCGCCAGTTTGAAGCTGGCCCAAGCCATCCCGCACTTTTTCCCAGGGCCTGGCAGTGCTGATCGCAGCAAGACTGTGCCGTGGTCGCACCGCGACAGTGAATTCTGCATGTACCAGCAACTCCTGGTGCGGCGCGGTGATGGTAATACTCGTGGTGCAGTTACCAAAATAGTCTGCACTGTCGGAGGATTCGGCCGGTCCAGGCTCTATCTGCACTTCGTGCGATAGCACATCCTGATAGGCAAAAGAGCGCGGTGACATGTGCAGGTATTGCTGCGACAAGGTCACGACACTCTGATAGGTATAGCGCGTCTGGTGCACAACCCGATAGTGAGCAATCGATGTGCCCGGTAGTGATGCGCTCATGCTGCCTGCTCTTGGTTCATGCTGTCGCCGCGAATATTGCCTGTATAGCTGAAAAACCGTAAGCCTAGATGTTCCGAGACCTCATAGCTGGCGAGGTTGATGCGCGCCAGCAAATCAATCAGGTGGAGATTGCCGCAGCGCAAGTCAGTCCTTGGCGACAACGCACTTAACTCATCCATGACCGTTGTCAGTAATTTTGCGCCGCAGTAACCATAGGTCACGGCAAGTTTTTCCTGATACTTCACAATACCTTGCAGTTGAAATATGACGGAGCGGGGATTGGTTTCGTCCAGCAGCAGCAGATCCAGCGTGCGTACCCATTCCGGACGTGCCTTGTAGCGCGAGCGGTAAGTGACGCTGCTGTCAGACAGGTCGAGCAGCCAATCCAGGTTGCTGCCGGTGTTCATTTCCAGCGCATGCTGCAGGATGACGCATTGAAATTGCAAGCGTTCGATGCGTCGCCCTATCGATAAAAAACGCCAGCTGTTATCGCGTGTCATGCCATCGGTGGCGAAGCCCGCCAACGTCATCAACGAAGTGATAGTTTCATCCAGCATTGCGGTGGCATCGGCGAGCGATGGCGGCGTGCTGCTGTCAGGACGTTCCACCATCCGGCTCAGGATGCGCCAGTTGTCTAGCGACAACCGTTCTCGCAGCTGGCTGCCGATGCGGTAGAGTTGCTCAAGATAGGAGGCGGGCCCTGGCAACTCGAGCGACATGACTGCCAGCACCAGCGCTTCTTCAACTTCAACGTCGCTCAGCAATTCGTCCGCTTTTTCATCCTGACTTTGACTTTGGCCTTGATCTTCTCCCTGACTTTGAATCTGGTTTTGCTCTTCTTCATCACTTACGATCAAACCGAAGGACTGGCACAAGCCTTGAATGACTGCCCATTCTTTGCCGCGGTGTTCGGGTTGTGTATTGAGCATGAAATCTAGCGTGGTGCGGATCAGTCGCGCCACCGCAGTGCAACGTTCGGTATAGCGACCGAACCAGTACAGGTTTTCCGTCAGGCGGCTGGACATATGGGTATCTTCACGCAGCAGGTCTTCATTGCTGACGGCGAGTTGCCGCAAATTCAGCATAGGGGTACTGCTGGCACCCTGTACCCAAGTATCTTTGCTGCCGCCGCCGCGCTGCATGGTCAGCACCCGTGCATCAGGACCAGTAGCGACCCGCGTCAGGCCACCCGGCATGACCACATATCCACTCGGCGTGGCGCATGCATATACCCGCAGGCCGATGGCAGATGCGACCAGGCCGGGCTGCCCAACTGATTTCCACACAGGTGCCTGCGATAGTTGCACCAAGTCCTGCGCCACGAAGTTTTGTGGCTCGGCCCGCATGCTGGCGATAAACGCATCCCGTGCTTCACCCTGCAAGTCCTGGCCAAACACCGGCATGTTTTGTAATTGCGGAAAACTAGGCTTGATGATCAGTCTGTCGAGGTTTTCGATCACCTGTTCCAGCGCCAACGGTTCGCCGCACCACCAGGTGCCCACAGAAGGCATTTTCAAGGGTTCGTCCAGCAGGCGTTGACACAGGGTTGGTAAAAAACCCAGCAAGGCGCCCGACGACAGAAGATTGGATCCGAGACTGTTGGCTATCAGCACATTGCCGCGCCGCGCCGCTTCGATCAAGCCTGCCACGCCCAACACCGAATCCGTGCGCAGTTCGAGCGGGTCGCAAAAATCATCATCAACGCGACGCAGGATGACATGCACGCGTTGCAGGCCGGACAGCGTTTTGTACCAGACCATGCCGTTACGCACGGTCAGGTCACTACCCTCTACTAGTGGAAAACCGAGGTATTTGGCGAGGAAGGTTTGCTCATAATAGGTTTCGTTATACGGCCCCGGCGTTAACAGCACGATCAGTGGCGCCTCGTCTTCGCGCAAGGGCAAGCCCAGTTCATCGCCATATTGATTCGCGGCGCACAAGCGGCCCCAGTGGGCCAGACTGTCGCGCATGGTGGAAAAAAATCCAGCCAGGTGCTGCACTTTCAAGTCGCGAAACAAATCAGGGAAAGCGCGCGAAATGATGGAGCGGTTTTCCAATGCATAACCGGCACCGGACGGCGCTTGCGTGCGGTCGGCAACCACCCACCATTGGCCGTTGGGCGCACGTGCCAGATCGACTGCGTAAAAGTGAAGGGCAGTGCCATCGCGATGCGCAATATCGTGACAAGGACGCAGGAAACCGGCATTGCCATGGATCAGCGCGGGCGGCAGCAATCCTTCTTCCAGCAATTTCTGTTCACCATATACATCGAGCAGGATCTGGTTGAGGAGGGTGGCGCGCTGTGTCACCGCTGCTTCAATCCCGGCCCATTCATCGTGCGGCAAAATCAGTGGCAGTACATTCAGATCCCACGGTCTGTGTACGCCGCTGGCGTCGTCATACACATTGTAGGTGACGCCATTGTTGCGCAAGCGTCGTCGTACGTTATCGATGCGATGACGCATCTCATTGGGCGTCTCTCTGGATAAATACTCCAAAAAAGTGCGCCAGTGATCCCGTGTTTTCCCAGTCTCATCCCGCAGTTCGTCAAATCTGCGCTGAGCCGCGGGATAGTCCGTGAACAATTGTTGTAATAACATTTTTTCTTATCTGTTGGGTTGCCAGCGCAGGTCCAGCGTCATGGGAAAACTTGGATTCAAGTCTTCCTTGTAAACCGTGATCGGACCCGGAGTATGCCCATGTTCCCAAAAGCGGGCAAATCGACGTGCTTCGGCGGCGTTGGCATTGACCGGCGAGTTTTCTTCACTGCGGCCGCCCGGATGCGATACATGATAGGTACAGCCGCCGATCGCGCGGCCGCTCCAGGTATCCACCAGGTCAAAGGTTAGGGGGGCGTGTACCCCGATAGTCGGGTGCATGGCCGACCACGGATTCCATGCCTTGAAGCGAACACCAGCTACATACTCACCTGGTATGCCGGTGGGGTGCAATGGGACAGGGCGGCCATTGCAAGCCACGATGTAGCGGCCTTCGGTCATGCCGCGCACGCGCAACTGCATCCGTTCGATGGACGAATCGACATAGCGCGCCGTGCCCCCGCTAGCCACTTCTTCGCCCAGCACATTCCACGGTTCGATTGCCTGGCGCAACTCCATCTCCACGCCTTCGTAGACGACGGTGCCGAAGCGCGGGAAGCGGAATTCAATGAAGGGATCGAACCAGCTTTCTT
Source organism: uncultured Herminiimonas sp. (assembly GCA_964406085.1). Taxonomy (GTDB): domain Bacteria; phylum Pseudomonadota; class Gammaproteobacteria; order Burkholderiales; family Burkholderiaceae_D; genus Oxalicibacterium. The sequence goes on from CAYOQL010000010.1 coordinate 25,420, forward strand.
CAAAGGCATAGCCTGCTGCGCGCAAATCCTTGACCACGTCACGGATATCCTGCGCCACAAAGTGCGGCAACATCCAGCGATCATGCAGTGCCACGCCCCATGGCACCAGCTTGCACGGATACGGCTCGTTCCAGAAACGGGCGACCAATGCCCTGATCAACAACATTTGCAGCAGGCTCATGCGCTCATGCGGCGGCATTTCAAAACCGCGAAACTCCAATATCCCAAGCCGGCCGGTCGGGCCCGCCGGCGAATACAGCTTGTCTATCGAAAATTCCGAACGATGCGTATTGCCGGTCAGATCGACCAGCAGATTACGCAGCAAGCGGTCAACCAGCCACGGCCGCTCGCTTTCCTGCATATTGGGCAACATCTGGTCCATCTGCTGGAAGGCAATCGCCAGTTCGTACAGATTGTCGTCGCGCGCTTCATCCACGCGCGGTGCCTGACTGGTAGGACCGATGAAGGTACCCGAGAACAGATAAGACAGCGCCGGATGATTTTGCCAGTAGGTGATCAGGCTTTTCAGCACATGCGGGCGACGCAGTATCGGACTGTCGGCAGTGGTGGCACCGCCCAGTGTGGCGTGATTGCCACCACCAGTGCCGGTATGACGGCCATCGACCATGAATTTTTCTGTGCCGAGACGCGTCAGGCGCGCTTCTTCATACAGCGTCGTGATGTTGTAGACCAGTTCATTCCAGGTCGCTGCCGGATGAATATTCACCTCGATCACGCCGGGATCGGGCGTCACGCTCAGCATCTTGATGCGCGGATCGCGTGGTGGCGGATAACCTTCCATCCACAGTTTCATGCTCAGTTTGGCTGCCGTATGTTCGATGATCGTTACCAGCGCCAGATAGTCTTCGATGCGCTTGAGCGGCGGCATGAAAATATGCAGGCGTCCTTCGCGTACCTGCACGCAAAGCGCAGTGTGGATGACTTCTCGTGCATCTGGATCGGCTTCCAGTTTCGCCGGTGTCGGTTTGCCAAGGGCTGCGCTGGTTGTTTCGGTTTTAATTGATGCCAGCGCGCCACGCTTGGCGTACGGGTCGACATCGAATTCTGGCGGTACATCTTCCGGCAGCACCCACGGCAAGGCATTCAGCGGCAGGCGCAGGCCCATAGGCGAATCGCCTTCGACCAAATAGAGATGCTCGCGTTTTAGCGGCCATTTGCTGGTACGCCAGGAGGTACCCAATGCAATATCCGGATCGACTTCAGCCGGCTTGATCGGCAACACGTAGCCGACTAGTTCGCCGAGTCCCTGTTCCAGCAAACGCGCCAGCCGACGTCGTTCCACCGGCGCGTCCAGGTCGGATTTAAGCGGGTCTAGATTGATCGGCAGGCGCTGCTCGATTTGCGATTGGGTTGCTGCATCTTCATATGCGGGCAGCAAGCTGTCAGCTGGCAGCGACAAGGCCTTGACCAGTTCGGTCGCAAAGCGTGTGGCTTCGGCGCTGCTGTAACCATCATCTTTTTCTTCATCGGAAAACAGAGTGGCATCGCGCCACATAGGCTGGCCGTCGATACGCCAAAAAATATTCAAGGCCCAGCGCGGCAGCGGCTCGCCCGGATACCATTTTCCCTGGCCGTAATGCACCATGCCGCCAGGTGCAAAGTGATTTTTCAAACGGTGCATCAATTGCCCCGCCAGCTCACGCTTCTTGTCGCCGTGGGCCAAGGTATTCCATTCGGCGCCGTCCATGTCATCGATAGAGACAAAGGTAGGCTCGCCACCCTGGGTCAGGCGCACATCATGTTTTTTCAGGTCGGCATCGACCAGTTGGCCGAGCGCGTCGATGCGGTTCCACTCGGCTTCGGTATACGGTTTGGTAACGCGCGGATCTTCGTGGATGCGGGTCACCTTCATCTCATGCACGAAGCTCACTTCCGCCTTGTCGGTATAGCCGGTGACTGGCGCCGCTGACGAAGGCATGGCGGTACAGGCCAGGGGAATATGCCCTTCGCTGGCCAGCATGCCGGAAGTCGGATCGAGTCCGATCCAGCCTGCGCCCGGTATATACACCTCGCACCAGGCATGCAGGTCGGTGAAGTCGGCTTCCGGTCCATTTGGGCCGTCCAGCGATTGCTGATCCGATTTGAGTTGAATCAGGTAGCCGGAAACGAAGCGCGTCGCCAGTCCCATATTGCGCAGGATTTGCACCAGCAGCCAACCCGTGTCGCGGCAGGAGCCGGTCTTGTTCAGCAGGGTTTCTTCTGGTTTCTGTACACCTGGCTCCATACGCACCAGGTAGCCTATGTGCTTCTGTAAACGCTGATTGATCGCCACCAGGAAATCATTGGTCGGCAAACTCTTTTTCAGCAATTCTGCCTTGGTTTCGGTTATCCATTTGGCTTGCAGCGGTCCTGGGGTATCCGCTTTCAGATAGGCACTCAGTTCGGTAATGAGCTGAGGCGTGTAACTGAAAGGGAACTGCTCTGCATATTTCTCAACGAAAAAATCGAAGGGATTGATGACGGTCATGTCTGCCACCAGATCGACGGTAAATTCCAGTACGTCAGTCTTTTCCGGAAACACAAAACGCCCGATGTAATTGCCATAAGGGTCTTGCTGCCAGTTGACGAAATGCTGCTCCGGTTCGACGGTCAGTGAGTACGACAGAATTGGTGTGCGGGCATGTGGAGCCGGCCGCAAACGGACTTCGTGTGGTGATAGATTGACTAGGCGGTCATATTGATAGCGGGTTTTATGATGCAGCGCGACGCGAATAGCCATGGATCGAATCTTTCGTTCAACGTTGAAACAGGGTTGGGGGCAAGATGCGTATTGCTTTTACACGTATATCATCAGCCCCATTTTTCGATCATTTATGCTTTTCAATAAGCAGAAAGTGTACCCGGGTGTACGCGCGGATAGGCAGAGGAGGAAAAATAAAACGATGTGCTTACGCGCAAATTTTCAGCTGCGTGCTGGATAACAGCTTTAGCTGCTCAAGGTATGTCGCAATGCGCATTATAGCCGTGCAGAGTTCGACATCAGAGCTACACCTCAATGAGAGCACACGCGTTGAGATGTATTGAATTTGCATAATCGCATTGGAGGAAGGTGAAAAGATTTTTTGACATTGGTAATCACCGACCGCTATCGGGGCGTGAAGGGGATTTGTCCAGCAGAAAACAAGCTAGAACAATGTTAATCATAAATTGATGTTAATGCAGCTTTAACCGTTATCTACGCTGATGATTGGCATAAAACATGCACATCACGACCTATCTCTTTCTTTTGGAAAAGTATTGGAAAGCCTGTTGCTGACAATTTCATGCTCGAATTGCCGTTTCAAATTTTGTCGTTAATTAGCTATTTGCTATGGCACAATAGATCGAGCATCTAACTACCTACAGCCATCGGCTATCACTTTTTTCCGTTTATCAGGGACGACAATGACAACAATGATTTTTTACGAACGCGCGATTGCGTTGAATCGTGAACGGCATCAAAAACTGAAAATCCAATTGAAGACGAATCATTTTTCGTTTGCTGCAAAAACCAATTCCGTCCTCATAGCAGGTAGTGAATTGACGGAAGCATCACGTGATTATCCTATCGTTTTTATCGGTAAGGAAGGCGGTCCATTCACGATGGCTGCGCTTGTTGGTTTGGGTGATAAAGACAACTTGCTGGTCAATGACAGTGACAATTGGGAACCCGGTACTTACATTCCCGCATTCATCCGTCGCTATCCATTTGTGTTGGCCGGTAGCGATGATGCTGAAGCGTTGACTGTTTGCATAGACGAAGCCTACGCAGGTTTGAATAACGAGCGTGGTGAGGCATTATTCGCTGACGATGGTACCGAAACGACCTATCTGAAAAACGTGATCGATTTCCTGGTTCTCTTCCACAGCGAAATGAAGCGCACCAGTGCGTTCGCAGCGAAAATGTCCGAGCTTGGCTTGCTGACATCGAAAGTGGTAACGATTGAACGTGAAGGCGTGAAGCAGACACTGGAAGGCGCCTGGATTGTTGATGAAGTCAAATTAAATGCGTTGGACGATGCCACGACTTTAGACTTGGTGCGTAGCGGTTACATGGGATGGATCTATGCGCATTTGATGTCCTTGAATAATGTGACACGCTTGGCCAAGCGCATGGACGCACGTCGCATCGCTTCAGTTGCATCGACCGCAGAAGAAACTGGCAGCGCAGTAGTTCATTAAACGCTTTTAGCGTCGATGGTTCCTCCGGTCGTAACGCGCGCGTGATAGGTAGTTAAAAACGCGTTGCCGTTGCGATCGGTGCCGCCGGATAAATGACCTGCAAGGTCGTTGCCGGTGCGTGTCAACAATGCGTCAAATTCCTTTTTGCCAATCGCGAAGTGTTCGCACAGCTTGAGCAATAGTGGCTGCAGATCGCTTACTGTCATTCCTGTTTCATACAAATTGATGTCGAAGGACAGGCGAGAGGTATTTTGTTCCCGAACTTCCACAAACAACAATTCAGTTGCCGAAACTTTTCTTGCTGCATGCGTAATGATGGCTTTGGCGATGTTGCACACTGCAGCGTTTTTTGGCTCGTTGCCATACATTGCGCTCACTTTTTCCAATAGTTCGGGCAAGCTTAATGTCCGGGCTTGTGTGTAGCTTGAAATTGCCCGTTGCGCTGCATTTTCGGCGTTCCATTTATAGCCAAGATAGAGTGGGTGTGGCGTATTTGCATCAAAGTTTCCACATGGAAATTCCAAATAAAATTTATAGGTGTTGATGTTTCCCTGTTCAAAACCGATATGGATGAAGCTTGCACTGGGCAGTCGCATACGTATCTGGGTTTGATAGACGTCGGGCATGTCCATCTTCATCATCAAAAAATCGACATCTTGCACAGCGATTGCATGCACGCTAATCCCTACGAGAAAGCGCTCGCTCCATAGCGTATCTTCCGCCATTTTGAATGAGCGCTCATAACCGTTAAGCGGCAGATTTCTGATGAGCAGATATAAAACGTGCGCAAAAGAATTGCTCGTTTTCAAAGCGCTACCGTGCAAACGCGCGTCGGCAATTGCACTGCGTTGGGAGTCATGCTCTGACCAACTGATCCCAAAGCTGGTTTCATGTTGGTGCACGGCATTCATCAAGCCAAGAGAAAGATGCTTCGCGGCAACTGGATCTAGGCTAATGGCAGTGCCGATAGAGCCCGCTCCGAAGCGCAAAAGCACGCCGCTTTTTGACCACTGATTACCCCATCGATCAGCCTTCAAAAGTGCACCAAAAAAATCATGGTTATCGGGATGAATTTCATTTAGTTTCCATAGGGAAATTGTGACTTTTCGTGACGTAAAATATATTTCTCTAAATGCAAGAATTTGCCTTGTTAATGTTGCTTGCAACCACGATAATTCCGGAGGAAATTTAGTTAGTTTCGTCTGGGAAAAAAGCAATAAATAGACACATGTTGAAAGCGGTTTTTTTCAACGAATTGCTGGAGGCGAAAATAAAAAATAATTGTGTTGGTCAACCGTTTAATTACAAGAACAAAAATGACTCTAATGCACTCACGTTTTATCGTTGCAGCCACTATTGCAGCCAGCTTCGTTGCAAGCTCTGCGTCAGCAGAAACGCTCGCAGAAATTTATGCACTGTCCAAACAAAGTGATCCAAAATATTTGGCCATGCGCACCGAATATGAGGCGACCAGTTTTGCGGTGACCGAGGCACGTGCTGCTTTGCTGCCGCAGGTTTCATATCAAATCGGTCGGACCAATACCTCGCAAAATATTTTGAGTAGTCAGAATACGGTATTTGCGACAGGCACCGCAACCTATCCGACGAACGACAGAACGCTGTCCATTTCGCAACCCATTTTCCGTCTGGCTTCATGGCGCAACTGGAAGCAATCCAAGGCTACCGAGAAGCAGGCGGCAGCAGCCTATGCAGCGGCGGAGCAGGATTTGATTGTGCGCACAGCGACTGCTTACATGGCCGTGCTGGCAGCCGAAGATGCGCTTGCATTCGCCCGCAGCGAAAACGAATCCATCAAGCGTCAGTTATTTCTGGCTGACACCAAGTATAAAAGCGGTCAGGCGATCAAGGTCAATCTTTACGACGCGGAAGCGCGTAATGCCTTGAAGGAGTCGGATGTGATCGCTGCAGAAAATGATCTGGCCGACAAGATTCAGGCATTGCGCGAATTGACGGGCATCGTTGCAACGTCGCTGGTACCGCTGCCAAAAGCAATTCCGTTGCTCACGCCTGATCCGCAGAATGCCGACGAATGGGTTCGCGCATCGCTGGAAAAGAATCTGTTGCTGGAAGCGCGCTTGCAGGCGGTGGATGTGGCCCGTCAAGAAATAGACAAGAAAAAAGCCGGCTATTACCCAACCGCAGATTTGTCTATTTCGCGCAGTCAGCGCGAGACTGGCGGCAGTTTGTTTGGTGGCGGCAGCAACGTCAATCAAAATGATGTGATGTTCCGCATCAACATTCCGATTTATGAAGGCGGTGCAACCAGCGCCCAAACCGGACAGGCAGGCAAACATTACGAGACAGCCTTGCATGATCTGGAACGTGATCGTCGTCAGGTCGAGCGTCAAGCGCGCGCAGCTTATAAAGGTGTCGTCAGCGGCGCAGCGCGTGTGCGTGCACTTGATAAATCGGTAGAGGCCCTGGAAGGTGCGCGCGAATTAAAAGAGGAGGGCTACAAGGCAGGTTTGTCAACTCTGCTCGGCGTATTGGATGCCGAACGTGACCTGTATGCAGCTCGTCGTGACTTTGCACAATCACGATATGACTATCAACTCAATACCTTGAAGCTGAAGCAGGCTGCCGGAACCTTGAGTGAAGAAGATCTTTTGACTATCAGCAGAGCGATGCAATAAGTTGTTTCGGACCGTGCGCAGACGATCGGCGTCTGCGTAAATAACGGTCTGCAATGCAGCAAAGAGTACAGAACATACTGGAACTATCATGGCTTCGAAAAAACTGGCTTCACTAGGCGGACGTATCGCGAAATCAATGCGGCGCTCAGGTGCCCCCAGACCTAGTACTCGTCGCAAAACGCTGTTCGAAGCCCTCGAACAGCGTTTTTTGCTTTCTGCAGAATTGGTTATTCCGCCGCCGCCAGTGCCGCAAGCGGTTCTCGAAGCGCCATTGCTGATCAATGAGCCAGGCCAAATCAAACTGACTTTGCCAGCCGATGCGCCGCCAGCCGATTCGTCACTGACGAATCCTGTTCTCGGTAGCACGACACCATCTTTGACTTCTGCAGACACCACTGCCGCACTTGCAAATGCCGATGTTGCAAACGCGCTGCCGGGTACGCAAATCGCGTTGTCGGATTTCGCCAAGTACATGGAATCGCGTCCTGCAGCAAGCCAGGTTGTGATTGTTGATTCATCGATTCCACACGTAGGTAACTTGCTGGATGGCTTGCTGAACGCAATGCCAGAAGGCGAAAACGACAGCCCCAATCCGGATGCCGATAGCCAAAATCCGTCTCCAGATTCGCCATCGCTGGGTGCGCAACTACAGGTGATTCATCGCGGCGACACCGATATTATCGTGCTCGATTCACGGTTCAGCGGTGTGGATCAAATCAGCTCTGTCCTTGGTGCCTACAAAGATCTCGATGCGGTGCAAATTCTGTCGCATGGTAGTAGCGGCACGCTGAATCTTGGTAGTGCCGAACTCGATGGCAGTAATCTCGAACAATACCAATCCAGCATTGGTGCGTGGGGCGATGCGTTGCGTCCGGGTGGCGATATCGTGCTGTATGGCTGCGACGTGGCACAAGGAAATTACGGTGTCAATTTTGTACAAAGTCTGGCGCGTCTGACTGGTGCTGATGTTGCTGCGTCAACTGACGCTACAGGCAGCACGGAGCTTGGCGGCAATTGGGCACTCGAGTATGCAACGGGTCACATTGAAGCAACGACTTATACGATAGATGCTTACGCTTACACACTGGATGTGTTGAGTGGTGCCGAGTTGACCGATGACGTCTTGGTCGGCACCTTGAACGATGATTTAATGTCGGGCAAAACGGGTAATGACACTTATCAATTCTCAGACAACTGGGGTCATGACACCGTTGTTGAGGCAGCCGATGCGATCTTCAAAGACACTCTGGATTTTTCGCTCGTCACAAGCGACCTGACATTCCGTATCAATCTCGATGGCAGCGTTGATGTTTGGGGCGCGCTGTTGCCGACGAATACTAGCGCTTCTGCATTCGCTGCATTACCGGCTACCGTTAGTACTTTGCATGCCGAAGGAATTGAAAATATTCTCGGTGGTCTCGGCCAGAACAACTTCATCTTTATCGGCGCATTAACCGGTACCGTAACCGGTACGCTTGATGGCACCACCACGCTCGATTTTTCTCTGGTTCCATTGGATATTAACGTCAACATGCAGACGTTGAAAGTCAATAACCTGATGAGCTTTGCCAGCATCGATAGAGTCATTGGTTCTTCCGCCGGTAACAACACGCTGGTTGGCGCGAACAAGGCGAATACCTGGGCAATTACAGGTGTTGCAGCAGGTTCTGTGAATGGCACTGCGTTTGAAAAATTCCAGACTCTGACTGGTGGCACCGCAGCTGACACGATCAATTATTCCGCATACGCCGCTGGCGTAAATGTTGATTTGTCTACAGGCACTGCAACCGGTTTTTCTGCAATCAGCAATTTCAATAACATCGTCGGTTCGGCTTATGCAGACACCTTGACCGGCGATACGCTGGACAACTTGCTAACCGGTGGCGCCGGCGCCGACATCATCGTCGGTGGTGGCGGTGTCGATACGCTGGTCGAAGCATCCGACGCAAACTTTGTCGTTACTGCGACCACTTTGCACACTGGTACGTTAGCGACAACGGTTGGCAGTACTACCACGACGGATACCTTCAGCGGCATTAGCAAGATTTCGATTACTGGCGGCGATAGTGCCAACATTATGGATGCGTCAGCAGTTGCGGCCGCTTCACAAATCACCGTCACGCTGGATGGCGGTTTTGGTAACGACACGATTACCGGCGGTCAATATGCCAACTTTTTGATAGGTGGTTTCGGTAACGATACGATCACTGGCGGTGCAGGCGACGACACAGTCACCGGTGGTGGTGGCGTCGATGTCATTGACGGCGGGGTCGGCGGTATCAATACGCTGGTCGAGGCAGCCGATGTGCGCTTTGTTCTGACCAATACTACGCTCGACATGAGTCAGGGCTCTTCTTCAGTACAAACAATTACCCGTACCGGTACGATTACCGGTGGCACATTCACGTTGACCTTTGACGGACAAACCACCAAGAACATCGCATGGAATGCCACTGCCGAAGAAGTGCGCGGCGCATTGATCAGCCTCGCCAATATCGGAGATAGCGATGTGGAAGTTAGTGCCACGGCATCTGGCTGGACTGTCTCCTTCACCAACAATCTGGCTGGCATGAACGTCGCGGCCTTGCTGGTTTCGCCAGCCTTAGTCGGCAGCGGTGCGATCGGCGTCACCCAAACTACGCTCGGTGAAGTCAAGCGTTCGAGCTTGACTAACATCACGCGCGCCAAACTGTCTGGCGGCATCAGCAACAACTTGATGGATGCTTCCGCGTTCACCGGCGACGTCGAAATGTATGGCGGTTATGGCGACGACATCTTGATCGGCGGCGCGGGCAATGACACGCTGGATGGCGGCATAGGCGACGATACGCTCACCGGCAACGCTGGCTTGAATCATTACATCGGCGGCAAAGGCATCGATACCATCGTGGAAATCCGCGATGCCAACATGGCCTTGACGAATACCTCGCTGACCATCGGTGGTGTTATCAGCACGGTCGATGGCATCGAACGCGCAACCCTGACCGGCGGCATCGGAAACAACACCATTACCGCAGCGACCTTCACCGGCATTTCGCTGGATACGCCTTTGTCTTTCCTGAATAACGGCAACGGTGCCAGTGCAGCCGATAACACGCTTGCCATTACTATTCGTAATCGTGCTGGTGCGTGGATCGTTGTCGATTTGAAAGCAGCAGAAACCGTGCAGGATCTGTTCGACGCCATCCATGCAGCCGATGCAACGCTGACGGCAAGCTTGAACGCGACAGGCGACAAAATTGTTATCACTTCAAGCGCCACCACCGGTGGCTTGGTGGATGTGAATAATTCTGGCGCATCGACTGCTGCAACTGATCTTGGCTTGCTCGCTGGTACCCAAGCGGGTGCGACGTATACAAGCGCCTTGATTACAGCTGGCTATGTGACCTTGGACGGTGGCGCGGGCAACGACGTTTTGACCGGTAGCTCGGGCAACGATTTCCTGACCGGCGGTGCCGGTGCAGACACGATCAACGGCGGCGGCGGCGTCAATACATTAATCGAAGAGCGTGCGTCTGGTGCGACCGGCAACACGATGACTTTGACCAACAGTTCGTTCAAAGTGGTCGGTGAAGGCGACGATACAATCAGCTTTATCCAGAAAGCCATCCTCAAAGGCGGAACCAAGGTCGATACTATTAATGCAGCTGGTTTCTCAGGCGGCGTTACGTTCTACAGCAATGGCGGTAAGGATATTCTGACTGGCGGTACTGGCAACGACGTCTTCTATATAGATGTCGCAGGTCTGACCGGTACCGATAAAGTCACAGTAGATACGACAGCTGGTGCGGACAAGGTCTATATCCTGGGTGCTGGTGATATTACAGCTGCTGATTTGAACTGGTTGCAACTGACCGGTGCGAGTACTACCCAGGTTGTCTTCACAGGCGGTGCCGGTAATATTACCGAGAACATTATTTCTGGTGGTGCGAGTCTGTCATTCGAATATGACACTTTCAATCTGAATGGTTGGACGATCAACACCAACAGCTTGACCAACGCCGGCAGCATTTCGATTAATGCGGCGCATATCAATTTGACTGGCACATTGACCGCTGTCAGTACCGGTACCGGAACCAATGGTGCCATCACCATTACGGCCGAAGACACACTAAAAGACTTCTCTGGCCAGGGTTTTGCCAATCTCGATTTCAACGAAGCCACGGTTACCTTAGTTGGCGCGAATATCACTGGTGGCAATGTCACCATCACAGCCACTGCGGCGGCGCAACGGTACGATATTTCATACGGTGATTCGGGTATAGGCGGCAAGCTGACGAGTGCCGCGCAAGGCGCATTGGCTGGTATGGAAAGCCTGGCGTTGATCGCCGGCGTCGCCATTTCCACTTCGCGTGCGACGATCAGTATCGACAGTACGAGTGTCATTACTGCAAAAGGTAACTTTGTCGCGCTGGCCACGGCAAAAGCCATTTCCGCACCGAACCCAAAAGGCTTTGGACTTGGCGTCGCGGTCGGTATCGTCAACACGACTGCAACGGTAACTGTGGACGGTACGATCAATGCGACCGGTTCAATCACATTGCAATCGAATGCCGATAACACAATCAATGTCGTCTCCCGTCCGAGCTCAATCGCAGCCGCCAGTATTGCGATCGCGATCAGTATCGTTAACTCGGAATCGACCGCACACGCAACAAACACCTCCAGCTTGACCAGCGGCGGCAGCATTTATATTAATGCCGAAACGATAGATCGCACGCGTACTCTAGGCGAAGGTAATTCGCCGAAAGACGGCAAGCTCGCCATGGCATTCGTGGTTGGTGTGGAAAACGGCAAAACGCACGCTTATCTGGATGGCAAGGCCGATGCGGGGCTGAACATCACGGTCTCTGCTTCCACCAAACAGGCAGACGTTCCGCAAGGGCAATTATTCAAGATGATTCCGGGCGCAGTGAGCGGCGTCAGGGCATCTGCCAACGTCGGTATCGATTCCACCGGCAGTTTGTTGGACGATGCTGAAAAATCGCTTTATTCGAAAGCGGGCAGCCTAGGTACTTCGGCGGCTGAGAAGATGGGCCTGCAAAAAGGGGCACTGGATGCTGCGAAGACCAAAGCCAAAGCCAAGGCAACCGGCATTCCACTGATTGGTGGATTATTCAAGGAAACACCTTCCACCAATAAGTGGGATGTAGGCGCATCGGTCGCAGTCGCAATCGACACTAATGAAGCGATTGCGCGCATAGGTGATGGCGTCACAGTGAATGCTTCCGATGTTGAAGCAAACGGCACGATCTCTGTTCTGGCAAAAGTAGAAAGCCGTCCAGACATTACGTCCTCCAGCGCAGTCGAGAATGAAGCGACCAAGGATGAGACCAAAGGCTCCGTTGCTCAAAATGGCGTGGCAATCGCCATTTCAGTTGGTGTCTATAACAATATTGCGCATGCTGACATCAATGGCAATGCAAAAGTAGACGCGATGGGCACGTTGACGGTTGATGCCAAGACCCTCAATCAGATCGATCCTGATACAGCGTGGGGGAAAAATCTTGAGCAGCCCTTCGCTACAGGCGCAATGACGCCTGATCATAAAAGTACGGACGGCCCGACCGAGGTCGCTAACGGCGACACAGTTGAAGTCGCAACTGGACATGCCGCTGGTGGTGATGTCGGTAGCTGGTACAAGTATCGCGGTGTGCTGGTTCCTGGCTTGCCTGTCGATTTGAGTACGACGGATTTTACCGATAACGCGTTATGGGAAGACGTTGGTTCGCCAGCCAAATCGGTAGCGACAAACTTCGTTACCAATCTCACCGGTTATCTCAACGACAATCTTGGTTTGGACGACAATTTGGTCGATTCGTGGAGCAACTCCACGGCTACGGGGCAAGTTGCGACTAAAGCCGGTTCGTTCACTGCGATGGTGCTGAACCATGATGCGTCAGCCAGTATCAAGAACGGCGCGCAGATCAATCAGGATGCGAATGGCATCACCAATCTTGATAACTTCCGAGGTGGTTTGCAGGATGTGAAAGTCAACGCGCAAAGCGTTCAACATATGATCAATCTGGTCGGGAACCTTAAAACGCTGGGCATCAACGGTTCGACTGAAAAAGAATGGTCGCTCAAGAACAGTATCTCGAAGCCGGGTGGCGGCTTGTCGCCGACGTCCGGCGGTAGCGGTGTCGGTGCAGCATTTGGTGTGTACGTATTTGATAACGCCGTTAAAGCAGTGGTGGAAGACGGAGTGCGTCTGTACGGCGACAGCCTTGCTGTCACTGCGCAAAATGACGTGGTGACAGCATTACTGGGTGGTTCTGGTTCCAAAGGCGGCGCATCGGGTGCGAACGGCGTTGGTATTGCAAACGCGGTTCTCAACGACACGTTGGCACAAGTCGGTAACGATGCATTCATCACGCTTGGTAATCACAAGCTCGGCATGGCGGCTTCGCCGGATGCCGTTGCGTACGTTAGCGCACTTGACCGTTCTTATGTATTTGCTGTCGCAGGTGCAGTCGCATCAGGTGAAAGCAGTGGTACGGGTGTCTCGTTTAGCGTCAACGTAGTTCAGCGCAATACCCAGGCTGTCATCGGTAGTTTGCTCGGCGATAACGTCGCGGGCACAGGTTCGTTCGTTGCTAACGGCGATGTCAGCGTCAATGCCAAAAATACCGGCGTGGTCGCCAGTATGGCAATTGCCGGTGCAAAGGCAGCCAGCAATCCAACCAATCCTCCAGCCGCAACACCACCAGCTTCCAATCCAGGCACCGGCGGTACGCAAGGTGCCGACGGTTCTGCACAAAGTCAGGCTGATCTGACCAGCTGGCAAGACAAGATGAAGGCGGTGCTGGCGGAGATGAATAAAGCGCCAGCCGAAGTCAAAGAAGCGACCAAGGAACCTGCTGAATCCAAAGGTAGCTCCGCCGATTCTGGCGCTGTTACTGTCAACATCGTGTACGACAACACGCGTGCTTATGTGCATCGTCTGGGTATCTTGACGGTTGACGACCTGAAGATTGATTCGCTCGATAATACGATCGTTGCATCGCTGGCCGGCGCAGCGTCGGTGGCCAAGCCTTCGACCCCGGGCAAAGATGCGAAAGCGATGGCTGGCGCGTTCGGCTTCAATTTCTTTGGCGGTTACAACGAAGCTTTCCTAGATTACGTTACTACTCTGACTGCTAATACGGTCAGCATAGAAGCAGCTCGTACCGGTTGGATCGTTGCGCTGGCAGCCGGTGTAGGCGGTGCTTCTGGATCGGGCGGCAAAGCGATCGCCGGTTCGGTTGGCGTCAATGTCACTGATAACAAAACAAATTCCAAGTTCGGTCACGTTGGCGGCTCGGTGCTGGGTTTGACTTCGGTCGACGCACACGACGATAACAACATCATTAGTGTTGCTGGCGCTGCTGCATTCGGCGGCAAAGGTGGTTATGGCGTCAGTCTGGGCGTGAACGTCCTGACTAACGATATTTCCTCTACGGTTGATCATGCAAATCTGACCAAGTCGGGCGGCTATCGCGTGACAGCAGATTCCGATGCGATGATCGTCAGTGTCTCTGCCTCGCTCGGTATTGCTACTGGCGGTGGCGGTGCGGTTGGTACTGCAGTTGGTGGCACGGTGTCGGTCAATATCGTCGATAACTCTGCCTATGCAAAAATTCTCAACAGTAGTTCATTGACTGGTTCGAGCGGCGAGATCACTGTCAGCGCAGCAGATGCTTCCGCGATCTACGCATTCTCCGGTGGGTTTGCGCTAGGCCGCAGCAAGGCTTTCGGTATTGCTGCTGGTGTCAATATTATCGGTAATGATGTGACTGCGGCGATCGAAGATTCGATCCTGTACGCAACGACAGATGCCAAAGTCACAGCCAGTGAAGAAGCGACCATCATGTCCTTCGCCATCGGTGGTGCCGGCTCAGAAAAATCGTCGGTTGCCGGTTCGATCGGCATCAACACGATCGTTGATAGCATCGATGCACACGTCAAGAATTCGGAAATTTATACAGCAGGCGCAATCGCGGTTACTGCACAAGATAAATCCACGCTGGTTTCGCTGGCTGGTGCAGTCGGTATCTCGACCACGGAAAAAGGGGTTGGCGTGGCCATCGGCTGGAATCGCGTCAGTAATGGCATTACTGCTTACATCAACAATTCCACGGCTAATAGTTCGGCTGGCTCAGTCAGCGTTACGGCAAAATCGAATGCGCTGTTGGTAGGCATCGGTGCTACCGGCGGCGGCGGCCAAGGCACCAGCGGCGCAGGTTCGCTGATGATCAATTCGATCGCGAATCAGATCGATGCACATATTAATAACGGTTCAAAAATTATCGCAAAAGGCGACGTTACAGTGATCGCCAGCGAAGCGGCGGCCTTGTATTCAGCATCTCTCGCAGTCGGTGTTTCGACGAATGGTTCTGCGATCGGTGCCGTGTTGTCGTATAACTTTGTCGGTTCGCCGGGCAGCATTGCTGACCCTAATCTGATCTCTATTGCAGATGCACCGGCTGGCAGTGATGCCAACGGTTCAAAATCAGTAACGGTTACTGGCAGCGATACCGCAACGGCTGCAGGTGTCACTGCGTTCATTGATGGCTCTGCTGTAGCAGCTGATGGTTCGGTCTCGATACTTGCAGGTTTCGATGATCCAAACAAAACGCTGGAATCCAGCCCACTGCTGGGTGGCATTAAATCCATCAATCCGTCTACAGTCGTCACCACGACAGATGGCACGATCACCTTTACAGCACCGCACGGCTATCAAACCGGCGACACTGTTGTTTATAGTCATGGCACGGGCACCGATGTTACGGGCCTGGTAGGCGGCACTAAGTATTACGTGATCGTGGTTGATGCAAACACCGTGAAGCTTGCAAGTTCGCAAGACAATGCGCTGAATAATAAAGCGATTGCGTTGACCGGCACGGGCACAGGCAGCAGCCATAGCATCATCAAATTCGTTGCTACTGCAGCCGCACCTATTGTCCAAACCATCAATCCAACATCCGCTGTCGATACTGCTACCGACAAGATCACTTCGACTGCGCATGGTTTCGCCACGGGCGATGCAGTTCAATATAGCCACGGCACGGGCACCGACATCGCTGGTTTGGTTGCGGGCAGCAATTCTTATTATGTAATCGTCGTCGATGCCGACACGATCAAACTAGCTACTACCAAAGCTAACGCTACTGCAGGTGTTGCGGTTGATCTGACTGGCAAAGGCACGGGTACCGCACACGTTTTGACGCAGGTTCTGGCAACGGTCACAGCACCGGTTGCGACAGTGTTCACGTCGTCGGCAGTGAAAGTTTCCACAAACTTTGGCGATACGGTTTCCTTCGCTGCAGCGCATGGCTTGAATACCGGCGACGCATTTGTTTATCGCAAAGGCGTTACTGCGAACAGCGCGATCGGTGGCCTCATCGATGGCGAAACCTATTACATCATCAAGGTCGATGCGACGCACGTGCGTTTGGCTACAAGCTATGCCGATGCAACCGCCACCGATGCCAAAGCGATCACGCTGACCTCCAAAGGTAGCGGTACTGATCACAGCTTTGTGGTCAAGAAAAGCCAAGTCAATGCAGCCGGTACGGCGATTGCATTGCCATCGACTATTGGCGCACAACTTACCAGTGTCACGGTTGCTGGTGCAGGCGGCCAAAACACTGCTGGAGCAGGTGCGGTATCGCTCAACTTCGTGCGCATGAATGTGTCCGCATATATTTCAAACACCGGCAGCATTGCAGGTGTCGCGCGTGAAGTGAAAGCAGGCAGTGGCGACATTACGGTGATGGCACGTGATATTTCACAAGTCAGCACTGGCACTGGTTCACTCGGCATCGCGCTTGGCAAGAGCAGCGCAGTCAATGCATCGGTCGGCGTCAATGACATCAAGAATCAGGTAACTGCACAAATCGCGGGCGCCAAAGTAACGGCAACGGCAGGTGACATCGTCGTTAGCGCCGAAGAATCTGCACGCATCATCAACGTCGTGATCGGCGGCGCCGCAGCGACTGGCGGCGGCAATGCAATTGGTGGCTCGTTCGCGATCAACTTCATCAAGAACACAGTTGCCGCAAGCATTCAAGGTGGCACTGCTGGCGTAGCGTCAGATGTATACGCATCGAATGATATTTCTGTCACCGCAAAAGACACCGCGTCGATCGCCACATTGGCAGGCAATATTTCCGCAGCAATCGGCGGCAAGTTCGGTGTCGGTTTTGCATTCGCAGTCAACAGCATTCAAGACAGCGTCACCGCATTGATCGACAACGCATCGGTCGAAGCCCACACTGGCAATATTCTGGTAGACGCGACGTTTGCCAAACCAAGTTCGCTGCCGATCGGCCTCGATGTGCAAATCGCAGCCATGGCTGTTAGCGGCGGCGGTTCAGACACCATTGCCGGTGCAGGTTCGGTTGCATTGAACTGGGTACGTAATAGCGTCATCGCAAAAATTTCTAATATCGGCGCTACACAAACAATCAAGGCTGGCAGCAAATTGAGCGTGTTGGCATCCGACAATTCGACTATCAGTTCACTGGCTGGCGCGATTGCTATTTCCGGTATAGGCGCGTCCGGTGCTTCGGGTGCGATAGGCGCATCGGTTGCCTACAACTATCTGGGTGGAGATCCAAATCATCCAGCCACGACAAATAACAATGTAGTGCGCGCATCGATTGAAGACGTCCTCGGTAGCATCACTGCAGGCTCGCTGGAAATCGGTTCAAGCTACAACGGTGTCATCAATAACATCACCGTTGCTGGTGCGGCAGCCGGCACGTTTGCATTGGGCGGCGCAATTTCGATCAACCGTATTCGCAATACTAGCGAAGCGTTTGTTTATAACGTTGCAGCAATCGCGACTACCGGCACGCTGGCAGACAGCGTTGCGATCCACGCCACAGATACATCCGAAATCCGTGTACTGGCTGGCGGCATCGGTATCGCCATTGCAAAAGAAGGCGGTGCGGGCATCGCGGCTGGTGTTTCGGTCGCGTCCAACGTCATCGAAAATACAGTGCGTGGCTATGTCGAGAACGGCAAGATTAACTCCGGTGGCGGCATCGCACTGAGCGCAAATGAACAGGCGACGATTGAAGCATTGACGATCGGCGTAGCAGTCGCGGCCAGTACCGGTGGCGGTGGTTTTGCTGGCTCGGGTGCCGGTGCTGGTTCAGGAAATAAAGTTAAAAACACGATTTCCAGTTTCATCAAAAACAGCCTGACCGCAAACGGCAAAGGCATCACGGCTGCCGGTCCGCTGACAATTACAGCAACCGATGAAGCGAACATCAAGGCGGGTGCTGGTGCACTCGCGTTCTCTGGTTCTTTCGGTGGTGGCGGTGCTGGCGGTTCGGTCGGTATCTCGATGGCGACCAACGATATCGCTGACACGACAGAAGCGTATATCCACAGTGCAGACGTATCCGTCACTGGTAACGACATCATCCTGACTGCAACTGAAAACGCAACGATTCAAGCATTGACAGTTGGCGGCGCGGTTGGCGTTTCCGGTGGTGGTGGCGGTGGAGCGGGCGTTGGTTTGGCTGGTGCGGGTTCCGGTAATAAAATCAAGAACAGCGCCTTGGTGTCTATCACTAACGGCAGCACAGTGACGACAAGCACCAGCGGCGCTATCAAATTACTGGCGTCCGATACGTCCCACATCACGGCTAATGCCGGCGGCCTGGGCATCGGTATTTCTGCTGGCGGCGGTGGCGGCGCAGGCGTCTCGCTCGGTGTTGCTGCTGCGGACAACAATATTGAAAACAACGTCAAGGCGTATGTCGATAATTCACTGGTGAGCGCGGCGGGCGCAGTGTTCTTGTCTGCTAGCCAAACTTCGGTGATTGAATCACTGAGTATCGGTGGCGCAGTCGCAGTAGCCGCAGGTGGCGGTGGCGGTGCAGCAGTTGCAGCAGCTGGCGCAGGTTCCAACAACACAATCAAAAATACAGTCGCGGCCTATGTCAGCAACAGCCTTACGACGACCGGTACCAACGGTGTCGAAAAAGGTTTGCGTGCAACTGGCGGTATCACGCTGACGGCAAGCGATGATTCATCCATCACGGCTGATGCCGGCGGTGTCGGCGTCGCGATCCAGGGCGGCGGCGGTGGCGGTGCAGGCGTAGCGATCGGCATCTCGGCAGCGACCAACCAGATCACCAATACAGTTGATGCATACATAGACGGTTCTACAGTCAAGGCAACGTCCAGCGATATTTCGCTGACGGCAAGCGAAACCGCTTCGATCGCAGCCCTGACTATCGGCGGCGCGATCGCCGGTTCTGGCGGTGGCGGCGGTGGTGTTGGTGTGGGCCTCGCCGGTGCAGGTTCCGGCAATACGGTGACCAACAAGGCGCGCGCAAGAATTCAAAACAGCAGCGATGTAAAAACTGTGACCAGTGGCGCGATAGCGCTGACGGCCAGCGATTCGTCTGATATTACGGCGAATGCAGGTGGTGTCGGTATCGCAATCGCCGGCGGCGGTGGCGGTGGTGTCGGTGTCTCCATGGGTGTGGCGGCAGCAAACAACAAGATTGGCAATGAAATCAAAGCCATGATCGATAACTCGACCGTGACGTCGGCCGGCACATTGACGCTGTCGGCTACCTCGACCTCGACGATCAAAGCGCTCTCCATCGGTGGCGCAGTGGCTGCAGGTGGCGGTGGCGGTGGCGGTGTTGGTGTAGCAGGTGCGGGTGCGGGTTCAGACAACGATATCGATAACACGATTTCGGCAACCATCTCTGCCAGCAATGGCACCAAGTCCGTCACTTCGCAAGGCGCGATGAGTCTGACGGCCAGCGATACTTCGCACATCGTTGCCAATGGCGGTGGTGTAGCGATTGCGTTGACGGGTGGCGGCGGTGCTGGCGTGGGTGTTGCGGTCGGCGTATCGGCAGCAACCAATGCAATCAACAACACGGTTCAGTCGTATATCGACAATTCCATCGTCATGGTAACGACCGATAATTTGACCTTGAGCGCGACATCGAGCGCAACGATAGAAGCCTTGTCCATCGGTGGTTCGCTTGGTGTTGGCGGCGGTGGCGGCGCGGGTGTCGGCGCGAGCGCGGCAGGTGCCGGTTCAGGCAATACGATAGGAAATATCGTGACGGCGGCAATCCGTAACAGCGCAGTGGTTTCGACTGTTACCAGCGGCAAGATCGCTTTAAGTGCAAAAGATGAATCGATCATCACAGCCAATGCTGGTGGACTCGGTATCGCGGTTGGCGGTGGCGGCGGTGCAGGCGTCGGTGTATCGCTCGGTGTTGCCGTGGCAGATAACAAAATCGGCAACACGATCACGGCAGCAATCGATACTGCAAAAGTAACTTCGGCAGGTGCTCTCGATCTGACGGCATTGTCAAATGCAACCGTCAACGCAATTTCGATCGGCGGTTCGGTCGCAGTCGGTGCAGGTGGTGGTGCAGGGGTAGGTGTTGCAGCAGCAGGTGCTGGTTCGGACAACGATATCGACAACACGATCTCGGCTTACATCAAAGACAGCAACGACAGCGATACCGACGTCAACAAGAAGAAAACGGTATCTGCAGGCGGTGCGATGACCTTGAGCGCAAGCGATACATCGAAAGTCACTGCGAATGGTGGCGGTATCGGTATTGCAGTCGGCGCAGGTGGCGGCGCTGGTGTAGGCGTGGCAGTCGGTATCTCGGCGGCGACCAATGAAATCAACAATACCGTTCAAGCCTACATCGACAATTCCGTCGTCAATGTCAACGGCAATAATCTGAAGTTGAGTGCGCTTTCCAACTCGACGATCAAGGCGATGTCGATAGGCGGTGCAACGGCAGTTGGCGGTGGCGGTGGTGCAGGTGTCGGTGTCGGCGCGGCAGGTGCCGGTTCCGGCAACACAATAGGCAACACCGTAACGGCATCGATTCAAAATGGCGCGAAAGTCACGACAACGACGGGTACGGGCGCGCTTGGCGCGATCAGCATGGAAGCCAGTGATACTTCAAGCATTACAGCGGATGCAGGTGGCTTGAGTCTCGCAGTCGGCGGCGGCACAGTTGGTGTCGGTGCTGCACTCGGTGTGGCATTCTCGGAAAACAAGATCACCAACACGGTCAAGGCATACATCGATTCGGCCAAGGTCACCGCGGGACGTGCGCTCAGTCTTTCAGCAAACGAAAGTGCGACGATCAAATCGTATGCAGTAGGCGGTGCGGTTGCCGTTGGCGGCGGCGCTGTCGGTGTAGGTGTGGCAGGCGCTGGTGCTGACTCAAGCAACACAATTACCAATACAGTCCAGGCTTACATCAACGATACGACCACGGATGCAAGCAAAGGCGTAACCGCTGGCGGCGATATCAGCTTGACCGCAACTGACGTAGCGTCTGTCATTGCAAATGCTGGTGGTATGGCAGGTGCAGTGGGTGGCGGCGCAGTCGGTGCAGCTGGTGCAGTCGGTGCAGCTACGGCTAAAAATACGATTACCAACACAGTTCAGGCTTACATCAAGTCATCGACGGTCAAAGCAACTGGCGGCAATATAAGTTTGAGCGCAAGCGAAAATTCGACTATCAATGCGACTTCACTTGGCGGTGCAGTGGCATTGTCAGGCGGTGCTGCAGCAGCGTCTGCGGCAGGCGCAGGCGGTAGCTCGATCAGCACGATCACGAACAAAATCGAATCGTATTTCGATGCGGCTAATGTTACGACCGAAACCAGTGGAAACATTTCACTAAGTGCCATCGATACTGCAACCATTGATGCCGATACGGTCGCGGCATCCGTGGCGATCGCCGGTGGTGTCGGTGCAGGTACAGTTGCAGTCGGTGCTGCACTGGCAAAAAATACGGTTACCAATACGGTTCGTTCGTACAGCGATGCAACAACACTGACCTCGGCCGGCACTCTGTCGCTGACTGCAAGTTCAACTCCCACCATTAGTGCCAAATCTATCGCGGCTTCAGTTGCCGTTAGTGCCGCTCCTATCGGCTGGGCATTCTCTGGTGCCGGTGCGGACTCGCAAAACACCATCAACAATACGATTTCAGCATTCATCACTGGTACCAGCGCATCGGTCAAGAGCACCACGACGGCGGTCAATGGCATCACACTGAGCGCAACCGAAACGGCACGCCTGACTTCGCATGTCGGTTCGGCAAGTGTCGCTGCTGGTTTGGTTGGTGGCTCAATCGGTACTTCACTGACCAGCAATACAGTAACGAGTGGTATCAGCGCCTATATCGATAACGCCAATGTGACTTCGACGTATGGCGGCATCAGTTTGAATGCATCCTCTGACGATTCAGTCACGACGCTGGCCTATGCTACTGCTGTGGCAGGTGCTATTGGTGGCGCTGGCGCGGGTGCCAGCGCAACTTCCGTTGTTAATCCGAATGTGTCTTCCTATGCCGGTGCTGGTGCGGTCTTGAGTGCCAAGGCTGATATCACTGTCGGCGCAAGTTCACTCAATTCATCCAATACCAAAACCATAGGCGCTGCTGGCGGCATGGTTGCGGTTGGTACCAGCATGGCCAGTGCAACGGCCAACGGCTCCGTGCGTGCATATGTCAACGGCACGGTTACGACCGCTACCAATTTGAATATCACCGCGTATGGGACAGATTCTGCCAAAGCAGAAAGCTATGCAGTCGCAGGCGGCATCATTGCCGGTAGCGGTTCGGTAGCCACGGCTCTGGTATCACCGGTTGTCGAAGCATATATCGGTGCTGCCAGTGGCCTAGCGATTACGACGACGCAAACGATCAAGGTTTCTGCCACCGTCAAACCGCGTGCAGAAGCAAATGCATTTGGCGTTGCTGCGGGTGGTTTTGCTGTTGGTGTGTCGCAAGCAACTGCGACCACTACGCCAACGGTGAATGCTTATGTGGGTGGAATACTCACGACAGGTTCATTGAATGTCAGTGCCGAGCAGGTATTGCCATCGGAAGGTGATTCCGCCTTGGCAAAAGCGACTGGTTCTGCCGGTGCATTGGTCGGTGTGGCGTCTACTTCGGCGACCGCAATCAACGGTAAAACAGGTAGTCTGTCTGCAGTCACTGCATACGTGGCCGACAATGCAACACTTGTCATTCGCAGCGCGACGACAATTGTTGCCAACGCGAAATCGCAACAGACCGCTGATGCCAGCAGCTATTCCCTCGGTTTGGTCTCGGCAGGTGTTGCGCAATCCAACGCAAAATCAAACACATTGACATCGGCTTATCTGGGAACAGGCGTGAAGCTTGACGGAGCGAGTCTGGCGATTACTGCAGTCGGCTACGACAACAATGTTGCATTGACGATCGCAGGTAGCGGCGGTGTTTTGGCTGGTGCCGGCGCGACTGCCGACACCACCAACATCAGCGATACCAGTGCGCTGATCAAGGATGGCGTTGCAACGCGCAATATCACGCTTGGTGCGGATAATGTCTTGCCTATCCTGTTGATTTCGTCGACGCCCAATTACAGCACCGATAACGGCATACGCACCGTGAGCAATGGTCAAACGGTCGATGTCAGCGCTAAGCATATTGGCAACGGCGATGTCGGCACACGCTATCAATATCTCGGTTCCACTGCAAGCATCGATCTGGCAACCGCCAATTTCGCCGATACGGCGAAATGGAAAGCGATCGGCATCATGGACGGCACCGGCAAGTTGTCGATGTCAGCTGATCATACCGCCGCCTTCAACAGCACAACTAGAACGGTTGCGGGTGGCGCACTGGCGGGTAGCGGTGCAACATCCAGTCACACCGTCGATGCCAAGGTTACGTCCGGGCTCAATAACGATGTCAAGGTGTATGCCAAAGACGTCAGTATTCTCGCCACCAGCCACGTATTGAAAGCCGAGCAATCTGCCGCCAATATCGCCGGGGTGACCGGTGGTATCGCGTCAGCGGCAGGTGCGACCAGCGAAACAGTCATCAAGCTGGACACCATCGTCAAGGTCGGTGACCGTTCACTGTTGCAAGTACGTGGTTACGCGATAACCGCAGGTGACATGCGTCTGGCGGCATTGAACGACATCGTTGCCTATGACAAAGTCACATTGAAAACTGGCGGTGCAATTTCAGGTGCCGGCGCATTCTCGACCATTCGTACCGATGGCGTGTTCTCACGCGTTCTGATCGGAAATGCTGCGACGGTTAAAACCGTTGGTGTAATTGATATCACGGCGAGAGGCCAAGGCACTATTTCGACCATCGTCGATGCGGAAACATACGGTGCCGCGACGGTTGCGGTTGCTAAAACCGTCACCGATATTCGACCAGTCAATGAAGTCGTCATCAGCGCCGATGCCTTGTTGCAGGCAGACGCCAATGTGAATGTTTCGTCGGGCACCAGCATCACCTTCAATCGCGATCAATATAAATTGATTGCGCGTACCGATACCTTTGCAGGTAGCGCGATTCCGATCGACGACGTTGATTCGACAGCGATTCTGTACCAGACCAATACGATTACCGTCGCTGCAGGTGCAAATGTGCGCAGCGCACGGGATATCAATCTGAACGCGGAACGTCTCGGCTATGCCGATATGACCAGCCGTGCGAAAGCCGTCAACTGGGCGAGTGCAATTGCTGATGCGATCAATGGTTCAGAATCATTCGGTGGTTCGCTAGACAGCAATGCCGATGGCATCGTCACCATCAATGGCACGTTGACGACGGGTATTGCGCGTACTCAAACCTTGACATTGAACTGGGATCCAACCAGCACCGCCAATCCTGCCACTGCAGTCGATTACGGCATCGTGGGTGTCGTAACGGGCGACGGTATTACCTATCGTGTCGTTACGGAACCGTTGCTCACCGGTCTCGCCAAGGAATTGCAGAACGCCCAATCGCAATTGGCTGCGTATCAGTTCTCTGGCAATACAACCTTGATCACGTTCTACACAAACGAAATCGCGCGCATCAAGGCTGATCTGGCGGCAGAAGGTTTGCTTGGCGATCGCGGTCAATTGGTCGACAAATCCGTCACGACTGTGTATGTCGATCCAATCTGGGCCCAAGCCGGCATCATCGATATTCGTGCCGACGTCGTCAAAGGTACAGGTAAATTCGATGCGCCAGGTGATGCATCGGTCATCATCGTGAATAACACGCCGGCGTTCATCAAGCTGATGGGTATCACGATTCCCGAAAGTAATGGCGGCCTGTTCATCAATGGTGTGCAAGCCAGCAGCAATACTGAAATCACGGCGCTCAACACAGCGGTAACAGGTGTTTCGACGACAGCGACATTCAATTCGATTACACAAACGGCGACAGCAAATCCACCGCTGATCTCAGTCACCAACAAGTTTAATCCCGCTACTTACACGCCAGCTCCAGGACGAGTTAATTTTGCATCGCCAGACATCACAGTGTTGGGTGCGATCACCAATCTGGGCGGCAGTCTTTCACTGGTGATTGAAGGCGGTAGCGGCGACATCCAGATTTCGGCACAGGTCCGTGCCAAGAACATGGCGATCGTCACCGGCGGCAACGTCTATATTGATGGTGTAACTGCATATTCTGTAGGCGGTGAAGCACTGGCAACATGGAAAACCGTTACCGATACCATCATGGCCGGCACAGATGGCGTCGCAGGTGATGCAACTTCGGCAGCCGCTTTGGCTGCCATTGCTGCTGCCAAGGCGGCGGGTCCTGCGAGTGGCGTCGTGATTGGTTACAAAGACGGCGCGCCGGTGTACTCGACAGTGTCGATGCCGGGTGTGAATTTATATGCAGATCGCATACACATTACTGCGCAATATCTGAACGTGAACGGCGTGATCCAAAGTGGCAAGGATAACTACACGCTGACGATCACGAATGCAACACGCACAGAGATTCAAGCAATTTCCAGCAATGCTACGGGTCGCGTGCTGTTGAAAACCGCATCGAACGGCGACTTCAATGTGTTCTGGAACACTGCAGACAAGCGTATCGAAATCGATGAATTGCGTGTCAGCGGCGGTTACATTGAACTCGATGCACATGTCACCAACACCGGCACTGGCGAAATCAAACTGCTGGGCGGGTACGCCGATGTGTCTATCGACAATCAGACTACTTACGATCTGGTAATCAAACGTATCGATACTTCGGAACGCGGCAGCGGCAAGCTGTTGATCGTTGATCGCTCCAAATCGGTGGTTCTTAATGGCGTAACCACGCAACCATTCACCGTTACCTTGTATGAAAAATCAGGTGACAAGGTTACGGTCACCGTTGATAGAGGCATCGCAGGACAAGCGCCTGTATCAACAGTCGTCGATAACATCAGCACTTACGATGTACAAGATGGGCAGCGCTACGGCTGGGCGATCGCGCAGGAAGCGGCGGAACGCAAGTCCGCTACCTATGGCCAAAGTAGCTGGCTGGGCATTGATGCATTTGCGGCCGATCCAAGCACGATCAGATGGGAAAGCACGGAGCCACTGGGCGCGCCAAAATTGATAGGCGGCGCTGCTTACTACTACACGGGCACAGGTAACGATTTCGATTATTCGTACAACCGTGTGGATACCGGTACCAAAACCTACCAGACCAATCAGCACACCACCAGTACCTGGTACGGCAAGGAAACGCAATGGACGACTTTCGTCCAGGAAAACAAATTCACTGACATTCACACGTTCTCGATCAAGGCTGATCACGACATCAAGATCAATTTCATCGGCGATAGCAGCAGCGATGTCACCGTCAAATCGGGCGGTTCCATTTTGCTGGCTGGTGCGATTTCGAATGACTCCGGGACCACGACACTGATAGCAGGCAATCGCATCGACCATCTGGTTGATAGCGCTTATGTCGGTGGTCAAATCATTAACCTGACGGCGACTAACGGTATCGGCACCAATTCCGTCAGTGGTAGTAACACGCTGATCAATGGCTTGAACACCGATTTGTCGGCGACGCCAACCTACGATTTCACAACCAGCTCTGGCGCAACATCCGTTTCCAGCGGCACGCAGATCAAGTTATCCACCACCTATAACGGTGGCGGTGTTGCCGGCAAAGTTTATAAATATATCGGCAGCAGCACATCGCTCAATCTGGGTACGCAAAATTATTCGGATACCAGTAAATGGCAATTGACGACGTCGAGTAGCGCTAGTTACGTCGCTGAGAACTCGGCAAAAATCGTTGTTGGTCAAAAGGTTCTGATCGGCGCCGGTTATGCAGCTGGCGGCGAAGTTGGACAGGTCTACAAATACATCGGCGATGCGGCCAAGATCGATCTGGCGACAACCAACTACGCAGATACATCGAAGTGGGCCAAGGTCGAATCCTTGCCTGCATTGAATGTCACTGCAGGTGGCAAAGTTCTGATCAATGAAGTTGTTGGTGACATGGCGGTTGGTGCAATTCGCGCCGGGGCAGGACAGGCCGTAACATTAACAGCGCAAGGTTCGATACTTGCTGCAAAAAATACCGACGGTCGCGTTGGTGTGCAAACGCAGGCGGGTGGTTCCGTCACGCTGAATGCGCTGAACGGCAGCATCGGTAGTGCGGCACAAGCCTTGACGCTTTATTCCGGCAGTACTGCGGTAGATACCATCATTGCATTGGCGGCGCAAAACATTTACCTGACTGAAGGCGATTTCACCGCGGGCGGTACCAGCGGTCTGGATCATATGCGTATCGAATTGATCGAATCGCGCTCTTCGAATGGGACGATTGTGTTGACAGTCAAGGATGGATCGCTGATCGATGGCAACAAGTCGCAAGAAGTCGATGAACGCGCGCGCGAAGAACTGCTGGGCGGTGTCTGGAAAGACCTTAATTTGACAGAAGGCACCGGTGCTTTGCAAAAAGTATCCGACACGGTTCTTGCCTATAAAAACGCGAAGGAACAGGATTACCGTACTTACTGGACGTATCGTGGCCAGCAGGCGAATCCTGCGGTCTACGATGCAAGCTTCCAGGTTCATCTGACAGCGGCGCAGTCGGCGTATTACACCGACGTTCAGGGTTATAGCGCAGCGCAGATTACGACGCTGGAAAATAAACTGACGTCTGAATATGCGGAACTTCACGCTCGCTATGGCAGCGTGGGTAATACGTATAACGCAGCTTATAGCTTCGACATCACATCGGGCGATGGTTTGACAGAAGTGAATAAACTGAAATCCAGTATCAAAGTCTGGACAGAAGCAGAATTGCTGAACACGATGAGTGCGGGTTTGTTGAAAGCTGCGGCCAATACGCAGGTCAACATCGAAGCACCGAACATCATCGGTAAAAACGTCACGATCAATGCATCGAATAACGTCGGCAGCAATGACACTTCGCTCACCATTATCTTGCCAAACAATGGTTCGC
This sequence comes from uncultured Herminiimonas sp., assembly GCA_964406085.1. Taxonomy (GTDB): domain Bacteria; phylum Pseudomonadota; class Gammaproteobacteria; order Burkholderiales; family Burkholderiaceae_D; genus Oxalicibacterium. The sequence continues at coordinate 53,519 of CAYOQL010000010.1, forward strand.
AACTGGTATTGACGCCGGAACAAAAACTGGCGTTTGCGGCAGCGGATCGTATAGACGTGACTTACCTTGCCGGTAATCCTATCGTCAACACGACGGTCAATTTCCATGACAATGGAACGGCTAACGACACCATCACACGTACCGGCAGCAGCTGGTCTGCCAGTGGTCTGGCAGCGGGCATGCATATCCAGATTTCCGGCGCGACGGGTAATGCCACCGACAAAGGTGAGTCGTATCAGATCAAGAGCATCACAGATGTGACCGTCAATGGCGTCTTGACCAGCACCATTACGCTGACTTCAGGGGCAACGCTGGTTAACGAAACTGGCAAAGTCGTCACGATGACGCCGATCGCCCTCAACCCAACGCGTTCTGATGTGGTTTCCGCAGCAATCAACTTTGCGTTGAATGCAGGCGTACCAACGATCACACGTACTGACGGTGGTGACTGGCTGGCAGATGGTTTTGCTGCGGGCGAGTTGTTCCAGGTTTCCGGCAACACGAAAAATTCGACTGGCAGCACGCTCTATTACACGATTGCCAGCGTGACTGAATCGACCATTACGTTGGTCGCCGGTACTACTCTCGTTGCTGAAACTGGTGTCGAAGCCATCTTCACACCGAAGGTCACGAATCCAGCCGCATTGCGTCCGGCTTTGACGGCTATCGTTATCGAACGTCGTGACGATGTAAATGTCGATGCGACTGGTCGCGTCAAAGTTACTGCAGGTAACGAGGTTTATCTCGGTTCTGGTCAGTTGCAGCAAGCGATGAATATCGATCAGGTCGTGAGCACGAATAACAAAGATATTCGAATCAAGAGCAAGTTTGGTGTCGTCAACGATGCGTCGGTGGATGGTAGTGCCAACGTCATCGGTAACGATCTGATTGTCGAAGCAGGACAGGGCGCAATCGGTTCGATTTCCAAAGCGCTACTGACCAACCTCACAGGCACTTTGACTGCACGTTCGTTCAATAGTCTCTACATCACCGAGATCAGCGGCAATATGCTGCTGGAGGGTGTGCAATCGACGACAGGCATAGTCCATCTGGAAGCGACATCGGGTTCCATCCTCGATGGTCTCAATAGCGACACCGCAAAAATCTCCGGTAATCGCATCGAACTGGTCGCTTCGGGTGCAATCGGTGCCAGCGGCAATATGCTGGAAACCGATTTGACGGCAGCCGGTACACTTCTCGCTACTGCCGGCGGTGACATCTTTATGTGGGAAACCTTGGGTGACCTGAATCTCGACGTCATTCGTTCGACAGGCGGCGACGTGACCTTGGGTGCTAGCGGTTCCATCCTTGATGCTGGCATCGTCGCGGATGTTGACGCGTCGCGCCCAGGCATTGATATTTTTGCGCGCAGTATTTCACTGACAGCACAGAACGGTTCTATCGGTCGCTCCGGTAATGACATCGACATTGATACCAATAGCGGTAATTTGAACGGTACCTCAGGCACGCTGACTACTGTCAGCATGCAAGACACTTTCATCATCGAAGTACTGGGTAATCTGTTCATCAATGAAATCGGTACCGGCGTCAACGCAGTTGGTACCACCGCGTACACTGCGTTTATTGCATCGGCTGGTAGTATTTTCAACGGCCGTTCCGATAGCGGTAGTAACATCACATCCGGTCGGACCAAGTTGTTCGCTACGGATGACATCGGTACTGCCGGCAAGCACCTGACGACCAAAGTCGGTACCTTGCAAGGCAATGCAACACTGGGTAGCACCTATATCTCGAATACAGGTGCGATGACATTAGCAACGCTTGACGGTGCCAACAGTGCAGCGATTACATCAGGCGGTACGGTTGTCATCACAACAGCTAGCCCGATGACGGTCAGCCAAAACGTTGACGCGGGTGGCGGAATTACGCTGATCGCGCTGGATAAAGCTGGTGGTACGACAGACAGCATTGTCATCAAAGCTGGCAAAACGATTGAAAGTACGACCTCGTTCGTGCACATCAAGGCAGGTGATGACGTCACCGTCGAAGCTGGCGCGAGTGTCATTGCTAAAACCGACCTGACTATCGAAGGTGATTATCAAGGCGATAAAGATGGCAACGCAGCACCGGCAGGTCAAGCCAACATCGACGTCGGTGGTAGCACCATTACGATCAACGGTACCTTGAAAGCAGGAACACATATTGATTTCCTGGGCGAAGTCGAAGCGGATACGATTATCGTGTCTGGTACCGCTTCAATCACAGCACCTATCGTTAATTTCAGTGGTGCCAAAGGCAACGACAAGATCGATCTGTACGGCATCATCAATGCAACTACCATCAACGTCCACGGCGATGATGGTGACGATACGATCAACGTCTGGGGTACGATCAAGGCGACGCAGTTCAATCTGTATGGCGATGCGGGCAACGATAATATCGCGCTCAATCCGGATAGTGTGACCGCCGGTTTCAACGCTACTTATAATTTGATCTTGCAAGCCAATACCAATATTGAAGGCGGTACTGGTGAAGACACGATGTCGGTTAGTCATTTATTGACGATGACAACATCACACAATGGCGTACGTGATCAAATTTCGATCAATGGCCAAGGCGGCACGGATCAATACATCATCAATGTCAAAGGTAATTCCGACTATATCGTCAATATCAATGACAGCGGTGCACCGGCCGATGGCACCGATCAACTGACGATCAACGGCACCAACATCGAAGATACATTCCTGGTACGCAAAAACTTTGTAGCGTCGATGGATGCACTTCCTGCTGTAGCGGGCGATCAAGTTCATTACACCAACCTCGTCGAACGCATTAATTACAACGAAAGCATCAACGGTCGTTTGCTGATCAACGGTTTGGATGGCGACGATTCTTTCTACGTCGATGACAATTCAACTATTACCACGCTCGATGGCGGTGACGGTTCGGACTACTTCCAGTTCGGTCAGATGTTTGGTTCCATCCGTGATACGACACACGTCGCTCTCGGCGATGAAATCGAAACGGTTCAAACCACGCTCGGCTACCTGTCGCGTGGTATCAGTTTCGCTACTACCGCATTTGGTGGCGATGGCGATGACCGCTTTACTGTCTACAGTAATAAAGCGCCGTTGAAATTGTTCGGCGAAGCCGGCAACGATGAATTCGTGGTGCGTGCGTTCCTGTTGACCGGTACTGGTTTATCGGTTGCCGATACGCAATTGAATGGCGGTAGCGGCGACGATCACATCGAATACAACATCAACGCGCCGGTCAGCATCGACGGCGGTACCGGTGTTGATACGATTGTTGTTGTCGGTACTGAAGCATCAGACAACTTTGTCATTACCGACAAGGGCGTACAAGGTGCGGGTCTGAACATCGACTTCACCGGGGTCGAGAAACTTGAAATCGACGGCATGGAAGGCGACGATCACTTCTTCGTTCTCAGCACTGCAGCCGGCATGGTCACGACGATTATCGGTGGTCTCGGTAACGACACGATTGATATCGGTGGCGATGTCACTCAAAAAATCGTATCGAAAGATGTGGAAGGCACCAGCGGCTTTATCAACCATGCAGTCAGTAGCACCGATCCAGCTTACAACGGCATTTACGCAGAAGGTATCAAGCTCAATGTCGCAACGGGCGCAGTGGGCGCGGTTGGTATCAAGCAGCAGGCTGCAGGCGATCTGACGGTAGTGGAAAACGGTGCATTAGGTACCGACACGACGTATTACAACATTGCGATGAATGTCGCACCGCCGACATACGCGAATGCTGCGCCGATTTACTTGACGGTATCCGGCACGCAAGCGAACAGCAAGGATACGGCTGCTGGCGGCAAGAGCATCGAAATTTCAATCGACGGTATTAGCTTCTCGCAGTCGCTGGTATTGACCTTTGATCCGGCCGCTGCTGGTGGTTCTGTCAATGACTGGCTGCGCAACCAGAAGATTTATGTGCGCGCAACAGGTGACCTCGCAGCCGAAGGCGAACGTGTAGCGATGATCAGTCATTCGATTCTGAGTGCAGATCCAGCGTTCAACCATTTGCTGGTCGCCAACGTACAAGTCCGCGTGATCGACAACGACCAAGCGGGTGTCATCGTTACGCAAACCTCAGGTTCGACTCAAGTACTCGAAGGCGATGCAGCTGGCGATACATATTCGATTTCATTGACCAAATCTCCTGCGGCGAATGAAATCGTCACCGTACATCTCGGTTTCGACATGCTGCAACTGGCGATTGCTTCGGCAGTGAACGATGTCGCGTTGCAGGCACGTATCGATACTGTGAATGGCACCGTCACATTCGATAGCAGCAACTGGAATACACCGTTCGTGGTGCAAGTGACTGGCGTCGAAAACGCGACCCCCGAAAACACTGCTGGCGTTGTTATCAAACATAGCGTTACCAGCATCAGCACCAACGGCGGCACACGTGAATTCGTCAACGTCGATACACAAGACCTGACAGTTGATGTGCGCGACAACGATATTGGTGGCGTGCTGGTTATTCAGTCTGAAGGCTCAACCTTGGTATCGGATACCCGCGACGAGTCCTACACGATTCAATTGACCAAGCAACCGACTGCTCCGGTCACGATCAAACTGCTGTCGGATGGCAAAACATTGTTGAGCAGCTACGACGCTGATCCACGTTTCTCGATGATTGATGGCGTACCTAGCGTCACCTTCACCGCGGCAGACTGGGATCAGGCATTCAAGGTCAAGGTCGCGGTTAATCCGAATGCGCCGCAAGTAGTGGGTACGCAACCGGTGCAAACCTATCCATTGCAGCAGCACGTCGTGGCGCAAGTCAAAGGTCCGCTGTTCATTGAAGGCAGCGCCATCGAAGGTCGCGACCGTTCGCTCAAATTGGCAGTCATGCTGCCGTCCGAGACCGATACTGCTTTGCCTATCGTCAATCTGGAAGCGCAAGAAAGCACCAACACCGATACGCTCAACATCTTTAATGACGGCAGTGTGTCGAACGACACCGGTACCTTGGGTAAAGTGACCAACACGAGTGGTCTGTCGGCTCTGTTCGGCAACAATGCAACCAACACAGCTGACAAGCTCGCGGAATTTGCCAACCTGCAAGGCTTGGGCATGGGCGCTGGTGTTACCTTGAATTTTGGGACAACGGTGACGCCGGATATGCGCACTTTCGATGCTGGCATTACTTATCACGGCATTGAAATTGTCGATGTGATGCTGGGCAAGGGTAATGACACCTTCAGTGTCACACACACTACTGCAGGCGCGATTACAGTGGTGCAGGGCGGTGGCGGCAACGACACCCTGATCGCTAACGGTGGTGGCGGCCCATTGGCACCATTGGTTTTGTTCGGCGATACCAGCCAGGACGGCAAGTTCTACAGCACGACCATTGATGGTTTGGGAATTCACAACCAGGGTCATGGCTTTGCCTTCACTAACTTTGGCGACGACATTATCGATGCACGCGGTGCAGGTGGCGGCGTCACCATCTATGGTGGCCAAGGTAACGATACGATCTACGGCAGTGAATATGCCGACCAAATTGCTGGCGGTTCCGGCAACGATACGATCAACGGCAATGGCGGCAACGACCATATCTACGGCGATGCAGGTTTCAACATCGATCTGTCGAAACGTTTCAGTGTCGCTGGCGATATCCTGACTGTCGTCAATGCTGCCAGCAGCACTGATTACGTGGGAACCCGTGACAATCTCGCAGTCGGTAATGACACCATCAACGGCGGCGCAGGTGATGACATCATCATCGGCGACCACGGTGTGATCACGCAGATTGCCGCTACCAAACGCCTCCTCAGCAATGGCAGCGTGACGCAAATCGCTACCTTCAACGATACAACTGGCGGCGCTGATTTGATCACGGATCGTTTCGGCAGCAATATTGTGTTCGGCGGCATCGGCGGTGATACCATCACCGTCGCTGGCACCAGTAACATCGTCATCGGGGACAATGGCAAGATCGAATTTGCGGCTGATGCAAGCAAACTGGTCTCTGTGGAAACCACTGACTACAATGCACTGCTGGGTGGTAACGATACGATCACTGCGGAAAGCGGCAACAGCATTCTGTTCGGCGGCGTCGGTGCAGATATCATCACCACCGCAGTCGGTAACGATACGATCTTCGGCGACAACGGCAAGATCGTTTATAGCGCCACGGGTATCGCTTCCTTGCTGCGCACCACAGACACAACCGAAACCACTGGTGGTATCGATCGCATCATCACCGGCAGCGGCAAGAAATTTGTCTTCGGCGGTGTAGGTGCGGATCAAATCACGCTCGGTCTGGCGGCTTTGGATAGCACTAGCGGCATCGTTATCGGCGACAACGGTTCTATCCAACTTGACGCTACTGGGGCATTTGCATTGACAGCTGAGAGTGAAGACTACCTGGTAGCTGGGGGTAGTCTCGGCGGCAATGACACCATCGAAACCGGCAATGGCAACCACGTCATCATCGGTGGTTTTGGCGCGGATTACATCACTACCCGCAACGGTGACGACACGATCTTCGGCGACAACGGCATCATCACTTTCAACGCGCAAGGCAAGTTTGCAACATTGGTTTCGACCAGCGATAGCGCGACCAGCGGCGGCGATGACACGATCACGTCCGTCAATGGCAGCAAGATTGTTATCGGTGGTACAGACGCAGACATTATCAATGTCGGTGTGGGCGACGGCATCATCCTCGGCGATAGCGGCACTGTCACGTACGATACGGCCGGCACTTTCGTTCGCGGAATCGAAAGCCTGGCAGGCGATACGAGCCATGGCGGCAACGACGAGATCACGACAGGTAACGGTAATCACTTCATCATCGGTGGTTTCGGTGCTGACAAGATAACGACCGCTACCGGCAGCGACTACATCCTTGGCGACAATGGCAACATCGTGTTGAATGCAGTCGGCAAAGTCACGGCGATGACATCGAACGTCGACAGCAATATCAGTGGCGGTGCAGACATCATCCATGCAGCGGATGGTGACAAGTTCATCATCGCCGGTGTGGGCGCCGATGAAATGGTAGTTGGCACTGGCACTACTAACGGGACATCTATCATCATTGGTGACAACGGCCGCATCACGTTTGACGATGCAGGCCTATTGCCACAAGTGATCGAAAGTCTCGATTTCTCAACTGGTTTGCTGGGTGGGAATGACAAGATCACTACAGGCGACGGCAATCATTTCGTCATCGGCGGTATAGGTGCCGATACGATTGCAACATCAACCGGTAGGGATGTCATCGTTGGCGACAACGGCATCATCACATTGAACGCAGCCGGTCTGGTTGTCGGTGTTGATGGCACTGTCGATACGCTGGCAACGGGCGGCGGCAACGACACTATCACTGCCGTCGACGGCAACAAGATTGTGGTTGGTGGTATCGGTGATGACAGCATTACGCTGCGCAATGTTGTGACTGGCAGCAGTATCTTAATTGGCGACAATGGCCTGGTTACCTTCAATGCGGCTGGCACCATTCTGCGTCAAGTGAAGAGCGCCGGTTACCACGAAGGCTTTGGCGGTGATGACACCATCGAAGCAGGCAACGGCAAGCACTTCATCATCGGCGGTTTCGGCGCGGATAAAATCACGACCGGCAACGGAACCGATTATCTGTTCGGGGACAACGGCATCATCGATCTGGATGCAGTCGGTACAGTGGTTTCGCTGGATTCCAGTGACGACACATTGGCTACGGCTACCACGCTGGCAACCGGCGGCGTCGACATCATTAGTGCAGGCAACGGTGACAAGTTCATCATCGCCGGCACAGAGGGTGATAGCGTCACGGTTCTTGCTGGCAACGGCTTGATCGTTGGTGATAGTGGCAAGATCAGCATTGATGCCAACGGCGTCACACGCACGATCGAAAGCACAGGTTATCTGGCTGACCTCGGCGGTGACGATACGATTAAAACTGGCGACGGCAATCACTTCATCCTCGGCGGCTTCGGCAAAGATACGATCACGACAGGTACCGGTAGCGATTACATCCTCGGCGACAATGGCAGCATTACCTTGAATGCAGTCGGCAAAGTCACACGGATGGATTCGAGCGTTGATACCAAAGTGAGCGGCAGTGATGACGTTATCACTTCTAGCGATGGCAACAAGTTTGTCATCGGCGGTGTCGGTGCAGATACGATACGTGTCGGTGCGGGTAAAGGTATCTTCCTCGGCGATAACGGCTTTGTTGAGTTCGATGCAGCTGGCAATCTGGCGCAGTTGATTGAAACCACCGGCCACCTGACTGAGACAGTCGGCTACACAACCGGTCTCGGCGGTAACGACATAATCGAAACCGGCGACGGCAAGCACTTCGTGATGGGCGGTGTCGGCAACGACACCATCACTACCCCGAATGGACTGGACTTCATCTTCGGTGACAACGGTCGCATTATTCTGAACGCAGCTGGCATCACGACTTCGTATGAGTCATTCTTCGATACGGCAGTCAGCGGTGGCGATGATGTGATCGTCACACTGCAAGGCATCAAGCATGTGATCGGCGGCTATGGCAACGATCGCATCACCATGGGCGATAGTAGTAACATCGCGTTTGGTGATAACGGCAAAGTCGTCTTCGACAATGCTGGTAATGTGCTGACGCTGGTCAGCACCAATCCGGCAGTTGGCGGTGACGACGTCATCTTGAGCGGCAATGGTCGCAATGTGCTGGTCGGCGGTATCGGTAACGATGATGTGCGCGCAGGCGACGGCGGCAACGTGATCTTCGGCGATAACGGCGATGTCACGCGTGATGTGAGCGGCAAGCTCATCCGTATCGTTACAACGAATCCGACCATAGGCGGCAACGACATGATCGTCAGTGGTAATGGCGAAGATGTCCTGCTAGGCGGTAATGGCGCAGATGAACTGTTTGGCAACAACGGCTTCAACGTCATCATCGGCGACAGTGGTCTGGTTGAATACACGGATGGCATCGTGTCATTGGCGCAAACCATCGATCTCTATAACGGGGGCAGCGATATCCTGCACGGCGGCAATGATCTGAGCGTGATCTTTGGCGGCTTTGACAGCGATCTGTTGTACGGTAACTTCAACAACGACATCATGGCCGGTGACTATGCCGCAGCCTACTTTGTTCAGCGTCAGGCGGTATCGGTGGTGCGCTTTGGTTCGGCCAACAACTCGCCAGATCTGATTGCCAACAAACAGGACAATGTGTTTGTTTCCTCGCTGGCCGGTGCGGCACACGCGAATCCAAGTTTGCAATACGGCGTGACGTTTGCGAATCGCATGGATGCCTTGATTTCCAGCATCTCTGCAACTGGTGGCGATTCTCTCAGCTTGTTGAATTTGCGCGCCAGAAGTTCATCCAGCGATTCGTCGACTTCATCCAATGGAAATCGAAGCAATGATTCAACGAAAACCGCTGTCAATGACATCAGCGAATTGGGCGATTTGAATGCCTTGCCAGCTACAGCCGCGGGTGTTGACGGTGTTACGGGACAAGATGCGCTTGAGCAACAGCCTGTCGACTGCACGATACCAAATGCAGATGGCAGCTTCCCGACTGCAAATTGTGCTGTTCCTGCTACTCCTGCCGACGAGGCGCCGGTACCTGCAGTAGAGGGCGTACCAGCGCCAGGTTCCGATGCAAGCGACATCGTTCCGACTATCGACAACGTGGATATTGCATTCGCCGGCTTGGCTGGAGCGCATGCATTAAAACTCGGTCGCAGCGGCAAGGACGCAATGCAATTTGATCCACGTACCGGTAAATGGAGCAAGGCTGTGAAATCGACGCGTGCTCGCTCTGCGTTTGATCGCAATACCTTGTTGCAGCAAACAGTAGTGGCTTCATCTGAAGCCATAGTGAAAGCACCAGTCTCCGCACGCAGCTGGCTGGATCGCGTCACTGGTGTCGCTGAAATTGTCGAAACGCACACCGAAGCTGCGGTCAGCACTGGTAATGCATCCATCGACTGGAATAGCAAAAAAGAACCGGAAACAACGCCTTGAAAAAGGCTGGCTTCAGATAACGATCAGGACAGAAATGGCAAAAAGTAAAAAAGAAAGCGCTGTGGCGGAACAGATTACAGTCGCTGCGGCAGTTACCGAAGCGGCGTCAGCTAAATCCCCGTCAGCGGAAAAAGTTGCACCTGTCGAAGCAGTCAGTGTCCCTATCAAACCAAGATGGGATGACAGCAAGATGCAAAGTGCGTATGCAAATGTGTGCAATGTATTAGGTACACGTGAAGAGATTACCTTGCTGTTCGGTACCAACAAGGCGTGGCAGGCTGGCAGCGATGAAGTCGGAGTACAACTGTCGCAGCGTATCGTGTTGACGCCGTATACTGCCAAACGTTTGAGCCAGATGATGGAGCAAGGTGTGCGCGAATACGAACAGCGCTTTGGTGAAATTAAATTGGTTTGAGTCGTTTTTCGCAAAGCATTTGCCGCAATTTTTTCGCAGCAATTCAACGACATACGGCAATCTCCGTATACAGACTATCGTTTTTATAACGTAACAAGTGAGCAATAATTTGTTTGCACCAGCAGCATCTGACACAGTGGTCGGAGACGAGATCGACCAGCAGCAGGCGCTATGGCTTCGTTTTGCCGATCCGGCCGATGCGCAGCAATTCAACGCGACCTGGCTGGCATTGCAATGCGAAATGGTAGAAGGAGCCGTGCGTGGCGTGATGGTGCTGGGGCCTCCTGATCTTGGCCCTTTCTTACCGGTCGCATTCTGGCCGCCGGCGCAGCCAGCCAGCCCTTTGCTGGTCGAAGTGGCCGATATTGCATTGCAGGGACGCCAAGCGACCTTGCAGCATCGCGACGACCATTCTGCGCTTGCCTATCCCATCGTCATCGACGGCCATCTGCATGGCCTGGTCGCATTGGAAACACTGCGCCGCAGCGATGACGCATTGCACGGTTTGATACGCGAACTCCAATGGGGCATGCAAGGTATAGAAGCTGCTTTGTTGCGGCAACAGGCCCTGCACGAGCAAACCACGCGTGAGCGTTTGATGGCAACGCTGGACCTGGTTGCATCAGCGATGACCGAACAGAAATTTTCTGCTGCAGCACATGCACTGGTGACCGATTTGGCGATTCGCCTTAACTGTGATCGCGTCAGTGTCGGTTTCCGTCGTGATGATCGCTGTAATGTTGATGCCGTTTCGCATAGCGCGCAGATCGGCAAGCGGATGAATTTGATACGTGCCATCGGTAGTGCAATGGATGAAGCGATCGATCAAAAATCATTGGTGCAAATGCCGGCCGTCGGTGAGCAAGTATTGGTGACGCGCGACCATGCCGCATTGGCACGTCAGCATGGCAGTGATTACATTCTGACCGTGCCGTTTGTCACGAGTGAACTGGTGGGAGGTGCATTTACCTTTGAACGTTCGGGTGATCGCGCATTTACGCTGATGGAGATAGAACTCTGCCAGGCAGTGGTAGCTTTGTGCAGTCGCATCCTTGAAGAAAAACGTCTGAACGACAGATTGCTGGTGGCGCGCTTCAAAGACATCGCGCGTGATCAGTTGCGCAAGTTTATCGGTCCGCATTATTTCGGACGCAAACTGGCTGCCGGATTGCTGATGTTCGCGGTGATATTTTTTAGTTTTGCTAGCAGTACCTATACAGTCGGTGCAAATGCCGCGCTGGAAGGTTCGATACGTCGCGTGCTGGTTGCGCCGTATGACGGCTATGTGGAAACCTCGGTTCATCGTGCCGGCGATTTGATCAAGGCCGGCGATGTGCTGGCAACTCTCGATCAGCGTGATCTGCAACTTGAATATTTACGTTGGGCAAGTCAAGCCGATCAATATTCAAACCAGTATCAGGAAGCCTTGGCCAAATCAGATCGCGTGCAAGTCAACGTCAGTCTGGCACAAGTACAACAAGCCAAAGCACAGATGGAATTGCTGGCCGAACAATTGGCACGTGCCAACATCACCGCGCCTTTCCCGGGAATTGTCGTCAGCGGTGATTTGTCGCAAGCCTTGGGTAGTGCAGTAAAACGAGGCCAAAACTTGTTTGAAGTGGCACCCTTGAACGAATATCGCGTGATTCTGGAAGTCGATGAAAGCGATATCACCGGCGTCAAGCAGGGACAAACCGGTACCTTGATGTTGACCTCTCTGCCCGGTGAAGTTTTTCCGCTCGTCATTGCACACATGACGCCGGTCACCACCTCGCGCGAAGGCCGCAGTTTTTTCCGTGTGGAAGCGACGGTAGGCAAAGTCAGCGAACGACTGCGGCCTGGTATGGAAGGCATAGGCAAGATCGATGTCGGCGACCGTAAATTGATCTGGCAATGGACGCACAAGATGTTTGACTGGTTGCGCCTGATGTTCTGGTCCTGGATGTAAGCGCAGCTTATGGCCGAGTCACTTTTCAGCGAATCATGGTATCGCGTCGCCAACGTCAGGCCACGCTTGCGTAATCACGCGCAAATTCACCGACACGTCTATCGTGGCGGTGTCTGGTACGTGCTGCAGGATCATATTAGCGGTCGTTTCCATCGCTTTACTCCAGTGGCCAATCTCGTCATCGGTTTGATGGATGGCGAACGCACAATGCAGCAGATCTGGGATATCGCTTGCGAACAGCTGGGCGACGAAGTGCCATCGCAGTCCGAGATGATCAAGCTGATGTCCGATCTGCATCGCGCCGACGTATTGCAGAGTGATGCACCGCCGGATATTCGCGAACAGCATGAGCGTCGCGGCAAACACCTCAAGCAAAAAGTGAAGCAGTACGTCGGTAATCCGATGTCGCTGCGCTTTCCCTTGTTCGATCCAGACCGCATCTTGCAGCAAATGATGCCTTTCATGCGGCCGATGTTCGGCTGGTTTGGTGCAGGTCTGTGGTGCGTGACGATATTGACCGCAATCATCTTGGCGGCAATGCATTGGAAGGCATTTTCCAGTGGCATGCTGGATCGCGTGTTCTCGGTCGAAAATATATTGCTGATGTGGATACTTTTCCCATTGGTAAAAATCCTGCATGAGCTCGGTCACGCTTTTGCCGTCAAGGCACGCGGCGGCGAGGTGCACGAGATGGGTGTCATGCTCTTGCTGCTAATGCCCATCCCGTATGTCGATGCATCTGCCGCATCGGCATTTGAAGACAAAAAATGGCGCATGCTGGTCGGTGCGGCCGGGATGTTGACGGAATTATTTATCGCTGCGATTGCGATGATTGCCTGGGTTTATCTGGAGCCGGGCACCGAGCGAGCGATTGCGTACAACATCATTCTCATCACAGGCATCTCGACGCTGCTGTTTAATGGCAATCCATTTCTGCGTTACGACGGTTATTACATCCTGTCCGATTATCTGGAGATTCCTAACCTTGGCCAGCGCTCGAATGATTATCTTGGGTATTTGATTAATCATTACTTGTTTGAAGTGAAAGACGTGCAGTCGCCAGTCGTCGCTAAAGGTGAAGGACGCTGGTTCGTTTTCTACAGCATCACATCGTTCTTCTATCGCATGTTCATGATGATAACCATCGTGCTGCTGGTGGCGAGCAAGTTTTTCCTGTTCGGTATTCTGATGGCGGTGTGGTCGGTATTCAATATGTTGATTCAACCGATCTTCAAGAAGATCGGTTACTTGTTTAATAGCCCCAAGTTGCGCCAGCAGCGTACGCGTGCGCTTGTCATCAGCGGCTCAACAGTGTTGACAGCAGCCTTGATTCTGTTTTGCTTGCCAGCACCGTCATTTACGCGCAGTGAAGGTGTGGTGTGGGCGCCGGATGAAGCGCAGGTGCGCGCCAACGTTGATGGTTTTATCACCAAAGTAGTGGCGCAGCCCGGACAGCAAGTAAAAAAAGGCGAACTGTTGATTCAGTGTGAGGATCCCGAGTTGATTGCGCGCTCCACTGTATTGGAGGCCGAGTTGGCTGGTCTGGAGGCAAAATACACTGCGGCCTTGTCCAGCAATCGCGTACAAGCCGACATCCTGTTGCAACAGATGGCACATGCGCGTGTCGCAATGGAACTGGCGCAAAAGCGCCTGGCTGAAATTGAAGTTCGAGCACCGAGTTCCGGTACTTTCGTGATGGCTGATGTGCAGAATATGCAGGGTCGTTTCGTCCAGCGGGGTGAATTGCTGGCTTATGTGACCGACGAAGGATTGACTACCGTGCGTGTGGTGATTCCACAAGCGAACGCCGACAAGGTACGCCAGGGATCGCAAAGTGTTGAGGTGCGCCCGGTTGACCAGCCCTCGACGGTGATCGAAGCCAGGGTTTTACGCGAAGTGCCCGCCGCCACGGATAAATTGCCAAGCATGACTTTGAGTTTTCAGGGCGGAGGCAAGATCGGTCTTGATCCCTCCGCACAGGATGGTGATGCAAAAGCCCTGCAAAAACTGTTTGTGCTTGATCTGCAGCTACCCAAAGGCGTCAAGATGGATAAACTCGGCAGTCGGATTTACGTCCGCTTCGAGCATCAGCCTGAGCCTATCGGCTTGCAGTGGTACTCAGGCGCGCGTCGCATTTTCCTGAGGACCTTCAATGTCTGATAAGGTCCAAACCATTCCTGATTTCCAGCCGGATATAAACGGTGATATGCCGAATGAAGGTAGACCTGCAGCCAGCAGGTTCCAGCGCTTGAAGGATGGGCTGCGTTCAAACATCGAGTTCATGTTGCGCCCGCAATTGACGCGTTTCGATCAGGTTTATCCAGAGCGTGACGAGCCGCCAGCCGATCAGTTGCTGGATCGTATCGGCAATGCATTGACCGGCACGGTCGTCCGCAAGTTGCGCGCGCGGCCAAAACGCGTGCATGCGATTGTCGATCAGGTCGCGCCGTTTGAAGCGCCTTTGCGCGCACTGGATGCTGATGGTCTGCGCGAACTGGCACGCGAACTGACCCGGCAGTTACGGCGCGAGGGGATGAAGGATGCGTTGGTCGCACATGCGTTTGCACTGGTGCGCGAGACCTCGGATCGTATCCACGGCATGCGCCATTTCAATTCGCAGTTGATCGGCGGCTGGGTCATGTTGCAAGGCATGATCGCCGAGATGGAAACCGGCGAGGGCAAGACGCTGACGGCAACGCTGCCCGCATGTACCGCGGCCCTTGCTGGCAGAGCTGTGCACGTCATTACTGTCAATGATTATCTGGTTGAGCGCGATCACGCATTGATGCAGCCGGTATATGCCGCGCTGGGTATTTCTTCTGCCGCAGTCACATCAGAGATGAGTCATGAAGAACGTCAGTTGGCGTATGCCTGTGATGTCGTCTATTGCACCAACAAGACCGTGGTTTTTGACTATCTGCGTGATCGTATCGTGCTTGGTTCGCAGTCCGACTCACTGCATCTGAAGCTGGAAAAAATCTACGGCGGTGACGTGGCCAACTCCCGTATACGTCGCTTGCTCTTGCGCGGCCTCAGTTTCGCGATTGTCGATGAGGCAGACAGTGTGCTTGCTGATGAAGCCGGTACACCATTGATTATTTCGGCAGAAGTATCGTCGCCGGATGAAGCTTTGTTTGCCGGACAGGCGATAGACCTTGCGCAGCAATTGGTCGAAGGCTTGCACTACCGAATTCTAAGCGGTGAACGTCGCATAGAAATGCAGGAAGAAGGTCATCAGCGTGTGATCGATCTGAGTAAATCGCTAGGAGGCTTTTGGAGCATTACTCTGCGCCGCGAAGAGATGATCAGCCAGGCCCTGACAGCCTTGTTCTTGTTTGCGCGTGACGAGCAATATCTGGTTCGCGATGGCAAGATCCAGGTCATCGATGAATTTACGGGCCGCGTGATGGCGGATCGCTCGTGGGGCCAGGGTTTGCATCAACTGATCGAAGTCAAGGAGGGCCTGGAAGTGACCGCACGTCGCGAGCCTTTGGCGCGTATCAGTTATCAGCGTTTCTTCCGTCGTTATCAGCATTTGTCCGGCATGAGCGGCACCGCATCTGAAGTCGCGGCTGAACTTGGCAACATCTACGGCTTGGGCGTCGTCAAGGTGCCGACCAATCGCCCGAGCTTGCGCATGACCCATCCGGATCGCGTATTTGCTACCGATGAAGAAAAGTGGGAATGCGTTTTGGCGCGCATTTTGCATCATCATCAACGTGGTGCGCCGATTCTGGTTGGTACGCGTTCGGTCGTCTCTTCCGAATTGTTGAGTCAGAAGCTCGAAGAACGCGGTATTGCGCACAAAGTTTTGAATGCCAAGCAAGACGGCGAAGAGGCTGGCATCGTGGCTGAAGCTGGCCACGTCGGTCGCATCACCATCGCTACCAATATGGCGGGACGCGGTACGGATATCAAATTGCGTGAAGGCGCCGCTGAACTAGGCGGCTTGCATGTCATCTTGTCGGAACGGCATGAAGCTGGTCGGATAGACAGGCAGATTGCCGGACGTTGCGCCAGACAGGGCGATCCGGGCAATGTTGAAGCGATCTTGTCGTTGCAGGATGCACTGCTGGTACCGTACAACAATGGTTTGTCTGCCGTGGTCTTGCGAAGTCTGGTGAGCAGGTTTAGCGACAAGAAAGAGATGCTGCACGCCAAGTGGATACGCTACGCGCAAAAGCGCACCGAGCGCAGCCAGTCGCGCATACGCAAGAGCTTGCTAAAAGCGGATAAGCAGATGGGCGAGATCCTGTCCTTCTCAGGACGTGCTGAATAAATTTATGCCGGTTTTATCATTCATCGAATTCGGAATCACAAAAAATACAAGGGAATCTCTATGCAAAAGCATTACATCAACGGACTGAACACCATCCTGGCAGGTTTCATTTTGAGCGCACTCGCTTCTATGTCAATCGCTGCCGACAAGCCGGTATTTTCATCACCATTGCCGGCACCAGTTCCAAATCTGGCACCGGGTGCGAAACAAGCTCCAGTAGCAATGACACCGACCGCAAACAAGACAGCGGTTGCGGCGAAGCCGGTTTCTGCCGCAATGCCCCAAAGCGGTAATCGCGGGAAAAATATCGGCGATCAGATGGAATGCCTGCTTGAACCCTACATCATTGCCAACGTTGGTAGCCCGGTGGAGGGCACCTTGAGCCAGGTTCTGGTTGATCGCGGTTCTGACGTCAAGAAAGGCCAGGTTGTCGCTCGTCTCAATTCCTCGGTCGAAGCAGCGACAGTGACTTTGCGTGCGGCGCAAGAAGCATATGGCCAGCGCAAGGTGCAACGCAATGAAGAGCTGTTCAAAAAGGATTTGATTTCGGCCAGCGACAAAGACGAACTCGAAACACAGACACGCCTTGCCACACTGGAGCGCAAGCAACAGCAGGAAGTATTAAACCTGCGTACGATCACCAGTCCATTGAGCGGTGTGGTGGTTGAGCGATATCTCGCCCCCGGTGATCATATCGCGCAGGAAAAAATTCTCAAACTGGCGCAGATCGATCCATTGAACGTAGAAGTCATTGTACCCGTCGAGCTGTTTGGCGAGATCAAGCCAGGCATGAAAGGCGAAGTCACGATGGGCTCGATGGTCAATGGCAGTCATGTCGCCAGCGTTAAAGTGGTTGATCGCGTCATCGATGCTGCTAGCGGAACCTTCGGTGTGCGGCTGGAGTTGCGCAATCCAGGCAACAAGATTCCGTCGGGCATCCGCTGCAACGTACGCTTCATTAAATAAAGCCTGACGTCATGCACGACCGCAGTCAACGTAAAGTCATCGCAATTGCTGCCCCTATCGGTGGCGGAAAATCGGCCTTGGTGACGGCGCTTGCCTCGGCTTTAAAAGATTCCGTAACGCTGCGTTTCGACGACTATGAAAATGCCACACGCCAGTCTGTCGATACGCTTGCAATATGGCTGGCTGACGGCGCGGATTTCAATCAATTGCAAGCGCCGGGCCTGGCGGATGATCTTGCTATTTTGCGCAAGGGTGACGCAATTAATGCCCGCGATGGCGTATCTATCGTTGCTGGCACACAAAACTTGATTTTTGAAATGCCTTTGGGGCGTGCCTGGTCAGCGACTGCTGACAACATCGATGTACTGGTGTGGGTCGATGTGCCGCTTGATATTGCATTGGCACGCCGCATCCGTGAAGTCAGTGCAGACATGTTGCGGCAGGATGCTGCCAGTGCAAAGCGTGGTTTGGCCTGGCTCAATGATTACCTTGGACATTACATCGCGACCATACATGCTGTATTGGAAGCGCAACGCCGCACAGTGCGTGCGCAGGCTGATCTGATAGTTGATGGCACGCAGCCGATCGCCGCAATCATACAAGACGTGTTGCATCATCTTGCTGAATCTCCCGCGGTGGTGCGATGAGTATCCGTGAAGTGCGCCAGGATTCTCATTTTGTAAATGAACGTGACTATCTGTGCGTTGATGCATTTATTGCCGATATGGTCGGTGCGCGTGCCTTATCGACGGCGTTTGAAACGGGCGTCATCGATTACCTGATCGCCCACGCTTCATGCACGGCTTTTGCAATTCAAACGGACCTTCAGCTAGATCAACCGGGCTTGCAACTGTTACTGGGCATGCTGCGTGCGAATCGCGTGCTTGAAAGCAAGTCCAGTAATGGCGAGACAGCTGACGAGAACGATGACACTAGACTCTCGGCAAGTTTCAAGGAAGCGCTGTCTTATCGCGATTTGATGGAAGCCAAGTTGTATTTTGCGAATTTGGTGGCGCCTGACTTTCTACATCTGCTGACAGCCTTGTTGATGGAGCCTGCGAAGTTTGCCGAGCAGGCGCGCATCTTCAAGTTGTTTTCTTATCAGCGCGCGTTTGAGCCGACTGCCGACAACTATGAACAGACGGCACGCTGGATGCGTATCACGACAGCGCTGACCAAGTATGAAGCGCAAGCCTGCATTGCGGCGTTCGATTTTTCACAGTATCGGCGTATGCTGGATATCGGCGGGAATAGTGGTGAATTCGTTTTGCGTGTTTGCCGCAAGTATCCGGATTTGCGCGCAGCTGTATATGACTTGCCTTTGGTGTGTGATATCGGTGCCAAGCATGTTGAGGAAGAACAGGAAGCCGCGCGTATTGACTTCATCAAGCGCGATCCAACACAAGCTGCCTTGCCTCGTTCTTACGACCTGATTTCTTTCAAGTCGATGTTGCACGATTGGCCGGACGTCGAGATGTCCGATTTTTTGCGTCGTGCCTACGATGCGTTGGAGCCTGGTGGCACACTGATGATTTTTGAACGTGCTGAGGCGCAAGTGAAAGATGTGCAAATCGCTTACGGTCAATTGCCACTGATGCTGTTTTTCCGTTCGTATCGCACGCCACAGGCGTATCAGGCGCAACTGGAAGCTATAGGTTTTCAATCTATTACCATTACTGAAGTGCCACTCGATATGCCTTTCATCCTGATTACCGCGATCAAGTGAGGTGAATGTGCCACTCTCCGCCAAAGCATCCACAACTTTTCCGCTTGAACTGACTGCGACGGATGATCGCTATTACGACTATTGTCTCTGGGAATATGCGCCTGTCGCTAATCCGCAAGGCAAGCTGCGTTCAATCAATCTGCTCAACAATACTTTTTCAGCTGAAGGCATAGGTCCGCACGCTACGGAAGTGATTGCAGCGATTCGTCACGCATTCGGCATGTCACGCACCGTATGGGGTGTCAAGCAGGAAAGTGGGACGATCAGCTGGGAACTGTATTTTTATGATTACGAACGTCAGCAACGGGCACGCTCAATTACGCAGTTGCTGCAGATAATCAAGCCATGGATAGCCTGTGATTTGACTGTAAAGGAGTCATCCGATTACTTCATGTTCTCCATCGATTTTAATCGTGCCTTGCTGAACGAAGGCGGGCAGATGGATGAGTTGCAGATGTATATGGGGAATGTCGGCAGCACCGTGTCTTCTGGTATTTGCTACGCGGTGACAAAAGAAGCGCTGACGATGAAGAACTTTTACTTCTTTTTCGATGCGCGTACACAGGCACGCGAAATCGTCGATAAAGTGCGCTCATCGGTCTATCTTGATCTGGCTAAATTTGATCTCGATACGGTGTTGTGGCCGGAACTGCGGGAGTGTCAAACCATCGTTGTTGCCAACAAACGCGCCCACGATGGCGTGTATTTTTCCCATATTACGATAGCCCAGCTGCTATTCTTTTTAAAGAAGATGCAATTCCCGGCAGAGCAGATTGCTTTTGTCGAACAGCACCGTGCTGGTTTGGACCATTTATTGTTCGACGTAGGAATTGACTATCGAATGGAAAACGGCGTCCTCAAGATATTGAAGAGCGCATACTATGGTGTGTTCTGAGTGCGACATATCCCGCGCTGACTCGCTGAATTAACAAGGACCCTCATGGGCTGTTTTGATCACAGACAATACGTTTCGATGACGATGGAATTCAGGTGCAACCTGAAGTGCGTCCATTGCATGATCGAAGACACGATGGATAGACTGAAGCCGCAGACGACGGAGCAGCTGCATGCGTTATTGGCGCAAAATGGCATGCATCGAAAATGGAAAGGTTTGATTCTGACCGGATCAGAAATCACGCTACATCGCGACTTGCCCGAATGGGTGCGCATGGCACGAAATTCCGGTTTTGAAAAAGTACGTATTCAAACGCATGGCATGCGTTTGGGTAGTGAAAGCTATTGCGCCGAGCTGGTGGACGCCGGCGTGAATGAATTTTTTATCAGTGTTGCGGGTGCAGATGCTGCTACCCATGATGGGATTACGACGGTTCCCGGTTCGTTTGATAAAACCATACGCGGTTTGGAAATTCTCGACAAGATTCCAGACGTCGTAACGATCACGAATACAGTCGTGACTGAGCGTAGTTATCGTCAATTGCCGCAGTTGGTAGAACGTCTGGCGCATTTGAAGCAACTGGCGCAGATGGAATTCTGGTTTTATTTTCCTATGAGCGAGAGAGACGACAAGAATCTGGTCGCGTCTCATATCGCTGCGCTGCCTTTGTTAAAGCAGGCAATAGGGGATGCACAAGCAGTAGGGCGCGGCATTGAAGTGAAAAACTTTCCCGAGTGTCTGCTTGGTAGCGATCGCGCAGCTTTATATAACGATCAGCCTGAGTTGTACATCGATGATGCGTTCTGGACCGAGTTCATGCGTAACGGTTTTTACCAGTGTGTTCATCGCGATCAATGCAGCTCCAAACAATGCCTAGGATTGAATACCGCGTATGTGAAGAAGTTTGGCTGGCATAAGGAAGAATTGTCGCCGCTTGCTTGAGATTGCGGGTAACAAACACAGGGTTAATAAAAAAGCCTGACGAATATTCGTCAGGCTTTTTTATTTGTGTTGCGCTTACAAATCACGCACTTGGCTTTTCAAGCGCAGAAATCCAGTGGCAAACGACGAGGGAAGTGTTGTCCCTTGCCTGGGCGATCTGCATCGCGCAAGGTGCGCCAAGTGTACGTCAATGCTGTTTCGACAGCCGTCAATGTATCTTCGCCTAGCGCCAGACGTCCAGCCAATGCGCTGGCAAGCGTGCAACCGGAGCCGTGATAGCTGCCTGGCAATCGGTCGCAGGTGAAGGTACTGGTGCTGCCGTCGCGCGAATATAGACGGTTGTGCACCTCCTGTTCATCCCCGTGGCCGCCGGTGATCAGCAAGTGTTGGCAAAAGGGTAGTAATTTTGCAGCGCATTCATCCGGTGTGCCGTTTGGCAGTTCGGCCAGGATGCGTGCCTCCGGCAGGTTAGGCGTCGCGATGGTCGCGAGTGGCAGCAATCGCTCGCGCATCGCATAGCCGACTTCATCCTTGCCCAATGCGCCGCCACCGCCGGCGCGCAGTACTGGATCGCACACAATCGGTACATGTGGCAGGCGCTGCAAAATCTGCACAACGGTATCTACCATCTTGACCGAGCCCAGCATGCCGAGTTTGATGCCAGCCACCGGCAAGTCAGTGATTACCGCGTCTGCCTGAG
The DNA here is from genome assembly GCA_964406085.1 of uncultured Herminiimonas sp. Classification (GTDB taxonomy): domain Bacteria; phylum Pseudomonadota; class Gammaproteobacteria; order Burkholderiales; family Burkholderiaceae_D; genus Oxalicibacterium. Next base: position 75,373 of record CAYOQL010000010.1, read on the forward strand.
CCAGCACCCATTCCGCATCCAGAACGCGGAAATCGGAGACGTCAACCGAGTTTTGTACCGTCAACGCGGTAACTGTAGGCGCAGCATGGCAACCTTGTGCCATCAGTGCTTCGATATCGGCTTGCAGGCCTGCACCACCACTAGGGTCGTGGCCGGATAGACAGAGTACGACAGGACGTTGATTATTCATGGTGCACATTCTTCTTAACAAGGATGCATCGCTTGCAGCAAATGCCGGAAAAAGGGTGAGGCAAGCATCGTAAAAGACCACTCTTGCCACGGGCATCATTATAGCTGTCGCTGATCATTCTTACGGGAAGAGAGGTGGATATCGGCGGATACGGCAAATACCAAAATTCTATGGCGGTGTTGGGCCGCCGAATGGCAGGCCCAGGATTGAGTTACGGAAAAAGATAGTGCTTTGCTATCAGACCTGGCACGTCGGTGGCCGCTAGAGGCTCTGCGATATAGAGACCCTGTATCTCATCGCAAGCAAGGGTTTGCAATATCTTTAATTGCGCTTGCGTTTCCACGCCCTCGGCAACTACGCGCATGTCGAGCGCCTTTGCCATAGAGACGATAGCGGTGAAAAAGATTTCGCCATCCTTGCCCAGGCCTAGTTGAGCAGTAAATGCCTGATGGATTTTGAGTACGTCCATATCCAATCGCTGCAACAGTGACAATGATGAATACCCCGAGCCGAAATCATCCACATACATGGTGATTCCCATTTTATTAATGGCGGATATCTCGTCGAAAATATCACCGCTATTACGCATCATGGCTGACTCGGTCAACTCGATTTCCAGTAAGCGCGCAGGAACGTCATGCCTGGCCAGACAGGCTGCAATCAGGTTCTGAACCTTGCCATCATTGAATTGATGCGCAGATACATTGACCGAAACCGGTACTGCTTGTATCCCTTGCGCCAGCCACGCTGCGAGATGCGTGCATACCTTATCGATCACGATTTCGCCGATTGCGTTGATCATTCCGCTCTCTTCCGCCAGATCGATAAATTCATTAGCCGGGATTAATCCGCGTGTCGGATGCCGCCAGCGGACCAAGGCTTCCATGCCTGTCAGCGCGCCGGTGCGAGCAGTAACGCGTGGTTGGAAATACAGTTCGAACTGATCTTCGCGGATAGCCTGAGTCAAATCCTGTTCGGTATCCAGTCGCAACTTGATGTTCTCGTACAGCATGCGGTCGTAGAAGCGGAAATGCCCCTTGTGACCTACCTTCGCTGCATACATTGCGATGTCTGCATTTTTCAAAAGCGTTTCCACATCATGGCCATCGCGGGGAAATAAAGCGATGCCGATGGAGCCGCCGACCTTGTTTTTCTTTGACGTCGTATCGCGGGTAAGTTCGAATGGTTTGTGCAAAACCTGATTGATGTTAAATGCGATGCGCGCAACTTCTTCTTCGTTGTGTATCGCTTCGAGCACGATGGTAAACTCATCACCACCCAGCCGAATCACCTTATCGGTAGAACGAACCACCGATTTCAGGCGAGCAGCGACCGCGCACAACAGCTGATCGCCAGCGGAGTGGCCGAGGGTATCGTTGACGTTCTTGAAATCATCCAGATCGATGAATAGGACCGCGAGCATGGTCTTATTTGTTTGCGCAGTAGCCAATGCTGCCGGCAAATAATGCATCAGCCAGTGCCGATTCGGCAAAGTGGTGAGCGCATCTTCTGTCGCCAGACGAGACATTTCGCGCTCGTGGCGTTTGGATTCGCTGATGTCGCGCAAGGTAATCGCAAGGCCCTTGTCGGCACGTACGAATTTTCGTTTTACCCATTCTGCCTTGATCGGGCTGCCTTCGGGGATGCGATAGTCGTCTTCGTAAAAACCGTTTTCCATGCCTAAGCGATAGGCATACATGACACGGTCGAAATACTCGCCCGAGTAATAATCAGATACTTTGGCGCCAAGAAATTTCTCTTTGGGCAGACCGAAAAAGGATGCACCTTTTTCATTGCAATCGACCACCGTAAAGTCGGTAATGAAGCCGCTTTTATCCTCTTCAGAAAGCAGGATGTAAAAGCCTTCATTGCCGCCCTCGGTAGCAAGACGATAGGTTTCCCGTATTGTTTTGGCTTGATGATTGCGCCACGCGAGACGTATCGACATCCACATGGCAATAAAGGAAAACAGGAAGAAGATGATGGTGCCTGCAATCCCTATCTTGCGATACATCAGCAAATTGCGCTCATAGGGCTGCAGCACATCTTGTTGATCCAGTCCGACTAAAGCAAAGAAGGGGTAACCGATTAATTTATGGGTGGCGATAAAGCGCATTCGTCCGTCGGGGAAAAGATGGGTCGCCCTGGATGCCAGCTCAGTATCTATTTTTTGTGCAGATAGCGGGCTGGTATCACGTTGCTCATTGCCCACTTTGGACATCCGCTCTATGCCGTCTTCCCCAATGAAAGCGAGAATGCCTCTTTCGCCCAAGACCTGGTCATCGGAAAAAAGAGTAAAGAATTCCGGTGTAATACCGAGAACAAGTACGCCGCCAAATTTGCCGCCATCCTTCTCAATTCGCAACGTTACTTGAATAATTTTTTTGCCGCTTAGACGCCCTATAGTTGGGGTGCCGATGCGCAGTGCAGTCGACCGATTGGCTTTGTGAAATTGAAAATATTCACGATCCAGCACTTTAAATTTGTTTCCCATCGGAAGTGTTGCCGTGACTGGCATACCGTTTTCATCATAAATTGCTGCTGAAGCGAATCGAGGAATATTGAGCACGCCTTCCATGCTCATTTTTTCGAAACTTAACGAACCGTTGGATTTTTCCCAGCCAAACTTTACTTGTTTGGCCAGAATATCCAGCTGTTCAACGGTTCTGGTCAGATACTGCGCATAGGCTTTAGAGATGGATGCGGATTTCTTAAGTGCATTTTCTTCCAGTTGTTTCTTGTCGCTGTCGAGTTTCGAGAACATGACGCCCCAGAGAAGTAGCGTCAATAACACTGCGAACAGAGACCACAGAACGATGAAATGAAGATTGCGCCGGATGTAGTCGTCCCGGCTCATTCTGTTGCGCGGATAAGCGCCTGAAATTCGTTCAAGCATATGAGTAAAAAATGAGCCTTGACTTAACTACCTGAATGAATCTGAACGAGTAAAACTGTAAAACCGCTGAAATTGCGAATAGAAAATAAAAAATGACATGCATAAAAATGCCTGCATCTTGCAAGATCTTGCTTGAAGTAACCCGTCAGGCAACATATCGGTTTATGCGTTTTTATATATGTGGCGCGTGGTGATGATAGTTGAGTCACTGCTCCGGTATCTTGCTTTCAGTCTAGTCATTTGCTTTATTGTTCCATATCCCATATTTATGGGATATGGAATTGTTTCTCAGTAGAAATTAACAATTGACACTCTGAATTGCCCGCAAGAAAAATCAATATGCGCAGTGTCGGCAAGGGATCTTTATCAGATATTTTTCTGAAAAGTTTAATTAAAAAATTAACAAATCTCTTGAATAGAAGCGCATATTGTTAATATATTGATATGTAAATGAATAATTCATATGCGCTTGCACCAGCACCGCATGGTTTCTGTGCAAATAACTGCGCGCCTTGCTGGGAGCGGGCAGGGCGCGTACCATGAGGGCGGAAAATTCAGCCATTCTTTTACGGAGAGATTGATGTCAGTTCATTTGATTGAAGCGGTGCGATTTAACGATGCAGGCGACAAAGTAGAAATGGTGCGTTGGGGACGTGGGCATCGCAAGGCCGATGGTTCCCCTGGCTGGGAGGCAGTTACTTTAGAGCAAGATGTGAGTCTGGTGGTCGATGCATTGCATTTTGGCGATGAAGTGGCGACAGCATTCAAGGTAGGTAACGAAATGGTGCTCGGACCGCGTGTGCATATCGTCATACCTGAGCACGGCATTGAAGATATCGATACGATCGATCACGATGTGCCAGGCCGTACGCTGGCAGATTTACCACGATTTTAAGCGCAGCCATTCGGCTGCGGGAATCATAGATATTAAAGATGGGAAGTGTGTATGGGTGGGGATTTAACGACAGATGAATTTGATGCGCTGGAACAGATAGTCGCAGGTATCAAGCATGCGCGGCCATCTGCCTGCGTGGCGCGGAATACCAAGCGTCTGACGGGCTTGAAATATATCGCCTATGCAAAAGATGGCAGTCTGGGTGTGACCGATAAAGGCAAGCAGACTTTGTTTATCAAGAGTTGTATCGAGGGCCTGCGTGCCATCGCCAATGATTCTCAGGCGGTGCTTAAATCTGACGTCGCAACCTTTCTGGGCAAGAAAGGCCACATAGCGGCACAAGAAGCATCCAGCGGTTTTGAGATCACGCAAAAAGGGCGTGAATGCCTGATCGATATAGACAGTCACAGCAAGTAATTGTCTTGCGTATGAAAAGTGGTGATGCATGCGCGTCCTTGCGAACCTGCATCACCATTTGCGGATAGTTGATACGTTCTCGTATTTGTAACAAATCAAGTCGGTCTAGATAGGCGTAAGTTTTTTTCTGCTTTTAAGTAAGAGGAAAATTACATGCAATCAGATTCGCATTTTCATCAGGCTCGTGTCCATGCGCTGCATATGCGCGGTTGGCTGTCGTCGCGCATATCGACACAGTTGCGGCACCATCCCATTTTTAAATAGTTTTTGACACTTCTGATGCGAGTGTCTGTTTTTTGCTGCGCGCAGTATCTTTCTTGCCCATTCGACTCTGCTGCTGGGCAACCCGTCAGATTTTGTCAGATAGGGGTAGGCAATGAACAATCGAAACAATGATTTCATTAGCGGTTCCTTCATGTCCTCCAATGGAGCCGAGGCAGGCCACGCCCATGCGGCATTGCGGATACTGACGCATCTGTTACGGGATTTCCCCGGCGCGACGACGCTGCGATTGTTGAGTGAGCAGCTGCAACACATAGAAATCGTCACGCCTAAATTTACCCTCCTGCTCAGAGATCCGGTGGTCTTGCGCAAGCTCATATTCGGCCGCAGCCCATTGCCGCTCGCCGATGCATACATCAATGGTTTGATTGATGTGGAGGGTGATCTGTATGCTGCGCTGGGACTGAAGCAGTATTTTCAGACATTCGATTTTTCACTCGGCGTGCGCTGGGCTTTATTGCGCGATGCATGGCGTTTACCGGCAAAACCTAAAAATATCGCCACTACACCATTTGATTCAGGCGGGTTTTCCCACAGACATTCAAAGGGGAGCGACCAGGCTGCCATCGCATTTCACTACGATGTGTCTAATCTGTTTTACAAACTGTGGCTGGATAGGGAAATGGTCTATTCATGTGCCTACTTTGAATCCGAGCGCGATACCTTGGAGTGCGCGCAGCAGCACAAGCTCGACCATATCTGTCGCAAATTACGACTGAAGCCGGGCGAGCGCCTGCTCGATATTGGATGTGGCTGGGGTGCCATGGTGTGCTGGGCCGCGCGTCATTACGGTGTGCGTGCGCATGGTATTACACTAAGCCACAAGCAGTTTGAATATGCGCAGGCACGCATTGCGGCTGATGGCTTGAAAGATCTGGTTACTGTCGAGTTACGTGATTATCGCGATCTGGAGGGCGAAGCCATCTACGACAAAATATCCAGCATAGGCATGTTTGAACATGTCGGATTATCGAATCTGCCTACCTACAACGCTATCATCAAAAGGGTATTGCGGCCCGGCGGCCTGTTTCTCAATCACGGCATTACGCATGATGAAGAGGGATGGCAACGCACGATCGATACCGAGTTCATCAATCGTTACGTATTCCCGGATGGTGAGCTCGATACGGTCAGCAATATTCAACGCAGAATGGAGCAGGCTGGTTTTGAAATCCATGATGTAGAGGCATTGCGCCCGCACTATGCGCTCACGCTAAGGCATTGGGTTCAGAGGCTGGAAGAACATCGCGAAGAAGCGCTTGAATATGTCAGCGAATCTGCCTATCGCGTCTGGCGGCTATATATGGCTGCATGTGCGTTGGAATTTGAATCAGGTGGTACCGGCATTTATCAGATACTCGCGTCCAAGCCCGGTGGCGCAGAGCCAGCGGTGCCACTGACGCGTAGCGATATTTATGCAAAACCTTGGTGATCGAAGCGTTCTATCTGAAAAAGGATGGGCAGCGCCCCAGGATTTCAAACGCGTGTTTTTTTGTTTGTCTGCTGAAGATTTGATCAAGATCAAACTCCGAATATGTTGGTGGGATACCTTGGTGTCCGTTCCCATCAACGTTGGAGTTATAGTGAAAAAGTCAGTTCTGGCAGTCGCATTAGTTTCTTTACTCAGCATCAGTTCGCAAGTATTCGCACAACAATCAGGGGAGAGCCCATGGTTGGTTCGTGTGCGTGCCGTTTATCTCGATCCTGCCGATAAATCAGATCCTGTAAACGGTACAGGTGCATCTGATCGCTTGACCATCAACTCCAAAACAATTCCAGAACTTGATATCAGCTACTTCTTCACGCCTAACTGGGCAACCGAGCTGGTACTGACTTATCCGCAAAAACAAAAAGTCTATCTGGACGGCGCAGAGATTGGCACCTTCAAACATCTGCCACCTACACTGACTTTGCAATATCACTTCACACCAGAGAAGACCATCAGTCCTTATGTTGGTGCCGGTATCAATTACACGAGAATTTCCAGCGTCCATCTGTTGAATGGTGCGGGCCAACTTGAAAGCAGCAGCGTAGGCTTGGCCGTGCAAGCAGGTGTTGATTTTAAAATGGATAAAAACTGGTCATTGAATCTGGATGTGAAAAAAGTCCAAATCAGAAGTGATGTAACGACAGCCGCCGGACAACTCAGCGCCGTCAAAATTGATCCTTGGTTGATCGGTGTGGGTGTTGGCTATCGTTTTTAAAGGTTAAAAAAATAGAGTTCAGATTTGACATTGCTCAGACTCAAAGCGTGTCATTATCAAGTCAGATGTTGAAATTCAAGGTTTTGATTTGGTCGTGCCACGCTTGTTTGTGGAAATAGAAGAATAAGAAAAATATAAAATCGATTGCATCTTTGGCGAGGTTTCAAAAATACTCGCGCCGCTATACCCGTATGTAATGCCCGATAGTATGGATTTGACTTGTTGGTTTTTTGTTGCGAATGTAGCGACTTGAATAAGATATTTCACTTTAAAATATTGGGGCTTAAAACCCTTTTTATTGAATATTCATTTTTATCAGGTAATAGTTATATGACTATCGATTCGGACAAGATTATTAGTGACAGGCTGGCCCGATTAGAATCGGAATTCTCTTCTCTACGAGATGGCTATTTGATTGTTAACAAGCGCTATACGGAAACCCTGCAAACCATGAAGGGACTGACCGAAAATGCTCTGGAATGCGCATTGCGATCAGCAGCGGCTGCTGAAAAATCAGCTTTGGCTTGCCAGAGTGCAACTGCCGCTGCAGTTGCTTCTGCTTCAGCGCATGTGGTTGAGGCTACATCTGCAGCTGCGGAGGCAGCAGGTCAAGCGGCTTTGGCTGCATCTGAAGCCGCAGCGGCCGCATCTGCCGCCGCCGCCGCCGCCGCTTCTGCCGCCGCAGCGCAGGCAGAAGAGACAGCCGTGCAAGCGTCAGCTGAAGCTGCACATGCAACAGTAAGGGCAACATCGGCCGCTGCAGAGGCAGCCAAAATGGCAAACCGTGCAGCTGAAGTTGCGAAATCATTAGCGAAGTAAGTTGCGCCATTTCCGTTTCACAAAGAAAACAGAGGTCTATCTCCGTTCGAGTGCGATTCCTGCTACCGGTAGCTGCATCATCAAGTTTTGAATTCTTATAAGTGATTCAGTGCTTATTTTTTCTGAGGTGGCGGCATGTACAGTTACCAATCCGAAAAGGAAAAATCCTTTTTTGTTTTTACAGAAAAAATTGAGAAGCTTGAAGCTGAAATCAAATTTTTGTATGATCAAATGCCGTTTGGCAGTTACAGCCTCGCTGCCGACGGTACCTTCTCCAGTGTTGACTCGCATGTGTCAAATTGGCTTGCTTCCACCCCGGAAGAATTGATCGGCAAGAAGAAACTTTGCGACTTCCTGACTATCAATAGTCAGGAAAAGTTGAAAGCAGAATTTGCATTAGCTGCTCACTCTGAATTCTCTGGCATTGAGCTTGAGCTGCTATCAAAAGAAGGTGCAACACGTCACGTCTCCCTCAGCACGAGTGGTCTGAGAGACGCGGCAGGCCAATTGCTATCTTGCCGCTACATCATGTTTGACATGACTCCCAACAAGCAGGCGCAAGAAAAACTCCGAATTGCCGCCACCGCACTTGAATCTGTTGCAGGTATTTGCATCACAGATCCCGATGGAATCATTTTGCAGGTCAATAAGGCATTTACCAGGCTGACCGGCTATAAAGGGCAAGAGCTGCGAGGCCAGAACGTACAGCTACTCAGTTCGCAAAGTGCAGAGCAAGAAACGTATAAATTGATATTTGAATCCGTCCTGACAAATGGTCATTGGCAGGGTGAAATACGCGAACGACGCAAAGATGGACATCCTTTTGTCGGTTGGCTCAATATTTCGGCGATCAAACCGGCTCAAGGTGCAGTTTCCTATTATGTTGGGTTTTTGTACGACATTACACACAGTAGCGCTCAGGAAGAAATCAAGCGATTGGCATTTTATGATTCGCTGACACAACTTCCTAATCGACTGCATTTAGAAAACAGACTCATCAGGGTATTGGCCAAGTTGCCGCAAAGCGGAATGCGCGGCGCATTGTTATTCATCGATCTGGATAACTTCAAGACAATAAATGACACCAAGGGGCACGCGGCAGGCGATCAGTTGTTGATCGAAATTGGCGAGCGTCTGAGTCGTTCCGTACGGCATGAAGATACTGTCGCCCGGCTGGGAGGAGATGAATTCGTTGTTTTGGTGAGTGACCTGAGCGCGAGTGCAGTGGAGGCTGCACGGCAGGCAATGGCAATTGGCAGAGAAATTCTGACTTCTTTAGCGCAGCCGTATCAATTTCTTGATTGCCAATTTACATGTACTGCCAGCATTGGGGTCTGCATGTTCCAGGGGGGAGAGTCTCCGAGGGAACTGTTGCAGAATGCCGATATGGCGATGTATCAGGCGAAAAAGGGGGGGAGAAACTCCTTGTGCTTTTTCAACGAAGAGATGCAGATTGCAGTAGCGGCTTACTCAAAGCTCGAACAGGAATTGCGGTGCGCATTGAGAGAACATCATCTGGAAGTCTATTTCGAGCCGCAATTAAATTCCGACGGAAAAATTATCGCGGCTGAGGCTTTGGTGAGATGGCGTAATCCTGAGCGTGGAATGATATTGCCGAACGACTTCATCAAGATTGCGGAAGACACCGGATTGATTATGGGTGTTGGACTTTTTGTACTGAAAACAGCCTGTGAACAGCTCAAAGCGTGGGAAAAAGATCCGCGTACTCGTGATCTTCAAATTGCCGTAAATGTCAGCGCACGCCAGTTCTTGCAGGCAGATTTCGTTTCTTTGCTAATCGATGCGATTACTGTGAGTGGAATCAATCCAGTGCGGCTGAAACTCGAATTAACGGAAAGCATGATGCATGACATCGACGCTACTTCCGAAAAAATGGAAAGCATAAAAAAGCTTGGGATAAGTTTTGCCATGGATGATTTCGGCACAGGTTATTCATCGCTTTCAAGCTTGACCAGATTGCCGTTAAATCAACTCAAAATAGACCAGTCTTTTGTGCATAACATGCTGCTCAAGACGTCGGATGCGATTGTCGTGCAGACTATCATCGCCATGGCGCACAGTCTGAATCTGGAAGTGATCGCCGAAGGCGTTGAAACAGAAGAACAAAGAGATTTTCTGTTATCAAATGGCTGCGCCTTGTTTCAGGGGTATTTCTTCAGCGGACCATTATCGATTGTTGAATTCGAGGCCCTGTTGTTCCGACAGAAAAGCTCACACATCTCTTAATCCCCTTGCGGAGCGAGGTTCGTCAACCGATCCGGTTCCTACTCCCTGGCGAAGGCTAAGCCATACAGACCTCTGTCGATGAGATGTCGAGGTCCGATGTACTTGAGGTCTAGATTCACAGAATTCGTCGCTCGTGACATACGGGATGTTTTCGCAAACATACAGTGTCGAGTGCGCTACATATCAAACGTTTGGTGTATGGCAGTAATACGGTAGCGGTGGAGCCACCTTGTGAAACGAAAATGGAAGGCAGGAATGATTAGCTAGTGTCTAATGCCGAACAGGATTAGACAAAAGAAAAGGGCCTAGTTTTTCAACTAGGCCCTTCATATTCTGTGGCTCCCCGACCTGGACTCGAACCAGGGACCTGCGGATTAACAGTC
>CAYOQL010000011.1:0-83495 GCA_964406085.1 uncultured Herminiimonas sp.
TTGGTGATCATGCGTACAAGATGGTGGTCAATTCGACCAAATCGATGACTGGCCACTTGCTGGGCGCGGCCGGCGGTATCGAAGCGGTGTTTACCACACTGGCCGTGCATCACCAGATTTCGCCGCCGACTATCAATATCTTTAATCAGGATCCGGAATGCGATCTCGATTACTGCGCCAATACGGCGCGCGAGATGCCGATTCAGTACGCCATGAAGAATAACTTCGGTTTTGGCGGTACGAACGGTACCCTGGTTTTTGGTAAAGCCTGATAAAAATCCGGTCACCTTCACAGGTTGACCGGATTTTTTACTTCACTCCCCCCCCCATGTCTATCGCGGTCTCTGCCGTGATTAAACCGTCCAGATGCTTGCTTTCTCTGGTTGGCGGGATGAGTATTATTTTGTTGTTGATTGCCGCTCTAGTCGCGACTGGCGCTGTTGGCGACTTGTCTTTGCTTGCAAGAATCGTTGTGGCGGGGGTCTGTGCAATAGTGGCGGTCGCCGTCTTTTTGCGGGCAAGGGCAGGCAGAACGACGTATGTCATTCACATCTCGGGAACCGGCCAGATCAGGTTGCGCACCGAGATAAGAAATGAACATGCTTATGTAGATGCAGCAGAGGGTGAGCTTGTACGTCTGTTGCCGATGTCGACAATTTGGCCAGGTTTGCTACTCTTGCATTTGCAGAATGAACGGCAGCAAACTACGGTTGTGGCGATTTTGACGGATGCCATTTCTGCAGAGGGCTTTAGAGCGCTATTGGTGGCCTGTCGTTGGATCGTATTGCGCCAGGTAGATACAACAGAGTCCGATATTCGGCATTAAGCCAAGAATTAATTCTGGAATTTTTGAACCAATCATGTTTCGCTTAGTCAATTATGCGAACCGCGTGCGTGTTGCAAAATAACAAGGGAATGGGGATTGACGACAGAACGCGAAATTGATCAGCTACTTGTCGAACGTGTACAACGTGGCGATAAAAAAGCTTTCGAGCTGTTAGTGATCAAATATCAACGGAAATTGATGCGACTGGTGTCGCGGCTTGTTCGCGACCAGGCCGAGGCTGAAGACGTGGTGCAGGAAGCATTTATCAAGGCTTATCGCGCACTGCCACAGTTTCGCGGTGATTCGGCCTTTTACACATGGCTTTATCGCATAGGCATCAATACCGCAAAAAATTATCTGGTCACGCAAGGTCGCCGTGCACCGACATCAACCGAAGCAGATGTCGAAGAAGCAGAAACTTTTGACGACGGAGAGCGACTAAGAGATATCAACACGCCAGAATCGCTATTGGCGACCAAGCAAATCGCTCAGACTTTGAATGTGGCGATGGATGAGTTACCGGAAGAGTTGCGCATGGCAATTACATTGCGCGAGATCGAAGGATTGAGTTACGACGAGATTGCTGAATCAATGGGTTGCCCTATTGGTACCGTGCGTAGCCGGATATTCAGGGCGCGCGAGGCTATCTCGGAAAAATTAAGGCCGCTATTGGATACGGCGCTCGATAAACGTTGGTGAAAAAAAATAAAGAAGCACTTTTTGCTGCAAATATAGGGGTTAGCCTTAATTTTTTCGAGGTAGTGATGAATACGACGAATACGACGCGTGAACAGATTTCCGCTTTTGCTGACAACGAATTGTCTGAGGGACATTTCGATGTCACCTTGGCCGCCTTACGTCAGCAAGAGGGGCGCGAGACTTGGAATCTTTATCATCAGATTGGTGACGCTTTGCGTTCCGACGAGTTGAATACGCAAGTAAATGCTGGTTTGACCTCCCGTATATTTGCCAGTCTTGATGCTGAGCCGACGATTATGGTGGCGGCAACGCAACGCGTACACGTCGCCAAGGCCGATACCTTCAAGCGTTTTGCGGTGCCGGGTATGGCGGTTGCTGCTGTGGCGGTTGCTGCGTTCCTGACAGTGCCGCAGATGATGACCACGCAAAATGGCCCTGCAATTGCTTCTAGTCCTGCGCCTATCGTACTGGCTTCGGCTGCGCCTGCGCCGGAAAAAGTAACTGTGGCCAGTCAGGATGGTGATGTCTTGCGTGATCCGCGGATTGACGAATATCTTTTGGCGCATCAGCGCTTTTCACCTTCGGTTTACAGCACGGCGCAATATGCACGTTCAGCTACATTCGCTGTTGACTCAGATAAATAATTGACATGCGGCAGACATTCGGAATTTTAAAGTTCGTCTTTTTTCTCTCCAGCGTTCTTGCGTATTCTGCAAATGTAGTTGCTCAGGCAGAAAGTATTGAGCCTTCAACCGCTCAACACGACACGCAAGTCTGGCTGAAAAAAATTCAGTCTTCTGCGCAGAAGTTGAATTACTCGGGTACCTTTGTTTATCAACAAGGGAGTCAGGTTCGGACTTCGCGTATTACGCATATTCTGAATGGCAGAAATGAAGTCGAGAAGCTGGAAATCCTCGATGGAAAACCACGCGAATACATACGAAATAATGAAGAGATAGTTTGCTACGTCCCCGAAAGTAAGTCGATACGTATAGAAAAACGTGTGACACAGGATGTGTTTCCGGCGATTTTGGGAGCCAATCCGACGGAGCTGGCAGAGCATTACAACTTGAAGATGGGCGAAACCGGGCGTGTTGCCGGATTCGATTGCCAAGCCATTATTCTGGAACCGAAAGACAAGCTGCGTTACGGCTATAAATTGTGGGCAGAAAAATCGACTGGCCTTCTATTGAAAGCGCAAACACTTAACGAAAAAAATTCGGTTGTTGAGCAAATCGCTTTTACACAGTTGGTCATAGGACATATAGATGCCAGTCGTGTGAAGCCTAGCGTCAAGAACACTCAGGGGTGGCGTGTAGAGAACGCTGTCATGAGCGAGGCGAATCTTTCCGGCTGGTCAGTCAAGGCCATGCCCGCAGGCTTCAAGAAGGTGCGCGAAATGAAGCGACTGATTACGGATACGCCGGCAAGTGCGACAGCAGAAAGTGCGCAGTCGACTCACCGCGAAGTGTCACAAATTGTTTACTCTGATGGATTGGCCGCAATCTCCGTATTTATCGAGCCTGCTTCGCAAAGTCGTACCGAAGGTTCAATGCAACAAGGTGCGATGAATATCGTGGGCAAGCGCTATGGCGATTATTGGTTGACGGTAGTCGGTGAAGTGCCGGCCGCTGCAATCAAGCAGGTTGCCAATTCGATTGAATTAAAAACTCAGCCTTAAGCTTAACTTTCTTCTTCAATCCGTTCCCAATAGTCTTGATCGGCGCTATTTCGCCACCAGATTCTTAACTATTCCATAACCAGGCTTTTGTGAGTGTATGAAAACAAAGTTCATTGTTCAGAAAAAACTGTCCGCTGTTTTGCTTGCTGTCGCTAGCACCTTTCTCGTTCCAGCTGTCAGCGGTTTGACATCATCTGCGGTGGCCGCGCCATCGGTTGCTGGTTTGCCTGACTTTACTGATCTGGTCGAAAAGACCGGCGCGGCTGTCGTGAATATCCGCACCACTGAAAAAGCAAAGATTAGTCAGGAGAATGGCGTCAGTGAAGATGAAGAGATGCAGGAATTTTTCCGTCGCTTCTTCGGTGTGCCGATTCCGCCTCGCCAGCAGCCGGCACCACGTGGTCGTAGCAAACCTGATGCTGAGGTAGAGGAAGAAGTGCCGCGTGGCGTGGGTTCGGGATTCATCATTTCTGCTGACGGTTATGTGATGACCAATGCACATGTAGTCGATGGTGCTGACGAAGTCTATGTGACATTGACGGACAAGCGCGAATTCAAGGCTAAGATCATCGGTGCAGACAAGCGGACTGACGTAGCCTTGGTCAAGATCGAAGGCAGCAATTTGCCGCGTCTGACGGTAGGTGATTCAAACAAAATTCGTGTCGGTGAATGGGTAATTGCGATCGGATCACCGTTTGGGCTGGATAACACGGTTACTGCAGGCATTGTGTCCGCCAAGGCGCGCGACACAGGGGAATACCTGCCGTTGATTCAAACCGACGTTGCGGTAAACCCAGGCAACTCGGGCGGCCCGTTGATTAACATGCGCGGCGAGGTCATCGGTATCAATTCGCAGATTTACAGCCGCTCAGGTGGTTATATGGGCATTTCCTTTGCAGTGCCGATGGATGAGGCGATGCGCGTTTCCGATCAACTGCGCGCAAGCGGTAAGGTAACGCGCGGGCGTATCGGTGTGCAAATCGGTGAGGTGACAAAAGACGTCGCCGAATCCCTGGGCCTGGCACGTAACCAAGGGGCACTGGTGCAACGTGTAGAAGCCGGTGGCCCGGCTGAAAAAGGCGGCGTCGAAGCCGGTGATGTGATTTTGAAGTTCAATGGTGCGGCGATTGAACGCGCCAGCGATTTGCCTCGCATGGTAGGAAGTACCAAGCCAGGTACCCGTTCGATTGTCACTGTATGGCGTAAAGGCGCGATGCGTGATCTGTCCTTGACGATTACCGAGCTGGAGCAGGAAAAAGTTGCAGCGAAAGTTGAGAAAAAGGCCAAGGTTGAGCAGGTAGCCAATACGCTAGGTTTGATTGTCAGCGATCTCACTGCTGCTCAAGTCAAGGAATTGAAAATCGATGGTGGCGTTATTGTGGAGTCGGCTGAGGGCTCGGCGGCACGGGCAGGTTTGCGTACCGGCGACATTTTGCTGCGAGTGAATAATACCGATATCAAGGATGTGCGCCAGTTCAATGCACTGGTGGCGAAACTGGATGTAAAGAAAACCACCTTGTTGCTGGTACGTCGAGGTGATTCTTCGCAATTTGTGACAGTTAAACCGCACGCCCAATAAGATTATTTTCAAGAAAAAGGCTGCCTGCTGAAAAGCTTGCAGCCTTTTCTTTTGAGTGGAATTTGCTTTGATTCATTTCACCTTGTACTCCCGGACCTATTGCCATTTGTGTGATGACATGCTGGCAGCACTGCGCGGGTTGGAAATCGCTGGTCCCATCTCAATTGCCGTAGTCGATGTGGACGCAGACGAGACGCTAGTCGCCCAATACGATGAATTGGTACCGGTACTGGTCGCCAGCAGGAATGGGCAGCCAGTGCAGCAGCTTTGCTATTATTTTCTGGATGAGATGGCCGTACGGGCGTTTATCAGCCAGGCTTGACCGATTTGTTGGTGGTCATGCATGTGCCGCTGTGCATAATTTTCGCGTTACCTGCAGGCAGACCTGGAATTTATGGGCTTTGCCCTCTGAAATCCGGTAAAATGCCGGGGCCGTCATCCCTCTGTAACAAGGCGCTCGCTTGGGGAAAACATCCCAGCAAAGAGCGCTTTTTTTGTAATTGTCACTTGGTTAATGAACAACATCCGCAATTTTTCCATCATCGCCCACATCGACCACGGTAAATCGACGCTTGCCGACCGCATTATTCAATTGTGCGGCGGTTTGTCTGATCGCGAAATGGAGGCGCAAGTCCTCGATTCGATGGATCTTGAGCGTGAGCGTGGTATCACGATCAAAGCACAGACTGCTGCGCTGTCCTACAAGGCGCGCGATGGCAAGGTGTACAACCTGAATCTGATTGATACGCCTGGTCACGTCGATTTCAGCTATGAAGTCAGCCGTTCATTGTCTGCCTGCGAAGGCGCGCTACTGGTAGTTGATGCATCCCAGGGCGTGGAAGCGCAGACGGTAGCGAACTGCTATATGGCGCTGGATCTGGGTGTCGAAGTGGTTCCGGTGCTGAACAAGATCGATTTGCCGAATGCCGATCCACCCGCTGCCATTGCGGAAATTGAAGATGTGATCGGTATCGATGCGACCGATGCTGTGCAATGTTCGGCGAAAACCGGGCTGGGCGTAGCGGATGTGTTGGAGTCGCTGATTGCCAAAGTGCCGCCGCCCAAGGGTGACCCGGACGCGCCGCTGCAGGCGCTGATCGTCGATTCGTGGTTCGATAATTACGTCGGCGTGGTGATGTTGGTGCGTGTTGTCAACGGCACCCTTAAACCAAAAGAAAAAATCCTGTTGATGGCGAGCGGGTCGGTCAATCTGGTCGAAAACATCGGCGTCTTTGCGCCGCGCTCGGTCTCGCTGCCAACCTTGTCCGCAGGGCAGGTGGGCTTTATCATCGCAGGCATTAAAGAATTGAAAGCCGCCAAGGTCGGTGACACCGTTACGCTGGCCAGTCGTCCGGCCGCTGAAGCTTTGCCTGGCTTCAAGGAAGTGCAGCCGCAAGTGTTTGCCGGCCTGTTCCCGGTCGAGGCGAACCAGTACGACGCATTGCGCGACTCGTTGGAAAAGCTGAAGCTCAACGATGCCGCGCTGATGTACGAGCCTGAAGTGTCGCAAGCACTTGGCTTTGGTTTCCGTTGCGGCTTCCTCGGCTTGCTGCATATGGAGATCGTGCAGGAGCGACTCGAGCGCGAATTCGATATGGATCTCATCACGACGGCACCGACCGTTGTGTACGAAGTCATCATGGGCGACGGTAGCCTGATCAAGGTCGATAACCCGTCCAAGATGCCTGAGCCTTCCAAGATTGAAGAAATACGCGAGCCTATCGTCACCGTCAATCTGTACATGCCGCAAGAATATGTTGGCTCGGTCATCACGCTGTGTATCGCCAAGCGCGGCGTACAGATGGACATGAGTTATCACGGTCGTCAGGTAAAACTGGTGTACGAAATGCCAATGGCCGAGATCGTGCTCGACTTCTTCGATAAATTGAAATCGACGTCGCGCGGTTATGCATCGATGGATTACGAGTTCAAGGAATATCGCGCCTCTGACGTAGTCAAGGTCGACATGTTGATCAACAGCGAAAAAGTCGATGCGCTCGCCATCATCGTGCATAGGTCGAACAGTCAATATCGTGGCCGTCAGGTAGCGGCCAAGATGCGTGAACTGATACCGCGCCAGATGTTTGATGTCGCGATCCAGGCCACTATCGGTGCCAATATCATCTCGCGTGAAAACGTCAAGGCACTGCGCAAGAACGTGCTGGCGAAATGCTACGGCGGCGATATCAGCCGCAAGAAAAAACTGCTGGAAAAGCAAAAAGCCGGTAAGAAACGCATGAAGCAAGTGGGCTCGGTCGAGATCCCGCAGGAAGCGTTTCTGGCAATTCTACAAGTGGACGATAAATGACACTGCAAGATCTATTGGGCAATTTTTCGCTGATTCTTTTCATCCTGACAGTCGCTACTGGCATCGTCTGGGTACTGGATGTTTTTTATCTGTCGAAAAAGCGCCGCGCCCATGCGGATGCGGTCCTGGCTGAATTCGATGCGCGTAATGCAAAGCTGGCAGGCGATGGGGTCAAGCCCGATAACAATGGTCGTGCCGCTTTACAAGCGAGCTTGATGCGTCAACCAACCTGGATAGAATATTCAGGCAGCTTTTTCCCGGTAATCGCTTTGGTGTTCGGATTGCGTTCGTTCCTTTATGAGCCATTCAAGATTCCGTCGACTTCAATGGTGCCAACGCTGCAAGTCGGCGATCTGATCCTGGTCAATAAATATACTTATGGCATTCGCCTGCCCATCATCAATAAAAAAGTGATCGAAGTGAACGATCCTCAGCG
The DNA here is from genome assembly GCA_964406085.1 of uncultured Herminiimonas sp. Lineage (GTDB taxonomy): Bacteria > Pseudomonadota > Gammaproteobacteria > Burkholderiales > Burkholderiaceae_D > Oxalicibacterium. The sequence continues at coordinate 7,530 of CAYOQL010000011.1, forward strand.
CGGCGATGTGATGGTTTTCAAATATCCGGAAAACATGACGCTGGATTACATCAAACGCGTGGTCGGTGTACCTGGCGATACGGTCACTTATCGCAATAAACGCTTGACTGTTAATGGCGCGCAAGTTTCTTACAAGGCATTGCCTGATTATCTGGATGAAGAGACACTGAGTTATTCAAAACTGCTGACCGAGAATTTGAACGGCGTGGCGCACCAGATACTGAACAATCCGCGTGCTCCGTCCTATGTATCCAATCCGCATGATTTCCCGAATCGCGATTTGTGCACTTACGACGCAGAAGGATTTACCTGCAAAGTCCCGGCTGGACAATATTTCATGATGGGCGATAATCGTGATAATAGTCTGGACAGTCGATATTGGGGTTTTGTGCCGGATAGAAATATTGTCGGAAAAGCATTTTTCGTGTGGTTGAATTTGAATAATTTCCCGAACAACCTTGGTCGCATCGGCAGTTTTCAATAATCATATTCAGGAGCGCGAGTAGATGGCAAACATGACAAGGGCAGCATGCATGTATCGCAAGCAAAAGGGTGTCACTCTGGTTGGATTGATACTGGTGCTGGCCATCATAGGCGTCATTGCGGTGCTGGCAATGAAAGTCACTCCTACCGTTACCGAATATTTTTCGATCAAGAAAGCGATAGCTAGCGTCAAAGTAGCCGGTGGCGGCATTCCTGAAATGCGCTCAGCATTCAATCGTCAGGCTGAAGTGGGCTACATTGATGCGATTAGTGGCAAGGATCTGGACATTCTGAAAAATGGCGAAGATATCGAAATCAGCTTCGCGTACCAAAAGATTATTCCGCTCGTTGGACCGGTCAGCCTGTTGATTGATTATGCCGGTTCAACCAACGAAAACAGACTGAAGAAAAAAGCAGCACCTTAAGGTAAGAAGCGATAGAAAAATGGATGTAACGTTACTGCAAAATCGGCTAGGCCATACGTTCAAGGATGCTGGATTGCTGCAGCAGGCTTTGACGCATCGCAGCCATAGCAGTGTGCATAACGAGCGCCTGGAGTTTCTTGGCGATTCCATTTTGAACTGTGTGGTTGCCTCCTTGCTGTTCGACCGTTACAGCAAGATAGATGAAGGCGATTTATCGCGCCTGCGTGCCAATCTGGTCAAGCAGCAGTCGCTGTATGAAATCGCCCAGCGTCTGGAGTTGTCGCAGTTTTTGCGTCTGGGCGAAGGCGAATTGAAATCCGGCGGTTTTCGTCGTCCTTCGATACTGGCCGATACACTGGAAGCATTGTTTGGCGCGATTTTTCTCGATGCCGGCTTCAATGCTGCGCGCGACGCGATTCGTGCGCTTTACATTCCTATACTCGATAGCGTCGATCCCAAAACGCTGGGCAAGGATGCAAAAACCCTGTTGCAGGAATACCTGCAAGGCAAAAAAATCGCACTGCCCCAATACAATGTCGTCGCCACGCACGGTGCTGCGCACAATCAGGAATTTGAAATTGAATGTCTGGTACCGAAACTCGATATTCAGGTATTCGGCACAGGCGGGAGCCGTCGCGCCGGTGAGCAGGCCGCAGCCAAACTCGCGCTGGAAGCTGTACAGGCTGCTTTGGTAAAAACGCCGGGCTCAAGTCGCAAGAGCAAGCCGCGTACCGCACAGCTGAAGTTGGCTGGTATTGCGACCGTGCAGCTGGATGAAATCAAGCCGGTATCCAAAGCCAAGCCAGATTCGAAAACGGCCAAGATAGAAGCGAAGGCTGATGCTGACATCAAAGTTGATCTGAAATCAGACCTGATGTCAGATCGGGCATCGGATGCTCAAAAAAGCTTGATTGCGGAAGCTGATGCAGTGATTGCTCCGGCAATACCTTCAGTATCAAAATCCATAAACGATGCGACATCGACCGCAGAGGACGACGTCGTCAAAAAAACCTCTACCACTTCCCATTCCAAAATTGCATGACTGAATCCACCGCACTGTCACACTTTCGATGCGGTTATATCGCGATCGTTGGTCGCCCTAACGTAGGTAAATCCACGTTGATGAATGAACTGATCGGCGCCAAGGTCAGCATCACATCACGCAAGGCACAAACCACGCGTCATCGCATCACGGGTATTCAAACCATAGACGATGCACAATTTGTCTACGTCGATACTCCAGGTTTTCAGACGCGTCATTCCAATGCCTTGAACAAGACATTGAATCGCACCGTGACGAATACGCTGACTGCGTCCGACGTGATCTTGTTTGTCATAGAGGCGGGGACTTTTGGCCCGGCTGATCAGCAAGTGCTGGATTTGATTCCTAAAAATGTGCCGTGCATATTGGTCATCAATAAATCGGATCGTGTCAAAGACAAAGCTGTGTTGTTACCGTTTGCGCAGCAAATCGCCGCCAAGCGCGACTTTACGGCCGTGGTGCCGGTGTCTGCCAAGTTGCGTTTTCAGCTCGATAATCTGCAAGGCGAAATCAAAAAACACTTGCCGGAAAATCCACCTATCTTCGGTGAAGATGATATTACCGATCGCAGTGAAAAATTTCTTGCCGCCGAAATCGTTCGTGAGAAATTATTCCGTTTTGTCGGTGACGAGCTGCCCTATACCAGTACAGTTCTCATCGAAAAGTTTGAAGTCGAAGGCGATTTGCGCCGCGTCTTTGCCGCTATTTTGGTTGAACGCGATACGCATAAATCCATGGTGATTGGCAACAAGGGCGAACGTCTGAAAGATATCTCTACACAGGCCCGACTGGATATGGCACGCCTGTTCGGCGGTCCGGTGTATCTCGAGATCTGGGTCAAGGTGAAATCCGGCTGGGCGGATAACGAAGCCGGTTTGCGCGCATACGGCTACGAATAAAATCGATATATAGATGACCGCACTCATCGCCGACGTCCACTCTTTGTCCTATTCTTCCGATGAAGAAAAGTCGGCGGCGCATGCCGATGATGCAAGTATAAATAAGCCCTCGCTACCATCGGCGGCGGCATTGCCGGCCACAACAGTCGCGTCGAAAGCTGTGCCGCGGCGCACACGTTCCATCGAAAAAGACACACGCATTGCCGACCAACCCGGCTTTGTGCTGCACAGTTATCCTTACAAAGAAACCAGCCTGATCGTCGACGTTTTTTCACGCGACCACGGGCGGATTGCGCTGGTGGCCAAAGGTGCAAAACGTCCGCATTCCAGATTGCGCGGCGTACTGCAAACGTTTCAGCCGCTGTCTGTAGGCTGGAGCGGCAAGGCAGAAGTGCGGACATTAACCGCGGCCGAATGGGTAGGCGGACTGTTGCCCCTGGAGAAATCGGCATTGCTGTGCGGTTTTTATCTGAATGAATTATTGGTCAAATTGCTGGCACGCGACGATCCCCATCCTGCATTGTTCGATCATTACGTCAGTGCATTGAATCAGCTTGCACATGATGAGCCGGCGGCAATTGTATTGCGTAAATTCGAGCGCGCACTGTTGAAAGAAACGGGTGTGTCCGGCGATTGGCAGATTTGCACAGCAACACGCAATCCCTTGAATCCTGCCATTAACTATGTCATCGATCCAGAGCGCGGCCCGCGTCCGGCCCGGCCTTCGGATACTTGGCCTCAGGTTGCCGGCAAGACCTTGCTTGATATGGAGTGCGAAGATTACAGCAATGCGACTACGCAAATGCAAAGCAAATTTCTGATGCGCTTTTTGCTGGCGCATCATCTGAATAGCGCGCCACTGAATACGCGTCAGATATTAATAGACCTGCTGCAGCTTTAACGGACACAAGATGAGTTTCCTCGAACCCCAATCTTCCATCATCGAACTCGGTATCAACATCGATCACGTGGCGACGCTGCGCAATGCACGCGGCACGGTTTATCCCGATCCCTTGCAGGCAGCCTTGCTGGCAGAGGAAGCGGGTGCAGATGCAATCACTCTGCATCTGCGCGAAGACAGGCGTCACATCAAGGATGCAGACGTCGAATCGATACGTCCGCAATTGCGCACGCGCATGAATCTGGAGTCTGCCGTCACGTCGGAAATGGTGGATTTTGCCTGTCGCATCAAGCCGCAGGATGTCTGTCTGGTACCGGAACGTCGCGAAGAGGTGACAACCGAAGGCGGCCTGGATGTCATCAAATATTTTTCAGAAGTATCGTCTGCCATCAAGCAGCTGCAAGCAGAAGGCATACGCGTGAGCCTGTTCATAGACGCCGACGCCAAACAGATTCAGGCCGCGGCCGAAGCCGGCGCACCAGTGATTGAATTGCATACAGGGCGTTATGCGGATGCGCATGATGAAGCCAGCCAGCAGATGGAATTGCAGCGTGTGCAGCAGGGCGTGCTCGAGGGGATGAAACGCGGTTTGAAAGTGAATGCCGGTCACGGCCTGCATTACACCAATGTGCAGGCAATCGCGGCGATTCAGGATATCGCTGAACTCAATATCGGTCACGCGATCGTCGCGCACGCAGTGTTCGTCGGCTGGCAAAACGCCGTGCGTGAAATGAAGGCCATTATGATTGCTGCACGTTTGGGCGGGTTGCAAAAATGATTTATGGCATCGGTACCGATATCATGAAGATAGACCGCATCGCGGCCGCACTGGAGCGTCACGGCGACCGTTTTGCCGAACGCATACTCGGTGTGGAAGAACTGGAAAAATATCACCGACGCAAAGCCAAAGTGGCAGCGCGCGGCTTGCGTTTTCTGGCAACCCGTTTTGCTGCCAAAGAAGCGTTCTCCAAAGCGATAGGTTTGGGTATACACATGCCCATGACCTGGCGTGCCGCGCAGATTTTGAATGCGCCCAGCGGCAAACCTATCGTGGTCACCAGTGGCAAACTAGCAGAATATATGGAAATGAATGGACTGACCGCGCAAGTCTCGATTACAGATGAAGTCGAGTACGCGGTCGCTTTTGTGATTGTGGAGAAAAAATGAACACAGTAATGGCGACAAATCCGGCTTCAGATTCAGCTTCAGATGCAGCTTTAGATTCAGCAAGTGTTGGTTCCCCTTTTGGTCCTGTCATGCTGGATGTGCTTGGCACCGAATTAACAGCGGACGACATACGCAGAATTCAACATCCGTTGACGGGTGGCGTGATTTTGTTTGCGCGCAATTACAAGAACAGAGCACAACTGACCGCCTTGACTGCTGCCATACATGCAGCACGTCCCGGCATCGTGATCGCCGTCGATCATGAAGGTGGTCGTGTGCAGCGTTTCAAAACCGATGGCTTTACTCATTTGCCGGCCATGCACACGTTGGGCGCCTTGTGGGACCAGGATGTATTGGCCGCCACCAAAGCCGCTACCGATGTTGGTTATGTACTGGCTGCAGAATTGCGTGCATGCGGCGTCGATTTGTCGTTCACGCCCGTACTTGATCTCGATTACGGTGAATCAGGTGTAATCGGCGATCGCGCCTTCCACCGCGATGCGCGTGTAGTCAGCCTGCTGGCCAAGAGTTTGAATCATGGCTTGATGCTGGCCGGCATGCTCAACTGCGGCAAACATTTTCCCGGTCATGGTTTTGTAAAAGCGGATTCGCACCTGGAAATCCCGGTCGATGAACGCGAGTTGAAAGAGATTCTGGCTGAAGATGCAGCGCCTTACGAATGGCTCGGTCTGAGTCTCGCCGGCGTGATGCCGGCCCATGTCATTTATCCCAAGGTCGATAAACATCCTGCCGGCTTTTCACGCAAGTGGTTGACGATGTTGCGCAAGGATTTTGGTTTTGACGGCATCATCTTCAGCGACGATTTGAGCATGGAGGGTGCGAGCGTGGCCGGCAATGTGATTGATGGCGCACATGCGGCACTGGCTGCTGGGTGCGACATGGTGCTGATCTGTAACTCGCCTGACAAGGCCGATCAATTGCTGAACGGCCTGAAGATCAAGGATGGCAAAGCAATGCAACAATCTGCCGCCCGCATCGCAGCATTGACGCCGCAATCGCCTGCCTTGATGTGGAATGATCTGCAAGCAGACGCGCGTTATATCGCGGCGAAGAAAGCAGCATTGTCGCTGGCATCAGCTTGATGATGTGTCGCGGCTTATGAGCATGGGCAGGTAAGTGCAAGATGTCTGATATTGAATCGCCAGATCCACGTGCAATCGTGCTGGAAACGGTAGCCAAGCTGCCGCACCTGCCCGGCGTGTATCGCTATTTCGATGCAGAAAACAATCTTCTGTATGTCGGCAAGGCGCGCGATCTGAAGAAGCGTGTTTCCAGCTATTTCCTGAAAAATCTCGCCAGCCCGCGTACTGCCTTGATGGTCGAAAAGATCGTGCGTCTGGAAACGACAGTCACGCGTAGCGAAGCTGAAGCGCTGCTGCTTGAAAACAATCTGATCAAGACTCTGCAGCCGCGTTACAACATCCTGTTTCGCGATGATAAATCCTATCCGTATCTGAAGATAACCGGCCAGGAATTCCCGCGCATGGCGTATTACCGCGGCGCGGTAGATAAAAAAAATCAGTACTTCGGTCCATTCCCCAGCGGCTGGGCGGTCAAGGAATCGATGCAGATTTTGCAGAAGGTTTTTCTGCTGCGTACTTGTGAAGATTCCGTATTCGCCAATCGCACACGACCCTGCTTGCTGCATCAGATCCATCGCTGCAGTGGTCCTTGTGTCAATTACATCAGTCGCGAAGATTACGCATTGGACGTCGATAATGCGGCGAAGTTTTTGCGTGGACGACAAACGGAAGTGCTGGAAGTATTGCAGGCCAAGATGCAGGCATATGCGGAAGAGTTGAAGTTCGAGCAGGCCGCAATTGTACGGAATCAGATCAATGCCTTGTCACGTGTATTGCATCAGCAGAGTATGGAAACCGGTGGCGATGCCGACATCGATATTATCGCGGTGATCGTGCAGGGCGGGCGGGCTTGCGTCAACCTGGCGATGGTACGCGGCGGACGGCATCTGGGCGATCGCGCCTACTTTCCTACGCATGTCGATAATGTGCTGACGAGTGCGGAAGAGTCTGTTGCTGCTGAAGTGATGAAGGCTTTTCTCGCCCAGCATTACATCGATAAGTTTATTCCCGGGACATTGGTACTGAATACAGAATTTGATGAGCCTGAGTTGATGCTGGCGCTGATGGAGCAATGCGGTCATCGCATCAATCTGGTATTTCAACCGCAGGAGCCACGCCGTCAATGGCTGGAGATGGCGCAGAAGGGCGCCGAGATTTCACTCGCTCGGCTGCTGTCCGAACAAGGTTCGCAGCAAACGCGTACCCGCATGCTGGTCGATGCATTGAAGATAGACGTGGAAGATATCGAAGCCTTCCGTGTCGAGTGCTTCGACATCAGTCATACGCAGGGCGAGGCGACTCAGGCATCATGCGTCGTATTCCATCATCACACAATGCAGAACGGCGAATATCGGCGTTACAACATCAATGACATCACGCCGGGCGACGATTACGCAGCGATGCGACAGGTACTGATGCGTCGCTATGAAAAAGTCGCCAACGGCGATGGCGTGATGCCTGACGTCGTGTTGATCGACGGCGGCAAGGGCCAAGTAGAAATGGCACGGCAGGTATTTGTCGAGCTCGGGCTGGATATCAGCCTGATCGTCGGCGTGTCCAAGGGCGAGGGGCGCAAGGTTGGTCTGGAGACTCTGGTGTTCGTCGATGGCCGCGCATCGCAAGAGCTGGGCAAAGAGTCGGGAGCTTTGATGCTCATCGCACAAATTCGCGACGAGGCGCATCGTTTTGCCATCACAGGCATGCGTGCCAAGCGTGCCAAGGCCCGTCAGACCTCACGCCTGGAAGAGATTGAAGGCATCGGTGCCAAACGGCGACAAAAATTATTGGCCCGTTTTGGCGGCTTGCGCGGGGTGGTGGATGCCAGCGTTGAAGATTTATCATCCGTCGAGGGCATTTCCCGCCAATTGGCAGAAGACATTTACAAGCAATTGCATTAGATTACGGGTGCGCATGCAACGCCTGCATTACGCACATTCATGAAAATGTAAATAAAGTCTGATATGCCCTTCAATATTCCTATTCTTCTGACATGGTTGCGCGTCGCGCTGATTCCGCTGATGGTGGGCGTGTTATATCTGCCCGATTCATGGCTGGGGCCGTTCGACAAAAGCCTGGCATCGACATTGATCTTTATCGTTGCAGCGCTGACTGACTGGATAGATGGTTTCCTGGCACGTCGCTGGAATCAAACCTCCGCTTTCGGTGCGTTTCTTGATCCGGTTGCGGATAAATTGATGGTTGCGGGTGCCTTGCTGGTGCTGATTGAATTTGGTCGCGTGAATGCAGTCATCGCCTTCATCATCATAGGCCGGGAGATCACTATTTCTGCCTTGCGTGAATGGATGGCGCAGATTGGTGCGTCCAAATCAGTAGCAGTCAGCTCGTTGGGCAAGATCAAAACCATTGCGCAGATGGTCGCGATTCCGATGTTGTTGTATTACGAAAATTTCTTCGGTATCGATACTCGTATCTGGGGCCAATGGCTGTTGCTGATCGCGGCAATCCTGACGGTATGGTCGATGTTTTATTATTTACGCAAGGCGTGGCCGCTGATCAAGGAAAGCGCAGGGCATTTGCTGTAAGTTTGCACGCTGGAGTGCTTGACAACGAAAGTCAATCCTCTATAATATGCACCTGTTGTTGATGCGGGAGTAGCTCAGTTGGTAGAGCGCAACCTTGCCAAGGTTGAGGTCGAGAGTTCGAGACTCTTCTCCCGCTCCAGATTTTAAAAGGGAGCTGATCCAGCTTCCTTTTTTATTGATTGATATGACAGCAGGATACGCAGTACTCATTCTGCTGCAGTAATGTCAATCAAGGTTTCATCAGTAGTGAGTAGTACATGCGGGAGTAGCTCAGTTGGTAGAGCGCAACCTTGCCAAGGTTGAGGTCGAGAGTTCGAGACTCTTCTCCCGCTCCAGATTACTAAAAGAGGAAGCTGTTCAAGCTTCCTTTTTTATTCGTGAGCAGTATCAGGTTTTACTAAGTAAGCTTGGTAAACAAGTTTAGTCAATAAGCTTAGCAAGTCAGTTTTAGTGTTTCGTTTGTGCTGCATATGCGATGATGATTTCGCGGTACAATACGGACCCGTGGCGGGGTAGCAAAGTGGTTATGCAGCGGCCTGCAAAGCCGTTTACGCCGGTTCGATCCCGACCCCCGCCTCCAGTTTTTCCAAAAGCGCCGTCGGCGCTTTTATTTTGTTTTGCGATCTTGTTTTAGAATTCTGCTTTAAGATCGTGTTTTAAAGCGTGAACATGCCCGGGTGGTGAAATCGGTAGACACAAGGGACTTAAAATCCCTCGCTCTAATAGGCGTGCCGGTTCAAGTCCGGCCCCGGGCACCAAACTCATGAAAGTCTATAACCTCTGTTGTGAACTGGATCATCGCTTCGAAGGATGGTTTTCTTCCGAGGATGACTTTTTCAAGCAGTCCTCGCAACATTTGATCGCATGCCCATTCTGCGGCAGCCATACGATCAAACGTCTGCCTTCTTCTCCCCGTTTAAATATTTCCGGTGCAAGTGCGCGTGTGCATGACGAGTCTAATCGCGCGCAGGATCAGTTGATGGAGTTTGCGCGTCAAGTGATTGCCCATACCGAAGACGTCGGCAATCAATTTGCCGAAGAGGTACGCCGCATGCATTACAAGGAAACCGCTGAGCGTGGCATTCGCGGTATGGCAACGTCTGAAGAACGTGCCGAATTGGCCGATGAGGGAATTGAAGTCGTATCTTTGCCTTTGCCCGATCATTTGAAGCAAGTGCTTCAGTAACCCGACAGGAAATATCATGCGTTATATCGCATCGCTGGCTAATTTAAAAAGTTTGGTCGGTCAGGAAGTTGCCGTGTCGGACTGGATCAAAATTGATCAGGCGCGCATCGATCTGTTTGCCCAAGCCAGCGGCGATCATCAGTGGATACATGTCGATGTCGAGCGTTGCCGCCAGGAGTCACCATATGATGCACCGATTGCACATGGCTTTTTGACTTTGTCATTGTTGCCAATGTTGTTGCAGTCTTCAATCACGTTCCCACCTTGTAAATTGGCAGTGAACTATGGTTTGAACAGAGTCCGTTTTCCAGCGCCGGTGCAAGTGGATCAGTGCATACGCGCACGCATGACCTTGCAAGCGGCGGAAGAGATTGCCGGTGGCGTACAGATGGCGTGGGAGGTAACGCTGGAGTGTGACGGTACGAATAAACCGGTGTGCGTGGCAGAGCTCATACTGCGACATTACGACTAGCGATACTTGTTAGTGAAGGCGGACATTTCCTTTCTGTCAAAAAACGTCCACCTGCTTCAGGCTGGTCAGTGTTTCGCGTATTGCGTCGCGCCGAATAATATTTCCTTGGCCTTGTCGTCGGTGATCGGTTTGCGTACATCGGTAAAAAGCGTGACGCCTTTTTGTACGGCAGGTCGTGCGTTGATGATGTTGAACCAGCGTTGCACGTTGGGGTAATCGGATAATTCAATTCCCTGTTTTTCCCATGAACGCAGCCACGGGAAAGTCGCGATGTCGGCAATCGTGTAACTATCGCCCGCGAGATAAGTACTTTCTGCCAGGCGCTTGTCGATCACGCCATACAAGCGTTTCGCTTCATTGGTGTAGCGGTTGTATGCATAGTCTATTTTTTCTGGGGCATAGATGCGGAAGTGATGCGCTTGACCCAGCATCGGTCCAACGCCACCCATCTGAAACATCAACCACTGCAGTGTCGTGAATTTTTCTCTGTCGCTGTTGCCGAGAAATTTTCCGACTTTGCTGGCGAGATAAACCAGAATCGCACCGGATTCAAAGAGGGAAATCGGTTTGCCGTCAGGCCCGTCGCTATCGACTATGGCCGGGATCTTGTTGTTGGGTGAGATAGCCAGAAATTCTTTGGTGAACTGATCGCCAGCGCCGATATCGATGTGATGGGTACGGTAAGGCAAGCCACATTCTTCCAGCATGATGTGCACCTTGTGACCATTGGGTGTGGCGGTGGAATAAACGTCTATCAATTCTTTCTCCTGAAATAGCTGTCGTGAGCCACATGCAATGGCGCAAAATGCGCGCTAATTTTTCATGTGAATTGTGTGATTATGCAGACATTCAGATTTTCCTGCTGTGGCAACCCGCGAGCGCACAGGCTGTATGGCAACTGCTGGAATTCGTTGCAGAACGGTGTGAAGCGCCTACAGGCCGCGCGATTTACGATATTGATGCAAGACTTCTTCCATCGACGTATATCTGGATTCAGATTGCAGTGGCAATAGCGGTGCGTAGTTGATGGTTTGAACAATCCAGTCATTACGTCGCTCGCCGACATCCAGCACATTGATGCATCCGGGCGATTGCTCCAGATTGCCGAGAAACAGGCGTTGTCCTGTGATGGCGTAAGACAATACTGCGCGGTTGACGCCGCCGTGCAGCACCAGCAGGATCGTATCCCAGGATGTATCGGCGCGCAGTTGATCGATAGCCGGATGAATGCGATCGATTAACTGGCCGACGCTTTCGCCATCGAGAAATTTCTTGTGTTCTTCTGCCATGCAGGAGAAGGCGCTGGTGAATGCTTCTTCCAGATCATCATCCAGAATATCCTCCAGCACACCACCACGAACCTCCTGAAATTCCGGCCATTGTTCGAGTTCGATTTGCTGTCCGGTCTGTGCCAGTACGCGCAATGCAGATTCAATTGTGCGGGGCAGGTTGGATACGATCACGCGATCAAAATGGATGTTCTGCTGGGCGAAAGCGTCACCAGCTGCACTGGTTTGGCTGCGGCCTTTTTCATTCAAGGGGACGTCATCCGGTGGATAAGGTCTGCCATCCTCATCGAAGTAGGTGACGCTGCCATGACGCATCAGATAGATGCGTCTTCTTTTCGCTGCATTCATTTGTAATGCGGCGTGCGCTTTTCCAGAAAGGCGTTGATTCCTTCCTGTGCGTCGCGGTGATTCAGGCTATCGACGAAATATCGTTTTTCGACTTCAAAATGCTCTGACAGCGAATGATTGCGGGCTTCGCCTGACAGCGATTTGATGTGCTCCACAGCATGGCTGGAAAGTGCCGCCAGTTCATCCGCCCATTGCAATGCTGCGTCGAGCGCAGAACCATCGGCGACGATGCGATTGATCACGCCCAGTTCATGCAGACGGGTTGCGAGAATGGGCTTGCCTTCCAGAAGAATCTCGGTAGCTAGCTGGCGCGGCAGCATCTGGCCAAGGAACCATGATGCGCCGCCATCGGGCGTCAGGCCGACCTTGACATAAGACATGGAAAATTTGCTTGAGCTGCCGGCAATAATCAAATCGCATGCCAGTGCCAGCGAAAAACCGGCACCGGCCGCCGCACCTTCCACCGCAGCCATCACTGGCTTGGGGCAATCGCGTATCGCTTCTATCCATCCACGCAAGCTGTCAACGGCATCGGCTTGTTTGACTCTATCCTGCGTACGTAGCTCCAGCAGGGTATTCAGATTGCCGCCGGCGCAAAAGAAATTGTCTGCACCGGTCAGTATCACTGCGCGCACTGAATCGTCGCGTTCGGCAGTCGACAAGGCTTCAATCGCTGCGGCAAACATGTCCGGATGCAGCGCATTTTTTGCACCCGGATTAGAGAGGGTAAGTATGAGTGTTGCTTCGTGGCGCGATGCCTGGATTTCAGCCGACATAAGGTCTCGATAGAAGAGGGAGGTGTTTGCGAATATACAGCAAGCGCCTGCTTTTTACCGCATCGGCCAGCGGCTATGAGTCCGCTTGCAATAAGACTTCATGCGCGGCCAAAGCATCCTGCGTCCATGCCTCTGGCGTCATGATGGAGAACAGGCCATCGCGGCGCGTTTTTCTGGCCAGCTTCAGTAGCGCCTTGTCTTTGGTTATCAAGACGTCGGCATTGATATCGCGTGATAGCTCGAGAAATTTTTGATCGTCCTTGTCCTTGCATATCGGTAGCTTCACCGCCGCTTCGTCTGCATCGGGCATCGGCGTACAGCGTATCAATGCATCGAATTCCGCGGCGACCCTGATGCGTGCTGCATCGTCCAGTTTCAGATGCGGGTAATGCAGAACGATACTCCATTCCATTCTGCAGTCGTCGCGTGTGACAGCGTCAACTGTGCCGCTTTGCAAAGCGGTGTGCAGCTGGGCCCAACGCGGATCGCGGAATACGAACAGATCCAGACAGACATTCGTGTCGATGACGATGCGCGTCACCATCTTCGGATTTGTTATCTTGGGTATCATAGGCAAAATTAATTTGTTGGAACTGTACATGCTTATTGTTTTATCACCTGCCAAAACGCTCGATTATGCGACCCCTGCCAACACGGAGATCAATACCAAACCTGATTTCATCAAGCGATCTGCAGAACTGATCGCTATCCTGAAAGAATATTCGCCGGACCAGATAGCCAGCCTGATGCGCATCTCGGATCCGCTGGCAGTGCTGAATGCTAATCGCTTTGCCGATTGGTCATCCAAATTTACGTTAAAAAATTCCAAGCAGGCCATGCTCGCCTTTAACGGCGATGTGTATGAAGGATTGCATGCTGCTAGTTTGAACGCCAGACAACTTGCGTACATGCAATCGAAGGTGCGTATTTTATCCGGCTTGTACGGCAGCTTGCGTCCTCTCGATCTGATGCAACCGTATCGTCTGGAAATGGGAACCAGGCTCGCCAATCCTGCTGGCAAGGATTTGTATGCATTCTGGGGCGATACGGTGACCCATGCGCTGAACGAGGTCATTGCGGAGCAACAATCTTCCGCACTGATCAATCTGGCGTCGGAAGAGTACTTCAAAGTCGTCAAGCCTGCATTGCTGCATGTGCCGGTGATTACGCCGGTTTTCCAGGACTGGAAGAATGGTCAATACAAGATTATTTCGTTTTACGCCAAACGCGCGCGCGGTTTGATGGCACGTTATGCCGCAGTCAAAGGGCTGGTGCAACCACAGGCTTTGAAAAACTTCGATGTCGACGGTTACGCTTTTGACGAGACGGTATCGAATGATAAATCCTGGGTATTCAAGCGAAAAATGGAAAGCTGAAAATAAAAAGCCTCGCATTGCGAGGCTTTTTATTGGGTGAAGCTATCCAGATTTAATTCCAGATTTGCCACCAAGGGACATCTTTTTTCGGGCCGCCCGAAAAATAAACACTGTTCGGGAAGTTGGTCTTCAACACGCGTTCTGCATCGTTGCGCAATTCCGGCAGGTTCATGGCTTCATATGATTTCATCATGATGAACAAGGCACCTTCTGCTGCCGGTGCACCCGGATAGTTCTTGACCGCTGACTGGGCGCGATTTGCTGCCGCCAGGTAGGCGCCGCGACGGTAATAATAATTGGCGACGTGAACATCGTACTGCGCCATCGCGTTTACCAGATAGGCCAGGCGTGCGGTGGCATCAGGTGTGTATTTGCTGTCAGGAAAACGTTCAGTCAGCTGTTTGAAGGCATCGAAGGCTTCACGTGCAGCTTTGGGATCGCGTTCGGTTGGATCCTGGCTGGATATAAAATCAAAGACACTTTTTTTATCGTTGAAGTTGATCAGGCCACGCAGGTAGTACATGTAATCCACATTCGCATGGTCTGGGTGCAACTTGATGAAGCGCTCAACGGCTGCCAGCGCCTGAGGCTGATCGCCTTGACGGTAGTAAGCGTAGGCGATTTCCATCTGGGCTTGCTGGGCATACGTACCGAACGGATAGCGAGATTCCAGCTTCTCAAAATGACTAACCGCTTTTTCGTAGTTGCCAGAGTTCATTTCATCTCTGGCCTCCGAGTATAATTTGGACGGCGACCAGTTTTTGGTCTCGTCAATTTGGTCCGGTGTGAGGCTACACGCGGACAACAGGAAGGCAAGAGCGATGTAAGTAAGTTTTAACATTTGTTTTTGCATGAGATTTTGCGAGGATACCGCCAGACAATGAATGATTATAGCCGATGGGACTTGCAGTGAACCCAACTGAAACACCGATTGTGAATAAAACGATGCCGCTCACCGATTTGGAAGGCGTCGAAGAAGGGGACGGCGACCTGTTCGATGTCGCCCCCATAGAGCTGGAATTGACACCCGAAGTCTGCGGCGTCCGATTGGACAAGGTACTTTCCACCCTTGTTCCCCAATACTCCCGCAGCCGCCTCCAGCAATGGATAGACGGCGGCCACGTTAGCCTGGACGGCGAAGTTGCACGTGCCAAAATGACAGTCTATGGCGATGAAAAAGTTATTATTTATCCGCAACCGGCCCCTGAAGATGAAGCTTTCAAGCCGGAAGAGATGAATCTGAATATCGCGCATGAAGATGCGGCGATCCTGGTATTGAACAAACCTTCCGGTCTCGTCGTCCATCCGGCTGCCGGTAACTGGTCGGGCACGATGTTGAATGGCTTGCTGCACTACATGCCGGCGATTGCCGGTGTGCCCCGTGCAGGTATCGTGCATAGGCTGGATAAAGACACTACTGGTTTGATGGTGGTGGCAAAAAGCCTGGTAGCGCATACCGATTTGGTGCGGCAGTTGCAGGCACGTACCGTCAAGCGCGAGTATCTCGCGCTGGTATGGGGCACGCCGAATGCTTCCGGGAAAATCGATGCGTCGATAGGTCGTCATTCACGCGATCGCGTCAAAATGGCGGTTTCCGAAAACCTGACGGCGAAACCTGCGGTTACGCATTTTCAGCGGCTGGCAACCGGCATGCTGGATGGCCGCCCGGTCAGCCTGATGCTTTGCCAACTGGAAACAGGACGTACGCATCAAATACGTGTCCATATGCAATCGATCGGTTTCGCACTGGTCGGCGATGCTCTTTATGGCAAGCAACATTTGACCACGGTGTTCCCGCGTCAGGCATTGCATGCACGCCGCCTTGGATTAATCCATCCGGTCACAGGCGAAGCAGTCGAATGGACTGCAGAATTGCCGCAAGACTTTGCAGACCTGATTGCGCGTAGTGGCATCAAGAGCTATTAAGTCATTGCTAAGAAGTGCGGTATGAGAAAGTATTTTTCATTTGGCACTTTCTCAGCTTGGGGCATTTTCTTTCTGATTCACTCGCGATAAAACCTGAGCATGGAAATCATATTGCCCCAATGGGGAAAGACTTTGCCCTCAGTGCGTGCCATGGCGACGACGCGCAGCTGCGGCAACAGTCTGCCACCATATGACGATGGATGCGGTGGCACTGGCCTGAATCTCGGTGTGCATGTCGGCGATGCGATTGAACATGTGCAGCAGAATCGCGCACAAATACGCAAATACTTTCCGACTGAGCCGGCATGGTTGACGCAAGTGCATGGCACGACCGTGCTGGATGCGGCGCAAGTGCTGGATGCACCACTTGCCGACGCGAGTTTTACAACTCAGCCCGGAGTGGTATGCGCGATCATGACAGCTGATTGTCTGCCCGTGCTATTTGCTGACGGGCAAGGGCGCGCAGTCGGTGCCGCGCATGCAGGCTGGCGTGGCTTGGCAGGTGGCATTTTGGAAAATACAGTCGCCGCTATGCGTGCATCCGGCGCGATCGATCTGCACGCTTGGCTGGGGCCGGCAATTGGCCCGCAGCAATTTGAAGTGGGTGACGATGTGGTACAGGCATTTATCGCAAAAGACGCCGCCATGCAGACCGCTTTCAAATCGATAGAGCAACGTCCTGGAAAGTATCTAGCCGATATTTACCAACTGGCACGGTTGACACTGGCACGTGCGGATGTGATGCATGTTGTTGGAGGCAAATACTGCACGGTGAGCGAGCCGCGACGATTTTATTCATTCCGTCGCGATGGCGTTACCGGCCGCATGGCCTCATTGATTTGGCTGGAGTAGGCTGAAGCAAAACGGCACATCATGCCGCGTGAAGCTCAGTATTTTAAATTCTCATTTTGGATTTCCGACTTGCGTTCTGCAAGTTGCGTTTCGTCAATCGCTTTTTGCTGCCACTCTTGTCGCAGTAATTCCTGTTTTAAATTTTCTTGTCGCTTTATTTCTTGCTCGCGCCGTTTACGCTTGCGCCCACCGGTCCCCATCACGTATACAATTATCAACACGGGTAGCACGCCATACAGCGTAAAAGTCATGATGCCTGCGATAGCCGTTGTTTCCATGATTGCCATCATGAAGACGACGTAGATCCAGGCGATGGCAATAATGTACATGGATGCCTGAAGTGAAATTCAAACCGCAAAGATACTCGAAAAGAGAGTTGCCAGCATGAATAAGCCAGAATCCCCTGATCCATCGGCTAGCAAAACGAGCATGCATATCGATCCCGTAATTGACCCTGCGACCGCAGCCGAATTGCAGAGGCGTTATGCGCAAGAGTTCACTACGCTATGGCAGCAAATGCTGACGGCGCAAGTGCCGCCTGTTGCTGACCGCCGCTTTGCCAATCCTGCCTGGCAATCGAGTACCTTGCATGCATTCAACGCGGCATCGTATTTATTAAATGCAAAATTTCTGGCCGAGATGGCGGATGCGATACAGGTGCCTCCCAAAGCCAAGCAAAAAATTCGGTTTGCCTTGGAGCAAATGGTGAACGCGATGTCGCCCTCCAATTTTCTTTTTTCGAATCCGGAAGCGCAGCAAAAAATCATCGAGACCAAAGGCGAAAGCCTGACTACCGGTCTCAAGAATTTGTTTGAAGATATACAAAAAGGCCGCATCTCGCAAAGCGATGAATCAGCGTTTGAAGTGGGGCGTAATGTCGCCATTACCGAAGGCGCAGTCATCTTCGAAAACGAGTTGTTCCAGTTGCTGCAATACAAGCCTTTGACAGAGACTGTTTACGAGCGGCCGGTGCTGCTGGTGCCTCCTTGCATCAACAAATATTACATACTGGATTTGCAGCCGCATAACTCCTTCGTCCGTTACGCGGTCGAGCAAGGGTTTAGCGTTTTTCTTGTTTCATGGCGGAACGCCGATGCTTCGATTGCGGGCGCTACCTGGGATGACTACATTGAAAAAGGTGTGTTGCAAGCGATTGAAGTTGTACAGGCTATTTCAGCGCAGGAAAAAATCAATGTACTGGGTTTTTGTGTCGGCGGTACGCTACTGGCAAGTGCACTCGCGCTGGCTTGTGCGCGCGGCAAAAAGCCGGCTGCCAGTTTGACGCTGTTGACAACTTTCCTGGATTTTTCCGATACCGGCATACTCAATGTCTATATCGATGAAGACAAAGTGAAGGAAACCGAACAATCCATAGGACATGGCGGCTTGATGAAGGGGCTGGATTTCAATGCTGCTTTTGCCAGCCTGCGGTCGAATGAACTGATCTGGAATTATGTTACTGCTCATTATCTGAAGGGTGAAAATCCGGCACCCTTTGACATGTTGTACTGGAATGCAGATAGCACGAATCTTCCCGGTCCCATGTATTGCTGGTACCTGCGGAATACTTATCTGGAAAATAACCTGAAGCAACTGGATAAATTCAAACTTGCCGGCAAGAAAATCGACTTTGGCAAAATCGATGTGCCGAGTTTTATTTATGCGTCACGCGAGGATCACATCGTGCCATGGACAAGTGCTTACGCATCGACCCACATTTTGAACCGAAAAAAGCCGCAGCAAAATTATTTCGTGCTGGGTGCTTCCGGCCATATCGCGGGCGTGATCAATCCGCCTAGGAGCAGCAAACGGCATTACTGGATCAATGACAAGGCTGCCAGCGGGAATGATGACGATGCCTTGTCCTGGCTGGCTGATGCGACCGAGGTTGCAGGCAGTTGGTGGCCTGCCTGGATCGAGTTTTTGAAGAAACATGCAGGCAAACAGATCAAGGCACCCGACACGGTGGGTAATCCTCAATTCACGGCGATAGAAGCGGCACCAGGTCGCTATGTTAAGGTGAAAGCGAGTTAATGGACCTTGCGCAAAGCGAGAGACACATATTTTTCTTGCAGTGCGGCACGAATGTAAAACATGACATCGCTTGCGTAAACCTTTGTTTTTTAGCACTATAATGAGCTTTAAAAGCGAATGCTATTCGCTTCCTGAGACGATAGACACAAATGCGTTGCGACGCAGCAAGTTGGGAATTCTGATGACGAGTACTAAAAAAATCGCTGAGCGCTTAATCAAGAAGTATCCGAATCGTCGTTTGTACGATACGCAAACCAGCTCTTACATTACGCTTGCTGATGTCAAACAATTAGTGCTCGACAGTGAACAGTTCTCGGTAGTGGACGCCAAGACAGATGAAGATTTGACGCGCAGTATTCTGTTGCAGATCATTTTGGAAGAAGAAGCAAACGGCTCGCCGATGTTTTCCAGCGCCGCTTTGTCGCAAATCATCCGTTATTACGGCCACGCGATGCAGGGCATGATGGGTTCATATCTGGAAAAAAATATCCAGGCGTTCATCGATATACAAAACAAGCTGACAGAAAACTCAAAAGGCTTGTACGAAGGCAAACCATTCAGTCCCGAGATGTGGACGCAGTTCATGAACGTGCAGGGACCGATGATGCAGGGGATGATGAGCAATTACATTGAGCAGAGCAAAAGCCTCTTCGTGCAGATGCAGGAGCAGATGCAGGCGCAATCGAAGAATATGTTTGGTGCATTCCCGTTCGTTCCTCCTGCGCCACCAAGCGATAAAAACAATAAGTAGAATGACAAGTTAGGCGCATGTAAAACAACACGTTTTACCGAATGGCAGGGCCAGCCGCATCAGCTGGCTGGCCGAGCGGGCAAAAGGGTACAATAGCGGCTTCGTTTAGTTCGTACCCAACCCCACGCTTTTTTGCCTGCCTTTCGCCATGACCAATGCACTTCAAGTAACGCCAAAAATCGGCTTCGTTTCCCTCGGATGCCCGAAAGCTCTGGTCGATTCAGAACAAATTCTTACCCAGCTACGCGCAGAAGGCTATGACACTGCAAAGTCTTATGACGGTGCGGATCTGGTCATCGTCAACACATGCGGCTTTATCGACGCGGCAGTGCAGGAATCTCTGGATGCCATTGGTGAGGCGTTGAATGAAAATGGCAAGGTCATCGTCACGGGTTGCCTCGGTGCGAAAAAAGATAGCAACGGCGACGACATCATTCTGAAAGTCCACCCAAAGGTGCTGGCTGTTACCGGTCCGCATGCGCTGGGTGAAGTGATGGATGCTGTGCATCTGCACATGCCCAAGCCGCATGCACCTTTCCTTGATTTGCTGCCGCCGCAAGGCGTCAAGCTGACGCCAAAACATTTCGCTTACCTGAAAATTTCCGAAGGCTGCAACCATCGTTGCAGCTTCTGCATCATTCCATCGATGCGCGGCGACCTCGTGTCGCGTCCTATCGCCGATGTGATGATGGAAGCAGAAAACCTGTTCAAGGCCGGCGTGAAAGAATTGCTGGTGATCTCGCAAGATACCAGCGCCTACGGCGTCGACATCAAGTTCCGCATGGGCTTCTGGAATGGCAAGCCGGTCAAAACCCACATGACGCAATTGGTAGAAGCGCTGGGTGAACTGGCGGCTCCTTATGGCGCTTGGGTTCGATTGCATTATGTATATCCGTATCCGCACGTGGACGCGATCATTCCGATGATGGCCGAAGGCAAGATCCTGCCGTACCTGGACGTTCCTTTGCAGCACGCGCATCCGGATGTATTGAAGCGCATGAAGCGCCCAGCCAGCGGTGAAAAAAATATAGAACGCATCCAGGCATGGCGCGCGATGTGTCCTGACTTGACTATTCGTTCGACCTTCATCGCCGGCTTCCCTGGTGAGACTGAAGCCGAATTCGAATATCTGCTCGACTTCCTGAAAGAGGCGGAGATCGACCGTCTGGGGTGCTTTGCCTATTCACCTGTTGAAGGCGCAACTGCGAACGACATTCCAAATGCGGTGCCGGAAGAAGTCCGTGAAGAACGTCGCGGTCGCGTGATGCTGCTGCAGGAAGAAATTTCCAAGAAGCGTTTGCAGGCCAAAGTCGGCAAGACCATGCGCGTGCTGGTCGATGAAGTCAGCCGCACTGGCGCAGCAACCGCACGCTCAGGTGCCGACGCCCCGGAAATCGATGGCGTTGTCTATGTCAAGGCACCGTACGAGCCGCATATCAAATACAAGGTCGGCGAATTTGTCGATGTCAAAATCACTGGTGCCGATGCGCATGATCTGTGGGCCGAAGCATGATGAAAAAAGTATTTAGCGTATCCGTGATTGCGGCGCTGGTGTTTGCCGCCAATGGTTTTGCAGCAGACCTGAAGCAAGAGGCAGTTGCACCAGTTACGGCACTTCCCGCATCCGCGCCCGTCGCTGTATCGTCTGCCCCTCTCGTTTTCCAGAAGCCGGTGGCATTGCGCGGCACCGTTGGCGATGTACAGATACAAGTCAACCTGCGTCCAAAAGAGGAGGTCGACGAAGGCCATGAGGGCGAATACTTCATTTTCGGCAATTCACACAAGATACTGCTGGCTGGTGAAATCGAGAAAGATGGTGTTATCTTCATGGAAGAGTCCGTGAACGGTACCGATATTTCCGGCCAATGGGATGGCAAACTCGAAGGTGATGTGCTCGCAGGAACCTGGATGTCGGCCGACGGCTCGATTACCAAACCGTTTTCGCTGAAGCTTATTCCGCAAGTACACAAGCCGTCGCCAAAACAAACTTCGTCCAAGGCAGTCCAGAAGGGCGTCGTCAGCAAACAGTAGCAAGAAGTAGTAATTCGCCCATCGGAGAATCGCGTGACAGATCGCCCATCCTTCCAGACAGCACTGATACACAATGACTATGTGGCGCCGGAAGGGTTTGCCGCATTTCCGCAAGCGATACACCACGCATCGACGGTATTGTTCAAGGATGTAGCCAGCATGCGCTCACGCAACTGGCAGGACAAGACGGCATACACCTATGGCCTGCACGGCACACCCACCACCTTTACGCTGGAAGCACGCCTCGCCGCGATTGAAGAAGGCAAGCATTGCCTGCTTGCACCCAGCGGCTTGTCGGCGATTGCATTGGTCGACTTCGCTTTTTTGAAAAGCGGTGACGATGTATTAATCCCGGATAACGTCTATAACCCGAACCGCGAACTGGCCAACTGGCTGGCGCATGATTTTGGTATTGCCGCACGCTATTACGATCCCCTGGTCGGTAGCGGCATCACCGACTTGATTCAACCGAATACCAAACTGATCTGGACCGAAGCGCCGGGTTCTGTCTCGATGGAAGTGCCGGATATTCCTGCCATTTGCAAAGCTGCCCATGCAAAAGGCGTGTTGGTTGCGCTAGACAATACCTGGTCGGCCGGGATCGCCTTGCGTGCGTTCGAGCTGGGCGTCGATATCGTGATGCAGGCGCTGACCAAATATCAATCCGGCGGTTCAGATGTATTAATGGGTGCCGTGATCACGCAGGATGCAAGCTTGAATCACCGGCTGGAACTGGCACATATGCGGCTTGGTTTTGGTGTCAGTGCAGACGACAGTTACTTGGTGTTGCGCAGTTTGCCGACAATGAAATTGCGCTTCGATGCGCATGATGCCGCGGCGCGCAAGATCGCAAGCTGGTTGCAGACAAGGCCGGAAATTGCCACCGTATTGCATCCGGCATTGCCGGAATGTCCTGGCCATGAAATATGGAAACGTGACTTCAGCGGTGCCGGCGGATTGTTTTCCGTCTTGTTCGATCCGCGCTATAGCGAAGCGCAAACGGATCGCTTTGTGGATAGCCTGAAATTGTTCAAGATCGGTTTCAGTTGGGGCGGCGTCAACAGTCTGGCGGTGCCATATCGCATGCAGCACATGCGACATACCTGGCCTCACCAAGGGCAACTGGTGCGGTTGAATATCGGGTTGGAAGACTCTAATGATTTGATCTCCGATATAGAACAAGCTTTCAAGGCATTATGAAAAAAGCGTCCTGACAGGACGCTTTTTTATTGGCGAATCGAAGTATGTTCAAGGCATGGCTTTGTTGTCGTTCAAGTCCACGATGCCCTTGATCAAACGATAGACCTTCCATAACCATGCAACAGCCCAGATCAGAAATGCGAAGGGAATGCCGACAAAAGTCAGGAATAAGATGCCACCCAGCGTCATCCATACCAGATACCACCAGAAAGAGCGGATCTGCCAGCCGTGATGACTGTAGACAAAGGTGTTGGCTGCATCTTCACGTTTGACGTAATTAATGATCAATGGAATGAATGAAAACGCACCCAGTGAAAATAGCAAGCTGGCGGCGTGCGCAATATACAACCACCAAGCCAGATTCTTTGTTGATTGCAGGCGACTGTCGAACACGACTTCCTGATTCATGGTTCCCCCTAAAATTATATAGATTGACCGACGGCAATAAAGTTGCATGCGCGTGCAAGATCTGTAGTCCAGATGGGGGGAGTTACTTGGTTTGCAAGCGGCGATTGAGAGCGGCGCCTTTTACCTTGGCCTGCTTGAGTTCCATCGGTGGCAGGCCGAGAAAAATATGCCGATAGGATGCATACAGCAAGCCGCCCAGTATCGGGTAGAGCGGTACCACGGTCAGACCGTGAAACAGTGCGCCGGCCATCATCAGCAGCGCAGACAGGAAGATCACGATGACGACAAACTTGTTCTGGTTCAATGCTGCAAAGGTTTGGTCCAGACAAACCCTGAGCGGCAGCGGGGTGCAGACGATGAGCGGGATGGCAAACCAGGGCAGGATCACCAATAGCCAGATGCCGATTGAGAAGAGGGCTTTGGAGCCGGCCAGGAAGTCGCTGATCCGGTGCGCTTGCGCAATGTAAGGCGTGCTGCCTGTCTCGGGACCGATCACGGAACCCTTGATAATCAGGACGATCAAGGACAGTGCCATGATGAGTGTGCAGACAGCCAGCGCTGAACAGAACAGCAGGCGCAGCAGGCTGTCGCATGCGGCTTTGAGCGTGGGCAAGATCGGTTCTGAGGTATCGGCGCAGTAGGCCAGCAAAATGAAGACGCCCAACAGCACTGGCGAAATGACCGTCAGTAGCAGCGCGGGAAAGGGGCTGAGCAAGCCGGTAGTGAACAAGACCAGACAGACATTCAACGCCAGATGCTTGCCAGAAAGATGGATGGCTTCCTTGATCCAGCGCTGCCAGCTGGATGTCTCGACTTGTCGGGGCCCAAAGGTATTCATCGTCATTGCCGGATTCAATGATGATCGTGCGACACGCATCGCGCGATTTTTAGCGAAAATGTAAAAACCCGTGCTGCTTGTATTTATCTTGTCTATTTGTTCTCAAGCATAAGTAAATCCCGGCACGAACGCAAATACATTCGACAGGCTCGGAGTCAGGCAGTCAGCAAGGGCAAGATACCGTCGAGGCCGACGAAATTCAGTGAGACATCGGCTTGCGCACGTACTACCGGTTTGGCCCGGAATGCCACCGACAATCCGGCAATACGCATCATCTGCAAATCGTTGGCGCCATCGCCCATCACGATCGCCTGTTTTGGAGAAATGCCGAGGTCCTGGCAGACACGCTCTACTGTTGCTTTTTTTTCTTCGCCATCGACTATGCCGTCGATGACGCGACCGGTTAATTTCCCATCGACGATTTCCAGCTGGTTGGAATGCGTGTAGTCGAGATTGAGGCGTTGCTTCATGCGGTCAGTGAAGAAGCTGAAGCCACCGGAAACCAGCAGGGTCTTCAGACCTGCCGCCTGCATCGCGCTAAGCATTTTCTCAGCCCCCGGTGACAGTGCCAGCCGTTCATCATAAACGCGCTGCAGGGCACCGGCATCCAATCCTTTGAGGAGGGCGACGCGGCGGGTCAGACTTTCCTTGAATTCGATTTCACCACGCATGGCAGCTTCGGTAATTTCTGCGACTTGTGGTTTCAAGCCTTGCATATCAGCGATTTCATCTATGCATTCGATCGTGATCAGCGTCGAATCCATATCCATCGCCACCAGCTTGAAGTCGGCCAACGAGCGGCCGCGTTCGATGAACGCATAATCAAGTTTTGCCCCCCATGCGGCCATGTCTATCTGCGATTTCACTTCGTCGTTGTAGCTGACGTCGATGCAACGATAGGCATGCTCGCCGATGGCGACGATCGCGCGTGGACGCGCCAGGTCGGCTATCTGTTCGACGAGATGTCGTTGTACGGTCAGGCCTTGCAAAATCAGGTTCATGGCGATGTCGATTAAAGTGTGATCGTTATTCGTTAGGTGAGGAGCGCGCGTATCGTGTTCTTGACCTGACTCACACGGGCAGCTAGGTCCGGCATGCTGGCGGTGATACGCAATTTATCCTGGCCACTCAATTTGATGTGGCGATTCTTTTGTATCAGCTCGATGATGCGCATTGCATCGATAGGCGGATTTGGCTCAAATTGCAGTGTCGCAGATTCTGCGTGCGCGTCAATCTTGATAATGCCGACGGGGACTGCTGCAACCCGCAGTCTGTGGGTTTCAACCAGTGCCTGCGCGGCATCCGGCAGCTTGCCGAATCTGTCGATCAATTCTTCCTGCAAGTCGTTGACTGCATCCTGTGTTTTGCAGTTTGCCAGGCGTTTGTAGATGGACAGGCGCTCGTGCACATCGCCGCAATAGGTGCTCGGCAGCAGTGCCGGGACATGCAGATTGATCTCGGTCGTACTCGACAGTGGTGCGGCCAGATCCGGCTCCTTGCCATTCTTTAGCGAGCGCACTGCTTCATTCAGCATGTCGGAATAGAGTTGGAAGCCGATTTCGGTCATTTCGCCCGATTGATTATCGCCCAACACTTCGCCGGCGCCGCGTATCTCCAGATCATGCATCGCCAGATAGAAGCCGCTACCAAGTTCTTCCATCTGTTGAATAGCGTCGAGACGGCGTTGTGCGAGTTTGGTTAAACCTTGTACGTCTTGCACCAGCAGATACGCGTATGCCTGATGATGGGAGCGACCGACACGACCGCGCAATTGATGCAGTTGTGCGAGGCCGAACTTGTCGGCCCTGTGCATGATGATGGTGTTGGCAGTCGGTACGTCAATGCCGGTTTCGATAATCGTCGTACACAGCAGAATATTGAAACGCTGGGCGACAAAATCGCGCATGATGCGTTCCAGATCACGTTCGTGCAACTGGCCGTGCGCCACGCCTATGCGTGCTTCCGGCATCAGTTCCTCCAGCATCGCCTTGCGATTTTGGATGGTCTCGACTTCGTTGTGCAGGAAGTAAACCTGGCCGCCGCGCTTCAACTCGCGCAAGCAGGCTTCGCGTATTACGGATGCATTTTCGCTGCGCACGAAGGTCTTGATCGCAAGCCGCTTTTGCGGCGCGGTGGCGATGATGGAGAAGTCGCGCAAGCCTTCCAGCGCCATGCCCAGCGTGCGTGGAATCGGCGTGGCGGTCAGCGTCAATACATCGACTTCTGCACGCAATGCTTTCAGGGTTTCCTTCTGCCGCACGCCGAAGCGATGTTCTTCATCGATGATGACCAGGCCGAGACGCGAGAACTTGGTATCCGCAGACAATAATTTATGCGTGCCGATCACGATATCCAGCGTGCCATCGGCCATGCCCTTCATCGCTTGGGTGATTTCCTTGCCGCTGCGGAAGCGCGATAATTCAGCGATACGTACCGGCCAGTCGGCAAAGCGATCGGCAAAAGTTTGCGCATGTTGTTCTGCCAGCAGCGTGGTCGGCGCCAGAATCGCGACCTGTTTGCCGCCGAGCACGGCGACGAAAGCCGCGCGCAGTGCGACTTCGGTCTTGCCGAAACCAACGTCGCCGCAGATCAGGCGGTCCATTGGCTTGCCGCTGGTCATATCCTTGATGACGGCATTGATTGCAGCGGCTTGATCCACTGTTTCTTCAAAGCCGAAGCTTTCCGCAAAGGCTTCGTAATCGTGGGCCGAGTATTCGAAACTGTGGCCTTCACGCAAGGCGCGGCGGGCATACAGGTTCAACAGTTCTGCCGCGGTATCGCGGATTTTTTCAGCAGCGCGGCGCTTGGCTTTTTCCCACTGGCCGGAACCCAGCGCATGCAAGGGCGCATCGTCCGGCGATGCACCCGAGTAGCGTGAGATTACATGCAGCTGAGAAACCGGCACATAGAGCTTGGTGTCCTTGGCATATTCCAGATGCAGGAATTCAGTTTCACCATCGCCCAGATCCATGCTGGTCAAGCCCATATAGCGGCCGATGCCGTGATTGATGTGCACCACCGGATCGCCGATCTTGAGCTCGGACAGGTCGCGCACCATCGATTCGACTTGCGTTGCGCCTTCCTGCTTCTTGCTGCCGACGCGACGGCCTGTGCCAGCGTACAACTCGGTTTCCGTGATGAACGCGAGATTGCCGAGTGCCTGGCCGAGTTCGAAACCGGCATGCATGGGAGCCACGCCCAACATCAATTTTGCGGATGCGGTGCTGAAGTCGGCAAAGCCGTCAGCCGTTGTCAGCGCCAGATCGTATTCGTTGAAATACTGCTGCAGTGTTTCGCGTCTGCCGTTGGTTTCAGCGCAAATCAGTACGCGCTTGTCGGTCTGCAGCAGATAGGCGCGCAGATTGACCAGCGGATCATCGGCACGGCGATTGACGGCAATATTCGGCAAAGGCGCTGACAACTCCGAGGCAATATCCTCGTTTTGTATGACCCAGCGACCGAAAGGCTTGGCCAGCGTGAAGAAGTGTTCGTCGCTGAGGAAAATCTGTTCCGGCGCCAGCAAGGGCCGTTCGCGATCCGATTTGAGAAAGCGGTAGCGCGATTGGGTATCGGCCCAGAAGCGCTTGATCGCCGCATCGATATCGCCAACCAGTGCAAAAGTCGTATCTGTCGGCAGATAATCGAACAGCGTGCTGGTTTCTTCGAAAAACAGCGGCAGGTAATATTCGATACCGGCAGATGCAATGCCGCTGCCGATGTCTTTGTAAATGACGGAGCGACTTGGATCACCTTCGAACAATTCGCGCCAGCGACCGCGGAAAGCGGTGCGCGCTTCTTCATCCATCGGGAACTCGCGTGCTGGCAGCAGCCGCACTTCCTTGACTGGGTACAGTGAACGCTGTGTATCTGCATCAAAAGTACGTATCGTATCTATCGTGTCACCGAACAGGTCGATGCGATACGGCAGTACTGAACCCATAGGGAAGATATCGATCAGGCCGCCACGTACCGAGTATTCGCCGGGTGACATGACTTGCTTGACAGGGCTGTAGCCAGCAAGTTGCAACTGCGCCTTCAGCTTCGCCTCATCCAGTTTTTCCCCCTGCTTGAAGAAGAAGGTATAGGACGCGAGGAAGGACGGCGGCGCCATGCGCACCAGCGCCGTGGTGGCCGGCACGATCAGCACATCGCACTGGCCGTTCAATACCTCATACAGGGTTGCCAGACGCTCAGACACCAGATCCTGATGCGGGGAGAAGGCGTCGTAAGGCAGGGTTTCCCAATCCGGCAGCAGATGGCAGCGCAGCTTGTCCTGGCCTTCACTGGTGAACCAGGGTATTTCAGTCAGCAGGCGTTGTGCATCGCTGGCGCTCGCGACGACGACCGTCAGCATGCGCTTGTGCGACTTCAGTTCGGCAGCGGCTTGCGCTAATACGTAGGCGTCTGCCGAACCATGAATCGGGGGCAGGACAAAACGCGAACCGGGCTTGGGGAGAGATTTTTTTAGGTCGAATGACATCAAATAGCGACATTGCACATGTCAGGGTGGTCAAAAAGTGCAGGCATACTTGCCTTTGTGTACTACCGCACTTCATTTGACAGTGAAAAATTATGATGAGATTATAAACCAAGCCTCACAGCTGAGTCCTGCTCGCTTGGGCGCGTGCGCAATCCGAATATCGATTTTCCCTACAATAGAGCGCACCCGTGCACATTCCCCTTATTTTGTTATGAATTCACCCCGTTATTTCGCCCTGATTCCCGCTGCCGGTGTCGGTGCGCGCATGGGTGAAAAAATCCCCAAGCAGTATGTTCCCATTGCTGGAAAACCGATGCTGCGACGCGTGCTGGATACGTTTTCTATTGCGGAATCCGTCACGCATACCTTTGTCGTGGTGAGCCAGGACGATGCATATATCGATACGACCTTGCCGGTAGATCGCTCTCATCTCACCGTGCTGCGCGTCGGCGGCGAGACCCGTCATCAATCCGTGCTGAATGGTTTGCATGCAATTCGCTCGCAGGTCGACGACGACGACTGGATACTGGTGCACGATGCAGCGCGCCCGGGCCTGACAATTACCCTGATTGATGCCTTGATATACAACCTGCAGGACGATGAAGTCGGCGGCTTGCTGGCAGTGCCTGTGGTGGATACCTTGAAGCGTTCCGGCAGCGGCGGACGTGTCGAGCAAACCGTGGCACGAGATCATCTGTGGGCAGCGCAGACACCGCAAATGTTTCGATACGGATTATTGCGGCGCGCACTGGAACAGGCTGCTAGCGTTACCGACGAGGCGAGCGCGATCGAGGCGTTAGGCTTGCGGCCTAAACTGGTGGAAGGCAATCCACGCAATTTCAAGGTGACGCTGCCGCATGATGTGGCGCTTGCCGAACTTTATTTAAAAGGACTTGTATGATTGACCGTATTCCAGTCGAGGCTCTTACAAAAATGCCATTCAGAGTCGGCCAGGGTTATGACTGCCATGCGCTGGTCGCAGGCCGCAAGCTGATTATTGGCGGCGTTACGATTCCGCATACGACGGGTTTGCTTGGCCATTCTGATGCCGATGTATTGCTGCATGCGATTACCGATGCCTTGTTTGGCGCGGCCGCCTTGGGGGATATCGGCCGACATTTTCCGGATACTGCTGTCGAATTTGCCGGTGCTGATTCACGTGCGTTGCTGCGTGAGGCTGCCAAACGTGTGGCAGCCGCGGGGTTCCGCGTCGGTAATGTGGATGCCACCATCATTGCGCAAAAACCCAAGATGGCGCCACATATTCCACAGATGGTTGCGAACATTGCCGCAGATCTTGGTGTTGCGATCAATCAAGTCAATATCAAGGCAAAAACCAATGAGAAATTGGGTTATTTGGGAAGAGAAGAGGGAATCGCCGCCGAGGCGGTCGCATTGATTTATCAAACTTGATGAAAATAGTTGAAATTTATTTCCATTTATCATGTCTACAGAATGCGTATTAATTATTTATCTGAAAACATGCCTTGAAAGGATATGGAAATATGTCAAATGAAGGCTATCACGAACCAGTTGATAAATTATCAGCGGAAACCATGGATATGCACAGGGCGATCACCTCGCTGATGGAGGAGCTGGAAGCGGTTGACTGGTATAACCAGCGCGTCGATGCTGCCACTGATCCAGAGCTGAAAAAAATACTCGAACATAACCGTGACGAGGAAAAAGAGCATGCAGCAATGGTGCTTGAATGGATACGCAGACGCGATCCGAAAATGGACAAAGAGTTACGTGATGCTCTGTTTAAAGATGGTCCGATCACCGGCGATCACCACGAGTAAATGCGGCAAAACGGTATAAAAAGCATAAGCCGGAAAAAGCATTGAATTTTCAAAAAACATCACCATCTATTGCAGCATCGGCCGGATTAACGCATAGTGTGATTATGCGTATTGCATGATCGGCTTTACCAAGTGATTCAGGAGTGAAACTACATGGCATCTTTTCTTTTTAGTCAGCATGCACAAGGTTGGCAACAAATGTTCCGCCGCAGCCAATCGGGCGGTTTCTTTTCGCGTTTATTCGCGTGGCTGATGCTGGGTGTCGTGTTGATGGTGGGTTTGCTGCTGATCGTCACTGTGTTGTTGCTGAGCTGGTTGCTGATTCCGGTATTGATGTACAAAAGACGCCGCGCGTTGAAAGCACGGTTCGAAGCTGAGCGTGCGTATCGGCAGTCGGCGCATGGCGACATCATTGATGGCGTGGTGACCGAGGTTAAGGAAGAAAAGCTTTAATTCAACATCGCCTGAATTTACAGGGCGCATAAAAAAACGCACATCGCTTGCAGGCATGTGCGTTTTTTTTATCGATGGATAGTTTCGCTCGATTCTTCGTGATCAGCCGAGGTCCACATTCAATCTATATTGATTCACAGATTTGATTCACAGATGTTTCAAATCGGAAAAGGCCCATGCTTTTTCTTTGGATTAGCCAATACGATTTGTAGTTTCAAGCCCCCGCCATCTCGGTTCAACAGATTGAGTTTGCCACTGTGTCGTTTGACGATTCTGTCGACAATAGCCAATCCCAATCCTGCACCATTCGCCTGCCCACGTGCGCTATCCATCCGCGTGAAGGGGCGCAATAGGCGGCTGATCTCCTCATCGGGCACACCAGCCCCGTGATCGGCAATTTCGAGAAATACTTTATCTCCCTCTGCGCGACAGCTGATATCAATTTCTACGTGCGATGCATCGCTCATCTTGCCGTAGCGGCGCGCGTTTTCAACCAGGTTGTTGAGGATTCTTTTTATATCGATGGTGTTGCCCAGGACTGTAACGTTGTCCTCTATCGATTTATGGATATTGACGTCGGGGAGGCGTGCTGCTTCATGTGCTGCATCGCTGATCAATGCAGTTAAATCGATTACTTCAAAATGGCTGCTATCGACCGGCTTTGCATAGTCGAGAAATTGGCCAATGATGGCATCCATTTGATGCAGATCTGATTGCATACCTTTGCGCGCGTCGTCGGGCAGGCCTGCCATTTCAACTTCCAGCTGCATGCGAGCTAGCGGCGTTCGCAAGTCGTGTGATATGCCCGCAAGCACAACCGCGCGATCGGATTCCACACGATTAAGATCATCAACCATTTGATTGAAGCTACGATTTGCTTCTTTAATTTCGGTGGGGCCGCGCTCGGGCAATGGGGCAGGGCGCTGTCCCTTTGCGATGGCACGGGTGGCCGCCGTAAGACGCGCTAATGGTTGATTGATTAAGCCGGATATCATCAGGGCGCCAAGCAATGAAAGCAGCAAGGTGGCCGCGCCCCAGCCTATCCATTGCACGCCAAAAGTGCCTTCTACACGATCACGATCCAGCATCAGCCAGTATTGATCATCGGAGATATTGAAGCTGACCCAAAATCCCGGCACCTCATTAACTGTGCGTGCGAAACGGGTTTCCTTGCCAAGGGTTGCACGTACATTTTCCTGAATGCTTTGCACCAGGCTGTTTTCGATTGGCGGCTCGACCAGATCGGTATCTTCCAGTGGATAGACGCGCACACCTTCATTGCTGGAAAGATCAAATAGCAATTCACGACGAAGATCAGGGGCAGAATGGGTGAGCGCGGCGCGCGTAATGGTGACGACTGAAATGACTTGTGCAGCTATTTGGTTGGCACGTGGTCTTTGTTCGACAACACGATAACTGGCGATCCAAGCAGCCATGCTGGCCGCAATCAGAAAGGCCAGCAGGAAAAAAGTGCGCCAGAACAGGCCGCTTTTTATCCAGTTCAGGCGAGCAAATGGTGATGGTGTCGACATTCCTTGAGTTTTCAGTCGGCTAAATTTTAGCGCGACTTGCCTTCAGGAATGAATACATAACCGAGCCCCCATACCGTCTGTATATAGAGTGGTGTAGATGGATCGGGTTCTATCAATTTGCGCAAACGTGAAATTTGTACGTCGAGACTGCGATCGAAGACTTCATATTCGCGGCCACGCGCCAGTTCCATTAATTTTTCTCGTGAAAGCGGTTGCCGCGCATGCCGTGCAAAAACTTTCAATACAGAAAATTCTCCAGTTGTCAGTGGCACGGTTTCATCATTTTTCTTCAAGGTGCGCGTACCGAGGTCCAGAGTGAATTCGCCGAAGGTAAAAGATTGCGGCGTTTCTGATGGCGCGCCTGGGGCTTCTTCTGGGCCGACACGACGCAGAACGGCGCTAATGCGCGCGACCAGTTCTCGTGGATTGAACGGTTTGGGTATGTAATCGTCTGCGCCCATTTCAAGGCCGACGATGCGATCGACGTCTTCACCTTTGGCGGTCAGCATGATGATCGGTGTTTTGTCGCCAGCACCACGCAGGCGGCGGCATATCGAGAGACCATCTTCACCCGGCAACATCAGGTCTAGGACAAGCAGGTCGTAGCGTTCACGCAACCACAATTTATTCATCGCTTGTGCATTTTCTGCAGTGACTACATTGAATCCTTGCTCTGACAGATAGCGGCGTAACAGATCGCGCAAACGCACATCGTCATCAACGACCAGCACCTTGGTCTGATGCGAGTTGGTCGAATGGGTTGTTTCCTTCATGGGAGCATTTGTCGTATTCATTTTGCTATGGTAACTTCAGAAAGACTTCTCGGCATAGCGGGGAATGAGAGCATTACAAAGTGTTACAACCTTTACGGAAATGGACTTAGGGCCAGGGGCAAAGCAGCATAGACTTTGTACGTTGATAATTGATAAGCGTGCCAACTTTTTAAACGCTGCGGAAGATTAAGATGAATATTACATTGAAAAGAATAGGAATGACGATGTTGCTGGCAAGCGCCTTGACGAGCACGGCGGTAGTGTTTGCTCAATCCGGCGCTCAGGGATATGCCTTCGGTTACGGTACGCAAAACGATGATCGTAATCGTTCGAATCAGGATAAACGTGGTGGCAACGACAGGCGCCAATCAGCTGATCGTTTTAACGACAATAGTGCAAATCGCAATGCGGAACCATCGCGTCGCGATCCTAGGCTGTCGCCAGATGAACGACGTGCGTTGCGTCGTCAAATCGATGAGGCGGGGCGTGATATTTATGCGCCACGTCGCTAGCAAAACAGTGATTTTCTGCAGGTTGTACAGAGGTATTGTGCGTTGATTCAGGGCTGCAGCAAAATTGACTGCTGCTAAAAACGGGGACTGTAAATCAACCTGCAACGATATGGCGTTTCACAGACTTGTTTGCAGTCTGCCCATCCGGGCCGTAGACCGCATTACCTTGGACATTGCCATGTTGCAGAATATTAAGTACGTTTTGATTGCGTACCATTTGCTTGTTGATCAGCGTGCCGTTGACGCGATTCAGTTCTTTCCCAACTTCAGCCAATGCAATCAGCTCTTGCCAGGATGTATGCGCCGCAGCTGATGCAGCTGGCGTTTCGAGCCAGGCTTTCATTCCAGATTCATCCGCTTCAAAACCAGCGTTTTGCAGTGCCTTGTGCCGCCCGGCAGCCAATTCTGCCATCCTTACTGCTGCTTTTGCTTTTGGTTCCGTCAAGGCTGCGATGGCTGTGATATCCCCTAAGACTAACTGTTCTTGTTCCTGCTGTAACAATTGTGTCAATGCGCGGATGGCTTGGTGCTCTGCACTCAAACTATCAGCAGGGTTGATATCGGTTGCGCTCATGTTGGTTTTTACCCTTTTCGTGCAGAAATCAGGTCTTTTACCGTATCCATCAGCCCATCGGCAACGCGCTCGGCATTTACCTGGAACTGACCGCCGGCAATTGCTGCCTTGATCTCTTCAACTTTTTTTGTGTCAAATACGCTGGCACCGGAAACCTGAGCAGTCAACGCCTGTACTTGTGTGGACAGTGTGACATTGCTTGACGATGCCTTGCTACTGGCATCGGCCTTTTCAGCCCCTTTGCCTGCGCGCGTTTGCGTCGTTGCGACGCCTATTGCTGCAGTTTTCTTGCTTGTGTCATCAATTTTCACGACATCACTCCGTTTAATGTGCGGCAAAACGCCTATCTCATGTCAGGTCTATCGGCGTTATCGCACTAAACTTTAGTACTAATTGGAGTAGTGGTGCAATTATCTATCGCAATTATGTTGTTAATAATTTAATTCCACTATGCCACCCAGCTTGGCAATGCCGCTAATGACTTGACCACCTGAGGTTCTAACCTGTGTCAACTGACCTTCGTTCGCATTATTCAATGCGCGTGCTTCGCTAGATACGCTAAAACCACTGCCGTTCAAGATGACGCGAACTGCTTGACCTTGCTGAATCGCTTGCTGGTTACGCAAAGCATCCTGGCGCAAAGGTGAGCCTAACCTGACGGAATTCGCCACTGTGCGGCCAATTGCCTGTGACGCATCAGTGATGATGCCTGCCGGCATGGCTGTCAAATCTCCCTTTACCTTGGCAATGTCAGTCTGGGTAATAGTTTGTCCTTGTGCCAACGGTACCGAGGCAACGATATAGTCGCCGTGCACCTGAACTTTGGCCGATACATAAATTGTCCATGGCGAAGGTACAGTACACCTTATACCCACCGTGGTTTTGCCCCATGCCTTGCTGGATGATGGGAAAAATGTCTCAGGTGTCGCACACGCAGGTAATTTCATGCGTTGATCTATGGACCCCAGCGTGACCTTGACTTCGCCCGGCAGGCCGGATGCCTGCGTGCGCAGGAACTGCACTGCAGCTTGTTTCAATACGCCCAGATCCTGACGTGCTTCTGGCTCCGTGACTTGCGCCAGCGCAAACTGGGTCGAGAGAGCGAACGGCAGGGTGAGGACGACGAGTGCGAAATTGAAGAAGAGTTTCATGGCGGCCAGTGGTTGGATTGCACGATCATGTTACTGATTCAGCGTTCAGCCAAAGCCATGAATAGCACGGATTTTTCTCTTCTTATCGTTTGATCGGCGTGACAGAGTGCTCCGTATGATCAACGCTATAGAAATCCATTACAGGCGCGGGGAAGATTCCCTGAATGCACACTTCGGAGGTCGTAATGATCGGAAAACTTGATGACTTGATGCGCTTTCAGGAGACTGCCCTGAATCTGCGTGCACAGCGACAACAGTTGCTGGCGTCGAATATTGCCAATGCGGATACGCCTAACTACAAGGCGCGTGATGTCGATTTTAACAAGGCCTTGCAAGGCGCGCTAGCTAAAAGCAGCAGCGGTGCCACGTCGCCGAACGAGCTGGCAAAAACGACAACCACGCATCTTGCTTCCAGTGCCAACAAGACTCTGGGCGGTGCGCCTTTGCTTTATAGCAATACGCAACAAGGAAATGTCGATGGCAATACAGTCGACATGGACGTGCAGCGTAATCAGTTTACCGATAATGCGATGCGTTATGAGGTTGGTATCACGCTGGTATCTGCCAAGATCAAGGGTATGCTCACCGCTATTCAGGGGCAATAATCATGTCGCTATTTAATATCTTCAACGTTGCCGGTTCGGCCATGAGCGCGCAGAGTCAGCGCTTGAATGTGGTTTCCAGCAATATCGCCAACGCCGACAGTACGACCAGTGCCAACGGCCAGACCTATCGCGCCAAGCAGGTTGAGTTTCAATCCGTGCCTATGTCCGGCGCAACTTCAACTGGTGTCAAAGTCAATCGTGTCGTCGAGGATGCATCCCCATTGAAAATGGTGTTCGATCCCAAGCATCCGAATGCGGATGAAACCGGTCACGTCGCGATGCCTAACGTCAATGTGGTGGAGGAAATGGTCAACATGATTTCCGCTTCGCGCTCGTATCAAACCAATGTCGAAACCATGAATGCGGCCAAGACAATGCTTCTTAAAACCCTGACGCTCGGTCAGTAAAATCAATAAAAGGAATAATCATGGCCGCTATCGGTAATACCTTGCCGCAATCAGTGCTTGATGCAATGAATCCAAAGGCTGCTTCCGCCGCATCGACCGCAGCGGAGGCCCAGGATCGTTTTCTGACGCTATTGGTGACGCAGATGAAAAATCAGGATCCGCTGAATCCTATGGATAATGCGCAAGTTACCAGCCAGTTGGCGCAATTGTCGACCGTGACCGGTATCGATAAATTGAACTCCACGGTGGAATCACTGATGGGTAGTTACCAGTCCAGCCAGTCGTTGCAAGCGGCAGCGCTGATTGGTAAAGGCGTACTCGCTCCAGGCAATCAAACCGGTCTGTCGGAAAAACAGGCCTTGATGGGCGTCGAGTTTCCATCTGATGTGGATAGCGCGGTTATCACTATTAAAGATTCCTCCGGTAATGTCGTGCAGACCATCGACGTAGCAAAGCAAAGCGCCGGGTCTAAACCGATCATCTGGGATGGTAAAAAATCTGATGGCACCGATGCCGCTGACGGCACTTACACATTTGATGTGAAAGCCACGTTGGCAGGAAAACCAGTTGAAGTCACTGAGCTGCAGTTCGGCATGATTGCCACGGTTTCAACCACAGCAGGCCAGAATGTCAAGCTCAATGTGCCCGGACTAGGCGAGCTCGAATTGTCTGATATCCGCCAGTACCTTTGATGTTGCGCAATCCTATTAAATTAAGCCAGGAGAAATAAACATGAGTTTCCAACAAGGTTTGAGCGGATTGAATGCCGCAACCAAAAGTCTCGAAGCAATCGGTAATAACGTCGCCAATGCGGGCACCGTCGGCTTCAAGCAATCACAGGTTCAGTTTTCCGATGTCTATGCCAACTCGCTGGTTGGTTCCGGTAGCGGCGCGCAGATTGGTATCGGTACACAGGTATCGCGTGTAGCCCAGCAATTTTCGCAAGGTAATGTGACCGCCTCCAATAATCCGCTCGATATGGCGATTAACGGTGGTGGTTTTTTCCGCATGAGTGATAACGGCGCAATCAGCTATTCACGTAATGGTCAGTTCATCCTGAGCAAGGAAGGCTATATTGAAAGTGCGTCAGGGCAGCGCTTGACTGGTTACCTGGCAGATGCAAACGGCACCGTAGCGATCGGTGCTCCGTCCGAATTGCGGATAGATAAAGCCGATTTGGCACCTGCTGCGACAACAAACTATGAATTGAAGTTGACGCTGGATTCGCGCAAGGCGGTTCAGCCTGCGGCTAGTTTTGATCCTACCGATCCGACCACCTTCGCCGATTCGACTTCCGTGCCTGTGTATGACAGCCTCGGCAACTCGCACACATTGCGTACTTTTTATGTAAAGACAGCAAGCGGTGCAACAGGCGCTACCTGGACCGTTTTTGCGACCAATGATGATGTGCCTATCGGTTACGTCCCTCCTGCCGCGCCAGTTCCGCTTGGCACGATGGACTTTAATAATGGCGGTGTTCTGACAGGTACCACACCAGCGCCCCTCGTGGCTGCAATGGCCGTGACTACTGGCGCATCTACGCCTTATAACATCTCGATCGATGCCACGGGAACACAGCAATTCGCACAAGACTTTGGTGTCGCCAAGCAGTTGCCGGATGGCTATCAGGCTGGCACATTGACCGGCTTTAGTGTGTCGACTAATGGCGAGATCGTCGGTCGTTACACCAATGGCCAAGTCAATATTCTGGGACAAGTTATTTTGTCTTCCTTCGCCAATCCCAATGGACTGCAAAACATTGGTGATAACCAATGGGTAGAAACCGCTGAATCCGGCGTCCCGCTGACCAGCACGCCGGGAAGCAGTGGTTTGGGCGCAGTCCAATCCTCGCGCGTTGAAGACTCGAACGTCGATTTGACGGCTGAGCTGGTCAACATGATTACCGCCCAGCGCTACTACCAGGCTAACGCGCAGACGATTAAAACGCAGGATCAGATTCTGCAAACTCTGGTGAACTTGCGTTAATGCTGAAGTCGAGTTGAATCTGAGCGGAAGAACCTACGCTCTGGCAGTGATGGTCGGTGCATCGGCGGCTTTGAATAACTGATGCGTCTGACTACAGGAGGAATGAGATGGATAGATTGATATATACCGCGATGTCGGGTGCCAAACAGATACTGGAACAGCAGGCGACAGTGTCCAACAATCTGGCCAACGTTTCGACGAATGGCTTTCGTGCGCAGCTGGATACTTTCCGCGCAGTGCCGGTGGTCAGCGAGGGCTTGCCGACACGGACTTTCGTTGTGGACTCTACAGTCGGCAGCGATTTTCGCGCTGGACCTTTGCAGCAAACCGGTCGTGCGCTGGATGTGGCGCTGGAAGGTCAGGGCTGGCTGGCGGTAGAGCGTGCTGACGGCACCGAAGGTTACACGCGTAGCGGCAGCTTGAAGGTCAATGAAAACGGTGTGCTGCAGACGCAGAGTGGATTGAATGTGCTGAGTGATGCCGGACCGATCACGATCCCGCCTGACATTGTGTTGTCGATTGCAAAAGACGGCACGATTTCAACCGTCGAAGCAGGCTCCAAGCCAGGCGTTTCGATTCAATTGGCACGGATGAAGCTGGTGAATCCGCCGCAGGAAAACCTGGTGCGCGGCGACGATGGCCTGTTTATAACCAAGGACGGCGAAGCGGCTGAAGTTGACGCAAACGTCACGGTTGCGGCAGGTTACGTTGAGAGCAGTAACGTCAATGCTGTCGACGCTATGGTCAACATGATCAGTCTGGCCAGGCAGTTCGAACTTCATATGAATATGTTGAAGCATGCTGAGAGTAACGCGGCGAAAGCTACTGAATTTCTCGCTTTGAATTAATGCAGTTACGCGCAAAATGAGAATAGACGTGAAGTCTATAGTCGGTTTGCCGAAATATTGGAGAAAAAAATGATTCGTTCCTTATGGATTTCTAAAACTGGTCTGGATGCGCAACAAACGCAGATGGACGTCATTTCCAATAACTTGGCAAACGTCAGCACTACCGGTTTCAAACGTACACGCGCAGTGTTTGAGGACTTGTTGTATCAGACGATACGCCAGCCCGGTGCAGCATCATCGCAGCAAACCAATCTGCCATCCGGCCTGCAATTGGGCACCGGTGTACGCCCGGTTGCGACCGAACGAATTCATACACAAGGCAACTTGCAATTGACCGGCAATTCGAAAGACGTTGCTATCAATGGCGCGGGTTTCTTTCAAGTCCTGCTGCCGGATGGCAATACGGCATATACGCGCGATGGTTCGTTTCAAACAGATGATCAGGGGCAGCTGGTTACTTCCAGTGGTTTTCCAATTCAACCGGCGATCACCATCCCTGTCGGTGCAACCGGCTTGACGATCAGTCGTGACGGTATTGTGTCCGTCAAGCTGGAGGGCGCGGTGGCGGCAACGGAAGTTGGTAACTTGCAATTGGCAACCTTCATCAATCCGGCCGGTCTGGAAAGCAAGGGCGAAAACCTGTATGTGGAAACCGGTGCCTCCGGCAATGCCAATGCCAATACGCCAGGTACCAACGGTGCCGGCATCATGGTGCAGAATTACACAGAAACATCCAACGTCAACGTGGTGGAAGAACTGGTCAACATGATCCAGACCCAACGTGCATATGAAATCAACAGCAAGGCAATTACTACCTCGGATCAGATGCTGCAGCGCCTGACGCAGATGTAATGCGGTAATGCGCGGTTCTTTCCTGTAATTGTGAGATTAACTGGCTTACGCAGGGCAGCAGCAAGGGTAAAACGAGGTAAAGGATTTGCGATGAAAAAATATATTCTGATGGTGATTGCAGCGACTGCGTTGCTAGGAGGTTGCGCAACGATGCCGGATACGATCGTGCAGACGCCATTGACCGCGCGTCCGCAGGCCTCTAGTGCGATTGCGCCGCCTGCCAATGGTGCCATTTTCCAAAGTGCTGCTTACCGTCCGATGTTCGAGGATAGGCGGGCGCGTTTGATAGGCGACACCATCACCATCATCATTAACGAAAAGAGTTCAGCCGGCAAACTTGCAGGCAGCTCCGCCAGCAAAACCGGGTCGGTTGCAGCAGGCGTACCTAATATTTTCGGCTTGTTCAGTTCGATCACGGGACGCCTGAATGCTAGCGCTTCGAATGCACTCAAGTATGAAGATAAGGGCGCGGTAACTTCGAGCAATAACTTCATCAGCACTTTGACTGTTACCGTGATCGACGTGCTTTCGAATGGCAACCTGATTGTGGCAGGTGAGAAGCAGGTTTCTCTCGACAAGGGTTCCGAATTTATTCGTTTCTCCGGTGTGGTCGATCCGAGCACTGTCAACTCCGGCAATATCGTTTCGTCGACACAAGTCGCCGATGCAAAAATCGAATATCGCACCAACAGTACTGTGGACGGCGCCGAAGTAGCATCCATGCTGGCTCGCTTCTTCCTCAGCGTACTGCCTCTCTGATCCTGTCGCGAGGCAACAAGGAATACACATGAAAACCGCAATCAGTACGTCAACCAGTACCCCGTCCGTTTTGAAAAAAACGCTGCAGATACTCGCCTGTTCGGCATGCCTGCTGTTGCCATTGGCGTCGCAGGCAGAGCGCCTGAAAGATCTGACCAGCGTGCAAGGCGTGCGACAGAATCAACTGCTGGGCTACGGTCTGGTGGTTGGTCTGGATGGCAGCGGTGATCAAACGACGCAAACGCCATTTACCGTACAGAGCGTCGTGAGCATGTTGCAGCAGATGGGTGTGAATCTACCGCAAGGTACGAATCTGCAATTGAAAAACGTCGCCGCCGTCATGGTGACAAGTTCCTTGCCTGCATTTGCACAACCTGGTCAGACTCTGGACATTACCGTTTCGTCCATGGGCAATGCAAAAAGCTTACGTGGCGGTACTCTATTGATGACGCCGCTCAAAGGCGCAGATGGTCAGATTTATGCGATGGCGCAGGGTAATATCGTGGTGGGCGGTGTCGGTGCTGCGGCGAATGGCAGCAAGGCACAGATCAATCATTTGAGCGTAGGCCGGATTTCCGCAGGCGCCACCGTCGAACGGGCTGTCAATACCGCATTGGGGCAGGGCGATGTTATTTATCTTGAGTTGAAAGAAAGCGATTTTTCCACTGCTAGTCGGGTTGCCGATGCAGTCAATGCCCGTTTTGGCGCGCAGACCGCTTCCGCACAGGATGGCCGTGTGATTCGCGTGCTGGCTCCGACAGACAACAATGCACGTGTGGCTTTTCTCGGAGCCTTGGAAAGCATCAATGTCACGCCGGCACAGGTAAGTGCAAAAGTGATCATGAATGCGCGCACTGGTTCAGTCGTGATGAATCAGGCAGTGACGCTGGATACCTGCGCGGTCTCCCATGGCAATTTATCGGTGGTGATCAATACCCAGCCTGTGATCAGTCAGCCGGCACCGCTTTCCGGTGGACAAACCGTAGTGGCTCAACAATCGCAAATCGAAATCAGCAAGGATCCGGGCAAAGTCATCTTGCTGAAAAATTCGGCGTCGCTGGCGGAGGTAGTCAAGGCATTGAATTCGATAGGCGCAACGCCGCAGGATCTACTGGCGATTTTGCAGGCAATGAAGGCATCAGGTTCGCTGCGCGCAGAACTGGAAATTATTTAATCGTCACATGATTACGCCCGCTGACAATTCAAACAATAGCCTGGCGATCGATGCCAAGGGCCTTGATGCGCTGAAACAATCGGCGCGTCAGAATTCACCTGAATCGATCAAGGTCGCGGCCAAGCAATTCGAGGCACTGTTCATGAACATGATCATGAAGAGCATGCGCGATGCAACGCCGCAAGAAGGCGTATTCGACAACCAGCAAACCAAGATGTACACGTCCATGCTGGATCAACAGCTGAGTCAGAACATGGCGAGCCGCGGAGTAGGTCTGGCTGATGTGTTGATTCGACAACTGTCGGGCAATCAAATGAATGCGGCAGTGGCCAGTGAAACTGCCGCAAATCAAACTAGTGGCGCAGATGACCTGAGTTCGACTTTGAAAACAGACTTGCTGCGCTCGCTATCCGCGCGCGCGGTGCGTACGCCGCCACCGACATCGTCTGACCAGGCGGTCGCTGCAACTGACAAACCAAGGCATGTACAGGCTTTCCAGGACAAGCTCACCGCACATGCGGAAGAGGCTAGCAAGACGACCGGTATTCCTGCCAAATTCATGCTGGGCCAGGCCGCACTGGAAAGCGGTTGGGGCAAGCATGTTATCCGTACTGCAGATGGCGGTACCAGCCACAACTTGTTTGGTATCAAGGCAACCGGCGGCTGGAAGGGCAAAACTGTGGATGCAGTCACGACTGAGTACGTCAATGGCGTGCCACAGAAACGTGTGGAAAAATTCCGCGCCTATGATTCTTACGCAGATTCATTCCGCGATTACGCCAAATTGCTACGGGACAATCCACGCTATGAAAAAGTCCTGGCAAACGCGACTGATGTAAAAGGCTTTGCACAAGGCTTGCAAAAGGCCGGCTACGCGACGGATCCCAAGTACGCGGAGAAATTGACCAACCTCATCAATCGGAATCTGTCAGTCTGAGCATAATCATTCATGCAACTTGAATAGTTGCGCAAGTAGCAAGGCTGCGAATGAGGGGCTCAAGTTTTCCCTTGATGTGCCGTACACAACGATATAGCGTTCAAAGAAATAGACCATGCCCAATATTCTCAGCATCGCGACCAGTGCACTTGCCGCAGCCCAGGCTGGTCTGGCGACGACCGGACACAATATCGCAAACCAGAAAACGCCGGGCTATAGCCGCCAATTGGTGATCCAAACCTCGTTAGGCGGACAAAATCTGGGTGGCGGATATATCGGCAGCGGTACAACTGTAGAAACAGTACAACGGGTCTATAACGAATTTATCGCAAAACAAGTCGTCGCTGCGCAAGGTAGCGCCAGCCAATTGCAAAGTTACTCTGATCAAATTGGCAAGATCAATAACATGCTGGCTGACTCCAGTACTGGTTTGACTCCGGTGATTCAGGATTTCTTCAAAGGCATCCAAGATCTGGTTAGCAACCCGGGAGCTTCGCCGTCTCGTCAGGCCATGTTGTCCGGTGCAGAATCGCTTGCAGCGCGTCTTCAGACCATGAACGGGCAGCTGAATGCGGTACGCGAAGGTGTGAACACCGAAATTACCGCCAGCGTCACCAGTATCAACGCTTACGCAGAACAGATCAGTCAGTTGAATAATGCGATTTCCAAAGCGCAGAATTCCGATGGTCAGCCGCCTAACGATTTGCTCGATCAGCGCGATTACCTGGTTTCTCAACTAGCGAAAGAAACCAAAGTAACCGTTAATAAGCAGAGCAGCGGTTACAGCGTGTTTATCGGTAATGGCCAGCCTTTGGTTGTTGGTAGTTCGGTTTATCAATTAACTCCCGTCGCATCATCAACCGATCTGGGACGTTTGCAAGTTGGCTATGTCACTAACGGAACAACGGTGACCTTGCCTGAAGAGGCAATAACCGGTGGCAAGCTGGGTGGCTTGATTGAGTTTCGTAACAAGTCGCTGGATCCAATTCAAAACTCCTTGGGTCGTATTGCGTTGGGCATTGCAGAAACCTTCAACGCGCAGCATCGTCTCGGTCAAGATCAAAATGGTAATTTGGGCGGAGATTTTTTCAATTCTGCGCAACCTGCTGTCAATGCTGATTTCAATAATACCGGCACAGCAGTTATTGGTGCGACCATCAGTAACGTCAGTGCACTGACCACCAGCGATTATCGTGTTTCATACGATGGCAGCAACTACAGCGTAACGCGTATTTCTGATAGCAAGTCCATGTATTCGGGCGCGACATTTCCAGCCACCACGATTGATGGCGTCGATCTCACGATGACCTCGGGACCGATGGCAGCCGGCGATCATTTCATGGTGCGACCAACCGTCAATGGGGCCGCCGACTTCAATGTCTTGATCAAGGATTTGTCATCGATCGCGGCAGCTGCGCCTATCGTTACCGCTTCAACCACCACCAACACCGGCACGGGCGCCATCAGCGCTGGTTCGATCAACGCGGCCTTTACCGCTGCGACTGTATCTACACCTGTAACGCTGACCTATAACTCGGCTGGCGGCACCTTGACTGGTTTCCCAGCCACGATGCCTGTAACCGTAACGACCAATGGCGTACCTACGACTTATGCTGCGGGTGCAGCGGTTCCTTACACTGCGGGTTCGACCATTTCTTTCGGTGGTGCAGAGATCAAGCTGAGTGGTGCGCC
The DNA here is from genome assembly GCA_964406085.1 of uncultured Herminiimonas sp. Classification (GTDB taxonomy): domain Bacteria; phylum Pseudomonadota; class Gammaproteobacteria; order Burkholderiales; family Burkholderiaceae_D; genus Oxalicibacterium. Next base: position 52,117 of record CAYOQL010000011.1, read on the forward strand.
GGCAGATGGCGATACCTTCAAGATCAGCGCCAACGTCAATGGTCAGGGCGACAACCGCAATATGTTGGCGCTGGGCGAATTACAGACTAAAAATATCTTGCAGGGCGGTACCGCAAACTACAACACGGCTTACAGTCAGTTGGTCAGTCTGGTGGGTAACAAGACCCGCGAACTGCAGGTGAATAGCGCGGCAGAAGGCGGCTTGCTGAAACAAATGCAAACTGCACAGCAGTCTGAATCCGGCGTGAATCTGGATGAAGAGGCGGCTAATTTGATTCAGTATCAACAGGCTTACCAAGCCGCTGCGAAGGTGATGCAGGCGGTGAGCGACATGTTTGATATTCTCGCTTCCTTGGGTTGATAGGGATAAAAATCATGCGTATCAGCACAAACACAATGTATGAGTTGGGCACACGTCAGATTACCGATCTGCAAGCAAGCTTGGTCAGAACGCAGCAACAGGTTTCAAGTGGCATGCGTATTTTGTCGCCAGCCGACGATCCTGTCGCTGCTGCTGCTGCTTTGGGTATGGACCAGGCTTTGGCCATCAACGATCAGTTTGCGTTGAATCGTTCCAATGCCAAAAGTACATTGTCTGAAGAAGAGAGCGTGATGCAAAGCATCAATTCGCTTTTGCAATCAGTCAAGGATGTTGTAGTTGGTGCTGGTAATGGCGCGCTTGATGATGAGCAACGCAAAATGTATGCAACGCAGTTACGTAGTAATTTTGACGAGTTAATGTCGCTGGCAAATTCACGCGACAGTACCGGCAGCTATATGTTTGCCGGTTATCAGACGGGTACGCAACCCTATGGCGAATCGGCTACTGGTGCTACTTATGGCGGTGATCAGGGACAACGCATGTTGCAGGTAGGCGCCGCGCGTCAAATGGCAGTCAGCGACGCTGGTCCCGCTATTTTCGAGGCTGGTATGAGCGGCAACGGTCGCTTTGTTACAGCCGCGGACGCTGCCAATACTGGCACTGGTTTAATCAGCACTGGTTCGGTGATCGATCAGACCCAGTTGACCGGGAATGACTATGCGGTTACGTTTTCTATCGATGCAGCGGGTGTGACAACTTATCTGGTGACAGAAACGCCACCACCTGCCACGCCAGCGACGCCACAGCCGTATGTTAGCGGACAAGCTATCAACTTTGGTGGCATGCAATTCGATATCAAAGGTGCGCCAGCCAATGGCGATACTTTTAGCGTTAAGCCTAGTCAAAAACAAAGCGTCTTCACGGTAATTACTGATTTGCTGGCAACGATCTCAACGTCTGCTGTCGGCGCTCTAGGACAAACCAAATTGGCAAATGGTTTGGCTGCTGCAAATAACAGCATCGGCAACGCGTTGGTGAATGTATCTACGGTACGAGCGTCGATAGGTTCGCGCTTGAAAGAACTTGATAATCTTGATAGTGCTGGTTCAGATTTGAAAGTGAAATACACAGCGACATTGAAGCAATTGCAGGAAATCGATCCGGTAGAAGCTTATTCGAGCTTTACGCAACAGCAGTACACACTGGAAGCAGCACGCCAATCGTTCATCAAAATCTCAGGCCTGTCGTTGTTCAACATGCTGACCTGATCGAATAGTTTGTTCTTGCGCTCGCGAGAACAAACTATCTCATTCATTTTTTGCCTATTGCTGTAGCGGCATAAATGCAACGGTAATTCTCCCCATAGCGTCAATACCTTCCTGCATCAGATTGATAAACGGATTCATCAAATAAGGCAGTACGACGCCGATCATGATGAAGCCGACAGCTATCGTGGTCGGGAAACCGATGCCGAAAATATTCAGTTGAGGTGCGGCACGCGTCAAGACGCCGAGTGCGATGTTGGTGATCAACAGAGCTGCCACCATAGGCAGAGAAAGTTGTACGCCAGCGCTGAAGATGCGACCACCCCATTTCACGATTTCGAACAAGCCTGCATTTGAAACAAAGCTGCCCGTAATTGGCAGCAATTCAAAGCTCTGCGCCAATGTGGACAAGACCACCAGATGAAGATTGGTGGATAGATAGATCATCAGGATCAACAATGCCAGGAACTGGCTGATCACTGAGGTGCGTGCACGAGTTTGCGGATCAAAAAAACTCGCAAAACCCAGACCCATCGTCATACCTGTAATTTCACCCGCCATCTCTACGCCTGCGAACACAATCCGCATCGCAAAACCCATCGTCAAGCCGATCAGCAGTTGCTGCATCAATATCAGAAAGCCGGTGGACGATATCGGATCCATCGCAGGCATCGCCGGCACAGTAGGTGCAATGATCAGCGCCAGCATAATGCCCAGGCTGATCTTCACGCGCGCGGGAACGCTGACATTGCCGAACAAAGGCGCAACGGAAATCAAGCCGATGATGCGCGTTAGTGGCCACAGCAGCGCTGCAATCCACGTATTCAGTTCTGCGCTGGTTATGCTGATCATGTGGATCGAAGAATGGAGAGCGTGCAGACAATACCGGTAAAGCCGGCGCGATGACTAGCTGACAAGCAGTGGGATACTGGTAAACATTTCACGCATGTAATCCAGCATGATGGTCAGCATCCATGGGCCGGCGACAACCAAGGCGACAAAAATGCCGATTAGTTTCGGAATGAAGGTGAGTGTCTGTTCATTGATCTGTGTCGCCGCCTGAAAGATACTGACAATCAAGCCAATCGCGAGCGCGATCAGCAGCATCGGTGCAGCCACCATCAAGGTGACTTCAATGGCATGGCGGCCCATCGTCATGACGCTTTCGGGAGTCATTGCATATCCTCAGTAAAAACTCTGTGCGAGCGAGCCAATCAGCAATTGCCAACCATCAACCAGCACAAACAACATCAACTTGAATGGCAGGGCCACAATCGACGGTGACACCATCATCATACCCATCGACATCAACACACTGGCGACCACCATATCGATGATTAAAAACGGGATGAAGATGGCGAAGCTGATTTGAAATGCAGTTTTCAATTCACTCGTGATAAATGCCGGTACCAATACGCGCAATGGAATATCTTCTGGTCCTTGGAGCTCAGGTCCTTTGGATAATTTGACATACAGCGCCAGATCCGACTCGCGCGTCTGCTTGACCATGAAGGTTTTCAGCGGTGCCACCGCCTTTTCCAGCGCTTCGTCCATCTTTATCTTGTTGGCCGTAAACGGTTGGTAAGCGTCGACATAGATTTTGTCCAGCACCGGACTCATGACGAACAGTGTCAGGAACAATGCTAGTCCGATAATGACTTGATTTGGCGGTGAACTTTGTGTGCCGAGCGCCTGACGTAACAAAGACAGTACGATGATGATGCGGGTAAAACTGGTCATCATCAGCAACACAGCGGGCAGGAATGACAGGCCGGTCAGCAGCAGCAGGGTTTGCAGGCTGAGCGAGTAAGTCTGGCCGCCGCCTGCAGTTGGTGTGCTGGTAAATGCGGGCAGACCGGCTTGCTGCGCCATGGCAGCCACAGGCAAGGCCAGTAGCAGTGGCAGCGCAAGACGAAACAAACGACGCAGCATGGAGTATGAGTTATTGGGCATTACGCTTTTCGATTGTTTGCGTGAGCCAGCTCGAAAAATTTTTCGATGGCGGTGCATCGGCAGTGACTAATGTTGTTTCCTGCTTGCTTTCCTGTTTCGGCATCGTCGCCAGCGCGTTGACGCGGCCCGGCGCGACACCGACGACTATCCATTGGTCGGCTATTTCAACCACCACTACACGTTCACGATTGCCCACGCCGACGCCACCGATTATTTTGATCTGAGCCAGGTTGTTGCCTTTGGCTGTATTGAAACGACGTAATACCCACGCTGCCGCGGCCATCAAGGCGAGGACTACCAGCAAACCGAGGGTAACCTGCATCAGGTTGCCGGCTGTTGACGTAGGCGTTGTGCTGACCGTGGTTGCCGTAGTTGTAGCAACCGTTTGCGCGTGGGCCGCTGACACTGAAAACAGTGTCGCTAACAATGAAAAAACACGGGTCATCTGTTCAACTTGCGGATACGTTCTGAAGGCGTAATGATGTCAGTCAGGCGGATACCGAACTTGTCATTGACGACGACAACTTCGCCTTGCGCGATCAGGCAGCCGTTGACCAATACATCCATCGGTTCGCCTGCGAGGCCATCAAGTTCGACGACCGAACCTTGAGCCAATTGCAGCAGATTTTTGATGGCGATTTTGGTACGGCCGAGTTCAACCGTCAGTTGGACGGGAATATCGAGAATGAAATCGATATCGTTGTGCGTACCGGTCTTCAAGTCGCCGCCGGCGAAATCCTTGAATACAGTAGCAGTTGCCGGTTTTGGGGCAAGTGCAGCAGCTTCCGCTTCAGTCTGCTCCTGCTCGGCCATCGCCGCGCCCCAATCGTCTTCTGCTGCTGTTTGGGATTCGTTTTCATCACTCATGTTCTTCTCCTTGCGGTGAGTCGTTTGCGCTGTAGATCAGTTTTTCTACGCGCAATGCATATTGACCATTCAGTTTGCCGTACGAACATTCCATCACGGGCACGCCATCGACTGCAGCAGTGATGTGGTCCGGCACGGCGATCGAGATAACGTCGCCGACTTTCATGTTGAGGATGTCGCCCAGCGTCACGTTAGCCGAGCCCATATTGGCTAGAATTTCGACTTCTGCGGTCTGGATCTGCTGTGTCATCAAGCGTATCCAGCGTTTGTCCATTTCCAGCGTCTCGCCCTGCATGCTGCTGGTCAGCAGATCTCGGATCGGCTCGATCATCGAGTAGGGCACACAGAAGTGCAGGTCACCGCTCACCGGACCCAGTTCGATGGTGAAGGTGGTGGCGACGACGACTTCATTTGGAGTTGCGATATTCGCAAACTGCGTATTCATTTCCGAACGGATGTACTCAAACTCAACCGGATAAACCGGTTCCCACGATTTGGCGTAGGTTTCGAAAATGATTTCGAGTATGCGTTGAATGATGCGCTGCTCGGTCTGGGTAAAGTCGCGACCTTCGACTCGGGTATGGAAACGTCCATCGCCGCCAAATAAATTGTCAACCAGCAGGAACACCAGATTTGGATCGATGACAATCAAACCGATGCCGCGCAACGGTTTCATGTGTATCAAATTCAGGTTGGTTGGTACAACCAAATTGCGGATGAATTCGCTGTATTTTGAAACGCGCACCGGACCGATTGACACTTCCGCACTACGGTGCAAGAAGTTGAACAGGCCGATGCGCAACAGGCGTGAAAAACGTTCATTGATAATTTCCAGCGTTGGCATGCGACCACGCACGATACGCTCCTGGGTCGCCAGATTGTACGGACGTACGCCCGTCGTATCTTCCGGTTTGCCAGTCTCATCCTGATCGCCATTGACGCCCTTGAGCAGGGCATCAACTTCTTCTTGTGAGAGAAAATTATCGGCCATGGTTTATTGCACGACGAATGAAGTAAACAATACGCTGCTTACCTTAATGGTCGGACCCTGTGGTGTAAATGGTTGTTTGAAAATGGTCAAAATTTCATCTGATAATTTGTTCTTGCCTTCTACGCTCAAGATTTCCGAAGCCTTTTTACTTGACAGTAAAAGTAGCAGGCGGCTGCGCACATGTGGCATATACAACTTGATCAAGTCAACCTGAGCCTGGTCTGCGACTTCCAGTGTCAAGGTGGTTTGCAAAAACTGTTCGCCATTTTCGGCTTGTAGATTGACTGTGAATGCTTCCATCGGCAAAAACACAGGAGGCTTTGCTGCCTCCACCTGTTTTTCGGGTGCATGTGCCGGTGCAGCCGCTTTTTGAGTCATGAAATACCAAGCGCCAGCACCGCCGCCAGCCAATAGGATTACCAAGGCAAGCACGATAATCAGCGTCTTTGATTTTTTTGGTTTCGCTTCGTCCGCGCCGGTTGCTTTAGGGGCTGCTTTTGTTGCCATCTGTTTTCCTCAAGTACGGCATGTTTTTTCTTACATGCCATTATTAAAAAAAAACGGCACACAGGATGCAGTGAAAAGAGAGGTGAACATGACGCATATCGTCGTATTCAAGCTATTCAGTCCTGTGGTCGTTTCTTTCAGTGAATTCTGTACGCCAGTGGCAAATACAGAATCCCTGTTCAAGATGCTATTAAACCATTATTAGCGCGACAGACGCCCGCATCGTGTGAAAAAACAATAGGATTTTTGAATAGATTAACGATACATCTGCAGATGTATCGTTAATCTTGAAAGATGGCTATCGCTCGGCCTGGTATAGAGGGCTGGCCTTTGCTACTTCCTGAAAAAGTAGTTTGCAAGACTTAGTCGTCCGCCCAGTTTTTTGTGGCTTGTTGGCGCGTACCGGTTTAGGCGAAGGTATCCACAATGCCATTGCCACCATTCGGGATAGGGACGTGGCTGACATGAATGACCGGTTCAAGCGAATTGTTGCTCGGACCGGATTGGCGTCCACCTTGGCGCTGCTCGCCGAAGGCATTTTGCTGTTGTTGCTGCGTACCGGCGCTGACGTTGGACTGGCCGAGCTGAATACCTGCGTCGTTCAGCATCTCACGCAGACGTGGCATGGCGGCTTCCAGTGCATGCCGGACTTCCGGTTGATGCGCAGTGAAGTTAGCCGTGGCCTGATTATTGGATACGTTCAAGGTCACCTGCATGGGACCCAGGTCTGGAGGGTTCAAGGTTAGTGTCGCTGTTTGTTGTGCGCCTTGCACCATCCATACTACTTTTTGTCCCAAAGCCTGATCCCAACCCGGGCTGCCGACTTGCGGAGCCAGTTTGTTCGATTGCACCGCTGTTGTGTCCGCCAGCTGTTGCAGCGCAGCCGTGTTGACGGCTGCGATGGCTTGCGGATTTGCTACCGTTACCGTTTCAATTGATTTTGGCGTAGCGACGACGGCGGCCAGATCTACCGCTGGTTTTACTGCTGCTGCCGCGGTGGCTGGCGCTTTGCCATCGCCGCTAGCCGTAGTGGCTTTATCGAGTGCAGCAACGAAATCAGATTTTTTGCCGACCGCGTCTTTTTCACTGCTGGCAGTTGCTGTCGGGGCGATACCCAATGTCGTGTCCAGCTTGGCATCAATATCGCTGATCTTTGCACTTGTTGCAGATTCAACGGCAGCATCCGTTACCGGAGTTTGTGCAACCGCAGTATTGGCCTGGGTCAAAGCGGCAACAAAGGCGAGTAACTCGGCGGAAGGGCCGGCAGCGGCATCGACATCCTTGCCATCGGTGACTGCTGCAGTTTTGTCGTCATCCGTGGCTTTGACCGCGTCGCTTGTGTCTGAGGTTGCGTTCGCGTTTGCGGCGCTATTCGCAGATTTGTCGTCTTTCGCTGACGAATCTTTTTGCGTGTTTTTGCTTACTTCATTGTTTGCATTGCCTGCATTGTTACGGTCTGTAATTTCACGCGAAAGTACCTGATTGAATGCGCCAGCTTCGGACGAGGCAGACGAATCCTGCTTGCTGTTGTTTGCCGCAGGGGTCAACGCGGCTAGGGGACTATTGATCGCTGGAGTATTCATTATGCTGCCGCCTGTTTTGATCGTTTATCTTTTGTACTGAAATAATCGTGCCGCGTGTTCATCTGTCTGTTTTTGGTCGCGTTTGTTTTCTGCCAGTTGCTTGGCTTTCAATGCCCGATTTGCCAATGTTCCGTAGGACATGCGCTTGCGTTCGCTGGCTTGCCATGCCGATCGTTCCCGATCTACACGCGCATGCGCATCGCGCACTACCAACTGCTGACCGCTGATTGCCTGTTCCAGCTTGTCCATGAAAACCTGAAAATTCCGATAGCCCATTGCAGTCAGGCCGGTCGAAAGGCTGTGCTGAAAACGCGCTGAATAATCGTCGCGATATTGCATCAGCAAGGCCAGTTTTTGTTCGGTATCCTCGGCCGCTTTCATGCAGGAACCCAGGCGCTTGGCGGCTTCGTCAGTCTCCTTGGTTGCCAGTTCTATCAGTGTGTCCAGTGCAGAGGAGGTGGCCATTTTGCGTAATTATATTTTTTGGTGGGGGATATCCATCACGAGAATAGCGAGGCAAGTTGCCCCAAGCTCTCGTTTATGTCGCTGCGTTCGGTAATATCCTGTTGCAAAAATAACTCTATTTTTGTGTTCAAGGCGATCGCTTCGTCCAGTACCGGGTCGGAACCTGCACTGTAAGCGCCTACGCTGATCAAGTCACGATTGCGCTGGTAACGCGATGTCAGCTGCTTCAGCTTGCGGGTCTGTTTTTGATGATCCGGCGATGTGATGTTGTGCATTGCACGGCTGATCGATTGTTCGATATCGATGGCAGGATAATGCCCCGCTTCCGCCAAAGATCGGTTCAACACAATGTGGCCGTCCAGGATCGCGCGTGCCGCATCGGCAATCGGATCCTGTTGATCATCGCCCTCGGTCAGTACCGTATAGAAAGCAGTGATCGAACCGCCGCCTTCCTTGCCGTTACCGGCGCGCTCGACCAATGCCGGCAGTTTGGCAAAAACCGATGGGGGATAACCCTTGGTCGCGGGCGGCTCGCCGATGGCCAGTGCAATCTCGCGTTGCGCCATCGCATAGCGGGTCAGCGAATCCATGATCAGCAGCACGTCTTTGCCTTCATCGCGGAAATGCTCGGCAATCGCAGTCGCATAAGCCGCGCCTTGCAAGCGCATCAAGGGCGGGGTGTCGGCCGGCGCCGCGACCACCACGGAGCGCGCCAAACCTTCCGGTCCCAAAATTTGTTCAATAAATTCCTTGACCTCGCGGCCACGTTCGCCGATCAGGCCGACCACGATCACATCGGCAGTCGTGTAGCGTGCCATCATGCCGAGCAAGACGCTTTTGCCGACGCCGGAGCCGGCAAACAAGCCCATGCGCTGACCACGTCCGACTGTCAGCATGCTGTTGATTGCACGCACACCTACATCGAGAATGTCCTTGATCGGTGCACGCGACAAGGGATTGGCAGCACGTACGTTCAGCGGCGCCGCGTGGGCTGCATTCAGCGGCCCCAAAGTATCGAGCGGACGACCTGCGCCGTCCAGCACACGTCCCAATAATTCCATGCCGACCGGCAGATGGCGACCGCGATCGCTAGGGCGACGACGCGGGTGTGATACTGCACCTGGACGCGGCAGTGATTGCACGACTTCGATCGGATACACACGTGTGCCTGGCACGATGCCTTCGACATCGCTTTGCGGCATCAGGAAAAGTTTGTCATCCTCGAAACCGACAACCTCAGCTTCAATGCGCGCGCCATTCGAAAGCGGAATCGTACAGGCGCTGCCGACCGCCAGTTTCAAGCCAACCGCCTCCATCACCAGGCCGGCGACGCGCGTGATGCGGCCCGATACCAGCATCGGTTCGGCGATGTCCAGCAAGGTGCCGCAATCGCGCAGATACGCCTGCCAGCGACTGCTGTTGGGCGTAGCCGATTTTGGCGCAACAGGTGACGGCGTGGAAGACATTAGATCAGCCACTCGGAATCTTTGCCGAGGGTGGCGGCTATGCGCTGCCAACGGGTCGGCGTAGTAGCATCGATCTGATTCGTCACGGTTTCTACACGGCAGCCACCACGATGCATGTGGATATCCTCGACCACGCGCCAACCGGCTGTCTTCAGTTCATCGCCCATGTGGGTTGCCACAATCACCGCGTCTTCCGGGTGCAAATGGAGCAGGGTAGGTTGCTGTAAAGTCGGCAGGTAATGGATTGCTTCGCGCACCGTTGGAACGATCAGTTCCGGACGGACATGCAAAGCAGTTTTCAGCATTGCTTTCGCCAGATCCAGCGAAAGATCGAGCATATCGTTGGCGATCAATTCATTGGCTTGCGCCACTTCAGTACCGAAGGCTTCTGCGATTTCCTGCAGGCCGAGTCTTTCTTTCTCGGCCAGTGCACGGCCTTCCGCCAGCCCTGCAGCGCGACCTTCTTCCAACCCGGTGGCGTAGCCTTCCGCATGCGCTTGTGCGCGTGCTTCTTCAATCTGCTTGGCCATCGCTGCGATATTGGCCATTTGCGCAGAGGCGGCGGCGTTTGCCGCTGCTTTTTCTTCTGCGATGTTGGCTTCGCCGTTTTTCTGCCCAGTCTTGCCACCGCTTGACTTTTCGTCGCCGAATGAAGTCATTTCCCAGCGTTGATATGCTGATTGTTTTTCTTTTGGGATGACGTCAGACATAAGCATCTTCCGCATTGCCGCCTATGGTCAGTTGGCCTTCATCTGCCAAACGGCGCACGATAACCAGAATTTCTTTTTGGTTTGCTTCGACTTCAGATAAGCGAACCGGGCCTTTTGATTCGAGATCTTCGCGCATCATTTCGCCTGCACGTTGCGACATGTTTTTGAAGAATTTTTCACGCAGCTCCGGTGTTGCGCCCTTGAGAGCGACAATCAGGGTTTCAGACTGTACTTCACGCAGCAGTAACTGGATGCCGCGATCTTCAATATCCATGATGTTATCGAACACGAACATTTCGTCCATGATCTTTTGTGCCATATCGTTGTCGTAGCCCTTGAGATTGGCCATGACTGAAATTTCATTTTCGCCGTTGAAAAAGTTGAGAATTTCAGCTGCCGCGCGTATGCCGCCCATCGGTTTTTTCTTCAGACTTTCATTGCCTGTTAACAGCTTGGTCAGTACTTCATTCAGCTCACGCAAGGCGGCGGGTTGTACACCATCCAGGGTGGCGATACGCAATACGCAATCATTGCGCAGACGTTCAGTGAAGTGATTCAAGACTTCGCTCGCCTGATCACGCTCAAGATGAACCAGAATGGTAGCGATAATTTGTGGATGTTCGTTGCGTACCAGATCGGCGACCGATTGCGCATCCATCCATTTCAAGCTTTCGATGCCGCTGGAATCGCGGGTGCCCAGAATGCGATTGAGCAGGGACGAGGCTTTGTCATCGCCCAATGCCTTGGTCAACACGTCGCGAATGTATTCGTCAGAATCGAGGCCGAGAGAGGTGTTTTTTTCGGTTTCGCCGCGAAATTCGCTGAGCACGGACACCAGCTCTTCGCTTTGTATGGCCTTCATGGTCGACATCGCTGCACCGAGTTTTTGTACTTCCCGCGGGCCGAGATACTTCATCACTTCGGCAGCTTCATCCGCGCCGAGTGCCAGCATCAGTACTGCACCTTTATGAATGCCGTTATCACTCATTTCCCACCCACGCTTTAACTATGTTTGCGACGACTTTCGGGTCTTTCCTGGCAAGCTCTTTGGCCGCGTCCAGATTTTGCTGGTAGCTGTTCTGCTGCACGCCCATCGGTCCGACTTCCGTTTCCAGTTCTTGCACCTTGTCGATAGGTTGACCGCTTTCATCCGTCAACGCCAGTGGCGGAGGAGGATTCAGCTTGTTGAGCATGGGTTTCAGGACTTTACGATACAAGATCAGAAGCACGATACCGAGCAAGACATATTTTGCGCCCTGTATGCCCATGTCAATCACTTCTGGACGTTCCCAAAGTGGTGGTTTGGGCGCTTCTTCCTTGTCGATGCCGGCGAACGGACTGTTAACTACATTGAGCGTATCGCCGCGGTCCTTGTTGTAACCCATGGCCTCTTTAACGAGGTCGGTGATTTGGGTTTTCTCAATTGCGCTTAAAGGCAGGATGCTGACTTTTCCGTCTTTGTTGACGACACGTTTGTAGTTGACGACGACTGCGACAGACAGGCGTTTCAAGCCGCCCATAGGTTGCTGCACGTAGCGTACGGTTTTGTCCACTTCGTAATTGGTGGTGGTGTCGCGCTGCGTAGGCGTGGCGGTTGCGGCAGCCGCCGCCGGGGTTGCAGCGGTTGCGGCAGTTCCTGGTGCAGCTGGTGGGGGTGTGGTATTGAGCGGTGCAGTGGCTGCTGGAGCCGGTTGATTGGTCAGCGCACCCGGAACACCAGTTGCATTGGCGCCACCATTCGATGATTCGCTGCTTTGCATGCTGCGCACGGTGGCGCTGTTTGGTACCTGATTGGGCTTGTAGATTTCAGCAGCTTGTTCGCTAGTCGAGAAGTCAACATCGGCCGTGGCTTCAGCGCGAACATTATTCAGCCCGACCATGGGCGTAATGATCGATTCGATTCGTTTGGCAATACTTTGCTGTAATTCTTGTACGTACTTGAGCTGAGATGGATCCAGCGTGTTATTACCTGCGGGCTTGTTGTTTTCTGAAAGCAGATTGCCTGCCTGATCGACAATGGTGACATTCTTGGGGGACAGTTCAGGAACGCTGCTGGCGACCAGATGGACGATCGCGCTGACTTGTTGCTGATCCAGGAACCGGCCTGCATGCAGGTTCAATAAAACCGATGCGGTTGGTTTTTGCTGATCGCGTACGAAAACAGATGCTTTAGGCAGCGCCAGATGCACGCGCGCTGATTGTACTGCGCCGACGGATTGGATGGAGCGAGCGAGTTCGCCTTCCAATGCGCGCTGGAAGTTCACCTGTTCAAGGAATTGAGAAACCCCGAGTTTTTGGTTTTCCATCAATTCAAAGCCGACGCTGCCGCCTTTAGGCAAACCTTCTGCGGCCAGTTTCAGTCGGATCTCATGAACTTTGTCCGCCGGTACCAGAATCGCACCGCCGCCTTCAGCGAATTTATAAGGGACGTTGGCAGCTTGCAACGAGGTCATGATGGCGCCGCCATCGCGATCCGAGAAGTTGGAAAAGAGCACGCGATACTCAGGCTTCTGGCCCCACAGGACCAAGCCGATCATGACGGATATCACCGCGGCGATGCCGACCATCAATACGAATTTGCGGCCGTTAGGCGACTTCGCCATATCAAGGATGGTGCTCGGACTATTTCCGCCGAGCTCGGTACCTTGCGATAGGCCACCTTCACCTGCTACGACTACTGCCATGATTTTGCTCCTGCGTGGCGATCGTCAAATTGGACTGGATTATTCATCGATATTCTCGCTCTTCAAACTTTTTTCCGTAGCATGAATTGTCAAGGGTACGAGGAAATTCAATCTTTGGAATAGAGCAATGTTTCTATCCCTTATCAGACCGATTCAATTTGACGTGCGTGATAACTTGGTGAGGTAGCTTGGAATCCCTGTTGGGAGTCCGGACAGATCGGTTAAGACAATTATAGTGCTTGGTCGCAACAGTTGGAGAAAATGATGAAAGTCGGTGGAATTGATTCAACGGCAATAGATGCCATGGTTGCCCAGCTCAAGGCTGCGGCTGCACGCTCGCAGCCTGCGGCAAATCTGATGGGCACCGCACCGGTCGAGAAATCGGCAACGAAGGTAGATTTTTCCCAAGCGCTGAAAGCGTCGCTGGATAATGTCGCCAGCGCGCAAAATCACGCTGACAAACTGGGGGAGAAGTTCACGATGGGGGATGACAGCGTTAACCTGTCGGATGTGATGATTTCCATGCAAAAAGCGAGTATTTCTTTTCAGGCAACGGTGCAGGTACGTAACAAGCTGGTGTCGGCCTATCAGGAAATGATGAACATGCAGGTATAGCGCGGGCAGTATTTTGTGCTTTTAAGCGATTGATTTGTTGCAGCGCCGTCGTTATTTGCCGGGTCGCTTTATTTCCAGAAATAGATTTTCGCTGTTTTCCTGCGACTCACCCCAATCCTGTCGCTTTCGCATTCTGATCTCTTTCGAGCTTCGTAATGTACTTCTGCACTGCGCCCAATGTGCCGTTTGATGGATCGACAAACGCACACCCCACCCGATTGATGACCTTGCCATTGGTCAGGGTGACTTCCAGCAAATTACGAATTTGCAAATCTACCGTAACCGGTCCGCCGGGTAAATCAATCCGGCACTTTTCATAGATACGACCTTGGGTTGTATCTATCAATTTTTTCTCATCAACTATCGATATGCCGCCACCGCTGATATTGTGTAATGTCGTCACGACAGGAATGACCTGATCATCAGTCTTTATAGGTATCGTGCAATGTACAGGATTGGTGAAAGGGGTGGGAACACGATAGAACTCACGCCGCTGCAGGCGAACCACGTTGACAGGCAGCGGGATCATGAAGGCCGGCAAGCCTTCATATACACAACTCTCGGCAGCCGGCGAATTGAACAGGATGCGAATATTCTCCAGCACTGTTTCAAAAGATAAATTTTCGCTGTCGAGCACGCGCTGATTCATGATGGCTGTCGGCGCGCAATCCAGGAGAACGATATCGTTTTTTTCATCAATATTCAGAATTGAAGTCACGATCGTGTCTTGCCCATGATTGATCAACATGCGGACAAGCTGATTACGCTCACCTATGCTGCGCAGCAAGGCGATTACTTCCCGACGGGAACGAACCCGAAACGGGTTCAAATCATCATTTTCGTATTCACTAGCGAGAGTCATTATTCTTTTTCAAACAGAGTGCAGGGCATCGATATTAAACTTTTCTAACCGATCATCATACATTGCCGTCACGGTGTTGGGCAGCTTCGACGCGATATAACCACGCTAAAAGTTCCGCGACTGCACGATACAGTGCCGGCGGAATATCGTCATCCAGCTCTACCTGCATCAGTAAAGCGACCAGTTCTTTCGATTCGTGCACTGCTACGCCATGTTCCTTTGCGCGTTCGATAATCTGTTCGGCGATCATGCCGCGTCCCTTGGCAACCACACGCGGCGCTGAATCACCGGTCTGATAAGCCAGAGCGACGGCACTTGGCGGCGGCTTGAAATTATCCATTGCGCGTGTCCGCTTGCTTGACCAGCAGGGAGTCCAGCTTGGAGCCGGCCGAATCCAGCGCATCGGCCAGCAATTTACCATTGCTCCGCAGCGTGGCGGCGATTTCTTCACTGGCGGTGCCGACCTGTACCTGCACATGGTCGCCCGTCAACCGAATAGTTGCGGATACTGTGCCCAGGCTGGGCAAGGTAAAACGCACGGTGCTGTTCCAGGACTTCTCGGGTTCCGCCTGATCCGGATTTCTCTCTGGCGTGTCGTCGGAAATTTCCCACTCCAGCGGCTGTCCGGGAAATAGCTCGCCTTGCCACATGATGCGGCGCTGCTCAAGCGTGTCGAGTTGCAGACTGATCAGTTTGACGCCTTCATTCCCGGTTACATCTTGTTTGGCTATAAGCGGAGCGGCGCTATCCGCATCTGCCGGCTTGCTTTGCGTCGTACGTAATAGATCGCTTAAGGCGCGTTCCCCGCCTACCCATTCACGTACATTTGACATCAGTCTGCCAAGATCATTGCCATTCGCGTCGACTGACAAGGATTGCCCGTTGGTGGTGGGATTTGTGAACGCTGCGTTGCTCTGTTTTGCTGGAGGTTCGAGTAATAACGCACTTGCCGGTCGCGTACCTGCTGCCCATTGCGCAACATGCGATTCATAGAATAGTCCGCTGAAGGCAACAGCATTCTGCAAAGCGGTGGCAATTTGGAGGGCTCCAGCACCTGGTGTGGCAAGCAGCGGTGTTTTCCCAACAATAGCGGCAGGCATGCCATCTTGCTGTGCCAATTGCAGCATGTTGCCGATCAGACGCCCCGCATTGCTGAGGGACGTGGTGGCGCCAGCTTCGGCTTTGCCAAGGATGAAAGTTGGGCGGGGTTGCGTTGCGAGCAAGGTAAGGTCTAGCGTGTCGCCCGCTTTGCTACCTGCTGGCAGCTTCATGCTGGCTATGGCATCGTCGACTTTGACGAGAAAGCTGCCGTCGCTCAGGCGCGATAAAACCTGCGCCTGATATTCCTTGCCCAGCGTAAGCCGAATTAGCCGGTCAACAGATTCCTGTCTCGCGCTTCCCAGTGCATTTGCCGGGGCGGTGGCCTCTACCAGGACGACGGGCCGGGTCCCTGCGATGTCGGCCCGTGGCAGCATTTACTTATCCCGATTGGTTGGCACCGTAAGCGCGGTTGAGTTTGCGTTCGGCACCCGCGCTATTGATCATCATGGACAATTTATTCATCCATGGTTCGGTGATGGTACGGATTTCTTTATCGTCTGCCAGGATCTTCTTGATGATTTCCACCTTGCGTGCGCGGCTGATACCTGTAAGCGGTACTGGCGGTTCGCCGGTTTTGAGAATATTGACCTGGTCGGCACAACGCGATTCCAGCGCCGCCAGTTGTTCCCAATCGCCGACCCGTGCAGCTGCCAGCATCTGGTCAGTAATCGTGGCGACGTTTTCGTACAGATAAATGACTTCTTGTTCGTTCATCATCGATCAGGCTTTCATTAATCGTGGCGTGTTAGGTGCGAGTGCCTCATAGGAGCCAGACATGGTCTGGTCTGCCAATGGTGCGGCCGGAGTTGATGTTGCAGATTTTGGTGCGATCTCTTCCCATGCGCCCTGGATGTCGTGCAAGAGCGCCTGGACTTCCTGAATGAGCTCAGGTTGATTGTTCAGATTTGCCAACAACAACTGGTTATTCATGTATTCGTACAGTGCATCCAGATTCAGCACAATTTGTCCGCCTACCGTTTTATCCAGACTTGCGCGCAAGCCATTTTCAATAATCGCGATCGCCTTCGAAAGGGCTTTTCCTCGTTCTGGAATATTGCCGGCTTGCATATGCTGCAGTGCGCTGGTAAGTGCAATTTGTGCGCCTTCAAACAGCATGACAATTAATTTGTGCGGATTGGCCGCGACTACGCCAGTTTCCATGCCGACTTTGGCATAGGCGTTCGCTCCGCTCTGTACTGATCCAAACATGTGGTGTCTCCCGAAACTGTTCTATTAACTCGAGCTGCTATTGGCAGCTATCGATGCGAGTTGCTGGGCCAGATAAGTCTGCGTTCTTTGCATACTCGCGATCATGGAATCCAGCGCGGAAAATTGTTTGCGATAGCGCGCTTCGATATCAACCAAACGCAGCTTGAATGCATCCGCATCATCAGTAATACGCTTGATACTGCTATTCAGGCTGGTTGTGCTGCCGGTAATTAAACCTTCCGACCCAATAAAATTGTCTGTCAGCTTGCTCAAGCGATCTGCATAACCTTGCGAGAAATCAATGCGGCCACGGCTGCCCAAGGTGCCGCCGACAATTTCTATTTTGAGTCCAAGAGCATCAGACCCTCTGCCTGCACTCAGGATCTGGCCTGAACCGGTGCCAACCACGCCGCCGATGGTACCTTCGACGTCGCTGCCATCAGTGCCGGTTGAAACGGTGCCTAACAAGCTTGCGGCAGGCGTTCCGGTATCCGAGTTAATGATGACTTTGGAGGCAGAGCCGTAGCGATCGGACTGCAAGTTCAAGAAGCCGTTGCTGTCGATAGTCGCTGTGACCTTGGAGCCAGCCGCCGAGATTTCGGACGCGCCATTGATTGCCGATTGAACCAGCGCCGCAAGCTGCGCTGATGTGTAGCTACCTTCTGTTAGCGCAATCTTGGCGGCGACACCATCAATCGTGACGCTGAGTTTGGTATTTGGTGCAATGATGGTCGGCGCTGCATTCAGGTCGACGTCACCAGTGACATTGCCGCGTGTCGCCAGTTTAGTGACGGTGATATCGTAGCTGCCTGCCTTGGTGGCGGAAGTCGAGCTTGTAAAATTGATCAAGCTATCAGTAGTTTTGCCGACGGTAGCGAATAGACCGGCAATATCGCCGTAGTTGGTATCCATTGCTTTTTTCAGCTTGACGGAATCCACTGCCAGAGTGCCATCCTTTTGAAAGGCGACACCGATTTGAGGGAGTGACATATTGCTGTTGCTCAAACCTGATAATGCAGAGGACAAGGTATTGCGAATTTGGTCCTGGATCGTACGTGCGGTGGAGTCGCCCACCAGCAAGCCGCCCGTTTTTGTTTCAGCGTTATAGCCGGTGAGGCTTTTCAAGGTCTTGTTAAGGTCGTTATACGCTTTGACAAAACTATTGACACTGGCTTCTACCGCCGCCGTGTCTTTTGCGAGGACTATCGATGTGGTGCCCGTTTTTATTACGTTCAGGGTCACGCCTTGAATTGCTTCCTTAACTTCGTTGGTAGGGCTATTCACGAAAAAACCATTGACCGTCAACTGCGTGTTTTGCGCAACGCTGGTTTGCTTTAATGTCTGCGTACCCGCAGGATCATATTCGAGCAAAGTTTGCAATGCTGCATCGCCGCTGACGTCGATTTTCATGCTGGACTCGATGCCGGTTTGATTCGACGTGAAAATCAAGTGATCCGGTGTTGCGCTACCGTCAGAAACCAGAGTCGCCGTGATGCCGATATTCGCGGCGTTGACCGCATCGCGTATACCTTGCAGTGAGTTGTCTCCATTTTTGATAACGACGGTGCCGGTTTTCTGCTTGGCATCCTGGGTAAAAGTCGCGCCGGTATAAGCGCCATCCGTGAGTGTGCCACCACTGATGGTTCCGAACTGGAAGGTCAATGTCGTGTCAGCGCCGCTGCCGATTAGCGCGGTCTTGCTGGTTTGACCGGCAGACGAAATGCTGTGTGCCTGCGCCATTTGTGTCACGTTGACCTGATATGTGCCGGAAGCCGCCTTATTCGTGGCGGTCGCGGTAAATATTGTTTTGTCTGCGATGCTGGTTTGCAGATTTTCGAAGGTCGAGCTTTTGCCCAATGCTGCCATGGCAGTCTGAAATGTGGCGAGCGCGCCCTTGAGATTGCCGTAGGCGGACAGCTTGGCCTGGAAGCTGGCTTCTTTCTTGGCCATCAATGTCAGTGGCTGGCTTTCAGCCGCCATGATATTGGTCAATAATTCGTCGAGGGGTAGACCGGAGCCAACGCCGATAGAGGAAACGGCCATTTGCTTCTCCTGCTAGAGAAAACCATACTATAAACGGCAACTGAAGATGGCAAGCGAAGGTTAGAAGGAGATTTACCTTCCTGTTTAAAACAAGTTCAGGCTTTTTGCCTAACGAGTAAACCTTGCAATTTGTCCAGCGCCTTGGAGATTTCGATTGCTTCCACGGATGGCATTTGACGAATGATTTCTTGCGTCTGCGTATCCATGACTTTCACGATGGTGCGATTGCTGTCTGCGTCTACCGTAAATTCCAGGTTCGATGATAACTTTTGCAATGCCTTGTTAATACTTTGTAATGCTTGTCCGACCTGGTTTTGTGCGGCTGCGGCATCGGGTTGTTGCAAGGCATTTGCCGTCATCGCCGCTGCAGGCTTCTCTTTTACTACTGTATTTGGTGTGCCTGTGACAGGTATCGATTGATCGACTCTTGCAGTCGCTTTGGTGGCACTACCTATTTGTCCGATATCCATGATTGACTCCCATTGTGACAATTCCCCGGCTACTAAATTGCAGCCGGGGAACCGTTCCGTACCGTACAGCTGCTAGTGATTAGCCGCGCAACAGAGCGAGTACGCCGTTTGGCAGGGCATTTGCCTGAGCCAACATTGCGGTACCAGCTTGTTGCAGGATCTGACCACGTGTCAGACTGGCTGTTTCCGAAGCAAAGTCAGCGTCCAGAATACGGCTACGCGCTGCACTCAAGTTCTCGCTGGTTGTGCTCAGGTTCGAAACAACCGATGTGAAGCGATTTTGCAAGGCACCGAGTGACGCACGTGACGAGCTCAAGTTGGCCAGAGCGGAGTCAATGATCTGCAATGCACTGTTTGCGCCCGACGGGATGCCGTTGGTGACGGTGGTGATATCGATCGAAGCAACGGATGCCAGTGTGCTGCTTTGAACCGCTGCTGCTGCACCGGTGAAGATGCCCACACCAGCCGAACTTGCTGTAAAGGCTTCCGATGAATTCAGCGTTACTTTTGCACCAACGACTGACGAATCATTTGCGCCGCCGGCACCTAAAGTAACCGCTACACCGGTACCGCCGTCGGTAGTTGGAGCACCTTTGAAAGTGATCGCTGTCTGTGCAGTGTTGTTGGTAACACCGATATCGTAACCTTGCGATTGTGTCAGCGAGATGGTGCCGTTTGTCAAATCAGCAATTGCCGTGATACCAGTAGTACCAGCTTGGTCATTGATTGCTTTAGCCAGGCTACCAACGTCGGTTGCTGTTGCCAAGGTAGCGCTAACCGTCACTGGGTTTGCTGCACCGGCAGCAGTCGGCGTACCTTGCAAGGTCAGCGAAACTGTACCTGCGACGAAGCCACCAAGTGTAGCTGTAGTGGTTGCTGAAGCACTTACGCCAGTTGCACCAGCCGCTGCATTGATTTGATCAGCGATCGTTTTGCCCGAAGCACCGGCAGCAACCGTAACTGTGCTGGTTGTGCCATTACCTTGAACTGTCAGTGCACCACCTGCAACAGCATTTGCTGGAACAGTTGCGCCAACTGCGACAGCATTGACCATCGTGCCGCCGCTGGCAGTTGCAAGGCTGTTGTTACCGATCGCCGACGCTTGAGCGCTGCTGATCGAGAAGTTGATTGTTTGGTTTGCATTCGCGCCAACCTGGAACTGAGCGTTGCTCAGCGAGCCATCCAGAATGTTTTGTCCGTTGAACTGGGTTGTGTTTGCGACGCGGTTCAACTCTTGTTGCAGTTGGCTAACTTCTTCTTGCAGCGAAGCGCGGTCTGACGAAGAGTTGGTACCGTTGGCGGATTGAACAGCCAGGGTACGGATACGTTGCAACAAATCGGTTGCTGTGCCCAAGCCGCCTTCAGCGGTTTGCGCCATCGAGATACCATCGTTTGCATTTTGAGCTGCACGAGTCAGGCCATTGATCTGGCTGGTCATACGGTCGGAAATTGCCAAGCCTGCAGCATCATCCTTTGCGCTGTTGATGCGCAAACCGGACGACAGACGTTGCAGGGATGTTGCGAGTGAAGACTGGGACATCGTCAGATTGCGCTGTGCATTCAGTGACGAGGTGTTGGTATTGATGACTGCTGCCATGATGATTCTCCTGTTGTAGTCCGATGGAAGTCCGGCTGAAGCACTGTCAACGTCTGTTTTGCGTTATTTCGCATATACAGCGTCGTTGTAAGTTTTATCGGACGATTCCGGAAAAAGTTTAGTGCTACAACAAAACTAAATTTTTTCCGGTCTCACCCAAACTGCAGCCAGATAGTTTCTTTCACGGTTGCTTTGCGGAAAATCTTTAAGGAATTTTCTTTAAAAAGAAAACAAATAAAAAACAAATTTACCCTTTATTTTTCTAATTTCCTGTCGAGTAGGGTGCTTGTCAAAACGATCATCTTTCGCTTGTTTTGCCTGTTATAAGCAGTGCAAATAAATGTGAGTAGAAAGGTGGTTTTGCCGACAAAAGGAGAAAGGAAGAAAATTTCCCCCGCCAAAAAGAAGGTGGCGAAGGAAAAATATATGTGAAGGGGTTTGAATGGATCAGGCTTTAGGGCTGTTCGTAACGGTTACGAATGTTTAAAAGATCTAAGCTGCGGCGATGACGCGATTTTTACCTGTTCTTTTCGCTTCATACAAGGCGGCATCGGCACGCGTGATCATCGATTGCTGGTCTTCTTGCTCTTTTCGTAAGGCAACGCCAGCGCTGAAAGTCATCAGGAGGCGCGTGTGATTGTGCATGAAGATTTGCTTGGTCAGTTCGCGCTGCAGACGGGTGATAGTCTGCACTGCTTCTTCCAGTGGGGTGTCGGGTAGGACGATCAGGAACTCTTCACCACCGAAGCGGGCGATGATATCCATGGTGCGTAGGGTTTCCTTGATCACTCGAACCAGGTGGATCAGGGCTTCGTCGCCAGCCGTGTGCCCATAATTGTCATTGATTTTTTTGAAATCATCCAGGTCTAGCATGGCGATACAAAGTGGGGAGGCGCGGCGTTCGGCGCGAGCCAACTCACGTTCGAAAACATCTTCCAGGCCGCGACGATTGAGGCTGCCTGTCAATTGGTCTTCGCGTACCAGTTCACTCATTTGCTCCAGTTTGGCTTCAAGATTGTGGATCCGGGCTTCGGCATCTTCAACATCCTTGCGTGCCGCCAGAATCGCATCGCGTGAGCGCAAGGCTTCCGTTTGGGCGAGGCGCGTCTCTTTCATCACCTCATCGAGAATTTTGCCAAGCTTGCCGACATCTGCTGTGTTACTGAGTTGTTTGGAATAGCCGTCTATTTTCTTGTGATAATTGCCTGTCGTCGTTGCAATTTCACCAAGACGATCAATGAACGTGACCATCATGTTTTTGACCGTGGTCTTGGCATCAACCAGGCTGTGTTTCAAGGTACTCTGTTTATAGATCACTTCCTTGAGACTGCGCATCACTTCTTTCAGCGCAATATCGTCGATCGGTCCGGTAATCAGATTTTGTACTGCTTCGATTTGCCCGTGCATCCATGAATCATCATCGAGCAAGCCACCGACATTCTCCAGCAGCAAATTGAACAGGCGCAGCAGCAGCTCATGTTGCTCTGCCATGTCGCCGCTCTTCAATTCGATCTTGAAGCAGAGCTGCTTCAGACGCGTGGATGCTTCTTGCAGCGCTTGCTCTGTCTGCGCGTCTTTGATGGAGCGGCCCAAAATTTCGGCTTCTTCCGCAAGTGCAGGTACGCCTTGCAACAGGGAGGCAACGGCGAGTGTCAGCGTGCGTGTCAGCAAATCGCGCAACAGTGCAGGCTGCGGATCGTCAATCAAAGAGGACGCGGCATTAGCCGCAACGCTGCCACGGTTGGCGAGCTGCGTTTGGTAATGCTTGACCAGCTCGGACAGACCTTTGCCGTAATCCGGCCAGTAAGGTGTCGCTGCTGCGACTTGCAACGCTTTGCCGATAGGCGCAACGCCATCTGGCGCGGAGATCAGAGTGCCGGCAAAATTTCCGAGAATAGTTTCTGGTGTTGGTTCTTGTGCATAACCGGCGATTTCATCATAAATCTTGCGGTAGGCATCAGGCGTCGGAGCGATTTTGCGTATGGCAAGTTGGCGAAATGCTTCACGTGCAAGCTCTGCGGGATTTTGTGGTTTACCTGAATTGTCTGGCATGACTGCGCGGGCGCTTTATTGTTAGATGGTCGGAGATCGGCCTATCGTCGAATAATAGAGCAATGCCGGCAGATTTAATAATTGAATTAGCGCAGAAAATCGTTGTTAGTTTGGTGTTTTGTTAATGCTGGCATAAATAATGCCAATAACGCAATTATGCGTCCTGTGTGTCACATTAATCAATCGACGAGATGATTTTTGATCGCGTAATGCGTCAACTCGGCATTGTGACGAAGTTTCATTTTCTGCAACAAGCGTGAACGATACATGCTGATGGTTTTTACTGATAAAACCAGTTCCGCCGCAATGTCGCTGACGGTTTTTCCGGATGCGATCATGGTCAGCGTTTGGTATTCGCGATCCGACAAGGTTTCATGTAAAGGTGCTTCATGATTGTCATTGATCTGATTTGCTAATTCCTGCGCGAGCGCTGCACTAATGTATTTACGTCCGCTGGCAACCTGGCGAATCGCATTGACCAATTCGGCTGGCGCACTTTGCTTGTTTAAATAGCCGGAAGCGCCAGCCTTCAGCGAGCGGATCGCATATTGATCTTCCCTGTGCATCGAGAGCATGAGAATAGCGATGCCGGGAGTTTCCTTCTTGACCTGCTTGAGCACTTCGATGCCGCTGCGATCGGGCATGGAGATATCCAGCAGCAGGACATCGCATGCGCCTTCGCGCGACAGCTTGATGGCTTCATTGCCGTTTTCTGCATGGCCGGCGACGATAATATCCTTGGTGTCGGCCAAAATTTGTTTGAGGCCTTCGCGTACGATCGCGTGATCGTCGGCAATCAGGACTTTTATTACATTCTTGGTTGTCATTATTCTGCTTTATAGAATCTGCATGGTGTCAGATGCCAGTTTGCTGTTCTTTTGGATGTGAAAAATTTTGGATTTATACGGTCCCGAGTAGGAAAATTCGGTCAGGTATTTACCAATACTGTTTGTTTTAACGCTGATTTTGCTCTGTTGCAAGGGGGAACGATACCAGCGGGACGTTTATAGCAACGATTGTGCCACCTCTCGATGCGGTGCTGACAGTCAGGCTGCCACCCATCGCTATTGATCTTTCCACCATGCCGCGTATGCCAAATGACTTGGGCTTTGTACGATCAGCCATTTCGATGCCAACGCCATTATCGATAATCTCCAGTCTTACATATTGATGCGTGTGTACCAAATGAACATCCACTTCGCTGGCTTTTGCATGTTTGGCGATATTGGTGAGGGCCTCTTGAAAAATGCGGAAGAGCGCCGTTGCATGATCCAGGTCCAAATCAATTTCGGTATGACTGGATGAAAATTTGCAGGGAATGCCGACCTGCTTCACAAATTCTTTTGCTTGCCAGTCGATGGCCGCGACCAGTCCGAAATCAAGTATGCCCGGCCGTAGATTGCCTGCGATTCTATGTACTGTTTCTATCGTACGGTCGACCAGCGATTCAACATAGTCCGCTTTTTCAATCAATTCTGGATTGTCGTTTGGCATGCGTCGCGTTAATAGCGCGAGCGCCATCTTGATGGCGGTTAAGTTGCCGCCCAGATCGTCGTGGATTTCGCGTGCGATATGTGTACGTTCTTTTTCCTTGACGGTATTAATGTGTGCTGACAGTTCGGCCAGTTGTGCGCGTGATCGAACGATTTCTTCCTGTTCGAGTTTGCTGGCGGTGATGTTGGTCATGATGCCTTCCCATTGCACCGCATGCCCCTCCAACATGCGCGGAGTGGCGCGAAGATTGATCCATTTAACGTCTTTCCATTTCTCGATCCAGATGCGTCCTTCCCAGTTCCAGTTACTCATCTGACTAGTCGATGTCAGCATCGTGTCGCGATAGGATTGCCTGTCTTCAGCCAAAATCAATCTGACAAACATGGCTGGATCATCGCGTAACTCTTCTGCACTCACACCCAGCAAGGCTTCGCAACCATCGCTGAGATAGGGGAATGAAAATTGCCCGTCTTCACATAATAGAAATTGATAAACCAGGCCGGGCATATTGGATACCATCGCGTTGAGTCGCGATTCGCTGGCGCGCAGCGCTTTATCCGATTTGTCGCGCGAGCTGACATCATTGCCGATGGCGATAATGACGGGACCGGTATCCGACGCCAGATAAAACAGTTGAAATTCAATCGGGTAAGTGGTGCCGTCCTTGCGCGTATGCACGGTATTGATAGCCGCCGAAGTCTGATTCCCATCGCGTAACTCTTCGAAGCATTGTTTATATGCTTCATTCGAACTGTTCTTCGCGATCGCTGTTGGCGCCATGCCAGCCAGTTCGTCGTTGCTGTATTGCAGATTATTGGCCGCGGTGGGATTAACGTATTCGAAGCGCAGGGTGTCGCAGTTCAATACATAAATTTCGCTGAACGATCCGCGCAGAATGGTCGGCAACCATTCTGCATGCATCTTGTTGATGATATTTGCTTCAGGTTTCATTGTTGAGTATGCAGGTATTAAAGTGCAACAGGCGGTTGGCGATTGGGTGAGCAGCTGATTGGCAATGCTGTCGAGTTGTTTGAGTGTAAAAGTTATTGACCGACATTAGCTAAGTTTTTTCGCACAATTGACGCACAGAGTGGCACGGCGATGGACATTTTTGCGGTTGCTCTCGACTTTGCATCAGAATAAATAGATATCTTGAATAAAGTCTGCGAATAGGGCTTCCAAAATGAATTGCACCCATGCTATAATTTTGTTTTTCGCGGCTGTAGCTCAGCTGGATAGAGTACTTGGCTACGAACCAAGGGGTCGTGGGTTCGATTCCTGCCAGCCGCACCAGAACGAGCAGTAAATTAACGGGTTAGTGCCACAAGCACTAACCCGTTTTTCTTTGTCGAGTGATTTTAGGGTGAAGCTAATTTCTGCTGTTTCGTTAACGTTGCGCCTCGTACAGAATTATTCTTCAGACTAGCTCGCCCGCCATTCATTATTCTGGGTAGAAAAATCAGCACAGCCAATCCAGAGATTGGCATTGGAAGAAAACACTTCCCATATTCATTCACTAAGTTAGGTTGGCATGATGACTTGCGTTCATACATCATGCAAAGGCGCACGCCAAAGAATGCTTGCTGCCACCAATTTCAGCAGGCAAGGGAGCAAGGCGTAGGCTACGGAAAGTGCATGCGCTCCATCGCTGTTCACCGTACCTGGAATGTAGCCCAGTTGTTCCAGTAGAGGCAGGGATATACCAGCCGCGAGCGCCAGATTCATTTTAGTCGCCCAATTCCATGCGCCAAAATATGCACCTTCGCGCTGACCACTGTGTCCAGCCCGGCCAATGACAGCGGCCAGCAAGGCGGGCGGCAGCGCGAGGTCGGCGCCGAGCGTTAATCCGGACAGCACACAGATCACCGCAAATGGCAACGCCGCGCCGCTTGACAAGCCGTAAGCCCATATAAAAGCTGCGGCCGACAGCAACATGGCGATTAACCAGATGCGCGCTTCACCATGACGTTTCGCAAGTGCGACCCATAAGGGCATGGAGCATGCCGCGGCAATGAAATACAAAACCAGGAAAAGTCCCGCATGCTGAGCAAGTTGCAATTGATCCTTGGCAAAAAACAAGAAAAGGGTGGCGGGGATCGATGCTGCAATGCCATTGACGATCAAGACTGTAAATAGCCAGCGAAAACGTCTGTTATGAAATGGCTCGATCATCCCAGACCAGCCTGCGTGCAAAGCGATGCAGGTGGGCGGTCGCGGTGCAAGCTTGAGCAGGATGGCAGCACTTATCGAGAGGGTGACTACGAAGATGCCGATCAGCCAATCGAAGCCCAGCAATCCTGTCAGTGAAGCGGCCAGCACCACGCCGATCAAGCCGCAAGCCTCCCGCGTTGCTGTAAGGCGCGAGCGCTCTCCCAGCTCTTGCGTTAGCGCCGCGCCCCAACTCTGATGGGCAATGCTCGCCAGACTGAAGCCGGCATAAACCAAGAGCAGCGTGCACAGGAACCACAGTAATGCTGCGTCGTGCAGCAAGGCAGGCGGATGGAACAAGGCAAGAAAACCGAGCGACAGCAGGGGGATTGAAATCAATATGAAGCCGCCATAACCGTTGCGGTTCTTGGCGCCGTCTATCCACAAGCCTATCAACGGATCGATAAAGGCATCGAACACGCGCGCAGCCAAGAGTGCGGCCCCGATCAGAGTGAGCGACAGACCGAAGCGTTCAGCATAGAACTGCGGTACGTATACATAAATAGGTAGTGCGACCAGTGCGAGAGGTAGTCCGAACAAGCCATAGGCAAAAAACGACTTTGCAGTCAGTCTGCTCATCAGCGCGGTCCCGCATCGGTCAGCAATGCGGTGCGCAATTCGGATGCAGTAGTTTTCGGGTCTAGCCAGATCGCAAAGAAAGCATGACTGAAAGAGGTATCCATGATCTCGCCAAGAAATTTCCCGTTCAGGTAAAAGCGCGCCCCTTGGTTGGGAAGATATACGCCGGTCAGATGCGTGCCTTCATTCACGTCAGGAAAAATTCTTTCCATCGCTGCTTGCCAATTTGCGCGCTGTTGGGCGGAGCCCAGATTCAATTTCCGCATTTCATCCTCACTGGCTTCGGCGATCTTTTTGCCTTGCAAACTACGCGCATAGCGCAAATCCAGAGCGAGTGGGGCAGTGGCCGGTGCGTGTGTCTGATAGCCCTTGTCACCTACCCACAGTTTCGCATCGTAAATTTTTAATCCAAACCATCGGAAACTCCCTTTTCCCGCTACGCGGGCCTGGGCTATCTCCTGCCCTATATGCTCGGGCACAGGTTCTGCTGCCAATACTGTATGCAGCATTGCCGTCGCCAGCACCCAGGCAATTGCGTGTTTGACTAGCTTCATATTTTTCTCGCATGTAGGGGGGCGAACTCAATATTTCTGAATGAAATCGCACAGTGAACTAGGCTCGCACATTATTCCTAAGATTCAAAGCTGCAACGTTATTGCCTGCACATAACCTTATCTTAATTTTGATTGATGCATATAAGTGCGCTATCGCACTGACATTATTTGAAACTGCGACTATATTAAGATTGGTCAAAAAATATTTTTTGTCCAATGCTCTAAAAATGAGGTGTTCCTATGAAAACGACGCAAAAATTTGCATTCTCCTTGCTGGCTACTGTTGTTTTGCTGAGCGCAGCAGGTTGCGAAGGCATGTCCAGACAAGATAAAAGCACAGTGATTGGCGCAGGAGCCGGAGCGATTGGTGGGTCTGTTCTCACGGGAGGCAGCACTCTCGGCACAGTGGGCGGCGCGGCGGTCGGTGGTGTTATCGGACATGAAGTCGGCAAAAATAAATAATTGGTAATTTCTTTAAAAAGATTACCGGTTTATAAATCCAAAGCGCTTGCAACTTAAGCATGGCCGACTTTTTGCAGGGTTGTGCGTCGTTATAACTCGTTGATGGATAATCAGGACTTGTCCATATACTTATCCTTATAACGACGGTGTCACTTGCATCCGCTTTGATTTTTTAGCGTTATTTATATGCAAAAGTTAGTCACGCTTCCTTGCTAGGTTGGCGGGCAAGTTAAACAATAAGCAAAAATCATGATGATATGCGGTGATGGAATATCAGTTAGCCGCGAAATCAATATCTGATAACGCATTTTTACAAATCGATCTATAATTCCTGCATCCCAGTAATTATTCAGGTTGCTCTCTGCTCACGTAATTCACTTCTGCGCAGTGTTGTCCTCATTACCTCTGATGAAATCGCGTCTTCTCGTTAATATTTGGCTTGCCTTTGCTCTGCTGTTTGCGCAGCAGCTGGCGTTCGCCGAGACGTTAACGAATATCAAGCGCGCGCAAGTCGATTATCAGTGCCTCTATGATGACGGTGCATGTTTCGATGGCGGTGCGGTTTCGCATCTGGTCTTCGATGATTTCGATAATGGGCTGACCACATCCTTTTCCCTGCTGGAATTGCCTAACCTTGCGATCGAGCGACCACAAGCTTCGATCAAGCAATTCTTCTCCAAAGCATCCACGCATTACTCCTCTCGCGCTCCACCTCTCCTGTAGCAGGTATTTGGTGAGCAATGCGTACGCATGACGCACGCATTGATTAGCCTCGCAGGTCAACGTCATTACAAAATACCGTACACAACGAATCACTATTCGTTGAATGGTCTAGACCGCGTCTGGTTATGCCGCACCTTTACCTGCAGTCACAAATCCCACTCGAAACAGATCGGCATGTCCACGACGTGGCCTTGATCGTTTCGACGTTTATGACTTCTTGAGAGGTAGTTAATGAGTAACAATCAAACAAGCGCATCGAATACTAAGAGCGCAACAGGTTACAAAAATCGCTGGGTGCAACTTATTATTGGTATTGCCTGCATGGCCTTTATGGCTAACCTGCAATATGGCTGGACGCTGTTCGTCACGCCTATCGACAATGCGCATCACTGGGGCAAAGCGGCGATTCAACTCGCGTTTTCCATTTTTATCGTGACCGAAACCTGGCTAGTGCCAATTGAAGGTTACCTGGTTGATAAATTCGGCCCGCGTCCGGTAGTTGCGGTCGGTGCGGTTTGTGCAGGTCTGGGCTGGGTAATGAATAGTTACGCTGACTCTTTGCCTATGCTTTATTTTGCTGCGGTTGTGTCAGGCGTTGGTGCAGGTTGTGTATATGGCACCTGCGTCGGTAATGCGTTGAAACTGTTCCCGGACCGTCGTGGTTTGGCTGCTGGCCTGACTGCTGCCGGCTTCGGTGCGGGAGCTGCAATCACGGTAATTCCTATTGCGAACATGATTCAAAATTCGGGCTACCAAAAAACATTCTTTACCTTTGGCATTATTCAAGGTGTTTGTATTCTGATTTTGTCCATGTTGCTGATTAAACCTGTGGCGCCGAAATCAGCCTTGGCAAAAGCGGGTTCTGCAGCGAACGTCGATTACACAACAAAGCAAATGTTGAAGTCGCCAGTGTTCTGGGTCTTGTATGTGATGTTCGTACTGGTTGCGTCAGGTGGGTTGATGGCTACTGCACAAATCGGCCCAATCGCAAATGACTTCGGTATCGCTGCGTTGCCTATGACTCTGTTTGGCGCAACTCTGCCTTTGTTGACGATGACTTTGTCGATCGACAATGTTGCCAATGGCTTGACCCGTCCTTTATGCGGTTTCATCTCGGATAAAATCGGTCGTGAAAACACCATGTTCATTGTGTTTATCGGTGAAGGTCTGGCCTTGCTGGGTTTGATGAAATTTGGTCACAACCCATATGCATTTATGGCATTTGCTGCAATGGTGTTTCTGTGCTGGGGTGAGATTTTCTCGATTTTCCCAGCGATCTGCGCCGATACCTTCGGCAGCAAATTCGCGGCAGGCAATTCGGGTACGCTCTACACAGCTAAGGGTACGGCTGCCTTGCTGGTGCCATTGGCATCTGTATTGTCTGCCGGCGGTGGCTGGAGTCGTGTGTTTGTTGTTGCCGCGATCATCACGATTTTTTCCGGCTTGTCCGCCAAATTGATCTTGGCACCCATGCGCAAACGCATGCGAGCAAACCACGTTGCACAAGCAGCGCAGATAGAGCAAGCACGCGTGACGGCATAATGGATTGAGTATGTTTTTGAATGTCCCTGATTCGTCATGGACATTCAATTTCTGCGTAGTGAGTTAGCCCAGCACGAATGGGGTAATCGAAAGGGTTGATGCCACAAGCATTAACCCTTTTTCTGTATGGCGCGATGATTTACCAGCCACCGAAGCCGAATTTTCCATCGCGATCAAAACGCAGATCCTGGCCATTTTCCATTTTTCTGACGATGCCATCGTTGTCGAAATGAATATGCATCAATGAATTCCATACGCCGTTTTCTTTGTACGGATAGGTCCATACTTCCAGTTGCTGACGGGGCAAATAAGAGGTTTGCGATGGGTGGCCGACAGTACGCAGCACATCTGTTTTGTTTGAAGCGCCTGGTTTTATCGTGGCGAATTTTTCGGTTGTCAGAACTTGTTCATACGAAATCAATCGGCCGTCATGGCCGAAGCGCGCCATATCGATCGCTTGTCCCCACGGATTGCGCGAATATTCGAGCAGATATCCATTGCCATCAGGGATGCGTGCCGTCGGTCGCCCCAGTTTTGCGAGCACTTCAGCTTCGGTTTCTCCGCTTCTTAATTGTGTCGGCGTCAAGACCGAGCAAGCGCTGACAAGAAGTGCGCTCAAGAGCAGGGAGCCATGCCATATTGCTATTTTGATATTTTTCATCTGGAGCACCTCAAAATAAGTATGCTAAGTGTTTGAATCGTCATGGCATTTCCGCTATAATCCGGGCTGGTCAATTTGACCTGTTTTATTAATCGTTGTTCACGGTGTGTGGGGTGAAGACTCTGTGCATCGCATGTGAAAGGTAAGTCTCATGTCTCTCGAAAAAGCAAGCAAAGCCGCTATCGTTGCCGATAACGCACGTGGCCAAAACGATACAGGTTCACCAGAAGTGCAAGTCGCTCTGTTGACCGCACGTATCAACGAACTCAACGGTCACTTCAAAGCACACTCGAAGGATCACCATTCCCGCCGCGGTTTGATCATGATGGTTAACCGTCGCAAGAGCTTGTTGTCTTACCTCAAAAGTAAAGATGCGACTCGTTATCGTGATCTG
>CAYOQL010000012.1:0-71978 GCA_964406085.1 uncultured Herminiimonas sp.
ACAATATGAATTCCTGGGAACTGGATTCAAACGGCGTCTACCAAAAACGCAAGCCGCGCGGAAAATCCAGCGCGTTCAGCGCACAACAACATTTGATGCAAGTTCTAGGCACCCCTTTGGAGTGACGATATGGAATTGATCTTGTGGCGGCATGCAGAAGCAGAAATGGGAGAGCCCGACGAGGGCCGCGCATTGACGGCAAAAGGCCACAAGCAGGCATGGAAAATGGCTGAGTGGCTGGATCATAATCTGCCTAACAGCTGCAAAATCCTGGTCAGCCCGGCGGTACGCGCGGTACAGACTGCGGAAGCGCTGGGCCGCAAGTTCAAGATCGTCGACGATCTGGCCCCCGATTCCACTGCAGAAAAAATCCTCGCCGCCGCACATTGGCCGGACAGCCGCGAACCCGTCCTGATCGTCGGCCACCAGCCTACCCTGGGGCAAGTGGCGTCACTATTGATTAGCGGCGCATCGCAGGACTGGACCATACGCAAGGGAAATGTTGTGTGGATAGTGCAACGTGAAAAAGGCGAGGCATCAGGCAATTATCTGCGTGCAGTGATGGCCCCAGATTTGATCGGGAAATAAGTCCGAGTCCAAGGCAATATGCACCAAGCGCGGGAGGCATTCATCTACATAGGGCACCTTCTTGCCCACACGCAAACAAGGCTCAACTAGCCAAGCGGCAAGCTCGGCAACCGCGCTGATTGGTTCACGCATATGAGCAATGCCAGTGCTCAATGCCTATGATCCATGCCGATAATCAATATCAAGATAACCACGCTGATTTATCCAGCGTATGCAACCGGCGGTGTACCGTCTTTGAATAATTCCCGGATTTGTTGCCGTAACTCGGGCGTGTCTACATGTTGATGTACCGCGACCGCATGCTGCACGGCGGCGTTCAACAATTCGTCTTCACTATCTGCGGCGATCGCCACCGAACAATGCATCTCGCTGGGAAATTCACGACAATCGATATATTTGCGTGCCATGATCGACTCCATGTTTCAGCCAATAAAGAAACCATGCGCAACACTCTACGCCATTCCAGTATAGGCAAGTCGCGCGACAAGTCGATGTCTTGATGGATAGACTATCAGCGGCTAGCAATGCGGCGGTTCCTGCCTGGGGGGCTAGAAGCACCAAGCTGATTTGGCCCTGTGCGCGACTTAAGCCAGCGATGAACGCACTATCGGGATATGACTATTCTTGCGCACCGGATGCAGATGCATCAAGAACTGTTGGGTCGCCGCGTTCCAGGAATAGCACAAGGCGTGTTCTCTCACCGTCGAGCGCTTGAGGTTCAGGGCTTCAAAACACGCACGCATCAAATCCGTATCCAATACACCAGACTTGCCATGTGCCACGACGTCGATCGGCCCTTCGACCGGATAAGCAGCCACCGGCACACCGCAGGCCATCGCCTCTATCAATACCAGACCGAAGGTATCGGTACGGCTGGGGAAGACGAACACATCGGCACAGTTGTAATAAGCCGGCAAGGCTTCATGCGGCTTGGCGCCGAGGAAACGCACATCCGGATATTTTTTCTCCAGCTCCTCACGCATGGGACCGTCGCCAATAACCCATTTGGCACCCGGCAAGTCCATCTGCAGGAAGGCTTCTATATTCTTTTCCACGGCGACACGACCGACGTACAAATACAGCGGACGCTTCAGGGTGGTTTCTTCGCGTGGCCCGGGCTTGAAGTAATTGGTGTCGACGCCACGGCTCCACTGCACCACGTTCTTGAAGCCGCTTTGTTCCAAGGCATCCTGCATGCGCGGTGTCGGCACCATCACCGCTCTGGATGGTTTGTGAAACCACTTGAGCCAGCGATAGGTCAGCGCCAGCGGCAAGTGATAGCGTGCGCGCAAATATTCCGGAAAACGGGTGTGATAGGCAGTTGTGAAATCCAGTCCGCGGTTGATGCAGTAACGGCGCGCAGCCAGACCCATGGGACCTTCGGTAGCAATATGGATGCAATCCGCGTCGAAATCATCCAGCGCTGCCGCGACCTTGCCGTAAGGCTTGTAGGCCAGCCGTATCTCTGGATAACTAGGGCATGAATAAGTCTTCATGTTCTCCGGCGTCACCATCAACACCGCATGACCATTGGCCCGCAATTGCTTGCGCGTGGCTTTCAATGTATTGACGACACCGTTGACTTGCGGTGCCCAGGCATCCGTTATGATGGCGATACGCATAGTTCTTCTTCCTTTTGGTGTTTGGCGTGTTGATGCGGCATCACAATTTCCTGCCATGTGACCAGACGCAATTCGCCGGCATAATCCTCGACCAGTGCAGACAGACTCTCGACCCAGTCACCATCGTTGCAGTACGTAATGCCGTCGATTTCACGAATTTCCGGCTTGTGAATATGCCCGCAAATCACGCCATCGAGACCACGCCGCTTGGCTTCCGCCGCCAGCGCATTTTCAAATGAAGAAATGTAGCTGACTGCATTCTTCACCTTCAACTTCAGGTATTGCGACAGTGACCAGTACGGCAGGCCGGCACGGGCGCGCCAGCTGTTGAGCCATTGATTCCATTTGAGGATCATCGTGTACAGATTGTCGCCAACGTAAGCCAGCCATTTGGCGCAAGAAATCACGCCATCGAAGCGATCACCATGCAGCACCAGCATGCGTTTGCCTTGTGCCGTGGTATGGATTAGCTCATCGCGTACCCGGATGCCGCCGAAATCAAGATCGATGAACTGACGCACTGCTTCATCATGATTGCCGGGCACGAAGATGACTTCCGTGCCCTTCCTGGCTTTTTTCAATACCGTTTGCACGACGTTGTTATGCGACTGATCCCAGTACCAGCGACGCTTGAGCTGCCAGCCATCGATGATGTCACCGACCAGGTACAAGGTATCCGATTCCGTTTTGCGCAAAAACTCCAGCAGTCGTTGTGCCTGACAACCCGTAGTTCCCAGATGGACGTCTGAAATCCAGATCGTGCGAAATTTATGCGGGTCACGCGATTTTTCACGCATAGTTTCATGTGCATTGCCAGCGTCCGCGCCAAGAAACTCTTTCGTCAGGAACTGGTCGCGTGGTTTCATGCTGGCGCGTCCTCTTTTGCTTCGTCTTTTGCTTCGTCTTTTGCTTCGTCTTTTGCACCATCCTTGAGATAGTGCCGCGCATAACGGCTATCTAGTTTGGCCAGCGGCAACATCATGAACAGATCGGCGCTATGGAAATCAGGATCCCACGCCGGCTCGCCGCATATCCACGCACCACTGCGCAGATAACCCTTGATCAATGCGGGCATGTCCGGCTTGTGGCCGGCTTCACGTTCAGCAATCGGAAATGGCAAGTGTGGTTTGACGCGATACTCAGCCGGTGCCAGATTGGTCTCGGCAATCGCGTGATACAGCGCCGCGGCATCGTGACCGCCATCCGCCAGACTGATGCTGGCGCAGCCGATCAGGTATTCGCATTTTTCTTTTTGCATGAACGCTGCGATCCCTGCCCACAGCATCATGATGACGGCGCCGCTGCGGTATTTTGGATGGATGCAGGCGCGACCCGCTTCGGCGATACGACCGCGCAAATTGTCGAGCCGGCTCAGATCGAATTCCTGCTCGGAGTAGAAACCGCCTATCTTGCGCGCGGCTTGCGGGCTCAAGACGCGATAGGTACCGACCACTTTCAATGTGGTCGAATCGCGTACGATCAAGTGATTGCAATACGCATCGTATTCATCTTTATCGAGACGTTCTGGATTGGCCAATGCGGTCAAACCCATCCCCTCGATAAATACCTTGTAACGCAAACGCTGTACTTCCCGCACTTCTTCCGGCGTGCTGGCCATACTCAAGGTCAGTCTCGGGGAAGCGGAGGTGGTATCGGCAGAAGCATTCAGTAATCGCATGTGTCGTCCTTTGTATTGTGACGAGCAAAGCGTAACTGCTGATTACTTCAGCAAAATGACAGGAACATGTCATTTTGGTGACACGACAACACTACGACGCATACACCTCTTGATGCAGCAATAAAAAAGCCGATGCATCGGCATCGGCTTGATTTCGTTACAGGCATATCGCTCATGCGGTATGCCGTGCGTAAATGGACAGAATTTACTTGTCGTTTTTAGGACGACCGGCCTTGATAGGTGCCAGCGCGGAAATCACGGCATTCAATTTGCTCAGGTCCAGCGTCTTGATCAATGCAACACCTGCGCGCAATAGTTCGCTTTTCTTGACCGATACGCCGGCTTTCAAAAAGGCCTTCTTGACGTCGCTCAAGACTTGATATTCGATCTCAGGCATCGTGAAGCTGTCTCTGACGAGCTTGGACTTCTTGATTTTTTCTTTTGGCAATGCAACTGGCTGCGATGCTTTTCCCGACGGCTTGACTGCCTTGGCTTTAGAAGAAGGTTTCGCTGCCGGCTTCGCTACCTGCTTGGTAACTGGTTTTACTGTTGGCTTCTTGGCCAAAGGCTTGGTGGCGGCAACCTTCTTGGTAACGGCCTTCTTAAGTGCTGCCTTCGTTACGACTTTTTTTACAGCCTTCGCAGCGACTTTCGTTGCTGCCTTTTTGGCGACTGGCTTGGCTGCTAGCTTGGCTGCTGGTTTTGCTACCTTCGTTGCGGCGGTTTTCGACACGGCTTTTTTTGCAGGTGCAGCAGCTTTCTTCGCTGCTGCCTTCACCGCAGGCTTGGCCACTTTCTTGGCTACCGCTTTTTTGGCTGGTGCCGCAGTTGTGGCAGGCGTTACGGCCGGTTTGGCTGAGTCGTTTACTGCATTATTCACTACGTTTTCTGTGGACAAGATGCGCTCCTAAATTTAATAGTATAAATAATATATATAGTTTATTTCATTAATGCAAGAAAAACAGCGCCAGCACTCGCTGTGCGAGCGTATAAGCAAATACCTGTTTTACATATCCGTACCTGGCGTTTGTTGCGCCACATCCTCAGCTGCCAGCTGAATTCATGGTGCGGTCATAATTCCCGCGCAAAATTGTTGTCTGATCCGACAACCGCGACTTTCATTCATGTTCTTACGATTTCTATGTTCAATTTCAATTGCGACGGCGGCGTTCACCATGCCGTCTGCCGCATTCTCTGCGGAAGACACTGGCACGATCGTGATCGGCCAGGCCATTGATCTCTCCAGTCCCAATGCTGCCATCGGCCGTGACTATGTCGCGGGCATCAAAACCTACTTTGATGCGCTGAATGCCAGCGGCGGCATAGCCGGGAAAAAAGTGAGATATGTCGTGCGTGATGATCAGGCGACGCCCGGCGTTGCGGTCAGGGCAGTGACCGAATTGATTGAACGCGACCAGGTGGACTTCCTCCTCGGCGGCGTGGGCGATGACGTGACGCAGGCGGTACTGAATGCGCCCGTATTCAAGCGCAGTAACCTGGTTTTATTTGCGCCACTGGTTGATGCCGTGGAACTGTATAACAACCGGATATTGTTCTGGCGCCCGGGTTACGTGCAGGAAGTACAGCACATTCTTTCGCATTTCGCGCCACTGGGCATCAAGGATGTCGGCATCGTGTATCAGGATGGCCCGGCGACCCGGGAAGCATTCCGCAGCCTGTCGACTGAATTACGTGGACGCGGTCTGAATCTGACCGGCACAGTACGTCTGGGCAGCAACGAAAAACAGAATGCACAAGAAGCCAGTCGCCTGGCGGCCACCAAACCCGGTTTCGTCATCGTGATTGCCGACACCATCGGCACTGCGCTGTTTCTCAAGGAGTTCCGCAAGTTCGCATCGCAAACCTATGTCGCAGGCACCTCACTGATCAATCTGGAAACCCTGCGGGAAGTAGCCGGCGCGCGCGCCGTTGAATGGACCGTGTTCTCGCAAGTCGTGTCGAATCCGAATGCCGGCAAGACGGCGATACAGCTGGAACATTTGACGATGATGAAGAAGTATCGCGACGAGCCGCCGTCGTCATTAACGCTGGAAGGCTTTGTCGTTGCCAAGACCCTGACCAGAGCCATCCAACGCTCCAAGCGTTCGACACGGACCGCCTTGCAAGACTTGATGACGCAGGACACGAATATCGAATTGGGCGGCCTGTCGGTGAACTCTTCAGCAAAGAGTAATCACCTCTCCGGCTATGTTGATATCGCGCTATTCAAGAAAAATGGCTTAATCTTTTAAGGACCGCGGGCAACTAAGACTGTTGCGGCTTGAAACGAACGAAGCGATAAACGTAAATAGCGATCACCAGAAACACGACCGCCTTCGATACAGGTTCCACGTATTGCTCCACCTGCTCGTACTGCGATTGAAGTACGTAACCTGTCACGGCCAGCAGGGCTGTCCAGATCAGCGAACCGATGGTCGAGTAGACGAGAAACGGCAGCAAAGGCATGCGGACTACGCCAGCCGGCACTGAAATCAAGGTTCGCACGGCAGGAATCAAACGCCCGAGAAAGACCGCTGCCGCGCCGTAGCGCGCAAACCAGTACGAAGCGACATCAATATCGCGTGGCGACAATGTGAGCCAGCGGCCATGCCTGGCGGCGATACGCTTGAGCCTGTCTTTGCGAAATATCGCACCGGCGTAATACCAGGGCAAGGCGCCCACCACAGAGCCTGCAGTGCCGGCCAGAATCACCAGCAACAGGTTCAAATCGCCACGCGCGGAAACAAAGCCGGCGAGCGGCATGATTAATTCGGATGGAATGGGTGGAAACACATTTTCTGCCAGCATCAGCAGAAAAATTCCCAGATAGCCGCTCTGCGACACGATATCGACAATGCTGTTGAACAAGAGCCTCTCCAGTGTGCGTCAGGCCGACTGCCCGAGCGCGAATTTCCCGATGCACATCTGCGATGTGCGCCAAATACGTCTATCAGAAGGACGAGTTAGCAAAAGGTTCACGAAATGCGCGGCGTGCTCCACCACGCGTGACTTTCTCCACGACAAGGCCACACTCTTGCGCTATGGATTTTCAGTGTCAGCCATTGAGCTTGATGGAAAAATCGATGCCGACATCGCTCCAGCACTCCTTTTCCTTTTCAATCCAGTAAGCAACGGTCGGATGGTCATGCACCCATTCCTTGCGTAACTCGAGTTCGATTTTGCCTTTCATTTTCAAGCGCACATCGTTCAAATCGAGATCGATGCGCGAATGCATGAACATCACTGCCAGTCGCAAAGCCAGAATCGCCTTTGCAAAATCGAGATCGCTGAGCGCATCGCCGACTTTGCGCAAATTACCTTTGTGCGCCAGCGCCAGATAACTCATCAAGCGCTGTTCGCGCGTCGTAAAACCGGACAAATCTGCATTCTCGATCATGTAGGCAGCATGCTTGTGATAGCCGCTGTGGGATACCGACAAACCTATTTCATGCAGCAAGCCAGCCCAGTTCAGCAACTTGGCATAGGTGTCGTTTGCCGGCTTCAACAAACCGAATAATGCACCGGCTGTGTGTGCCGTAAAATCGGCGCGTTTTTCATCTGCGTGAAATCGCTGCATGAAATCACGCACCGACTGCTCGCGCCTGTCGCGCTTGGTGGCGCGCAATTGCAGATCCCACAACACGCCCATGCGCAGCCCGGCTTCAATCGGCTTCATGACCTTGATGCCGAGCTCCTGCATGACTGCAATCAGAATGGCCAGACCGCCGGTGATACTGGTAGCGCGATCGGCTTTCATACCGATCAAATCGATCTTGCCGGCATGGCCGAATTGAATCAAACGACGCTTGAGCGCGTCCAGACTCTTCAAGGACAAGCTGCCATCGCCCAAGCCGTTCTTGCTGATGGCATCTGCAATGGCACGTATCGTTCCCGAGGAACCGTAAGCAGCGGACCAACGCTCGGATCGATATACAGGTGCGGCATCCTCGAAACGCGAGCGCGCCGACAAAATCGCGGCGTCGAAGGTCGCCGCATTGATATGTCCGTCACGGAAAAAGCTCAAGGTTTGCGGCACGGTCCCTATGCTGAATGATTCAACCTGTTCGATTTCACGGCCTTTGCCCAGAATCAACTCGGTCGAACCGCCACCAATATCGAGGACCAGACGACGTTCGCTTAAAGACGGCAAGCTGCTGGCCACCCCCATATAAATCAGGCGCCCTTCTTCCTCACCGGAAATAATCTCGATCGGATAGCCGATGGCGGCTTCCGCTGCCGGCAAAAAAGTGGCGGAGTTCTTTGCAATGCGCATCGTGTTGGTTGCCACCACGCGCACCGCATTCAATGGATAAGTGCTTAAAATGGAATTGAATCGTGACAGCGATTCGAGCGCGCCCTGCATCGCTGCAGCGGTCAAATTTCCCTTGCTGTCCAAACCAGCGCCCAATCGCACAGGGTCGCGCGCGCTTTTGATGATGCGAATGCTCTCGCCATCATGTCGCCCTATGTGCAACCTGAAACTATTGGAACCCAGATCTACTGCAGCAAACATTCCATCTCCTCAATCACCTGCCTGTCACTCTTGTTTGCATTATGTGTCACTTGCTAATATCTACTGCTTTCTGCGCAAAAATCATCATCGCGGATCGTCACTGCGCGTGAAAAGTGCGTGACGATAAGCCCGCATTATTACGTCGTCATGACAAATCGAAGCTGCGGCCACATTACGCTATTACACGCCGCATAGAATGCGGCAAATGAACAGCGATAAAAAAATTGCGCATAAATGCGCAAATTGTTTATACCATTTAAAAATACGTCATGCCAAGCAGTGTTCGCTGTTGGCATGGCTAATTTATTTCTTGCTTCGCTTTTACTTTATTCTTGCTTCGCTTTTGCCTATTGGTTAACCGACTCAGCCGAATTTTCTGACTGCATCCAGTGCCAGTCCGGCACCGATACTGCCAAACAGATCGCCTTCCACGCGACGCGCGTTCGGCAACAGCGAGCCTATCTTTTCACGCAACAATTGCACCCCGCTGGAGCCGCCGGTAAATACCACGGTATCGATCTCATCCGCATCGATGTCTGCGTCACGCAGCAAATTGGCAACGGTATCTTCGACCGTAGTCACCATCTTGTAGATCGCTTCGTCGAATTCATCGCGTCGCAAGGTCAACGTGTGGGCCGGCGACAGCCGCTCCAGTACCAATTGCGTTTGCAGCTCTGCCGACAGTGCGATCTTGCCCTCTTCTGCCTTCAATGCCAGCCAGTGGCCGGAGCGGTTTTCAATCAAGTCCAGCAAGCTGTCGAGCTTGTCTTTTTCGCGCGCATCACGATAGATATCCTTGATCTGCAGCCAGGTCTTTTGCGTGTAGGCCAGATTGATCGTGTGCCAGGTTGCCAGGTTGAAATAGTAGCTGGACGGCACTTCGTTATTGTTATTCAGACGACTGCCGAGCCCGAGCAAAGGCATGATGCTGGTCAGGCTTAAATACTTGTCGAAATCGGTACCACCGATATGCACACCGCCAGTCGCCAGAATATCGTCGCGCCTATCAACCTTTTTTGCGCGCTCCGGTGACAGGCGCACGATGGAAAAGTCAGAGGTACCGCCGCCAATATCGGCGATCAGCACTAATTCTTCGCGATCGATCTGCGACTCGTAATCGAAGGCCGCGGCGATCGGTTCATATTGAAAATCGATATCCTTGAAACCGACCGCTTCTGCGATCTCATACAAGGTATCTTCGGCCAGGATATCGGCCTCTTCATTGCCGTCGACGAAATACACGGGACGCCCCATGACGACGCTGGTGAACTCGCGCCCGGCGGCGGTTTCCGCCCTGTGCTTCAACTCGCCTATGAATTGGGTGAGCAGGCTGCGGAACGGCAAGGCCTTGCCCATCACCTCGGTCTGATCGTCGATCAGGCTGGTGCCGAGCAAGCTCTTCAGCGAACGCATCAGGCGGCCTTCATAGCCTTGCAGATAATTGGCCAGCGCTGCGCGCCCGTAATATACCTGCTCTTCATCTGCATTGAAGAAGACGACGGATGGCAATGTTGTTTTGCCATCTTCCAGTTGCAACAGTGCTGAAGTACCGGGACGGCTCCAGCCTACTGTCGAATTCGACGTCCCAAAATCGACGCCGCACGCGTTTGCCATGAAAAACCTCTGTAAATGAAACGGGCCACGATGATAAGTCATAGACCGCAGGGTG
Organism: uncultured Herminiimonas sp.; assembly: GCA_964406085.1. GTDB lineage: Bacteria > Pseudomonadota > Gammaproteobacteria > Burkholderiales > Burkholderiaceae_D > Oxalicibacterium. The sequence continues at coordinate 10,071 of CAYOQL010000012.1, forward strand.
TGTTTATTTTCTCCGTTGCAGGAAGAATTCATCCGGCATCTGGCGCAAAAACCTGACAGCTTACAGCAGTGCGCGACAGCGACACGCAGGCGGCTTCGATACCAGGGTACCCGAGCGGTGGCCATGAGGAATACAATGAGAGACAGCTCGCATACGCGAAGAGCTGATTCGTTACATACATACTCAATCGTCATCGACAGGAGGCAATATGGTTAACGTCGGATTGCAGGTCCGCCTGGAAGCAAAACCGGGCAAGGAAAAGGAGCTGGAGGAATTTTTGCGTGCGCAATTGGCTTACGCCCTCGGCGAACCCGGCACCACCGCATGGTTTGCCATCAAACTGGACGCCAAAACGTTTGGCATCTTTGATGCCTTCCCCGATGAACATGGCCGCCGCGCCCATCTCGAAGGGGAAATCGCCAAAGTATTGGGAACAGCGGGAAGCAGCTTGCTGGCCCATCCGCTCGCCATCGAAAAATTCGAGGTACTCGCAGCAAAATTACCGGGTAGCGGCGAAGTCCCGGATTCCCTCGGTTGAAGTTGCAACAGGATACGGCGCCCAGACAGGTCTGAGGAGCCGTATCCAAAAGCTGCGGAAAAACATCGTAAAATACCGCCTTTCGGAGGATCTATGAATAGCAGTTGGGGTAGTGAAGACGATATGGAAATTGACGACGAGCTGATGCGCGACGTCGAACACTTGGTGCCATCGCGACAACGCAATAGCGGCGATATAGGCACGCTGGATTTCTACGACAGGCAGGATCGTCTGGCGCGCGAGATCGCCGACAAACCGCGCTAATCCTCTGCAGGTGTGGCACGCGCTAACAGAGGACAGATTAGCCTGCCTGTCTTGCCTGATTTAATTTTAGCAGGACGATTCCTTTCCCCAAACCAGGCGGGCCTTGAGCGTCGCCGCTTTCATGTCGCGCGTGCTTGACGGCAGCCGGCGCGCGACCATAGCCGCCTCAGACTGAAGAAGACGTCAGAGACTGCAGGGTTGTTTGCAGTTACCTGGTGCCCCTACGAAAATCACGCTTGTTCTTCTGCTTTTTATTCCAGTCCCATGCTTACGCACCAATTCAGTGCGCCACACGATCAATTGCGGTGGCACCTTTATTGCTACATGGGAAGTAATGATTTCCGTCTCTCAGGTGTATTACTAAATTGTCATGGCATCGGCCATATCCGGAAATCATCTATTTATTAATACATCTCGTGACTCAATTTTCTCAATCTGCATATGCTGCTTTCGATGCCTTCCCATCCCGCTGACCCGACGCTACAAGCGCGGTTGCTCGGCACGCTACTCTCCAATCTGGAAGGCATGGTGTATCGCTGTCGACTGGATGCACACTGGACGATGGAGTTTGTCAGCGAAGGATGCTTCGCTCTCACCGGCTACTCGGAAGAGGATATTTTATTCAACAGCCGGGTTTCCTACGAAGACATTACCCATCCCGAAGACAGGGATCTTGTACGTAATGCCGTCCTGACGGCAGTAAAGAACAATCGTCGCTTTGACATCGAATATCGCATCGTGCGTGCCGACGGCGAAGTGCGCTGGGTATGGGAACGCGGCACCAATATCTCGCACGACAACAAGGCGTGGGATGTGCTCGAAGGTTTTATCCAGGACATTACAGAACGCAGGCTTGCCGACGAAGCGTTGCGTGAAGCGGAACGCCGGTACCGCAGCATTTTCGAGAATGCCGTCGAGGGGATTTATCAATCGACGCCGGATAACGGCTATCTCGCTGTCAATCCAGCCCTCGCCCGCATGTATGGCTACAACTCGCCGCAAGATCTGATTTCAACCTTGAAGGATATCGAGCACCAGGTCTATGTCGATCCCAAGCGCCGCATCGAATTCATGCAGTTGATGATGAAGAATGGCGTGGTCACCAGTTTTGAATCGCGCATCTACCGGCGCAATGGCGAAATCATCTGGATTTCGGAAAATGCGCGTGCCGTCTTCAACAGCAACGGCACCCTGCTTTTTTATGAAGGCACGGTAGAAGCCATCACCGAACGCAAATTGCATGAAGCCGAAATCCAGTTTCAGGCGACGCACGATGCGTTGACCGGCTTGCCGAATCGCACGTTGCTCTACGATCGCATGCAGCAAGCGGTGCTGCATTCCGAGCGTTACAGCAATATCACTGCGATTGCCTTCCTCGATCTCGATCAATTCAAGTTCATCAATGACAGTCTGGGTCATCAGGTCGGTGACGAGTTATTGAAGATTACTGCGCAACGCCTGACCTCCTGCCTGCGCGAGAGCGATACCGTGGCGCGCCAGGGTGGCGATGAATTCGTGCTGCTGCTCACCAGCCAGCCTGATGAAGAATCGATCACGCAAACCATGCAGCGCGTGTTGCATGAAGTCTCGCAACCATGGACGGCGAACGATCTGGAATTCCGCATTACCTGCAGCATAGGCGTCACCTTGTGTCCGGACGACGGGCGCGATGTTGAAACCCTGTTGAAGAATGCCGATTCGGCGATGTACAAGGCGAAGGAACTGGGGCGCAATAACTTCCAGTACTTTGCCGCCGAAATGAATGACACCGTGACCGACCGCCTGGCGCTGCTCAATCGTCTGCGGCAGGCGATTCCGAACAATGAGTTCGTGTTGCATTACCAACCGAAGGTCGATCTCGGCAGCGGCAAAATCATAGGATCGGAAGCGCTGATACGCTGGAATAGCGCAGAAGGCACAGTCTCCCCGGCCAACTTCATTCCGCTGGCAGAAGAAACCGGTTTGATCATACAGATCGGCGAATGGGTATTGCGTACCGCATGCCGGCAAAATCGTACATGGCAATTGGCAGGTCACCCGCCTATTCCGGTCTCGGTCAATCTGTCTCCGCGTCAGCTCGCGCGCGGCGACATTGTCGAACTGGTCGAGCGCGTGCTGACAGAAACCGGGATGGAAGCGAAGTATCTGGAGCTGGAAATTACCGAAAGTGTGATGGCGACCGATGTCGAAAAATCTTTCGCCCTGCTCACACGTTTGCGCGCGATAGGCGTGAAAATTTCCCTCGACGATTTCGGTACCGGCTATTCAAGTTTGAGTTACCTGAAACGCTTCCCGGTAGACACCCTGAAAATCGATCAGTCTTTTGTCCGCGACATCGCCACCAACCCGGATAGCGCGGCCATCATCAAGGCGATCATTTCGCTGGGACATAATTTGAACCTGACCGTGCTGGCTGAAGGCATAGAAACCGAAGAACACTTTCAGTTCCTGTTAAAAAATGGCTGCAATGAAGGTCAGGGATATTTGATGAGCAGGCCGGTTTCCAATCATGCATTCATCAAGCTGCTGTATGAGGGAATCCGGCAATACTGTTGAAGCAATATTATTGAAGCAATACTGCGTATGTACCCGCTGAAAACTGCGCTGCAGTGACCAGCAGGTGCTGATTAAAACGTCAGGCGTTGCACGCCATCAGCGGTGCCGAGCAAGGCAATGTCCGCAGCGCGGCGCGCAAACAGGCCGACTGTGACGACGCCGACGATATCGTTAATCTGTGCTTCCAGTTCGACTGGATTTTCTATTTGCAAGCCCAGCACGTCGATGATGTAGCATCCGTTATCGGTTACCACCGGCTTGCCGTCCTTGACGCGCAGCCGCGGTTCACCGCCGAGCGCGGCCAGTTTGCGTGCAACCACGGCTTGCGCCATCGGTATCACTTCAACCGGCAACGGAAAATTACCCAGCAGCTTGACCAGTTTTGAGCCGTCGGCAATGCAGACGAATTGTTTGGCAACCGACGCCACAATCTTTTCGCGCGTCAATGCAGCACCGCCACCCTTGATCATCGCACCCGTCTCTGTGATTTCATCCGCGCCATCGATATATACCGACATCGAATCGATATCATTCAAGTCATAGACCTTGATGCCATGCGATTGCAGGCGCTGGGCTGTCGCTTCCGACGACGCCACAGCACCCTTGATACGATCCTTGATCTTGCCCAGTTCATCGATGAAGAAATTGGCAGTGGAGCCGGTACCGACGCCAATAATTTCACCCGGAACGACATAGTCGATAGCGGCGCGGGCAACTGCTTGCTTCATTTCATCTTGGGTCATGGCGTATGCAAAAAATTGATGGTTGGGAATCCTGCTGAAACGCTATTTTACCGGATGCTCTGTGAGTAGGCCCCAAAGCTTGAAGGTGTTTACGCCTGTTCAATCTTTTTCCACAAATTTTTCCGCAAGCATTTACTTGGCCTCATCTTCGACCTTTTCATCCAGCGCTTCGTACAAAGCGATTTGCAGCCGGGTATGAAACCTGACAAGGGGCAGCCACAACAATACAGTCACACGTTCGATCCCCAACAAAGAAGCGAGTATTTGCAGCACCGGCAAATACTGCGACTCAACAAACCTATGATCGAGAAGATGATGCCAATCAAATTCAGCTGACTCTTTTTGTAATGATCCATCACCGACAGCAAACTCGACGGCTTCATTTTTTGGAAAGTCGCAATCAGAAAAGGCAGCGAACAGGGCGGCGCGCCACCCGATATTGCAGCCATGCGGCGATCGCTCTCCCGCGCTAAGGATGGCTATGCGGTCGCCTTCTTTTGCTCACTTTTTCTGGCGAAGCAAGAAAAGTGAGTGGCCACCGGGCTAACCCCGGCAACCCTGCATGGAGAAAAAAGTTATTAATAAATACTATCTCAGCGCCGAAGCCGCCAAGGCCAAAGCGGTAACCCGCGCCCAATCCCCCGCCGCCAACGCATCCTTCGGCGTCAACCAAGAGCCGCCGACACACGCCACGTTCTTACATGCCAAGAACTGCGCCGCCGTCTCCTGCGAAATACCGCCAGTAGGACAAAACAGCATATCCGGCAACGGGCCCGCAATCGCATTCAACATGCCGACGCCGCCAGCAGGAACCGCAGGGAATAACTTCACCTGATGGAAGCCGGCTTCGCGCGCGCTCATCACTTCAGATGGCGTCATCACGCCTGGCAACAGCGGCAAACCGCTGGAACGCGCACCCTCGATCAAATCCTTCGTCAACCCTGGCGACACGCCAAAGACCGCACCTGCATCGCGTGCGGCGGCAAAATCTTCATGACGTGTCAACGTACCCACACCAAGAATCGCTTCCGGCACCTGCTCCGCAATGAGGCGAATGGCAGCGAGGCCGTGTTGCGTACGCAGAGTGACTTCCAGTACCCGAATACCGCCGGCCACCAAGGCCCGCGCCAAGGGCACCGCGTGCGCAAGATCGTCAATCGCGATCACCGGAATCACCGGCGAGGACCGCATAATTTCAAGCAGATTCATGGACTGGCTCATCTTTCGACTTAAATGGATTGCTGAACGTGGGTGTCTTCATCACTAAAGGGCTCCGCATCGCCTTTCGGCAAATTGATCTCTGTATCGCTCGGCACTATCAGGCGCGGCAAGCCAAAAGTCGTTGCGCCATCTTCTGCCACGCTGACTGAGGAACGGAACATTGCAAACAGTTCGCGCCCCATCCTCACCACGTTAGAGGAACGATCAGCGGATGCGTGCGGACGTTGCTGCCATTCTGCGTCATCGACCAAAGCTTGCAGAGTGCCGGCTTCGGCATCCAGCCGGATAATGTCGCCATCGCGTATGCGTCCCAACGGGCCGCCGGCCAGCACTTCCGGCGACACGTGGATCGCTGCCGGCACCTTGCCGGATGCACCAGACATGCGGCCATCGGTCACCAGCGCAACGTGGAAGCCGGCATCCTGCAAGCTGCCCAGCGCAGGGGTCAGCGCATGCAATTCAGGCATGCCGTTGGCTTTTGGCCCTTGGAAGCGGACGACTGCAACAAAATCCTGGTTCAGATTTCCATCCTGATAGGCATGCATGAATTCCTCTTGCGAGGTAAAGACCATAGCCGGCGCCTCGACCACATGATATTGCGGCTTGACGGCTGAAATCTTGATGACGGCACGGCCTAGATTGCCGGTCAACAGGCGCAAACCGCCATCCGGCGCAAACGGTCTTGCGGCCGGACGCAATACGCTTTCATCTGCACTGGCTTCCGGTGCCGCTTTCCAGACGACTTGCTCGCCATCGAGGAAAGGCTCGGTGCAATGGGCACGCAACCCTTTGCCCAATACTGTCGTCACATCGTCGTGCAGCAAACCTGCATCCAGCAATTCCCGAATGACGAAGCCGGTACCACCAGCAGCATGAAAATGATTGACGTCAGCTTCGCCGTTTGGATAGATGCGCGTGAGCAAGGGGATGACCGCAGACAGTTGATCGAAATCATTCCAGTCGATCACGATACCCGCTGCTTTTGCAATCGCAATCAGATGGATCGTGTGATTGGTGGAACCGCCTGTGGTCAGCAAAGCCACGATCGCATTGACGATGGTTTTTTCATCGACCAGACGGCCGACAGGCGTAAAGGTTTGTCCTTGTGCACTGATCTCTACCGCGCGTTGCGCCGCACGTACCGTCAAGGCATCGCGCAGAGGCGTGTTCGGTGTGACAAAAGCGGAGCCCGGCAAATGCAGGCCCATGACTTCCATCAACATTTGATTGCTGTTGGCAGTGCCGTAGAAAGTACAGGTGCCAGCATCATGATAGGACTTGGATTCCGCTTCCAGCAAGGCATCGCGATCGATCTTGCCTTGTGCATACAACTGGCGGATTCTGGATTTTTCAGAGTTCGACATGCCCGTCGTCATCGGACCGCTGGGAATAAAAACGGCAGGCAGATGGCCGAAATGCAAAGCGCCGATCAGCAGCCCCGGCACGATCTTGTCGCAAATGCCGAGATAGACCGCCGCATCGAACATATTGTGCGATAGCGCGATCGCGGTCGACATGGCAATCGTATCGCGCGAAAACAGCGACAGCTCCATACCTGGCTGGCCTTGCGTAATGCCATCGCACATCGCGGGCACACCACCGCCGAATTGCGCGACGCCACCGATCTTGCGCACCGCATCCTTGATGATGATGGGGAAACGTTCGTAGGGCTGATGCGCAGACAACATATCGTTGTAAGCGGAGATGATCGCCACCGATGGATTTTTTTGCTGCTTCAAGACCAGCTTGTCATTGGCCGGAAACGCCGCAAAACCATGCGCGAGATTGGTACAGGACAAGGTGCTGCGCTGCACGCCTTGCTGTATGGATTCCGACAGTTGATTCAGGTAAGCAGCGCGATAAGGGCGGCTGCGCTCTATGATCCGCTCGGTGACAGCAGACACGACGGGATTGAGCGGCATATGAAATCCTTGAAAACAGTTTTGAAATTTTACTACAATAAAACGTGCCAACCAATCATCTTTTTTGGTTTTCCTACGAAAACATGGGACAAGTAATTGCGCAGGAAATTCACTTATTCGACATTATCCTGCAAACCGGCCAAATCATCCTAGCAGATTGAACTTTCCGCAGATAAGCGTATCCGTAACAGGCTCACTATAGATAAGCGACGACGTGCATTTGATTTGACACCTTGTTCGCACGGAATATATTTGTAGTGAAATTACCATAATTTGATGTATAGTTAAATCCAACTTCTATCGCATATATTGCCCATGCGCACGTCCAACCCAACATCTACGCTCAGTGCCACTGCGGCCTTCAAGTCGCTGCAACAGCATCATGCTGAAACAAGAAACCGGCAGGTCCGCGATCTTTTTTCGCAAGACCCTGCCCGCTTCACCACATTATCGATTGAAGGTGCCGGCCTCTTTCTCGATTATTCGAAAAACAGCGTCGACGAAAATACCATGCAATTGCTGTGCGATCTCGCACGCGAAACGCAAGTTGAAACACAACGCGAGGCCATGTTTTCCGGCAAGGAAATCAATCGCACCGAGCATCGCGCTGTCCTGCATACGGCATTGCGCAGACCGCGCAGTGATCAATTGCTGCTCGATGGCCTAGACATCATTCCGGATATTCATGCAGTGCTGGATCGTATGGGCGTATTTTCCGAACGCGTACGTTCAGGCGAATGGCGCGGCTACGATGGTCGCGAAATTACCGACATCGTCAACATCGGCATAGGCGGGTCCTACCTCGGTCCGAAAATGACTTGCCAGGCTTTGCGTTCGTTTGGCCATCCCCGACTCGTCATGCATTTCGTCTCGAACGTCGATGGCCACGACCTCGATGCCTTGTTGCCGCGCATAGAACCGGCGACGACTCTTTTCATCATCGCCTCCAAAACCTTCGGCACGTCGGAAACGATGACGAATGCACGTTCGGCACGCGCATGGTTCCTCCGCAATGCCGGCGAAGCAGAACTTCCCAAACATTTTGTCGCGGTATCCACGCAGCTTGATCTGGTGACGCAATTCGGCATCGCGGCAGAAAACATGTTCCCGTTCTGGGACTGGGTAGGCGGTCGATATTCAGTCTGGTCGGCCATCGGTTTGGCGCTAGTGATCTCGATAGGCATGGATAACTTCAAGGAATTCCTTGCGGGTGCCTATGCGATGGATCAGCACTTCCAGCAAACGCCGCTGGAAAAAAACCTGCCCGTGATCCTGGCCCTGATCGGTATCTGGAATCGTAATTTTGTGGGCAGCAATTCTATTTCGATTGCACCCTACCATCAGGATCTGCGCCTGTTTCCAGGCTATCTGCAGCAACTGGAAATGGAAAGCAACGGCAAGCGTGTCAAGGTCGATGGCTCCCCGGTCGATGTTGCAACCTGCCCTATCATCTGGGGCGATGTCGGTACAAATGGGCAGCATGCCTATTTTCAGCTGCTGCATCAGGGTACCGACGTGATGGCAGTTGATTTCATCGCTGCACTGAAGCCATCCCACCAGCTCGCATCGCACCAGGCACTGCTGCTGGCAAACTGCTTTGCCCAATCGGAAGCCTTCATGCGCGGCAAGAATGCGGAAGAAGTCCGGGCTGATATGCAGAAACAAGGCTTGTCGGACGACGAGATCGCAAAGCTGCTGCCGCACCGCACCTTCCCCGGCAATCGTCCTAGCAATACCATTTTGATGGATGCGTTAACTCCGAACACGCTTGGCGCGTTAATCGCGTTGTATGAGCACAAGGTGTTTGTTCAGGGCATCATCTGGGGCATCAACAGTTTCGACCAGTGGGGCGTGGAGCTGGGGAAAATCCTGGCCAGGAATATTGCAGACGAACTGACGCAACAAGCCAGGCCGGCGCAGCACGACAGTTCGACCAACGGCTTGATCGCGCGCGCCAAGGCGGCGCTGTAATCAATAGGTCAAATAAGACCTTTACACTCATGATGGTCCGAAGAACACTGATTCAAGCGCCTGAATTTAGTACGCAAAGCAAGTACACAAATTAAACAAATTTAATAAGCAAACTTAATAAAAACAATCATGGCTCTTACCGATTTTGATCTCGTACTGTTTGGCGGCGGCGGCGATTTGTCGATGCGCAAACTGATCCCTGCAATGTATGCACGCGACCGTGCCGGGGACTTGCCACCTGCTGCGCAGATTATCTGCATAGGTCGTCAGAGCTGGACCGATGCAGAATTCGTCACTGCACTGAATGAAAATGCGCGACCGCATATCAATGAAAAAGTATTTGCACAGGCATCATGGAACACCTTTTGCGCACGGGTACGTTATGTGTCGCTGGACGCAACCGATGCCGCGACCTATCAACCGCTGAACGATATCTTGCGTCACGATGCTGCATTGACCCGCGTGTTTTACCTGGCGACTCCGCCTACGCTGTTCGCCCAAATTTGCCACAACCTGGCCGAGCGCGGACTGGCCACTGAAAATTCTCGCGTGGTACTGGAAAAACCTCTGGGCCGCGACCTGGCCAGCGCCAAGCAAATCAATCTGGAAGTCGGCCAGGTCTTCAAGGAATCGCAGATCTTCCGTATCGACCATTACCTCGGCAAGGAAGCGGTGCAGAATCTGCTGGCGCTGCGCTTCGGCAATGTCTTGTTTGAGCCGTTGTGGCGTCGCGAATGGATTTCCGACGTACAAATCACCATCGCCGAAGAAATCGGCGTCGGCAATCGCATGGGTTATTACGAGACCTCAGGCGCATTGCGCGACATGTTGCAAAACCATTTGCTGCAATTGCTGTGCATCGTCGCGATGGAACCACCGCTATCGGTCACGCCGGACGCAGTGCGCGACGAGAAACTGAAGGTCTTGCGTTCGCTCAAGCCATTCACGCCGACCGCGCTGGCCAAAAACATCGTGCGCGGTCAGTATCGTGCCGGCCATGTAGAAGGCAAGGCCGTCCCGGCTTATCGCCAGGAAAAGAATGCCGACCCGGATTCGAATACAGAAACCTTCGTTGCCGTCAAAGCCGAAATCGATACCTGGCGCTGGGCCGGTGTGCCCTTCTATCTGCGTACCGGCAAACGGATGGCAGATCAATTGGCCGAAATCGTGGTGCGCTTCAAAGCGATTCCACACTCCATCTTTGCGCAATCGACCAGCAGCTTCCAGCCTAATTGTCTGGTAATCCGCCTGCAACCGGACGACGGCCTGCAACTGAACCTGATGGCCAAGACGCCGGGCGATGGCATGCGCCTGAAACCGGTCGAACTGGAACTGGATTTTGCCGAAACATTCAAGGCCCCTCGGATGGACGCGTACGAACGTTTGCTGCTGGATGTATTGCGCGGCCAACTGACGCTGTTCATGCGCAGCGATGAACTCGAAGCTGCATGGGAATGGGTAGAACCGGTGCTACGTCACTGGGAACAGGAAGGTAACGAACCTTTGCCTTACGCCTCAGGTACCTGGGGTCCGGCTGCTGCGAGCGCGCTGATAGGGCGCGATGGCTTGCAATGGCGCGAAGAAGCCTTGCCGGAATAAACGGACGAGTACGGAAAACCGCATGCTGCTTGATTCAATACGTACCCAGTACGACTCGCTTTCCAAATCGGAAAAGAAAGTCGCGCTCGCCGTATTGGAACAACCCGAACTGGCGATCACTGAAAATATCACTGCACTCGCAAAGAAGGCCAACGTATCGGAGCCCACCGTCGTGCGCTTTTGCCGTGCGATCGGTTTCGAAGGCTGGCATGCATTCAAAATGAAGCTGGCACAAGGCTTGGCGCTATCGCCAGGTGCCGATGAATCGCCGGCACCGGAAGATCTGGCCGCCGATCTGGTCAACAAGATTTGCAGCCGCTCGATCAATACACTGCTCGACCTGCGCAACAGCCTGGACGCCAATGCGATCGAACAGGCGCTGCAGGTCCTGTCGCGCGCCAGCCGCATCGAGTTTTATGGTCAGGGCACCTCCGGCATCATTGCTTCTGATGCGCAACACAAGTTCTTCCGTTCCGGCGTACCGACCGTCGCATACGCCGATCCGCACATACACAGCATTGCCGCATCCCTGTTGAAAAAAGGCGATGCCGTCGTGGCCATTTCGCAGCGCGGCAACAGCATTGCCTTATTGCGCAGCGTACAACTGGCACGTTCATGCGGTGCCGATGTCGTCATCCTGGCACCCAGCGGCACGCCGCTGGCCGAACTGGCGACGGTATTGATACCTATCGATCTGCATTTTCATACCGATCCCTACACGCCGATCTCTGCCCGACTCGCGCATCTGGTCGTCATCGATATTCTGGCCGTGGGGCTGGCACTGCGCCTCAGTCCTGAGCGTCGAAAAAAAATGCTCTCTGCGCAAAAGGCACTGCAAAAAATCGAAATGCAATTCGATTCCTTCCTGCGCTAGGGTGAATAGGCCTGTGATTGTTTCTTTCAATATTTGATCTCATCACCGATAAATCATTTTGTTTTCCATCAAACTATTGGAAGATCTTTGTTCCTGCAGAGTCACCCGCACTTTGCGTACAATAGATCATCGAAGCTAAACATCTTTCTCGCGAATACGTCTGACCATGAACCAACTCGAACAACTGAAGCAGTACACTACGATCGTTGCCGACACGGGCGACTTCCAGTCGATCAAGGCATTTGCACCGCAAGATGCCACGACCAACCCTTCGCTGATTTTGAAGGCTGTGCAGAAAGATGAATACCGCCCGATCATGGAAAAGGTCGCGCGTGAATATGCAGGCAAAAGTACCGACCAGATCGTCGATCATTTGCTGGTCGCGTTCGGCACCGAAATCCTCAAAGTCATCCCCGGCCGCGTCTCCACCGAAACCGATGCGCGCCTGTCTTTCGATACCGAAGGCTCGATTGCCAAAGGTCGCACACTGATCAAGCTTTACGAAGCCGCCGGCATCTCGCGCGATCGCGTACTGATCAAGATCGCCTCCACCTGGGAAGGCATACGTGCAGCCGAAGTACTGGAAAAAGAAGGCATACACTGCAACCTGACTTTGTTGTTCTCGCTGCCGCAGGCAATCGCCTGCGCGGATGCGAACGTGCAACTGATCTCACCTTTCGTCGGCCGCATCTATGACTGGTACAAAAAAGCGACAGGGAGCGATTACACGGGCGCGGATGATCCGGGCGTACAATCGGTCAAACGCATTTACACCTATTACCGCAAGTTCGGCTACAAGACGGAAGTCATGGGTGCCAGCTTCCGCAATACTTCGCAAATTACTGAACTCGCGGGCTGCGATTTACTGACCATCAGCCCGGAATTACTGCAAAAACTGGCAGAATCCGATGCGCCATTGGCACGCAAGCTGATTCCCGCGGAAGCAAAGAACACCGATATTGACAAACTCACGCTGGATGAAAAGGCCTTCCGCAGCTTGCTCAATGAGGATGCGATGGCAACGGAAAAACTGGCAGAAGGCATCCGTGCATTTTGCGCAGATGCGGTGAAGCTGGACAAGCTGATCGAAGCCTTGCATTAAGCAGCATCGCGATGCTGAAAACAAAGGGCGTATAATACGCGGCGCGCAACCCGGCCATTAGCCGTGGTTGGCGTTACCTGCCTGTCAGTTGCAATTCATCCGTGATGGATGAGCCGCGCGCTCCCATTGCTCTTCCACTGTACTGCGGTGATAGACGTCAAAATGATTTTGATGCCTATCCACGTGGGTATTGCGCGCGCTATCCAACGCGGCACCAACGATTCTTGGCGAAAATAACAGGAACCCATAGCCGAATCTGAAGTCGTATAGAACAGACTTGTCTGTTCCCCTATTAATAAAAAACGGCCACTTACATGGCCGACGCGGGGATGCAGACGTAAAAGTCTTTCATTTCACACTACATATCATTCAAATCAAACACTTCAAATGCAAAAAAATATACTGAACAATTCGGGCATTTTCGCCCTCCTCGCCTTGTTATTTGCGGTGTCTTTGCCTGCCCATGCTCAAGAAAATACAAGTTCGGTTGAGTCCTACAGCACCAATAACTTGACACTCTTCACCAGCGTTGCGACCAGACATTTTCGTCCGTCTCCCACCCACAATAACCATCAGGGCTTGATTAATCTGGAATGGAACTACGATAAGAATTATGTAGTCGGTGGCGCAACATTAAGTAATTCATACAATCAGGATACGCAGCTCGTATATTGGGGCGCAAAATTTCGCCCGCTAGATACAACGCCGGAACTATACGTGAAAGTGGTAGGTGGATTGATTCATGGTTACAAGGATCAGTATCAGGACAATATTCCGTTTAACAAATACGGAACAGCACCAGTCGTTCTGCCTGCAGTCGGATACTGTTATAAACATCTGTGCACCGAATTGATTGTCTTCGGAACCGCAGGTGCGATGTGGACTGCGGGTGCCCGTTTTTAAAATCGGCAAAAGGTAGGCGACGGTGTTTGCTGCTGCAGCTGGGTTAAGCTCAGTTAAAGAGCAAGCCGTTAAACGTCCAGTATCCGAGCAGGAAAAGCCCCAGTGCAATCGCAAACTGCTTCAAGAAATTTTTGTTCATTTCATCTCCTCGTTTTTATTCACAGTATTGCGGTTGCGACGGCGTTGACTACACAACCCCGTCGCGCCTTAATTCTGCAATTCCTGCCTCATCATAACCCAGTGTTTTCAGGACATCATCGGTGTGCTCACCCAAGGCTGGGCCCAGCCATTTTGTTTCGCCTGGCGTCTCGGATAGCTTGGGTGTAATCGCCGGCAATTTGATCGGCGTGCCATCGGCAAACGTATGCTGCTCGAACATTTTACGCGCGAGAAATTGCGGGTCTGTCATCATGTCGCGCACCGAGTAAATTTTCCCGACCGGTACATCTGCCGCCTGCAAGATGGCCATGGCGCTGTCGATAGTTTGCGTCGCGCACCAGGCTTGTATTGCTTCGTCGATTTCTTGCGTGCGGGGCACGCGGCCATCGTTGCGTGCCAATTGCGCATCGTTGGCCAGATCATTACGTCCCATCGCCAGCATCAGCCGTTTGAAAATTGCGTCGCCATTACCGGCGATCACAATGTTTTCACCATCGCCAGTGGTGTAGGTATTCGATGGCACAATGCCCGGCAAAGCCCCACCGGTGCGCTCGCGCACCACGCCGGCGTAATCGTATTCCGGCACCAGCGACTCCATCATGTTGAAGACGGCTTCGTACAGGGCGACGTCGACCATCTGCCCCTGCCCTGCAATCTGTTCATCACCGGTCTTGCCGTTCCAGCGCCCGCCTGTGGCATCGCGATGGCGCAAGGCCATCATCGCGCCGATCACGCCGTGCATGGCGGCGACCGAATCGCCAATCGAAATCCCTATGCGCAATGGTGGTCGGTCCGGGAAACCGGAAACATAACGCATGCCGCCCATCGATTCACCGATGGCACCAAAGCCAGGCTGATCTTTCAATGGACCGGTCTGACCGAAACCGGACAGACGCACCATGATGGTTGCCGGATTCTCGGCCTTCAGCTGTTCATAGCCCAATGACCATTTTTCCAGCACGCCGGGGCGATAATTTTCAATGATGATGTCTGCTTCCAGCGCGAGCTTCTTCGCGATCTGTTGGCCGCGCGGATCTTTCAAATTCAGCGTCAGACTTTTCTTGTTACGCGCCTGCACCGACCACCACAAGGACGTGCCATCCTTCAACACACGCCATTGGCGTATAGGATCGCCGCCATCCGGCGACTCGATCTTGATTACATCGGCACCGAATTCTGCCAGCATGCGCGAGCAAAACGGACCGGCAATTAATGTACCGAGTTCAAGAACCTTGATGCCGGCCAGCGGCCCGGCGGATGCGCTTTTAGTCATGGCTGTCAGAAGAAAGAGGAAAGTAGTGCAGCATGATCAACTCTACTAGCTGAAGACCAAAAATCAGGTGGTACGCCTATCCAGCATTGCGCGTGCAATCGTACCGGCGTCCACATATTCCAGCTCGCCACCTACCGGCACGCCACGCGCAAGTCGACTGACTTTGAGGCCCCGCGCCTTCAGCGTTTCGCTGATGTAATGCGCAGTGGCTTCGCCTTCATTCGTGAAATTGGTCGCCAATACAACCTCTTGCACAATGCCGTCGGTGGCACGACTGATCAACTTGTCCAGATGTATGTCTTTCGGACCTATGCCATCCAGCGGCGACAAACGTCCCATCAACACGAAATACATACCCTTGAAGGTCAGCGTCTGCTCGATCATCAACTGATCGCCCGGCGTCTCGACCACACACAGCAGAGCGGGATTACGCTCTGCATCGAGGCAGGTCTCGCATACATCATGCTCGGTAAAGGTATTGCACATCGCGCAGTGCTGCACCCTGTCGACTGCTTGCGACAAGGCACGGCCCAGCATCGCCGCACCCTCCCGGTCATGCTGCATCAAGTGATAAGCCATGCGTTGCGCAGACTTGGGCCCGACGCCGGGCAGGCGACGCAATGCTTCCGTCAAAAAATCGAGACTCGATGGCGATTTCAAAAAATGACTTTCAATGATTCACGCTGTAACTAAGCTTTAACTAAGATGCAAGTTCGTTACCGAACCGGATGCAAATTTAGAAAGGCATTTTGAAGCCAGGAGGTATAGGCATGCCGGCGGTGACGCCTGCCATTTTCTCTTGCGAGGTGGCCTCTGCCTTGCGCACTGCATCGTTGAATGCAGCAGCGACCAGATCTTCCAGCATGTCCTTATCGTCGGCCAGCAAGGAGGGATCGATGGAAACGCGTTTCACATCATTCTTGCAAGACATGACTATCTTGACCAGGCCGGCGCCGGACTGCCCCTCGACTTCAATCGATGCCAGTTGATCCTGCATCTTTTTCATGTTGTCCTGCATTGCTTGCGCCTGCTTCATCAAGCCTGCCAATTGATTTTTCATCATGATGTGGTTCCTTCAAATAATTTGGGTTGCAAAATGTGTTGACTGATACGCCATTAAACCGGCTTGACCGAGACGATGGTCGCGCCGAATTCACGCATCAGTTTCTGTACAAATGGATCTTCCTGCATTGATTTTTCTGCGTCCCGCTGTCGCTCCGCGCGATCCACCAGCGCTGCCGCGTTAGCGGTGTGCTCAACCGAACCGCCTTTAGTTTGTACACGCACGGTCTGGCCGAAATGTTCGGATAAAGCAGTCGTCAGTTTTTCCACGCTGCCGTTGGCAAGCAGGACATCGACCGCCACCTGCAAATCAAACTGTATCTGATTGCCCTCACCCAGCCCGCAATTGATCAATTCGCTCTGCTGCGCCAGTTGCTGCGCAACCCCACGCACAGGCAAAGTTGCTGCAAGCGCAGGCCAGTTGCCATCCCAGTTCAGCGCTGCGACCGGATACAACACGAAGGGACGGGATGGCTTGACTTGCGGCGCAGGAGTCAACGACGACGCTGCCATGTTTGCCGTTACCGGTTGTTCAGATTGTTGTTCAGTTTTTTTTTGAGCCGCAGAACTGGAAAATTCTTCGCTAACGCTGCCGCGTTCTGCCGGCATTTCATCATCCCACGGTGGCGCGGGCGGCAAGTCTATAGATGCTGATTTCTCGGCAGAAGCTTGCACGCGTGCCGCACTAGGTGTCGCTGCAGGCCTTGTGACGCTTGCGGCCGGAGAGGACGGTGCTTTCATACCCGAGCGTGCAGCCTCCAAAGCTGCACGCGCCGGGCTTATGCCGGGACGCGCCACGGGTGCGCTATTGGTTACCGCTTGCGGGGCTGCGCTCAAGCGTGCCGCAGGGGTTGGCGCTGCTGCGGATACGGATGACGCCACCGGAGCCGTTGCGGGTGATCGTGCCGCTGCAGGCGCCGCCACGGGCTTCGCTTCCGCGGCGCCAAAACCGGGGCGGAAGGCCAGCATGCGCAACAAGGTCATCGAGAAGCCCGCATATTCATCCGGCGCCAATCCCAGTTCATTGCGACCGTGCACGGCGATTTGATAGAACAGCTGGATTTCTTCGGCATCGAACAAAGCTGCCAGACGCAATACATCTTCACGTTCCGGCAAATCATCGGGCAAGGCGGCCGGGACGGTTTGCGCCAGGGCGACCCGATGCAAGAGCGAACCCAGGTCCTGCAGCGCCGCGTTATATGACAGGCTGCGCGTTGCCATTTCATCGGCCACGGCCAGCAAACCCGCACCATCTTTTTGCGCAAGGGCATCCAGCAAGCGAATCAAAAAGGACTGATCCAGCGCGCCGAGCATGCCCTGCACTGCTTCCAGCGTGACTTTGCCGGCCGCGTAGGCAATCGCCTGATCGGTCAGCGACAAGGCATCGCGCATGGAACCGTGCGCGCCTTGCGCCAGCAAACGCAATGCGGGTGTTTCGAATTCGATGTGTTCCTGCCCGAGAATATCGTCAAGATGTGCAACGATATGGCCGGGTGGCATTTGTTTCAGATTGAATTGCAGGCAACGCGATAAAACGGTCACCGGAATTTTTTGCGGATCGGTTGTTGCCAGAATAAATTTGACATGTTCAGGCGGCTCTTCCAGCGTTTTCAACATCGAGTTGAACGCATGGTTGGTCAGCATGTGCACCTCATCGATCATGTAGACCTTGAAGCGCGCATTCGATGGCGCGTAAACCGCCTGCTCCAGCAATTGCGCCATTTCATCGACGCCGCGATTGGATGCCGCATCCATCTCAATATAGTCAACAAAGCGCCCGGCGTCGATGGCGACGCAAGCGTCACATGCGCCACATGGCGTGGCCGTGATGTCGCCGTTACCGTCAGGGCCTATGCAATTGAATGATTTCGCCAGGATACGCGACAGGGTCGTCTTGCCCACACCACGCGTGCCGGTGAACAGATAGGCATGATGCAGGCGCTTGTTGTCCAGTGCATGCGTCAAGGCCCGCACGACGTGCTCCTGCCCGACTAGCGTGTCGAAGCTTTTCGGACGATATTTACGGGCGAGAACTTGATAGGACATGAGGACCGATCTGGATAAAAGCAATAAAAACGCAAACCGCATTTTACCTGACGACGGCGGGAGATTTACAGTGTTCCTGTTTTCCGTGCTTGCAGGGCAATGCCCGATAGAAAAATCAAAGGAAAAACCAGAGAAAAATCAAGATAAAGCGTGCTCTTTCGCATTAAAAATGGCAAGTCGCGAAGCCCCGTTATAGACTCGGTTCAGGAACCGTCTTTCGGCAGTCTTGAAGTTTGCACCAGGGCAAAAGGAGCATTCCATGCAATGGCCTACCCACCACGTCAGCAATCAGGCACCTGATCTGCACGACTACAATCTGTATGACTCTGATCTGGCGCTGGTCGCAGGCATACAAGGTGACCAGGCTGCCTGGCATCAAGCAGATCTAAGCCGCTATGGAGCAGAGCTCGGCACGCAGAAAACCCTGCATCTGGGCCAACTTGCCAATCAATATGTCCCCGAACTGCAAACCCATGACCGTTTCGGCAATCGCATCGATGTCGTCGACTTTCACCCCAGCTGGCATCAATTGCTCGCCATGCAAAGGCGAGAAAACCTGCATGCGATGCCCTGGTCGCAGCCGCGTGCAGGCGCCCACATGGTGCGCACGGCCGCCTACTATCTGCAGGCGCAGGTCGAATCCGGATCGCTGTGCCCGATCACCATGACCTTTGCATCAATTCCCTTGCTACAGCAGGAAGAAAAATTGTTTGCGACTCTGAAAGACAAGCTGTTTTCTCGCGCACACGACGCGCGCGATCTGCCCTGGCAACAAAAACGCTCGATGCTGGTCGGCATGGGCATGACAGAAAAACAGGGCGGCTCCGATGTTCGCAGCAATACCTCTACCGCGCGCCCTATCCAAGGCAAGGGACGCGGTGCCGACTATCTGCTGAACGGCCACAAATGGTTTTTCTCCGCGCCCATGTGCGATGCGCATATGGTATTGGCGCGCACGGCTACAGGCCTGTCCTGCTTCTTCGTGCCACGCTGGCAGCCGGACGGCAGCAAGAATGCGATATTGATACAAAGGTTGAAAGACAAACTCGGCAATCGCTCCAATGCCAGCAGTGAAGTGGAATTTCACGATACGTATGGCGTGATGGTGGGCGACGAAGGGCGCGGCATACCCACCATCATCGAAATGGCAAATCACACGCGACTAGATTGCGTGATCGGTAGTGCAGGCTTGATGCGTAACGCGCTGGTACAAGCCATCCACCATGCACGGCATCGCAGTGCATTCGGACGCCCATTAATAGAACACGCGCTGATGGGCAATGTCTTGTCCGATCTAGCACTGGAAAGCGAAGCAGCTACCTTGCTGATGCTGCGATTGGCGCGCGCCGCAGATGTATCTAGCGCGTCGCCCGACGATCTGCGGGAACGCGCATGGCGTCGCATCGTTACGCCCGCCGCGAAGTTCTGGATCTGCAAGCGTGCGCTGGAATTTACCGGCGAATGCATGGAAGTCTGGGGCGGTAACGGTTACGTGGAAAGCGGTCCGATGGCGCGTATGTATCGCGAAGCACCTGTCAATTCGATCTGGGAAGGGTCCGGGAATGTGATGTGCCTGGATGTATTGCGCGCCATCTTGAAAGAACAGGACGGTTTTGAGCTACTGCTGAATGAATTGCAAGCGACAGCCTCCGCTCATCCTGTGCTGCGCGACATGATCGCCGCCTTGCGGCAAGACTTGAAAAGCTCTGCAGTACAACAGGAAATGCTGGCGCGCCGCATCATACAGCGTCTGGTGTTGATCATACAATCCTGCTTGATGCTGCAACATGCGCCTGCTACAAGCGCAGAATTATTCATAAGCAGTCGTAGCGATGCAGAATCCGGCCGCGTATTTGGAACACTAAGTGGCACCAACCATACAGAGGCCATACAGCGCGCAATACTCGCGCGCGCATGGCCAATCTAGATTCAGCGCGCAGCCAGTTCCTGCTCAGGCGTAATCTGCAGCGGACCATCGCCGCTGAAGCGATCCAGATACAGATAAATCACTGGCGTAATCAACAAGGTAATCACTTGCGACACCAGCAAGCCACCTACCACCGCCAAGCCTAGCGGTTGCCGTAACTCGGCACCGGCACCCAAACCCAGCGCAATCGGCAAGGCGCCGAATGCGGCAGCCAGCGTCGTCATCATGATAGGACGGAAACGCAGGATACACGCGGTACGGATCGCTTCCGCCGGTGTCATGCCTTCCTCGCGTTGCGCCGCCAGCGCAAAGTCGATCATCATGATTGCGTTCTTCTTCACCAAGCCAATCAGCAGCAGGATGCCGATCACCGCAATCATCGTCAGTTCAAAACCAAAGATGCGCAAAGTCAGCAAGGCCCCCACTGCAGCCGATGGCAAGCCGGCAAGAATCGTGATCGGATGAATATAACTTTCATACAGTACGCCGAGCAGAATATAGATCACGACCAGCGCCAGAACGACCAGTGCAACCTGACTGCCTTGCGAAGACTGGAACACGGCAGCATCGCCAGCATAACTGGTGACGATACTGGTCGGCAGATTGATGGCCTCCTTTATCTGATTTACCTTCTTGGTTGCATCTCCCAGCGGAATCCCCGGGGCCAGATTGAAGGATAGCGTGATCGCCTGCAATTGCCCTTGATGATTGACTGAAATAGGCCCCGCCGTACGCTTCACGGTCGCGACACTCAATAACGGGACCAAGGCACCGGTTTTGCTGCGCAGATAAATCTTGCTCAGCGTCGATTCATCC
Source organism: uncultured Herminiimonas sp. (assembly GCA_964406085.1). Taxonomy (GTDB): domain Bacteria; phylum Pseudomonadota; class Gammaproteobacteria; order Burkholderiales; family Burkholderiaceae_D; genus Oxalicibacterium. Next base: position 31,047 of record CAYOQL010000012.1, read on the forward strand.
TGCATGCCGACGCTGTCATCCTGCATGATCACCGAATAACTATTACTACTCGTATAAATCGTCGAAACCTGGCGATCGCCATATGCGCTATAAAGCGCCGTGCGTATGTCGGCGATACCGACCCCCGCTTCATTGGCACGATCACGATTGATCTCCACCACTGCCTGCAAACCCTTTAACTGCGAATCACTGGTGACATCAATGAAAGCGCCGTCGGCACGCATCTGTGCCTGCATTTTTTCCGCCCACGTATTCAATTCATCCGCGCGCACACTTTGTAACACATACTGGAACTGGCTCTTTGACGTACGCCCGCCCAGCCGCAAATTTTGCACCGGCGTCAAATATACGGTCGCGCCCGGTACCGACTTCACCTTGCGCCGCAAATCGCTTAGTACTTTTTCCATAGGTGCGCGTTCCGAACGCGGCTTGAGGCCGACGAACATATTGCCGACATTGCTATCGCGCGCGCGCATGGTCGCGGTTGCCACATTTGGATCGTTCTGAATAATGGTACCGACCGCATTGACCAGCTTTACCATGGTCGGATAGGACGCATCCTGCGGACCTTCAATCGTGACGCTGATCTGGCCGATATCCTCCGAAGGGAAAAAACCTTTGGGTATCGTGATGAACAAAAACGCAGTCAGCACAAAGGTACCGGCTGCCACCATCAGCATGATGGTCCGATGTGCAAGCGACCAATCCAGCGCATGGGTATAGCTGGCAAGCAGTCGATTGAAACCTTTTTCGAATGAGCGGCTGAGCCAGTTTTCTTTTTCCGCTGTATGAGTTGCCCCCGTTTGGGCGCCCCCGCTCTCCTTGCCATGTTGCGGCTCGTGCTTGAGCAAGCGGCTGCACATCATAGGAACCAGCGTCAAGGACATGACGGCGGAAACCATCACTGCCAATGACACGACAGCAGCAAACTCATGGAACAGCAAACCGATCACGCCAGGCATGAAAAAGATAGGAATGAAGACGGCAACGAGAGAAATCGAAATCGAAATAATCGTGAAGCTGACTTCACGCGATCCCTTCAAGGCCGCGGCCAGCGGATCCATGCCGGCTTCTATATGACGCACGATGTTTTCCAGCATCACGATCGCATCGTCCACCACCAACCCGACTGCAATCGTGATACCGAGCAGCGAAATATTGTCGAGGCTGTAGCCAAACCAGTACATCAGGGCGCAACAACCGATCAGCGAAATCGGCAAGGACAACACCGGAATAGTGGTCGCAGTAAGCCGCTTCAAAAACAGGAAAATGACCAGTACCACCAGTGCGATGGTCAACAATAAAGTGAGTTTCACGTCATGAATCGCCTCGCGTATCGAGACTGAACGATCATTCAATACCTGCAAATCGATGGATGCCGGCATCTGTGATTTGAATTGTGGCAAGGTACGCTTGACGCCATCGACTACCGCTACGGTATTGGCATTCGGCTGCCGTTGGACGGCCAGTACAATCGACGGTTTTCCGTTTACCCAACTCCCGCTCTTGGTGGATTCCACGCTATCTTCAACGGTCGCGACATCTTTCAGGCGCGTGGTCTGCCCATTGCTGCTGCTGATCACCAAATTGCTGAACGCTTCCGCATTTTTCAATTGTTCATTGGCCTGCAGCGTCAAGGTCTGGCGCGGACCATCCAGCACACCAACCGGCGAATTCGCATTCGAGGCACGCAATGATGCGGCAATTTCATCCATGGTCATATTGCGTGCGGCCAGCTCATTCGGCTTGACCTTGATGCGCACTGCATAACGTCGTTGGCCATATACCTGCACCTGCGCCACGCCGTCAATGGTCGACAACGACGGCGAAATCAGATTTTCTGCATAGTCATTCAGGTCGGACAAGGAAATTGAAGGCGACGTCAATGACAGCAGCAGGATCGCCGCATCGGCCGGATTGACCTTACGATATGCTGGCAGATTATTCATCTCATCAGGCAAGCTGCGTTGCGCACGCAATAAAGCTGCCTGTACATCAACTGCAGCGGCATCGATATCGCGATTCTGTTCAAACTCCAGCACGATGGACGTATTGCCCAAGGTACTGCTGGAACTGATGGTAACGACACCGGCGATCGTCGAAAACTGCTTTTCCAGTGGCGTTGCAACCGATGACGCCATGACTTCGGGACTGGCGCCTGGCAAGGATGCCGTGACGTTAATGATAGGTGTGTCGTAGCTAGGCAAGGCCGCGATCGGCAGCTTGAAATAGCAGAAGATGCCGATTACAACCACCGCGATCGACAAGAGCACGGTCATCACCGGCCGCCGTATACAAAGTTCGGAAATATTCACTGGATAATCAGTCGGGCAATAACGCTGTGTTGATCAATTTAAGATACATGCGCCCACGCTTGAAAAATGGCGGGCGATGCCGGCAATCCTGCAATTGGAACTATTAGTGAACTGGAGCGACGGATGAAGCTGTACCGGCAGCAGATTTGTCTTTTGCCTCGCTGATTTTTCCGCCGGTACGCAGATTTTGTGTACCCTCGACCACGACGCGGGCATTGGCTGCCAGACCTGTGACCGCCGCCTGCCCGTCTTCGATCGCCACGACGTCAATCTTTTGTTCCTTGACCGTGTCGTCCGGCTGTACCACATAAATGAACTTGTACTCAGGCCCGGTGACCACCGCTTGGGCCGGTACCAGCACCGCATTCGTCACGTTGCGCGAAATCATATTCACGCTGACGAACGATCCCGGCCATAGTTTTTGTGCCGCATTATCGAATTGCGCCTTCATCCGTATCGTGCCGCTTTGCGTATCTGCAGTATTGTCGATGAAGATCAACTTGCCAGTGACTTCCGGTTGGCCGGGTATCTGCACCTTGACCGGTGCATTTCCTTGCGGATAAGTCGCGGTGATATTTGCCAATTCGCGTTCCGGCAATGAAAAGCTGACAGCAATCGGATCCAGTTGCGAAATCGTCACCATCACCTCGCCTGAGGGTTGCGCCAGACTCCCCGGATGAACATTGATCATCCCGATACGGCCGGAAATACTGGCTTCGATACGGTTATCACTGAGGGCAACATTGCCGGATTCAGTCATCGCCTGATTCGCCTTCACGGTATTGCGTAGTGACTCAACCTTGTTGCGCGAGGTATCGACGACAGCCCTGGAAACAAAATTACGCGCCAGCAGATCTTCATTCCGTTTCAGCGTCAACTCGGCATCCGCTAAATCTGACTGACTGGCGGCTAGTTCAGCACGCGCTTTAGCCACATTGGATTGATCGCTGCGTTCATCCAGCGTGAAGAGCAATTGACCAGCTTTGACGAACTGCCCTTCCTTGACGTGAATGGTGCGCACTATGTTCTGCACCTTAGGCCGCACATCGACTGTATTAATTGCCGTCACATAGCCATTAGCCAAAACTTTGATGGGAATCGTCTTTTGTTCGGCAACAGCCGTTTTGACGATTTGCGCGTTATCCAACTTTTTGCCTTGTTCTGCGGGATTGCGCAACAGCATATAAGCAGCGCCGCCAAGCACCAGAACGGCCGCACCGATCAAAAGATATTTTTTCGTTTGTTGCATGCTGACTATTAAGTGTGAACGGGTGAGATGAACTGCAGAAACAGCAATTCATGAAAATAAGCGCATCTGCCAACGTTACCAAGCATTAATTCGTTAGCTATACTAACTGCTAGCTTAACATGCCAATTATTATTCATCGCGACAGGCTGAAGCAAATGACTGCAGACATACAAGGCAATCTAAGCGATTACCAAACAGAACTCGGACAAACGATAGGCGATATTTCGCGCGCCTGGCGCTATCAGATGAATCAGCGTCTCAAACCATTCGGCCTGAACCTTTCGACACGACAAGTCCTGTTACAGTTGCATAGACATCCGCAGGGTCTCATGCAGCGCGATCTCGCGCGCAAGCTGGGTATAGAAAGTCCGACGCTGGTTCGTCTTTTAGACATCCTGGAACAAAAGGAATGGATACAGCGCACCGCCTCCAGCACTGACAAACGGCGTAAATATGCAGTATTGACGCCCAAGGCCAGCGAGCAATTGAAGATTATCGAGAAATTATCGAAAGAGTTGCGTGCGGAGATGATGCAAGGCTTGTCGATCAGCGAGATCGAAAGCAGTACGCAGGTAATGTTAAGAATGAAAACTAATTTATTGCCGGATTAGCGCAGGATCAGACCATCGCAGAGAAAATACGGAACAACTTTGCTCAGCGCAAGTGGCTCACCATTTATCCATGTGCGCAGAATCAAAACAGGAGGGAATTAAATTGAAAGTGTGTCGCAATTAATATTCATGCGACGACAAATAAAAGATAAGAGGCGAGCCTGATCTGCGGCACTTGCAGGAAATGACTGTGGCTGCTTCGTTCCCGACCTGACCAGGTTGGCCATGCCGCAATGCGCAGGGGCCCGCCGAGGTGAATTTTAACAGCAAAGAATGAAGCGCGCTGAAGGAATTCGCGGCTGCAGCGTGACAAACTTTAATCGGATATCAATTCAATTGAAAAGGGCCGCTATCTATAACGGCCCTTTCTTGTGTCGATACATCTCAAAAATGCGTTACTGCACTTCCTCGATTAAATTCCCAGCTCCTGCCAGATGTGATCGACGCGTTTCTTGACTTCGTCGGTCATCTGAATCGTCGTCCCCCACTCCCGGCTGGTTTCACCCGGCCATTTATTCGTCGCGTCTATACCCATTTTGCTACCCAGGCCACTCACTGGTGATGCGAAATCCAGATAATCGATAGGCGTATTGTCGACCAGCGTCGTATCGCGCGTCGGATCAACACGGGTCGTGATCGCCCAGATCACCTCTTTCCAGTCGCGGATATTCACGTCTTCATCGACCACGATAATGAACTTGGTGTACATGAATTGCCGCAAAAAACTCCAGACGCCAAACATCACGCGCTTGGCATGACCCGGGTAGGCCTTCTTGATCTGAACGATTGCCATCCGGTAGCTGCATCCTTCCGGCGGCAAATAGAAATCCAGGATTTCCGAAAACTGCTTTTGCAGCAGAGGGATGAAGACTTCATTCAAGGCCACGCCCAAAACTGCCGGCTCATCCGGCGGCTTGCCTGTATACGTAGAGTGATAAATCGGATCACGCCGCATCGTGATGCGGTCGATCGTGAAGACAGGAAAAGAATCCTGTTCGTTGTAATAGCCTGTATGGTCGCCATACGGACCTTCCAGCGCATGCTCGTAACCGGACGGATGCGACTCATCCGGATAGATGTGCCCTTCCAGCACGATCTCGGCCGAAGCCGGCACCCGTAATTCGCTACCGATCGCCTTCACCAACTCGGTCCGGCTACCCCGCAGCAAGCCCGCAAATTGATATTCCGACAAACTATCAGGTACCGGCGTCACCGCACCTAATATAGTAGCGGGGTCGGCACCGAGCGCGACCGCGATCGGATATGGCTGACCGCGGTTAACAATGCCGTGCTCACGAAAATCCAACGCGCCGCCACGTTGCGCCAGCCAGCGCATGATGACCTTGTTGCGCCCAATAACCTGCTGTCTATATATACCCAAATTCTGCCGCTTCTTGTGCGGACCTTTGGTGATCACCAAACCCCATGTAATAAGAGGTGCAATATCGCCGGGCCAGCAATGCTGAATCGGCAGACGCGCCAAATCGACGTCGTTGCCTTCCCATACGATTTCCTGGCATGGTGCGCTGCTGCGCTCTTTCGGCGTCATATCCCATAGCGACTTCACCAGCGAGCCAAGGCCCAACATATCCTTGAATCCTTTTGGCGGCTCCGGCTCTTTCAGCATCGCCAGTACGTGACCAATTTTGCGCAACTCACTTACGTCGGCTGCCCCCATTCCCAAGGCAACGCGCTGCGGCGTACCGAAAAGATTACCGAGTACGGGAATTTTATGACCGGTCGGCTGCTCAAATAAAAGTGCCGGACCTTGGGCGCGCAAAGTGCGATCACAGATCTCCGTCATCTCTAAATACGGCGAAACAGGCATGTTTATGCGCTTAAGTTCGCCCATTTGTTGCAACTGAGAAATAAAGTCGCGTAAATCTGTATATTTCATATTTTTTCGCCATTTTGCACAGTGCACTTGAATTTTCAAATAAAACGGCCAAGTACCTGATTCGCTTAGGTTTTACCGGTCAAACGGCGAAACCTTAAGATTTAAAAGTAATAGGATTGCGCTTTTATAGTATTGACTTGATATAAACGCGCTCCTACAATTCGCGCAACTTGAAGAGCAGGCCCGTATTTGAACACCAAACCGGGCAGAAAAGAAACTCTCTTCATTTCACGGGATCGGGGTCCCACCTAACGTTTTAGGAGTGTTTTTCAAAAGGCTTCCGCCTTCTCCCCGAAAAAAGTTGTTTGCCAAGGGCATGCCGCATACGATGCGCTCCCGATAGGTAATCAACTCCGACGTTTGCCGTACGCGACGCGCGACAGCAAACGATTTCTCTGATTCACGGCATGTGCAGGGTTCTACAAATAAGCATCATTTGTAGTGGAGCCCTTTATTTGCCGCGTCAATCCTGGAGTTTTGCATGTTAAATCGAATTAAATGGGCGATGCAACAAGTCGCCAACCAATCAGCACGACAGGCGATCGCAACATCGATCTCCGTCCGCAGCACAGCCGGTCGCGTCGTTGCGACAGGGCGCCACGCAGTCATGGCTCTGGGCCTGACCGCAATTGCAACCCTGGCCTTGATGTTTTTCAAGCCGGAAATTGCAGACCGCATTCAAGCTCTGTCGCCATTCAGCGAAGCTGTTGCCTCACCAGCACCGCAAGAGATGCCACCTATGGCAAATCTGATGGATAAAACAACTGACGCTGCCGATAACGAAGCCGCAATCGTAACCACGTCATCCGGCAATAACGCCGTGATAGGTACCGACTTGCAACAGCAACGTGTCACGCAATGGATTGCCAAGCGCTATCGCGTCGCCAACGATGCAACCAATATGCTGGTTTCTGCAGCTTACCTGACAGGCAAGGAAGTCCAAATCGATCCCTTGTTGATTTTGGCAGTGATGGCGATCGAATCACGATTCAATCCGTTCGCGGAAAGCCCGGTCGGCGCACAAGGTCTGATGCAAGTCATGTCGAAAGTGCATCGTGACAAATTTGCAGAAATGGGTGGAACCCATGCAGCACTGAATCCAGTTGCCAATATCCGTGTCGGCGCCTTGATCCTGAAGGAATATGTGGCGCGTGGCGGCTCAGTTGAAGCCGGTCTGAAACGCTATGTAGGCGCAGCAGCCATGGATACCGACGCTGGCTATGGTGCCAAGGTGCTGGGTGAATACGATCGTTTGAAAGCGGTCGCAGGCGGCAAACGCATATCGGCTTTTGCCACGATGGCAAGCCGTGCAGCGCCACGGATCCAGCCTATTCCTAACGCGATGCCGGAAAAAGCTGCCGACATCAACAACGAAAAGACAGCATTGGAAGATCGCGCACGTCGCCAAGCCAATGTCGCGCAATACACTTCGCTGTAACTCGTCCAGTATTAAAGTCGCAGTAACGTTACAAAAAAAGGAGCCTGTGGCTCCTTTTTTAATTTCTTGATGCAAGCCTCAACTGCGACCGGCAAAGAAAATCTGCAAGCGCGCTATCGCTTCCTGCAAATTCTCCATCGACGTCGCGTACGACACGCGGATATATTGACGCGCCGTAGACGGGCCGAAATCCAGCCCCGGCACCATCACCACTCCGGCCTCATGCAACATCTCTATCGTCAGTTGATCGGCATCATCCGACAAGGCGCTGCAATCAGCGTACACATAAAAAGCGCCGTCCGGCATAACCGGGACTTTGAATCCCAAGCCTTCCAGCGCGGGCACAATATAGTCGCGACGACGCTTGAACTCTGCCTTGCGCTCTTCGTACACAGCCGTCGCTGCGGGCTCAAAGCAGGCGAGTCCTGCATGCTGCGCCAGGCTCGACGGACAAATGAACAGGTTCTGCGCCAGTTTTTCGATAGGCTGCACCAGGGCTTCCGGCACCACCAACCAGCCCAAACGCCAGCCCGTCATATTGAAGTACTTGGAAAAACTGTTAATCACGATCACATCATCGCCTAGCGATAGCGCCGAAAATGGCGCGGCGTCGTATCGCAAGCCGTGATAAATTTCATCGACGATCGTGAAGCCCCGCTTCTCGCGCACGACTTCCACAATGCGCCGCAATTCATCTTCTTCAATTGAGGTGCCAGTCGGATTCGATGGCGATGCAAGCAGCACGCCGCAAGTTTTTTCTCCCCAGTTCTCTTGCACCATATCTGCAGATAACTGAAAACGATGCTCGGGACCGCTAGCAATCAGCTTCGATTTGCCATCAAATGCCGCGACAAAATGCCGATTGCACGGATACGAAGGATCCGACATCAATACTTCCGCCCCTTTTTCAACCAGCGCAGCGCAGGCCAATAACAAGGCACCGGATGCGCCAGCCGTGATGATGATGCGCGATGGCGCCACCTCGACCCCATATTTATCACGGTAATGCAGGGCAATCGCCGCACGCAACTCGGGCAAACCGGTCGCCGACGTGTATTGCATCTTGCCGTCCGCCATGGCTTGCGATGCGGCGGCCTGCACCGAGGGCGCAGCGGTGAAATCCGGCTCGCCTATGCCCATGTGAATAATATGGCGCCCTTGCCGCTCCAGCTCGGCTGCCATCTTCGCCAGCTCCATGACATGGAAAGGCGCGATATTCTCGAGACGAGACGCAAGTTGAGTCAGGTGTGAAGACAAGCTAATTCCCCAATGAAAACCGCCACCTGTATCCGATGATGGAAGCCAGGTGGCGATGTGTTGAAACTTTCGATTGCTGCGGCAATGACGTCTTGACAAGAACGAAGTTGGCAATCAGCCCTTGCGGCTCGCATTGATCTCGGGCTCGCGCACGCTTGCAGCAAACTTGTCCAGCACGCCGTTCACATATTTATGACCATCGATGCCGCCGAACGATTTGGTCAGCTCCACTGCTTCGTTGATCACCACCTTGTAGGGAATCTCGATGTGATTTTTCAATTCGAAAGCGCCGATCAGCAAAGCAGCATGTTCCACTGGCGACAAGGCCGAAATCTCGCGATCGATCAGCGGCGTCAAACCGGCGCGCAACTCGCCCACTTGCTGGACGGTGCCATACAACAGCGCATCGAAATGCTCGGCATCAGCCTTGTCAAAACCATGTGCCTGACGAATATGCGCTTCTATCGTACGGACATCTTCATTGTTCAACAGCCATTGATACAGGCCTTGCAACGCAAATTCACGCGCGCGATGACGCGGCGTACGGTTTTTGCTCGGATTGGCGTGGTCGGTTTTTTGGGTCATGGCTCACAGCACTTCATTTCGGAAGGCGCAAATAAGTTAAAAGGCGCGCACTGCAATAAAGCAGGCGATAGAAACGATGGCAGACGATTATTCTTCGGCGTCGCCAGCGTCAGCCAGATCTTCCAGCGCGATCGTCAGATTGGCCATCTCGACAGCGACACGCGCCGCATCGGCACCTTTTTCCGCCATGCGTGCTTCGGCTTGTTCGTCGGTATCAGTAGTCAATACGGCGTTCGCAATCGGCAGGCCAAAGTCGAGTCCCACGCGTGTAATGCCGGCGCCGGACTCATTCGATACCAGTTCAAAGTGGTAGGTCTCACCGCGAATCACCGCGCCGATGGCGATCAGTGCGTCGAACTGCAGGGTCTCAGCCATCTTGCGCAAGGCCAGTGGAATTTCCAGAGCGCCAGGAACGGTGACATGCAAGACATCCTCGTCTTCTACGCCCAGATGCTTGAGTTCGGCCAGGCAGGCTGCCAGCAAACCGTGACATACGTCCTGATTAAAACGTGCTTGCACGATGCCGATGCGCAAACCTTCTCCTGCCAAATTCATATCGTAGGTGCCAACTGTCATGGTATTTCCCTTCATGCGCGTAGCGCTGGATACATTATTACTGGTTCAACTTTGCTGTAGCGCGACCTCGGGTTCATTCGGCCTTGGTTCAGCAACAGCTTATCTCTTGATTCAACTAAATAAACACACAAAAAGTGAACGAATGCTCAATTCTCCGGTGTTGCCCGATAACCGGTTACTTCCAGATTGAAACCCGTCATCGATGGCATCTTGCGCGGATTGGCCAGCAGCTTCATTTTGCACACCGACAGGTCTTTCAAAATCTGGGCGCCGATACCGTAGGTACGCAAATCCATGCGGGCCGCGCGCTGTTGCGGGCGTACATCCGGATTGGTCAGTGCCGCGAATTGGGAAAACAGCTCATCGGCCGACTCTTCACAATTCAACAACACCATCACACCGCGTTCGGACTGCTTGATCGCAGCCATCGCCGCAGCCATATTCCATGAATGCGTAGTGGCCTTGGTTTCCAGCAAATCAAGCATCGATACTGGCTGGTGCACCCGCACCAGGGTTTCCTCGCCCGGCTCGATCACGCCATGCACCAGCGCCAGATGCGCACCGCCGCTAGGTTTGTCGCGATACAGCACGGCCTGGAAAGACCCGTGTACGGTTTCCATCGTGCGCTCGCCGATGCGATCGACAAAACTTTCGTTCTGGCTGCGATAGTGGATCAGGTCGGCAATCGTACCGATTTTCAGATCATGTTCTTTTGCGAATTCAATCAAATCCGGCAGGCGCGCCATCGTGCCGTCATCCTTCATGATTTCGCAAATCACGGCGGCCGGCGTCAAGCCTGCCAGTTCCGCAAAATCGCAGCCGGCTTCAGTATGGCCGGCGCGCATCAGCACACCACCCTTTTGCGCCTTCAATGGGAAGATATGGCCAGGCTGAACGATGTCCGCCGGTTTGGCGTTTCTGGCGACCGCAACCTGTATGGTTTTTGCGCGGTCCGCAGCGGAAATCCCCGTCGTCACGCCTTCCGCCGCCTCGATCGATACCGTGAAATTGGTCCCGTACGAAGTGCCGTTACGCGATGTCATCATGCCCAGCGCGAGTTGATCGCAGCGCTCTTCCGTCAGTGTCAGGCACACCAAACCACGGCCAAACTTCGCCATGAAATTGATCGCTTCCGGCGTAACGAAATCTGCTGCCAGCACCAGATCGCCTTCATTTTCACGATCTTCTTCATCGACCAGTATTACCATACGGCCGGCTCGCAATTCTGCGACGATTTCTTGGGTAGTTGAAATAGACATAGGGGGAATCTCTGAGTAGGCCGCTATTTTAAAGGATTTGGCGACCTCCGACCCCGCGGATTACAGAAGAATTGCCCGGTTTGAGCGAAAAATGCCGGTTTATGGGCATCCGCGCTCGAGGAACAAGCCAAATTCAAATGACTGGCTTGGTTACATCCAGTCTGTCCCGCCGGATACCACTTATCGATCGCCCTGCCAGCGTCGGCCAATTCTTCTCTGTCCAGTTTTCAACTTCAGTGGCCAGCCCGCTGGTGTTCTGAGCGGGCAATGCGGGACGCAAATCCACGGCACTTGATATGGATCACATACACACTTACCCACTCATCTATTCTTAATTCTCTGATCGCACCACCGACGGTCGCGTAGGAAAAATTATCTACCCACACCAAATCAATAAAAGACTACTGATAGAAAGTGAGTTCAATCATGGCTACGAATTTGATGCGCTTTAATCCATTTAGCAATATCGCCCGCTTCGAACCTTTCACCGGATTCGAAGACATGGTCAGAGAGTTTGGCTTGGCACCTGCTTTACAGGCGTTCGAGGGCGGTCAGGAAATGAAAATGGATGTGTCGGAGACCGACCAAGCCTATACCGTGAAAGCCAATGTCCCCGGCATGAAAAAAGAAGATATAAAAATTGATATTGACGGCAATCAGGTTTCGATTTCGGCGCAGACGACACAAGTCAAAGAACAAAAAGAAGGTGAAACGGTAGTACGTAGCGAGCGCTATTCCGGACGCTTGTTTCGCAGCTTTTCACTTGGACATGACATTGATGCCGCTCATGCGGCTGCAAAATATCAGGATGGGGTAGTGGAACTGACGCTCCCTAAAAAGACGCGCAATGGAAGCAAGCAATTGACAATCAGCTAGTCACCCGCGTGTGCGGCTGCAGCCGTCAGATTGGCGCGACACGACAAGCTGCGGCCCTGCGGAATCGCAGTAAAGCAATCGCGATTACCCTAAGGATAGAACATGAAAAACATACGATATTCCTTGTTGGCATTCTGTTTTCTTGTGCTTGCCGGCTGCGATCGAAACGAAATGAATTTACCAAAGGCAAAGCCGGCAGATGAGCAAGCCGCATCGACAAACACGGCGGAAAAAGATCGTGAACAAAAGAATGAGTTCTTGAGCGTTACCAGAGCAGAACTGGATCGCTTGCAGCAAGAACTGGACACCTTGAAAGCAAAAGCGGCCAGCGCGTCTGAGACTGCCAAAGCGAAAATCGAGTCAGAAATTCAAGAGTTCCAGAAACAACAGCAAAGCCTGGAAGAAAAATGGAAGACATTGAAAGAAGAAGGTAGCAATGCATGGCGAGCCGTCGAAAAATCGTTCAGGGAATCCATAGAAAACCTGAGAAGCGCTATTCGAAACGTCAGCACTAACAAAGGCTAGTCATCCGCCACCGGGAGACTATATAAAAAAATATTGCCTCCCTTTCTGCAACTCCTGCGCATCAGAGCAGACGCGATCATTTACCAGCGCTGCAGGCAGGATCACTGCCTGCAGCGCACCCGAGGAGGAATCCATGAACATGCGATCAACATCTTTTTTTATCTGCCTTCTATTGAGCCATCTAACGCATGTAACGGCTGCGCCTGTCGAATTCAAGACGGAACATGCAAGCTATGTATCTGGCGGAATCGGTGTGGATGAAGCTGCCGAGATGAGGGCAATGGCGCCTCGCTATGCACTGGAAATCGTCTCTATCGTCAAATCGAAATCGGGACAGCGAGATCAATACACGTCGGATTTTCGTGTGCAGGTCAAGGACCTCAAAGACACGATTCTCATTGATGCCCTCTCCGAGGGGCCGATTTTTCTGGCGAATTTACCGAAAGGAAGTTATCAGATAACGGCTACCCAGAACGGCATCAGTAAATCTCAGAAAGTTTCAATACAAAATAAAACACATCGACGCGTCATCTTTGTATGGCCGGAATAATCCGATCTTTTAACAGACATGAAATTCTTCTGAACTAACATTATCTGCAAATCAGGAATTGCAAGGTGCAGCGCGCCGGGTGCTGCACTGCCCTTGCTTCAATTCCTCTCCTAGTTCGTACCGATTCCAACAGGCGATTTCATCGCCCGTTGATTTTCATCAATGAACAATCCGCGCTGAAAACACCCTCTCGTCGCAACATATTCCCGACTGCCTTTATACACACCAACTATTGACTTTCGACAACAATTCACCTTATTTTTTGTTGTTTTTTTATTACCATTTGTTTGATCTAGAACAGTAAAATACAGAGTAGTAGGGTCACAATTAATTCAGTTAAGTTAAAACCCCTTGACATGAATTTCGATTTCTACAGGTTTCACTCATATGGAGGGCGTCATGGCAAAGTCCTTGCAACCGCATTCGTCTTCTAGTGTTGAAAACTCTGTTGCTCGCAGTTGCTCGGGATGCAGCATGCGCCAAATATGCCTGCCGACCGGGCTCAATGAACTGGAAACCAGACTACTGGACCAGATTATCGTACGCAAAAAGATTGCCAGGGATAGTTATCTCTATCGCATAGGCGATCAATTCACATCGCTCTATGCCGTGCGTGTTGGACATTTCAAAACCTATCAGGAAAATCTCGCAGGCGACCGGCAAATAAACGGCTTCCAGATGAGTGGAGAACTCTTGGGCATGGATGCCATTAGCAGCGCACGCCATCAATGTGACGCGGTCGCGCTGGACGATAGCGAAGTATGTGTGATTCCTTACCCACAACTCGAAACATTATTCACAGAGATGCCGATGTTGATGCGTCATTTTCATCGCGTCATGAGCGAGGAAATCATGGGCGAACAGAATGTGATCATGATTCTTGGGAATATGTATGCCGAACAGCGCTTTGCCGCTTTTCTCACCAATCTATCCAGGCGTTACGCGTTGCGGGGATATTCGCCAACCCGCTTTCAGTTGCGCATGACGCGTGAAGATATTGGAAATTATCTCGGCCTGACGATGGAAAGCGTCAGTCGAATGATTGCAAAAATGCGCAAAGACGGAATCATCGAAGTCCGACAGCGTGACGTTGAAGTATTGAATTTATCAGCGCTAAACAAAATCGCTGCGGGCATCGACAGCAGTTCTGCGCATGCTGGTGTCGAGATACCATCCACCGTCACCGAATACAATTATTTATCTCCTCAGCTTACACATCTGCAGCGTCTGTGGATCTCGAAGTAATCACGCGAGTGAGCCTGGGCGACACTAGAACCGTCGCGCAGGTTTTACCGCCATGGCAAATGGTTATGCCACATCCCTGCGAACCATTCTCGCGATATAAGGAACCAGCGGCGCTTGGGTTCCACGCGCAAACCAAGGCCGCTGCAGGTTTTTCTTCAAGGAGATTCGTGCACTCGGTAGGCGCTGATGAACAATGTTGACGCAATGCTCAGGCAACAAACAGTTTGTCCACTACCCTCGCCACGCCACGCGTCTGTGCTGCTGCACTTAATGCTGCGCGACGTTCTGCATACGATGACACTGAGCCGTTGAGCGTGATCTGATCACCATTAACGACTACCTCAATGCCTTTGGTTTCCGCATGGGCGCGACGCTGCAAGGCTGCTTCGATATGACTTTTGATATCACGCGGTGTCACAGCCGGCGTCACGGCGATCTGATTACTGATGCCGACAACGCCGAGCAACGTTTGCAACGCCCGCTCAGCTGCCTTGCGTTGATACTGAAAATCCACATTGCCCGTAAGCGTAATCCAGCCATCCTCCACGATTATCTTGATGCAGTCTTTAGGTACCAGGGCATTCCACTCCAACGCTTGCGCTGCGGTTCGCGCTATATCAGCATCGGTACGCTGCCCCCAGCCAGGGAGCGCAACATCAATTTCAACGGCCAGCCCTTTGACATCGGCGACACGCTGCACGGCCTTCTCGGCAGCATATTTTTCCGCATAGCTGTTCAGTGTTCCCGACAACGTCACGATGCCGTTATGTACTTCGACACCTATTCCGGTTGCATCAATTGCAGACTCCCATTCCAATTCATCAATAACATCTTGCTTTAACTGGCGATCGGATTTCATAGCCACCTCTCAAACGTAAATGTCTATCGGAATATGTATCGAGTCGCGAGATAGAGTTGCGCGACTTATCTGAAAACGAGAACTGGTATTGTGCTGTGCGAGAGCACCTTTTGCGTTTCGCTGCCCAGCAATACTTTGTCGAGCCCCTTCTTGCCGTGGGATGCCATAAAAATGGTATCGCAATTAAATTTCTCGGCAGTCTTGATAATTTCCTGATACGGACGCACTCCAGTGGCCGTGTGCACTTCACAGTCAACACCGGCTTTTTTCGCACAGTCGGCAATGAAATTCGCGTTCGCTACAGCCTGCTGTTGCATGTCGTCTTCGATAGCACGCAAATCGTAATCCAGGAACACTTCCGGAAAGACTTCGGCGACCGACAAGCCCACTATTTTGCTGCCGTAAGATGCGGCAAAATCAACCGCTGCCGTTATCGCCTTTTTGGACAAATCGGAACCGTCCGTCGCCACCAATATCGTCTTAAGCATGCTGCCTCCGATGAAAGAAAACTTGCTGAAACCATCCTATGCGGAAGACGGAAGCACAACTTGACATGGATCAATAGTCATTTAATCAAAAATGAAATTTGCAGAGCCACACCATAAGGCGAAAAAACTGCACATGAAGGCCATCATGCATTCGCCTGCCCGACCCATTGCGCGCAAGGAAACGTGCAGCCTTGATCTGCATCAAGTCAGCGAAGGTGCGCATTGCTAGGCTAGCGCCATTACTCCCTCGAATGCCGGTAATGTTTGAGAAAAATCCTCCCAGCAGTCTCGCTTTAGAGCGCATGGCTAGTGCATGGCTAACGCCATTGAGCTATCAATATCCTGAAAGTGCGACCGAATCTGCACCTTTAGATTTGATGAGTAACGCCTTGCTCGGGCACCTGACAAACGATATTTCTCCAGCGGCGATGTTCAATGCTTTTTCCGACTGGCTGATCCATCTATCCCTGTCACCATCGAAACGCGTTGTTTTGCTAGAGAGAGCTTGGCAAAACAGCTGGCGTTGGCATCTCTATAATCGCCATTGCATCAGCACTGAAGACCAGTCACAGCCATTCTGCATCGCACCTTTATCGCAGGATCAGCGCTTCAGGGATCCGACATGGCAAACGTGGCCGTTCAATGTCATCTCACAGGGGTTTTTGCTGCAACAACAATGGTGGCATCGCGCAACTACCGGAGTCAGGGGCGTTTCCAAGCACCATGAGGACGTCGTGACATTTACAGTCCGACAGTTGCTGGACACACTGGCACCGTCAAATTTTCCGTTGACCAACCCTGTGATACAGCAAGCCGCCGTCCAGTCATGGGGTAACAATTTTTTACAGGGCTGGCTTAATGCGACCGAGGATTGGCGGCGCAGCATTACAAACGAAAAGAATGAAGCTGACGATACATTCAAGGTCGGCAGAGATATTGCCATCTCACCCGGCAAGGTGGTCTTTCACAATCATCTGATCGAGCTGATTCAGTACACACCAACGACGAACACGGTCCACGCACTTCCCTTGCTATTCGTACCGGCGTGGATAATGAAGTACTACATACTCGATCTGTCGCCACAGAATTCTCTGGTCAAATATATGGTGAGCAAGGGCTATACCGTATTCATGATTTCATGGAAAAATCCATTGGCCGAGGATAGGGATTTGTCGATGGAGGATTATCGCAAGCTGGGTTTGATGGCCGCAATCGACGCCATCACAGAGCTAACGCATGCCCGACAAATTAACGCAGCAGGATATTGTCTGGGCGGCACGCTGCTGTCGATTGTGGCCGCCAGCATGGCACGCGACGGCGACCAACGTATTGCCAGTATTAGCTTGTTTGCATCCCAGGTGGATTTTGAAGAACCTGGCGAACTATCTCTCTTCATAGATGAAAGTCAAATCAGCTTTCTGGAAGCCATTATGTGGGATCAGGGCTATCTCGATACCAAACAAATGGCGGGTGCGTTCCAGCTCTTGCGCTCCAATGACTTGATCTGGTCGCGCAGACTCAACCAGTATTTGCTCGGGCGGCGCGAGAAGAAAAGCGACCTCATGGTCTGGAATGAAGATGCGACGCGTATGCCGTACCGGATGCATTCGGAATATCTGCGTCACCTGTTCCTGCACAACGATCTCGCCGAAGGCAGATACATTACGGATGGCAAATCGATTCATCTGGTCGATATCAGCATTCCCATCTTCGTGGTTGGCACGCTGACCGATCACGTCGCGCCTTGGCGCTCGGTATTCAAGATTCATCGCATGTGCGATACCGAAGTCACGTTCGTACTTACTTCCGGAGGCCACAATGCCGGCGTGGTATCACCGCCCGGACATCCTTATCGCAGCTATCAAATATCCACCCACGCCGACAAGGAATTGGCGATGGATGCCGACACATGGCAATCCATCATTGAACACAAAGAAGGTTCGTGGTGGATCGCATGGGAGTCCTGGTTACGCAAAAAATCCGGCAAACGTATCCCGCCTCCCTTGATGCCGGCACATAGACCTTCGGCACCCGGCAAATATGTGATGCAACCCTGATTCGGTAGAAGACTGGTCATGTTCGCCGCTCGAAATACGGTTTCAGCTGCCGCGAAATCATCCGTCTTTGAGGTTATGCCGCACCCTGCGCACGTCCCTGAACACACAGCGGAACAAGAGATGCGGCGCATTGCCACACTCTCGGCAGAAGCAGTCCTTCTGGAACAACACTCCTCTCTTCAAGGCTTGACCTCAGGCGAGGCGGCAAGCCGTCAACGCATCCATGGTTCCAACCTGATCGCGGCAGAAGTTCAACGCGGTGTCTGGAAGCGTTTTATGATGCTGTTGGCAAGTCCCTTGTCGCTGCTATTGCTGGTTCTGGCGGGCGTGAATCTTGCCATCGGCGAAACCTGGGGCGGCCTGATGATTGGCGTCATGGTCATGCTGTCGTCGCTGCTGTCGTTTGTGCAGGAACATCGCTCGGATCGAGCTGCGCAAAAGCTGCGCTCCATGGTGGCAACCACCGCTACCGTGCTACGCGCGCCGCAGGGAAAAATCGAGATTCCATTGGCAGGTCTGGTGCCTGGAGATATCATTTTTCTGTCGGCTGGCGACATCATTCCTGCCGATGTTCGCATCCTGTCGGCCAAAGCCCTGTTCATCAGTCAGGCAGCATTGACCGGCGAGTCTCTCCCCGTTGAAAAGGCGCCTTCTGCGATCGCAAAAAATGATGTGGAAGCATTCTCCGATATCGTCAATCTGGCCTTCATGGGTACGAATGTCATGAGCGGTACCGGGACTGCCATCGTCATTGCCACCGCAGCACATACTGCGTTCGGCCATATCGCAGCCGACCTTGTCAAAAGGCGCGAGGTCAGCAGTTTCGATAGAGGCGTGAACAAATACATTCGCCTCATCATTCTTGTCATGCTGGTCATGGTGCCGATGGTATTTCTCGTCAACGGCCTCAGCAAGGGTAACTGGCTCGAAGCGTTACTGTTTGCCGTCGCCGTCGCCGTCGGCCTGACACCGGAAATGCTGCCCATGATCATCACCATCAATCTTGCAAAAGGTGCATTGGCGATGTCCGAGAAAAAAGTCATCGTCAAACGGCTCAATGCCATCCAGAATTTTGGTGCAATGAATATCTTGTGTACGGACAAAACCGGCACGCTGACGCAAGACAAGATCATTCTTGAGCAGCACGTCGATATCGACGGCACTGATGCACCGAAGGTGGTGGAGTATGCCTACCTCAACAGTTACTTCCAGACCGGGCTGAAGAACCTGCTCGACGTCGCAATCCTCAGCTATGTCGACGTGCACGAAAAAATCGAGCCGGATAAGCATTTTCAAAAAATTGATGAGGTGCCATTTGACTTCGAGCGCCGCCGCATGTCGGTGATCGTGCAGCAAGCGGATGGCAGCCGCCTGCTCATATGCAAGGGCGCCGCAGAAGAAATATTAAGTATCTGCACCCATGCCGAACATGCTGGTGTCGCAGCGCCGCTGGCCACGCAGCACGGCACGGCCATGAGCAGGACGGTAGGCAGCCTGAATGAGGATGGCTTCCGTGTGATCGCGGTCGCGTACAAGCAATTGCCGCCCAAACCCGCGAACGGCGCGGACACCTTCAGCAAGTCGGATGAATCGGCACTCACGTTGCTGGGTTACATCGCGTTTCTTGATCCGCCGAAAGACAGCGCCGCGGAGGCCATCACTGCCTTGCATCGCTATGGGGTTCAGGTAAAAGTCTTGAGTGGCGATAATGCCGCGGTGGTTCTCAATGTTTGCCGCCATGTCGGCCTCGCTGGCGACCATGTTGTACTTGGCAGCGACATCGATGCGCTCGACGACGACGCCCTCGGCAGACTTGCGGAACATTCCAGCATGTTTGCCAAGCTGAGTCCAATGCAGAAAGCGCGCGTGATTCGGTGCCTGCAAAAATGCAGCCATGTGGTCGGCTACCTCGGCGATGGCATCAACGATGGTGCCGCATTAAAAACAGCCGATGTTGGCATTTCCGTAGACAGTGCAGTGGATATCGCCAAGGAATCTGCCGATATCATTCTCTTGCGTAAAA
Source organism: uncultured Herminiimonas sp. (assembly GCA_964406085.1). GTDB lineage: Bacteria > Pseudomonadota > Gammaproteobacteria > Burkholderiales > Burkholderiaceae_D > Oxalicibacterium. The sequence goes on from CAYOQL010000012.1 coordinate 50,857, forward strand.
GCCTGATCGTGCTGAAAGATGGCGTACTTGAAGGACGCAAGGTTTTCGGCAACATCGCGAAGTACATCAAAATGAGTTCCAGTTCCAATTTCGGCAATATGCTGAGCGTGCTGGGAGCCAGCGCGATCCTGCCCTTTTTACCGATGGCACCGATCCAGATATTATTGAACAACCTTCTGTACGATGTCTCGCAGACGACGATTGCAACCGATCATGTGGATCGCGAATATCTGAAGCAACCGCGCCGCTGGGAGATTGCCGATATAGAGCGCTTCATGCTGACTTTGGGGCCCGTCAGCTCGCTATACGATTACATGACTTTCGGCATACTGTGGTTCGTCTTCGGCGCCGGGAATAATGCCATGCTGTTTCAGTCTGGCTGGTTCGTCGAATCTCTACTGTCGCAAACGCTGGTGGTGCATATCATCCGTACCGGAAAAATTCCATTCATCCAAAGCAAGCCCAGCCTGCCCTTGCTGATGACGACCATCATGATCGTGTTGCTGGCATTCTGGTTGCCGACCTCGCCTTTTTCAGATGCGTTAGGGCTGACTGCGTTACCACCCGCGCTGAATATCGCTATATTGCTGATCGTGTTTTCCTACCTGCTGTCGACCCAATTATTGAAATCCTGGCTCATGTCACGGTTCGGCTTGAAATAGCCTATGCTTGCCTCGGCGCTGTGGATGATTTGATTAATATCAAAATGCTATAGGTAGATAGATCGTAAGCTGACCCGCAGAACATACCCGCTTGTGCCATCGCAGTTGTAGCGCTGCCTGGGCCAAAGCGCACCACACTTTTACCTGCATATGCGCACCCTGTATGTAGTTTGCTTTCTACCTGGAGGATTACATGAGTACGGACGATCTGCGCATTGTTAAAAATCGGATATTCGATGAGATCGCGATTGGCGAAGAAGTATTTGCAGAGCGCACCCTGACAGCTGAAGATATCCAGCTTTTTGCGATTCTGTCGGGTGATGTCAACCCCCAGCATCTGGACGCGGAATTCGCTTCGTCCACCCGTTTTCAAGGAGTAATTGCACATGGCATGCTGGGTGGTGCGCTGATATCGGCCGTGCTCGGCACGCGATTGCCCGGCCCGGGAACGATCTATTTAAGCCAAACATTAAATTTCAGGGCACCCGCGCGTATAGGTGACACACTAAAAATTGGCGTGCGAGTCACCGCGCGCCACGAAACCAGTAAGCGACTCACACTAGCCTGCTCCTGTATCAACCAGGATGGCATTTGCGTGCTTGAAGGCGAGGCAGATGTGATCGCACCGACAGAGCATATTTCATTACCGCGCACTACACTCCCGGAAGTGCGACTACTGGCCGGAGATAATGGCCTGTTGCGGCTACTGGAATATGTCCGACCCATGGGTGCAATTACAGCAGCGGTCGTCCATCCTTGCGATGCACTCAGTCTTTCCGCTGCACTGGATGCGCAGGCAGCCGGCCTGATCATTCCAGTACTGGTTGCGCCGCGGGCCAAATTGCAAGCCATCGCCGACAGCAACGGCCTGGACATTTCAGCTTTGCGCATAGAGGATGTTCCTCACAGCCATGCAGCAGCGGCCCACGCGGTCGCACTGGCAGCAAAGGGGGAAGTCGCGATCATCATCAAGGGCAGCCTGCATACGGATGAACTGATGTCGGCCATACTGGCTTGTCCTGAATTGCGTACCGAGCGCCGTCTCAGTCATTGCTTCCTGATGCAAACGCCGGCGTATCCACGTCCTTTTATCATTACGGATGCAGCCATTAATATCGCGCCCAATCTCGATGAAAAAGCCGACATCATCCGCAATGCCGTCAGCCTCGCCCAGGCGATCGGCGTACAGCAACCGCGCGTGGCCATACTGGCGGCAGTCGAAACAGTCAATCCGCGCATGCCGGCAACCCTCGATGCTGCAGCCTTGTGCAAAATGGCCGATCGCGGTCAGATCAAAGGGGCATTGCTGGACGGCCCACTGGCATTCGACAATGCCATCTCTATCGCCGCAGCCCGTATCAAGGGAATCACTTCTGAGGTCGCGGGACGTGCCGATATCCTGGTAGTGCCTGATCTGGAAAGCGGCAACATGCTGGCCAAGCAGCTCGAATATCTGGGCGGCGCGGCCAGCGCAGGTATTGTCATGGGGGCCCGCGTGCCGATCGTCCTCACCAGCCGAGCCGATGCGCGAGAATCACGCATCGCTTCTTGTGCGATCGCGCTGATACTGGCGCAGCAGGTCAAGAAGGCAGCGTCATGAGCAAGCGCATTCTGGTGTTGAACTGCGGTTCTTCGAGCATCAAGTTTGCATTATTCGACCCGACCGCGCTGTCCAGCCGCAACCCCTTATGGAGTGGCAAGGTGGATGGCATTAGCAGCCCCATACCGACATTTGAATCCTCTGATGCCTCTCCGGAGCATCTTTCCATAGACGCAGATACGCCGTATCACGATGCGCTGCAACACATCCGGCAACATACGTTGCAGCAGCTTGGCAGCGATCAGCTGGTCGCCGTCGTGCATCGCGTCGTCCATGGCGGCAGTAAATATTCAGCACCGGTGCGCGTCGACCATCAGGTCTTGTCCGACTTGCGCAGCTATATACCACTTGCTCCCTTGCATCAGCCCTTCGCACTGGAAGCCATTGAAAGCCTGTTACAAGCGCAGCCTGAACTGGTACAGATTGCCTGTTTCGATACCGCTTTCCATCGTGATTTGCCACGTGTCGAAAAGATGCTGCCGCTGCCCTACTCCGCTTGGGAGCGCGGCTTGCAGCGCTATGGCTTTCATGGTTTGTCTTACGAATACATGTCTATCGTTCTGGCTGAACGCTACGGCGATCTGGCCCGCAATAGAACCATCGTCGCGCATCTGGGCAGCGGTGCAAGTCTGTGTGCCATGCAGGGCCTGCGCAGCGTCGCGACCACAATGGGATTCTCGGCACTTGACGGCTTGATGATGGGTACGCGCTGCGGAGCAATCGATCCTGGCGTGCTGTTATATCTGATGGAAACCGAGCAGTTATCGTCGCAGCAGCTGGGGCATATGCTCTACCATGAGTGCGGACTGCTGGGTATTTCCGGTGTGTCATCCGATCCGCGTCAACTGCTGCCGATTGAACAGGACAATCCACGTGCGCACGATGCACTCGCACTATACGTGCGCAGGATAGTGCGAGAAATTGGCGCACTCACTGCGGTTCTGGGTGGTTTGGATATGCTCGTGTTCACCGCAGGCATAGGCGAAAACAATATGGAAATACGTTCGCGCATAGGGAGCGCTCTGCAATTCCTGGGACTGACTTTGAACGACCAGCAAAATGTGGTCAATGCATCAATCATCTCTTCAGCCGACAGCCGTATTTCGGTAATGGTTGAAGCGACCAATGAAGAATGGATGGCAGCGAGTTTGGCAACGACGCTGTTGCCAAACTGACTGACATTGCCAACATAAAATATGCTGACTATTCCCGGCCTAAACAACCGTCTCGCTCAACTAGCAAAGTGAACCTGCTCACTGTTTTGCGCTACGCGACTTTGCCTGGTGATCTGCCGCCTTGCTTGCCGCTTGATGTGCGAAATTGGCATTGGCAGTGTCCATGGAATGGAGCACGCTATTGTTCCAGTTTGCATATCCCTTACTGGCTTGTTCAACCATACTCTGCAGCATGGATATTGCCGGAAAATTAGCGTTCGCAATATTCGCTTCTTGAGCGTTCGCTACACCCTCCTCCATGCTCGCAATCTTGCTGGCCTGCTGCTGCGCCACTTTCAACATATCGGACTGCAGATCGAGCATGATTTTCGTCAGATGCTGTCCATACGACGTGGCAATCTCAACGTTCCTCTTTAATTGACTTGCATCCAGTAGCGGAGGCGTGGCATTCCCGTCCATCTGCTTTATTTGTTCAGACTGCGTTGACCAGTTTGCACGAGCCTGCTTCATGACTTCAAGATTCAAGTCTGCAATTTTGAATGCAACATCAAATGCCTTGCCCGCAGCTGCGTTATACAAGCCGATTTCTGTATTCAGAAGACTCTTCAGATTATCGGGTGCGTTCATTGTAGAAAATGGAAACATAGTGTGCTCCTTGGTCGATACCTTCATTAAACAAAGCCGATATGTTGCGGCTGTCTCTCAGCCCAATGTGTCGGATTAAAAACAGAACGATTGATCGGTTGGGCACCCGCGGCCTTCAGCGCCTTTACAAGCGAGGCATCCATCTTGACCAGATGACATAGAAACCATTGTGGCAACATGTTCAATACTTGCCGAGGCAGCAGATAATCGCCATTCATCGCCTTCGCAACCGCATGGTGTACCGTGCCGAGCAATTCAGCGTGCTGTTCACGATGTACACGCAAGTCCGGATAATCCATTTGTTCCATCAACTCTTCCTCTCCCCGGAAATCCATTTCCAACAGCTCTACCAATTGCGGCAAGCGTCGGGAGAACTCAAAGTTCGGAGCTCGCATCATGTCCATGATTTCACGCATCAATACTTTATGCGCTTTATCCATTTCGATAATGCCCACTGATATCTCCGGCTGCAAAAAAATTTGTTCCATGTACTTCTCCTGAAATAAATTCAATCAATTAAATTGGAAATGGTGAAGTTCAAGATCAAGCCATGAACTGTCCACCATTGACATCAAAGGTAGCGCCAGTAATGAAACCGGCTGCGTTATCAGCCAGAAACACGACGAGCCGGGCAATATCACTCCCCGTTCCCAAATGCCCAACGGGAATACCTGCCATTATTTTTTCAAGGGCTTCCTGCGGAATGGCGGATACCATATCCGTATCGCAATATCCAGGTGCAATCGCATTCACGGTGATGTTCTTGCGTGCACTTTCAAGCGCGAGAGATTTGGTAAACCCAAGAATGCCCGCCTTGGCAGCGGCATAGTTCGTCTGCCCCATCTGTCCACGTTCGCCATTGATAGAACTGATATTGATGATTCTTCCGAAGCTACGCGCGCGCATACCTTCTATGACATTGCGGGACATATTGAAGACAGAACCGAGATTTGTATTAATGACGTCCGTCCACTGGCCTGGCACCATATGATGCAAAACAGTGTCGCGAGTGATGCCAGCGTTATTCACCAGTACATCTATGCACCCTATTTCTGCTTCCACGATGCGAATGCCCTCCTGGCATTGCGTGTAATCAGAAACATCCCAGCAAAAAACCGGGATCGATGTACTTTCTCTGAACGCGTGGGCGGCATCGACATTACTGTGATAAGTCACGGCAACATCGTAACCGGCGGAATGCAATGCAACTGCAATTGCAGCACCTATTCCTCTGGTGCCACCGGTAACCAACGCAATTTTTTTCATTGACACAAAATCCCAAAGAAGTCAGTTCAGCTAAAAGACAAAATGTATTGTTAAATTGACTTGCCAATTTGATCCATATCAATTGCAGGTAAATTCAGATACGCGAAATATTTTGTCCATTCACTCTTCGCAAAATGATTTCTTTCTGCAGTGAAAACGAATCAATGCTTTCATCCCTGCACATGCGATGGAAGTATGTTTCCGGAAATATTTTTCCTGCTGGACGGAACGTTGATTTGTTGCCACCTCAATTGAAATCTAATGCTGATTTAAATAGATTAGGAAGATGGTGATGACTTTTCAAGACATTCAATAATTGATTTATGCGATTGCATATTCACAGAATGATTGAATCAAAATTATTGTGCGCAGACATTGTTTCTATCTGAATCAGGTGATGAAATTTGCACATATGTGCCGGGCACAGGCCTCTTCTCTGATGATGGATGCATCAATCATGCAAGCCGAATGTCCACTGACTATTTGACGTGCAACGCGTGATCTGAGGAAATAAGGCACGCTCAGATACAAACATTTTTAAATTCAGAAAACCAAGAAATGTGTGGCCGGAGCTCAACGTGAAAATATTCCGACCACCGTGTCACGGCGCATTGGCATGCGACACGGACAAGTCAGAGCAAGTCAAAGTGGGCCGACACTACAACGTGCTTCGACAGACGTAAATGGAAACTATCCGCCCGCTTATAGAAGGTGGCAGCGTATATGTGTACACGGAGATGCGGCGCAGCTGGCGGCAAACAGCATTGATGAGCGGTACGCTTAAAATCGTCGGATGCTCGAGGCGGGCTTTGTGAACAATGGAAATTGAATTTCCTGAAAAGAAATAAGTCTGCGAGAAAATAAAACTGACGGCAGACTTATGATCGTATGCAACGATACGTGAAATCAGGCGTGCTTGATGGGATTCAAATCGGCAATTGATCGGCAAAGGACATATGTAAGCGTCATTCATGTGTCCAGATCACTGCCATCCTTGTGCCAAGCGCGATGCATGGATTCTTTGAATATTATTCGGCACGCGCCGCTGTCAGCATTCTTTCTACATAACGCGCGATCAGGTCGATCTCGAGATTGACCTTGCTGCCGGCCTTCAAATGTTTAAGCGTAGTAACCTGAACTGTATGCGGGATCAGGTTGACGGAAAATTCACATGCATCCGTTAAATCGTCAACGGTATTCACCGTCAACGACACGCCATTGATGACGATCGAGCCTTTGACTGCGATATATTTTGCCAGCGCTTTTGGTGCTTGCACCGCCAGCAACCATGACTCGCCGACGGGCTCAAATTTGCTGACGACACCCAGACCGTCAACATGCCCTGACACCAGATGGCCACCCAGGCGCTCCGACAGCGTGACCGCTTTTTCCAGATTAACTTCGCCGATGGCATCCAGACCCGATGTGCAATTCAAGCTTTCGCGCGATACATCCACCGCAAACTCTTGATCCGTTTTGCTCACCACGGTCATGCATGCACCATTCAGGGTAATCGAATCGCCCAATGCAACATCAACCAGCGGCAAGCCGCCGGCATGAACCGTCAGCCGATGTCCGGCAGCGTCGTCGCCTAGTGGCGAGATGGCGGTGATTTTTCCTACGGCAGCGATAATTCCAGTAAACATGATGGTATCTAAGTAAAAGGTGCTAAATGAAAAAGTTATTCAGATGAAGCGAGCAAGGATACGCAAATCGGCACCGATTTGCTTGACCTCATGAAAAGCCAGATTCTTCTTCTGTTCCATTGATTCCAGTATCGGCAGATTGAACATGCCCTGTGCATCACCCAGCAAAGTCGGCGCCAGATAAACCAGCAACTCGTCTACGCAAGCTTCGCGTATCAGCGAACCATTCAATTTGAAGCCGGCTTCTACATGCAGCTCATTGATCTGGCGGCGTCCCAGTTCCAGCATGAGCGCTGGCAAATCGACCTTGCCGTCGGCATTCGGCATAACGATCACTTCATTCCCGAGCTCGCGCAGGATTTCCTCTTTCTCCGAATTGCTTTCTGCCGCCACGATCAAGGTACCGCCACCGCTCAATACTCGCGCATGCGTACTTATCTGCAGCTTGCTATCAATGACGATGCGTTGCGGTTGGCGCGGCGTGTCGATCGCACGTACGGTCAACTGCGGATCATCTTCCATCACGGTACCGATGCCGGTCAAAATGGCGCAGGCGCGTGCGCGCCAGTAATGACCATCCGCTCGCGCTGCATCGCCAGTGATCCATTGACTGCTGCCGTTATGCAGCGCGGTCATGCCATCCAGGCTGGCAGCGGTCTTCATCCGCACCCAAGGTTTGCCGTGCTGCATGCGCGACAGAAAACCGATATTCAGCTCACGCGCCTCATCTTCGAGTACGCCGCATGTCACCTGTATTCCTGCGGCCTCGAGTCGCGCCAGACCTTGACCCGCAACCAGCGGATTCGGGTCTGCAATTGCGGCCACCACACGCGCCACGCGCGAATTGATCAACGCATCGGCACAAGGGGGAGTGCGACCATGATGGCTGCATGGCTCAAGCGTGACATAGACGGTGGAGCCCGCTACGTCGAACCCCTTGTCAGCCGCATCGTTCAACGCCTGTACCTCGGCGTGGGCATGACCAACCGGCTGCGTGTAACCGGTACCGATGATCTTGTTTTCCTTGACGATGACGCAGCCGACGCGCGGATTCGGCGTGGTTGTAAACATGCCTTGGGCTGCCAGTTCCAATGCAAGGCGTATCCCTTGCACGTCGCTATGAATTTCCACTAGAGTCTTTTCCAGAATGATGAATTACTACCGCAACCGGCACACTGCAAGCGGGCTAACAGCTAGACGCGTCCTTGCCAGGATCGCATACCCGTGGCCGGCCGAGAAAATTGATCACAACCTTGCGCGATTGCATACCCGCTTCTAGCCGCCAGTTTCCGGATTGCGAAGTCTGACTGTTCGCATTGGTGCGCGTCCGGCCAGTCCCGTTGAATGCGATATATTGTACTTTCGAATCAGTAAAACTGGGCGTGATACGCAGATCACGGTGCAGTTCGCCATACGAATAAATGACCGTCTCGTTGGCGTCAGGCCGTTGATCATTATCTTCGTCGATGAAAATTATCCAGCCATTACTCCATTTTGAACCATCGCCTGCGGGCACCATATCTACGCGTACACCGCGATGTATCGCTTCGGAACGCGTCAAATTGACAGCCATGAACAAGGCATTGGTGGCAGTGATCAATCGGTGGCGCTGGATCATGGACTGAAAACTCGGAACAGCAATCGCCATGAGAATACCGGCGATCATCAATATCACCATCAATTCGACGATAGAAAAACCTGCAGCGAGCAGTTGTATCCTGCGCATCGGCGGTGCCCCGAGCCAGCGCATGCGGCTACCAGCAGCCATCGGCAGCTGCCGTTTTTTCACCGCTGCTGGACAAAGTCAATGCCCCGCATGTCGGATCACGATAATGTGCATTAACCTTGTCAGTGCCGGGTTGCGCTGTCAACAATACGCATTCGCGCAGGGATTTTTCCTTACAGGATTGCGCGCTTATTTCATAAAAGCTGCCTTGCGCATTCTCTCCCGAAAACCAGCTGAATCTCTTTTCATCGAGATCAATGGATGTCGAAGAAAATGCCAGATACGTAGTATGCAAAGAGTAATAGCGTTCCTGTTGCTGCATGGCTTTCATCAGCGCAGCGCGTCCTTCGGTTCGCTTCGCCTTCGATACCGACTCCTGATAGGAAGGAATCGCAATCGCAGCCAGAATCCCAAGGATGATCAGCACGATCATCAGTTCTATCATCGTGAAGCCGCGTATGCATTTGCATGACATGCTTTCTCCTATTTTTTGGTCGCAGACGTACGCAACTCAATCCAGTTAACGATCTCGCGCCAGCTCAGGCGGCCGGATACGCTAACCGTTTCCGTAGCGATTCCTGGCGCGGTCGTCTTCTGGCCAGGCTGATCACTCACGACTGGATCAAGCACCTCAAGCTTCTTTTTGAGGCGGCGCTTCCCGGTGGCCTCGCGCGGCGGATTTTCCGGCACGATCGCCATTACTAGCGGCGTGTTGCCCATGCTGGCGTTTGCCGGATAGGCGGTGAGATCTGCATAGGCAGGCAAACCGGTGAGGACGTTCAAGACATAAGACCGCGCACCATGCTTTTGACAGGGATCGGCATTCGGTATCAGGGTATTGAAGAACAGGCTGCCATCGCTGAGACGAGCGCTGTTGATGCTGCGCTCGCCGGTCTTGTTGGCATCCAGAAAATCGAAGTACCAACCCTTATCACCATTGCCGGGAGCGCCATACTGCAGCTCGCTACCGCGGATCTCCAAAGCGCCGGTACCAGAACCTGTGGCAAGCAACTTTCGTTCGACAAGTTGATTCCTCGTCACCGTCTTGCCATCCAGCATATCCAGAACGCCATAGAATGTCTGCGTCTTGAAACCGGCAGCATGCAAGTCCGCCGCCTCCATGAATTTCCCCGTACCAAACAAGAGTAGATGACCACCATAGGGGGCATATGCAATCTGGACTTTCTGCGTAATTGCCTGCCGGTTCTGCTGTGCATCCATCGCGGCAAACAGCGGCTTCGGCGATGGACCGGCCAGCGCACTCGCCCACGGCGCGCTGCCGTTGAAATCAAAGCGCCAAACATTGCCTTGCAGATCGCCGGAATAGATATAGCTCACCGCACCATCGTCGGCGAGTGTGACTGCAGGTGCCACCAAGCCGTTGGCGATTGTCTTGTCACTGATCGGAGTACTGAACTTGAAATAATTGGAACCTATCTTCCAGGGATCAGATTTGGCTTTATCCAGCGCCAGCAAGAACAAGGCGCCGGTTGCATGAAGATTGAATTTTCCTGCGCCGTCATCGCGGTAGCTATTCAAGCCTCCTGCAACGACAACGAAATCCCGATAACTGGGTACGCCTTTGACGACCTTGACCTTGAAGGTGGCGATCAGCGGCACACCAACCACATATCCGATATCGCCATCATCACTATCGGTAAATTCCCACAATGCGCCCAAACCCTTTTCGAATTGCTCCGGGCGTGTAACGTCCAGTGCAAACACGCCTTGCGCACCGCCACCCATACCCGATGCCAGCACCGTTTTCCACTCGTTGCCGACGCGCGCCTCGGCCACCGCAATCAGGCCATCAACGAAAGGACGGTAGAAACCACCCGCTCGTGTCAGGCTGCTTAGTTGGCTGAATAAAGCTTGCGGCACATAGGCAAACAACTCTTCGCCATTAACTGCGTCAAACGCATGCAGCATGCCATCCTGCGCACCGACATAGACGGCGGCGCGACGCCCCTGGTTCGCCGCATGGAACTCCGGATAGCCAGCGCCTCGGGTACTCGCCGAGGGCGGCCCGACAAAGACGGGCGGGCTATGTACGATGGCGCCCATAATACGATCCCGCTTCGGAAAAATACCGCCGCTGTTGCCAAGCTCGTAGAGTCGCGCACCGCGCAGATAATTCAATCGTTTTTCCCCAAGTTGATCACTTGCGCCATTGACCGGAGAAGCATCTAGCAAAGCTTTCTGCGAGATTGACAAGTCATTCCATAAAAATGGAATGGTAAGCAGGGAGCGATTTTCCGTAAACATTGATGTGTAAATTTGCCGTGCTTCGGGCGCGGGCTTTGCGACCGCCGGTATGATGCCCGTCAATATGTCTGCAGCATCCCATGCTGCCTGGGATGCAATTGTGATCCTGCCGTCAACTTCATTAAATCCCAGACGATATTTTTTCAGGCTTCCACTCCACGTAATGGGATTAAATGCCGCTTGATACAAGGACACACCTTCTGCAGAAATATGCGCTGCCGATGTAGTCGCACCCGATACACGCTCACTATCGACAGACTGTGTCGGACACTGAAGGCTAACGAAGGGATCAGTATCCAGTGCGACTTCCGGCACTGCAGCCGCGCAAAAAAGAGGCATTACCGCCAATAGCAGGCCCGTGCATAAACTTGCGGCAAGCACATGTCGACGCATCGCTTCCATCAATGCGCTTTCCGATAAACCGTTTGTAGCGCGACCTGTGTCGTCTCCTTCGCACCAAAGCCGACAGCAGTAATACGGTAAAAATAGGTTCGCTCATCAGTCGCTGCTCCCGGTATTTTATAAAGCATCAATTCAACGATATACCGGGAAGTTTGATGGGAAGAGACCCGTTGGCGATATAAAAAGCCTGTCCGGTGAATCTGCCGTAAGGAACTGAACTGGTCGTGTTCGCCGCATCATCCATAAAATTGACGACTTGCCAAATCGGCGGCGTGCCCGCCTGCGCGTGTGGACATAGTCCGAGATACCTATTTTGTATGCCGTTACTGCAAGCAGAACCTGTCGCGACAGGAAAGCCGATTGCGCTGGTGCTGGAAAACAGATCGCTACGCGATCTGGCCGCATCCGGCGAATGCTCTATATCCATTTCAGCGTCGAGCAAGGCAGCCTCTGCCGCCTGAAACGCAATTTGATGATCTCTGTCGTTACGCGATGACTTCTCACCCTGTATTGCAATCTGCGCAGCAGCGATACCAAGCATCAGTACCACCAGCAGGATCAATAGCGTGGCTAGCAGGGTCATTCCGTACTGGTGCGCGCTTCGCGCAGCAACATTAGCGCTCATGCGTCGTTGCCCGCTACATCATTGCGCAGTTGAATGGTGTGCGTAAATATTTTCCGGATGCGGTTTCTGCTGGCCGCCGGCAAAACATCTTCCCTGATACGCACACCTTTATCCTTGTAGCCATGCGCATTACTGTAGTCATTGCCGAACAAGTTATATTCGTTCGCCAGTGTATCGTCGCGCGCATTTTGCGAACCGCGTACCAGCAGCGAGAATTTGATAGTGCGAACCTTCTTCCATGCGGTTTTGCGATTTTTATCCCTTGCCCGGACAATCGCATTTTCGCCTACCAACAGCAGCTGATTGTCGAGGTCATCAATATCGTCTGCGTTCAGGAACTGGTCAGGCTGGCCGTCACCATCAGCATCGATGCCATACAAAACCTGAAATGATTCGACACCGCGCGCAATTGCATCTGCGTTCCAGCTCGTCTTTGATTGATACTTGCAACGTAATTCGGGCTCACCGGTGCTATCCCTTGCAACAAAGAAAATACTCCAGCCGCGTTCCTGCTCGGCAGTTTGAAGCGAAGCTGGTGCCGCCACCGACAGACCGGCACAGCTAAGGATTGCCCCCACCTCCCCGTCAGTGCTCTCACCAAAGAACCTCAATGCAAGTACGTCGCTGCCATTGACGACATCGTTTGCCGTCGCGCCATCCAATCCGGCGCTCGTCTTCTTCAACGTCATGGCATCCATGCCCATCACATTCGCACTGAAGTTATCAGTTGTTTGCAAGGGCATAGTTCCACTATTCCAGTTTTCGTAGCCGGCTTGTCGCACGCTACGCGACACTACCTCGGTCGCATAACGCCCGGTTTCGTTAATATATGCATTCTGATCTTGCATGACATAACCCATTTTGCTGGACAAGAGCAGTCCCATGGCGGTCAACAGGATGAAGAGTCCCAGTGTTATTGCGATCATCATTTCGGTGAGAGTCCATCCGTACTGGCGACACATGGCATTTGTCCGATAACACTGGCTGCGATGGCTCATCTGGAATAGGCGGCAACAGTCAGCACCATGCCGGGCGCCACCACTGCCGCGTCTTGCGACGTTCTGTCATGAAGCATTTTTTCCTGCCAGCCGATTTTGATCACCAGAGGGACAATAACCAACGCACTCGAGGTCATGGCACAGTCCCATTCGAATCTCTGTGCTTTGGCATTCCACGGCATGGCATCACGACAAATACGCACGCGGCCGCCAGGAAAATCCGAATCAATCCGTTGCAGTAGCTGCTCAATATCAAAGCGGGCAAGTTCTTCCGTATCGCAATCTCCACGCCCGCCATAGCAAGAGACATCCGTTGAACGCACGGACGTAGAAGATGATTGATAGTCGACCTGAAGATAGAGGTTGAGATCGTCTGCCAAACGCATTTGCTTGACATTGGCGCGCATGGAATCGGCCATATCGGCTCCCAAATGCAAGGCACTCGTTTGATAGGTAGATTGCTGCGCAGTACGCAAGGCGTTCAGATGCATGCCGGTGGCACCAATGACACCAACCGCCAAGACGAACACCGAGACGAGTGCTTCAATCAGGGAAAAGCCATGTTCGGTTGATCTCATGCCTTACCTTCCGTCAATGTGATTGATACAAAATCTGAAATGCCGGATCAGAAATAAAGAATCAGGAATACAAAGTCAGAACAACTACATGCGAACCACGATTTGAACCACGATTTTTAAACAGAGGTGATTGTTGCAATATTTTTAATATTTTCGTATCCCATCAATATGGGAATCGTTTAATTAATGCAACAAACACGAAATCAGCTCAAAAAAAAAGCCCGCCATCCTTGCGGAAGCGGGCTGAATCCAATTCTTGAGAAGTTGGCAGAGACAGCGGCGACTATATCGCGCAGCTATCCTGGCACCAACGACCGATTAATTATTTGCATAGTCGTAAATCCATATATCGGTGGCAACCCTAATTAAATTGCGAAAGCATGGGGAAGGCTTCCAGCAACAAAACCATCACGGGCTTGGCAAGGAAAGCACCGACGATGCCCACTATCGAAATAGACAGCATGGCGATCGACAATCTTAAAGTGAGCTTGCGATTGTGCGCGCGCAAGACCAGTGGCAGATTGATCAATACACTGGCCAGCGATGCAATCACTGCTCCAGTGGAGGCGACATGTGCAGGTACCGAGCCACTAGTCACCAAACTCGCCGCCGCCGCCACCGCGCTCGCGCTGGAGACGACACCACCAATCAGGCTGACCGCATAGAAACCGGTTTCGCCCAGGCCTTCTTGCGCAAGCACACCGGCAATATGCAAAATCAGAAAGAGCAAACCGTACTTCAGTGCCGCACCGAGTGCGAATGGCAGCGGCAAATCGACAGGATGGGCTGGATCGCCCACCGGCTTTTGCCTTGAATTGGCATCAAAGAAAAACCAGCCGGCGTTAATAGCAAGCATCAAGACGAAAGGAATCGTCGCAGCCAATGCCGCGGTAGGTGCAAGAATCAGCAGCAAGGCGCCATTGCGAATGATCATCGCAGCGGTCGCCAGCAAAATCCCGCGATACGCTGCGCTGACGGTATCGCGTTGATTGTCCTTGGCACGCGAAGCGAGCTCGCTGACGGTGACGCTGCTATTGACCAGACCGCCAAGGAAACCAGCCATCACGATGCCACGCGTGCCATACATCTTCCACAACACATAGTTGACGAAGCCGATACCGGCAATGAGGATCACTGTGACCCAGGCTGCGCGCGGTTCAATCAAATTCCACGGGCCGATAGTGCCTACAGGCAGTGCGGGATAAATGACGATCGCAAGAATCGCCAGCAACAGGGCTGAGCGCATTTCATTTTCTGTCAGGCCGAGGCTAAAACCGGTAAGTCGGTCTTTCCACGCGAGTAGCGCAGTGACTATCACAATGATGGATGCCGGTGTCGCCGTATGACCTTTGCCGCACAGAATGCCAGCAACGCAGGTAATCAGCATCGCAGCCGACGTGGTCAGCTCACTGCTGTCGTTGGTACGCAAGCGCTGAATATTCAGAAATACCGTAAGGACGCCGGTCAGCAATAAAATCAGATACGCATAGTTATCGCCCAGTGTGCCTCCCATTGCACCCAGCAATGCGATCAGGGAAAAGGTGCGCAGCCCTGCCTCCTTGCCGCGCCGTTCGCGCTCCATCCCGATCAACAAGCCTAATGCGAGCGCCAGGCTAAGACGCGTCAGACTGACAAGATACGGCCATTTGATTTCAGGGAGCGACATGCCAACCTGAATCAGCGGTTCAACAACGGTAGTGATGGTATGCGGATCGGTCATGATGAGAAGCCAAGTGTCTAGCTGGAAACTATAAACCACTAGCCACTGATTGTCCGCTCAAAGTATGTATGTTTTATATGCAGAGTATGAAAGGGCAAGCAATCAAAAGTATTGCTGCCAAAATACAGAAAGCCGCAGAGCTTGAATTCTGCGGCTTATATATGATGCCAAGCCATCCTGCTTATCTTGTTTGCTCAAGGTTCGGCAAGCAAGTCATCAATCTTCTGTTTTGTATCGACCAGTACCAGCGCCCTTGCTTCCTCCATCGTATTGCCTTCGCATGGCCCGCCGAATCCTTGCGATATGTCGATGCCCTCGGCGCCATTGCTCTCTATTTCGCTAGTGGCTGTCCAGCGCCCATCGCCAATGGGCAAGATTACAGTAAAGATTTCATAACCATGGTAAACCGCATCAGGTATTCTGCTCATGACTGTCTCCCTGTTTAACGTGCCAAATACTGCCCTGCATCGCCACGAGATCTGACTTTATTCGCGCCCTTCCGGATGATCGGCAACATAGCGCACAATAAAAGCATGCGCCTCATCCAGAGCTTCACGTTCGGTGCCTACTATGCCAGTGTCATAAATTCTTTCTGCCCCGGCAGGATCACTCTCCAGAGAGTGAGAGACATGACCAGAAAACGTGCCGTCTTTGAGCCTGGTTGCATAGGCCTTGAACATATGGCGCGGCGGTTTGGGAGAAAACTCTCTCATGACCATCTCCTTGTTATTCGACGTTAGTTATTTGGCTACATTAACAATCGGATAGCAGAAGAGGAAAAAAGTTCAGCCTGGCTGCGCAGCAACGCATTAAGTGTGCGTACGATTACCGTGAGCATCCAGCATATCGACAGCCGCTTTGCGCGCGCCGGCTTCTGCTTCTTCGCAGGTATTGAATACAGTTTCTAGAGAAACACGTTGATCAGGGAATACACAATTTCTGTGCATGGGATTGGTCGAGTGACCATAGACGGCTACGTGCGCGACCCAGCCTTTTCCATCTGCAGCGGGAACCGCAGAGTATTCGACTTCGTAAGTACCCATTTTTTCGGATGGCATGGCTGGCTCCTCCTGCACAAACCCATCCTAGCATGGTCGAAAAATAGATGTATACGCATGGTAATTCCAACGACGACTAAAAGAACGAGAGCGATCTTCATAAACAATTGCTGGGCTGCCGCCAACAAATAATTCAGAAAGTTGCAACATGTCATTGCCCCCATGTTTATGGGATTGTCATTGCATACTCATTGCTATGTAATCGCTACCATTCAAACAAGTCAGCGCAGAGGCACCATGTCTAGTACATCCGTGATCGGCCAATTCCAAAATCAGTCCACAGGATTTACCTGCACAGTCATCAAGTTAATCCCGACGAATGCCCGCCCGGGGACGGAATGCTATGTCACTGATGAGGCCGAATATATAGAACCGGATCCAACGAATCCAAATAATTTCAAAATGGCTTCAGGAGAGGTTTTAATTCCGCTGTCCGGATAAGAATGCGTTTATCAAGTTAGCGTGACGAATCAATTATTTTGAGCGGCCTATCGCTTCACAGAAAATTGATAACGATGCCGCAAGATACAGGCATCGTCGATAAGTTTGATGGATTCAGGATTCAGCCAGCATCGCCGCCAGAAACAAAATTCTTTTCACCGCGCAAAAACCGGGACAACCACTGCAGCAATGCAATCGCATCACCAAACTCCATAAATCCTTCCGTCACACCGTCCCCGAACAATAATGTTTCATTGAGCCGTTCATCAATGATCAAGCCATCGAAGGTTGCAATCGGCAAATAGCCGGGTTCAATATCGAATTTATTTTCGTTGAGAATCGCGTTGTAAACATGTCCCAGAAATTGCACTTCTGGCGTCCGCATAGCGGCCATGTTGTTTTGTTTAAAGTATGCCCCGACAGCCAGCAAGACATTGCTGATCACCACACGCAAATACCGCTTTTTTTGCAACGCGTCTGCGTGCAGGGCTTGCGTTGATGCAGGAAAATTCCATTCCGGATCAACGGCTGCGTAAGACGCTGCGATATTCCCCCCCGAACCGGTTTTAAGCAGGTGCGGCTTTCTTTGCAGGACTTCGGCCAGTACATCCTCGGCAACATTTCCCGCATCAGCAGGCTGCCATACCATGGCAATCGATATTGGCAGAATCTGCAATTGCTCTTCGATAAGGTTGATCGCTAACTGAGATGCTTTTTGACCACTCATTTTGCTCATGGCAATTCCTTTATGAATATCCTCTGAAACCGGACCTGAAAGAGACTACTTGAACTTGTACATGCTGGATGTTCGCTGACACACCTGGAGTTCATTTGCACTCCAGGTGCCACAATATTGCTGGACACTCGCAGTATCGAGAATAATCATAGAGCAATTCACAGGGGTGGCGAGCAACAAAAAAGCCGCTTGCAAGCGGCTTTTTTTAACATAACCATTCTGGATGCAAACTAATCCCGCATCTATTCGACAATTCAATCAAGCCTTACTAGGCTTGGCTTGGCTTGGCTTTGTGATCTATGTATGCGTGCGCAAAGCGAATGCCGTGTTCGATACACTCTTTCGGCGTTGGATAGGATCTACCATCCGCAACTTCCTTATCCTTGAAATTGAATCCTTCGTGTTCCGTAACAATGACACGCGGAATGTAATCTGCCTTATCCCTGCCAGCATCTATGCGCGACAAATGCGCTGAAATTTGCACAGAGACACCCCAGCCCTTATAAGTTTCATAATGCGACTTATACGATTCAGTCGATGCTTGCAGATCTCGGCAAAACCACCTATGCGTAAAAGCTTGCTCGCCCTACAAAAAACCATCAGTAGCGGTATTTGAAAATACGCATGAGAATGCGCTCAACGCAAAAAACCCGCGTCAGCACAAGGCTTGAAGCGGGTCATTTACTGCACTACTCATTACAAATTCTTGGAGGAGAGAGAGGGATTCGAACCCTCGGTACGTTCGCACGCACGCCTGATTTCGAGTCAGGTACATTCGACCACTCTGCCACCTCTCCTAATTGGGTCTATCACTGCGCTCGAATGCAGTGAAGGGAAAGAGTATATCAGAGTATTTTGCAATGGGAAACCCCATCCTTGCGGATCGGGAATACAAATACCAATCGCATTTGGGCGGTCTGGGTTCGCAATTCGCCTTCCGACGGGACACGCAATCCACTTGCCGATAAGGCAATATTTCCTATCATCATCCTGTCATAAATCATCAGTACTATTCAGCCGAGACCAGTCTGTTCAATCGTCGTACCGTCATGAAGTGAAGAGTTATTTTGATGTCATCTTCCCCTGCCACGCCATCCCAGCCTCAGAGCATTGCGCTCGCGGAGCACTTAGTCGATATGGGTACGATACCGTTTGCGCAACCTTTAAGGTTCAGAACCAAGGAGACTCACTTGTTAGCCGCCGCCAATGATGTCGCGATACATGAAAACCAGGCTGGCGCAGACGACCATCTGTCGCAGAGACTGAAAGAAGTCATACAAAATCGCGAATTAACGCCGCTTTTTCAACCGATTATTCGCATGCAAACCGGCGAGATCATCGGCTACGAAGGCCTGATTCGTGGACCATCCGATAGCCCCTTGCATTCGCCTTTGAATTTATTCAAGGTCGCGCGCGACTGCAACCTCAGTGTTGAAGTCGAACATCTGTGCCGCCGCATCACGCTGGAAAAATTCGCGGAGCTGCAATTGCCGGGCAAGCTGTTCCTGAATGTCAGTCCCGAATGCCTGGTGCAACCCGACGTCAGGCATGGTGAGACGCTGGGCTACATCCATGAAGTTGGCATCAATCCCGAACGCGTGATCATTGAGCTGACTGAAAGCCAGCCGACCTATGACTACGATCTTTTGCGCGAAGCAGTCACACATTACCGCGCGATGGGCTTCCGGATTGCGATCGACGATCTGGGTGAGGGTTTTTCCAGCCTGCGCCTGTGGTCGGAGCTTCGTCCTGAATACGTGAAGATCGATATGCACTTTGTGCAAGGCATCAATCAGGATCCAATCAAACTGCAATTCGTAAAATCAATACAGGAAATCGCCGAAAAATCCGGCACCATCGTGATTGCAGAAGGCATAGAAACCGACGCAGAATTATTGATGATTCGCGACCTGGGCGTGGCCTACGGCCAGGGCTATAAAATCGCACGTCCGACGGCGTTGCCTGCGACGACGATATCGACTGACCTGCGCAACCTGCTGCGTCATAACGGTGTCGCCGTTTATCCGCACGAAGCAGGACGCGGACACAAGATGCTGACTGCATTGAAGCTGCTGCGCAGCGTCCCTTCAGTATCGCCCGAAGTGCAAAATAATCATATTTATGAAATGTTCAACAGCGATCCGACGCTGGAAGTCTTGCCTGTCGTATCGAACGGCACGCCGATCGGCTTGATCACACGCGCCAACCTGATCGATCGCTTCGCTCGTCCCTATTTGCGCGAGCTGCATGGCAAGAAATCCTGCACGCTGTTCATGGATTCCAATCCGCTGATCACCGATAAAAACACGGCGCTGCATGCATTGAGCCAGATCATCGTCGATGCCGACCGCCATCATTTGTTCAATGGCTTCATCATCACCGATGCCGGTCAATATCTGGGTATGGGAAATGCACACGATCTGATGCGCGAAATCACGCAGATGCAAATCAACGCTGCACGCTACGCCAATCCCTTGACGCTCTTGCCGGGCAATGTGCCCATCTACGAACATATAGACAGGCTGCTGGAAAACGGCACGCCGTTCTGCGCCTGTTACGTCGATCTCGATCACTTCAAACCGTACAACGACGTCTATGGTTACCGCAAGGGTGACGACATCCTGCGCCTGACCGGAAAAATCCTGAGCGGTTACTGCGATCCGCAGCGCGACTTTGTCGGCCATATCGGTGGGGATGATTTCATCATACTGTTTCAGAATGATGACTGGGAAGAGCGCTGCCGCACGATACTGGATGTCTTCGCTGCCGCGATACCGGACTTTTACAGTGAGGAAGACCGCAAAAACGCTGGCTATATCAGCGAAGACAGGCGCGGGAAGAAGGTCTTCCACGCCCTGGTCACCATCTCGCTGGGGCTGGTGCGGATAGAACCTGGCCACTATGTGTCCCACCATCAAATTGCCAGCGCCATGGCCGATGCGAAAAAACAGGCGAAAAAAATCCCTGGTAACAGCCTGTTCATAGACCGTCGCCAGGGACCGTGGATCAATGAAAAAACAGATGACGATTCAGCGCAACTTGAACTGATCGCCCCTCTGCTGTAAATGATCGATGGCGGACCTATGCTTGCGGTGACAAGCGCGTCAGGCCGCCCATATAGGGATGCAATACTTCAGGGATGAGTACGCTGCCATCGGCTTGCTGATAATTTTCCAGCAGCGCCACCAGCGTGCGTCCAACCGCCAGGCCTGAACCATTCAGCGTATGTACCAATTCCGGTTTGCCTTGCGCATTGCGGAAACGTGCCTGCATGCGACGTGCCTGGAAGGCTTCGCAATTCGACACCGATGAAATTTCACGATAGGTATTCTGGGCCGGCAACCATACTTCCAGATCGTAGGTTTTGGTCGAACCGAAACCCATATCGCCGGTGCAAAGTGTGATGACGCGATATGGCAAGCCAAGCTTTTTCAAAATGTTCTCAGCATGTGCGCACATTTCTTCCAGCGCCTCATACGATTTTTCCGGGTGTACGTTTTGCACCATTTCGACCTTGTGGATTTGCTGCTGGCGTATCATGCCGCGCGTGACGCGCCCCTAGCTGCCGGCTGCCGAAGG
>CAYOQL010000013.1:0-51031 GCA_964406085.1 uncultured Herminiimonas sp.
TTGAATGCAATCAATTGATTTAATTAAATCAAGCGTTTGATTTATGTGTTCTAATACCGGTCATGAAACCTGTCCTCAAACCTCCTCCGTCTGTACCTCGTGCGAACGCTGCTGCAAAGGCAGGCGATAGCGCAGACACGCGCAAGCAGCGTTCCGACGGTGCCGAAGCCCGTAGCCGCCTGTTGCTGGCCGCCTTGCGGCTGTTTGCCGAAAAGGGTTTTGCCAAGACCTCCACGCGCGACATCGCGCTGGCGGCTGGCGTCAATCTGGCATCCATCAAATATTATTTCGGCGACAAGGCCGGCCTGTATCGCGTGGTGTTCAGCGAGCCGCTGGGGACTGCGTGTCAGGGCGTCGATCTGTCCGATCCCGCATTGAGTCTGCGTGACGTACTGCGCATTTTCTTCGAGGATTTTGTCGCGCCGCTCAAGCATGGCGACGTCGTGCAGCTGGCGATGCGCATGCATTTCCGTGAAATGCTGGAGCCGACCGGACTGTGGATGGAGGAGATCGACAACCACATCAAGCCGTCGCACGCCGGTCTGGTTGCGGTGCTGCTGCGGCATCTGAATATATCCAGGGCCGACGATGATGTACACAGGCTGGCGTTCTCGCTGGCCGGCCTCGCACTGCAACTCTTCATCTGCCACGATGTGATCGATGCCATCCGTCCGAAGTTGATCAATACCTCCCCTGCCGTCGATCACTGGGCAGACCGCCTGGTCGATTATGGCGAGGCGATGGTCGCAATGGAAATTGCACGCCGGCAGACGCTGGTGAGCCCGGCTGCAGCTCCTAAAAAAACAAAAAAATCATGATCAAAAAAACGCATCTAGTCTTTTGCGCCAGCCTGCCTTTATTGCTGAGCGCGTGCGCCCTTCATGCGCCGCCTGATAAAGTGTCGGTCACGCCGCCATCGCAATGGTATGCGCCGTTGCCGAACGCACCGCTTGCCGACAGCAGCGCGGCTGGCCTGCCGCATCACGGCACGCTGACCGATTTGTCGCAATGGTGGCAACAGCAGAATGATCCCTTGCTGGTGGAATTGATCCAGTCCGCGCAAACCGTGAGTCCGACGGTGGCCACTGCCGTGTCGCGCATCGAGCAATCGCGCGCGTCTCGTGTCGCCGCCCAGGCGGCATTGATGCCGAAGCTGGATGCTGCCGCGAGTTCCAGTCGCAGCAATATGCAAGCACCGCTGCCGCTAGGCACGACCACGCAGGCTGCGTTGCAGCCATCGTGGGAAGCGGATTTGTTCGGTGGCAATCGCGCGACAAGCAGGGCCGCTCAGGCGCGTCTGCAAGGTGCGCAAGCCAGCTGGCATGACGCCCGCGTTTCGGTTGCGGCGGAAGTCGCCAATCGCTATTACAGTCTGCGTACCTGCAACAAGCTCGCTCTTGTGACACGGGAAGATGCCGATTCGCGCGCCGAAACATCGCGCTTGTCCGACCTGAGCGCGAAAGCTGGATTCCAGGCGCCGGCCACTGCGGCATTGGCGCGCGCGAGCGCCGCAGAGGGCCGCGGCCGCGCGACTCAGCAGAGCGCTTTGTGCGATCTGGATGTGAAAGCGCTGGTTGCGCTGACGGCGATCGATGAGCCTGCCTTGCGCAAAAAAATGAACGACACGTCGGCACCGGATACGTCCGCAACCGTGCTGGATATTGCCAGCCTGCCGGCGCACACCCTGACGCAACGCCCGGATGTTTTCATTGCCGAACGCGAGGTTGCGGCCGCCAGTGCGGAAGTGGGTAATGCGCAGGCACAACGCTATCCACGCTTGAGCCTGAGCGGTTCTATCGGCGTTGCAAGCTTCCGTTCCGGCGGTGTGACGACGAATATGGATACGTGGTCGGTGGGCCCGGTATCGCTGACCTTGCCGCTGTTCGATGGCGGTACGCGCAAAGCCAACGTCACTGCGGCAGAAGCGCAATACGAAGCGGCTGTGGTCAACTATCGCAGCAGCGTGCGACAGGCGGTACGTGAAGTGGAAGAAGCGCTGGTCAATCTGCAAAGCACCGCTGCACGCAGCGAAGATGCGCGTGTATCGGTCGAAGGCTATCGTGCATCGTTCAACGGTTTCGAGGCGCTGTATAAAAACGGTTTGGCTAGTCTGGTTGATCTGGAAGAGGCGCGCCGTCTGCGTCTGGCATCCGAGTTGAATGCAGTCTCGCTGGAACGTGAACGCATGGCGGCCTGGATTGCCCTGTATCGCGCCGCAGGCGGTGGCTGGGTCAATCCTGATGCTGCCGCTGCGGCCAATGCCGCGCCTGCTGCCACGACCGGTGCAAGTGCCGGCACCAGCACGCAATAATAAAAAATATCGCGCAACAATATCGGGCCTCATATATGAAACGTTTCAAGACTAAAACCATCGTCATTGCCGCCATCCTGCTGGTCGTACTGATCGCCATCCTCGTCCTGCTGTTCAGTGGCAAATCCGGCAGCGAGAAAAAGAAGGACGACACCGGACCCAAACCGGCGCTGACCGTCACTACCGCACAGCCATCGCAAGCGCGCTTGCCGATCAAGATGACGGCTAACGGCACCATCACTGCTTGGCAGGAAGCGATCATCGGCAGCGAATCCAACGGTTTGCGTCTGACCGAGGTGCGCGTCAATGTCGGCGATAAAGTCCGCAAGGGACAGGTCCTGGCGACGTTTTTTGCCGCTTCAACCCAGGCCGATGTATTGCAGGCACGCGCAGCCGTAATGGAAGCGGAAGCGAATTCCGCCGATGCAAAAAATAATGCCGAACGTGCCCGCACGCTCGAAAGCAGTGGCGCATTGAGTACGCAGCAGATCAATCAGTATTTGACGACCGAGCAAACTGCCAAGGCGAAGGCCGATGCGGCGCGCGCTACCCTTGCGGCACAAGAATTGCGTTTGACGCAAACCCAGGTACTGGCACCGGATGACGGCATCATCTCGGCGCGTAATGCAACCGTGGGTGCAGTCATCGGTGCCGGCACCGAACTGTTCCGCCTGATACGTCAGGGGCGACTGGAATGGCGTGCCGAAGTGACTTCGACCGAGCTTGGCAATATTGATATCGGCACTGCTGCGTTGGTTACTGCAGCCAATGGCACGAAAGTCAAAGGCAAGGTGCGCATGATTGCCCCAACTGTCGATATACAGAATCGTTCCGCCATCGTGTATGTCGATTTGTCTCCAGCTGCGGCTGGTGCCTCGCCAGTGCGTGCCGGCATGTTCGCCACCGGTGAGTTTGACCTGGGCATGTCGTCGGCGATTACCGTGCCGCAACAGGCGATCGTGATTCGCGACGGCTTCAACTATGTATTTCGTTTGAATGCAGATAATCGCGTCACGCAAATCAAGATAGAACCGGGACGACGTCTTGCCAGTAGCATAGAAGTGGTGTCCGGCATTGATGCGAATGCGGTGCTGGTCGCGAATGGTGCGGGCTTCCTGAATGACGGTGATCTGGTACACGTGGTTCCGTCCACCGAATCAGTCGCAACGCCGGCCGCTGTATCGACTACTTCAAGCGCAAAGAAGCCTGCCATTTCGCAGGATGCCGCCACCGTCAAAAAAGCCGGTAATACATCTGTTTCCGTTGCACCGGCTCCTGCTGCATCGGCAGCTGGCGCACCACAGACGACCAAATAGGAGCGGGCGTGAATTTTTCTTCGCTTTCCATCAAGAATCCTATCCCCGCCATCATGCTGTTTGTGTTGCTGGGGCTGGCCGGTTTGCTGTCGTTCAAATCCAGTGCGGTACAGGATTTTCCCGATATCGAATTGCCGATTGTTACCGTCTCGGCATCCTTGCCGGGTGCCGCTCCCGCACAGCTGGAAACGGAAGTGGCGCGCAAGATCGAGGATTCGGTCGCCACGCTGCAAGGCATCAAGAACATCTACACCAAGGTGCTCGATGGGCTGGTGACAGTCACTGTCGAATTCGTGCTGGAAAAAAATATCTCCGATGCCGTGAACGATGTGCGCGATGCCGTTGCATTGATACGCTCAGACTTACCCAGTGAACTGCGCGACCCTTCCGTCACCAAGGTGTCGACCGCTGGTCGCGTGGTGCTGACATTCACGGCTGCGGCTGCGGCAGACAGCACGATGGATGAACAGGAACTCAGCTGGTTCGTCGACAACACCGTATCCAAGCGCGTATTGAGTGTGCCTGGCGTTGGTGCATTCAAACGCGTAGGCGGCGTCAATCGCGAAGTGCGGATCGAACTCGACGCTGCAAAAATGGCCGCATTGAATGTCGCCGCGGTCGATGTCTCGCGCCGCTTGCGACTGGTACAACAGGAAGCGCCGGGCGGACGTGGTGATGTCAGTGGAGCCGAACAGGCCGTGCGCACGATCGGTACCGTCAAGAGTGCAGCCGAACTGGCGCAGATGGATATCCCGCTGGCCGACGGTCATCACATCCGGCTCGATCAAGTCGCGAAGGTGACCGATACGATCGCTGAACGTCGCTCGTCGGCTTCACAGGATGGCAAGACTGTTGTGGGTTTTGAAGTATTCCGCACCAAAGGTGCGAGCGAGCTGGATGTCGCCAAAGGGACGCAGGCTGCAATAGAAGCGCTGCAAAAAGAAAACAGAAACATCGTCTTCAAACAAGCCATCGACAATGCACAGCCGGTAGAAGAAAATTTCGACGGCTCGATGGAGCTATTGTATGAAGGCGCATTGCTGGCCGTGCTGGTGGTCTGGTGGTTCTTGCGCGATTGGCGTGCGACGCTGGTCGCCGCCGCCGCCCTGCCTTTGTCGGTCATCCCGACCTTCCTCGGTTTGAAATATTTCGGTTACACCCTCAACACCGTTACCCTGCTATCGCTGGCGCTGGTGGTGGGCGTGCTGGTCGATGATGCGATTGTCGAGATTGAAAATATTTCGCGCCATCTGAGGATGGGCAAGTCGCCGATGCAGGCCGCGATGGAAGCGGCCGACGAAATCGGCATGGCAGTCATCGCCACCACCTTTGCCTTGGTCGCGGTCTTCTTGCCGACCGCATTCATGGCCGGCATTCCGGGCTTGTTCTTCAAGCAGTTCGGCTGGACCGCCGTGCTGGCGATTCTTGCTTCGCTGCTGGTTGCGCGTTTGCTGACGCCGATGATGGCGGCTTACATCCTGAAGCCGGCCAGACAGCATGAAGAAAAAGACAGCTGGATGATGCAGCGCTATATGGCAACCATGAAGTGGGCCCTGACGCATCGTCTGGTGACCGCGATTGCGTCCGGCTTGTTTTTTATTGCATCCATCCTGCTGGTGCCGCTGCTGCCTACCGGTTTTGTACCGGCGGCAGATCGCGGACAGACGCAGATCAATATCGAACTGCCGCCCGGCAGCACCCTGGCGGAAACCACTGCCGTTGCAGAACGTGTGCGGGTCGCAGTATCCAAAGACAAGAACATCACCAGCATCTTCAGTTCGGTCGGCGGCGGCTCCAGCGGCGATGCCTTTGCGCCTGGTGCTGCGGCTGAAGCGCGGCGTGCAGTGTTGACAGTAACCACCACACATCGCGACGACCGGGATGAAACGATGGCAAATATCGAGCACGGCATACGCGCCAACATCGCGGACATTCCCGGTGCGCGCTTCAACGTCGGGCCGCCGGATACCGGCGTCAAGATGCAGCTGGTATTGCGTAGTGAAGATCCGCTCGCGCTGCAGCAGGCCGCACAAAAAGTCGAACGCGAATTGCGCACGCTGAAAGGGATCGGCAACGTCAGTTCCAGCGCTTCGCTGGTGCGTCCGGAAATCATCGTGCGTCCCGATTCGGCACGTGCCGCCGATCTCGGCGTGACCGCAGCCAGCATAGGCGAGACAGTGCGCGTGGCCACGGCCGGCGATTACGACATGAACTTGCCCAAGCTGAATCTGAGCGAACGCCAGGTCCCTATCCTCGTCAAGCTGCCGGATAACGTGCGCGCCGATTTGTCGGCGATAGAGCGCTTGACGGTGCCGGGCAAGAATGGCCCTGTCATGCTGGGCAATGTCGCCAGCGTCACCATGGAAAGTGGCCCGGCGCAAATCGACCGCCTGAATCGCAGCCGGAATGTGACGCTCGATGTCGAGTTGGGTAGCCGCGCATTGGGCGAGTTGAACACCGAAGCGCGCGCATTGCCCTCGATGCGCAATCTGCCGCCATCGGTAAAAATTGCCGAGCTGGGCGATGCGCAAGAGATGCTGCAGCTGTTTGAAAGCTTTGGCCTCGCCATGCTGATTGGCGTGCTGTGTATTTACGGCGTGCTGGTATTGCTGTTCAAGGACTTCATGCAGCCGATCACGATTCTGGCCGCCCTGCCTCTGTCTATCGGCGGAGCCTTCGTTGCGCTATTGCTCACGGGGCGTGCGCTGTCCATGCCGTCGATGATCGGCCTCATCATGTTGATGGGGATCGTGACCAAGAATTCGATCCTGCTGGTCGATTACGCGATCCTCGCGCGGCAGCAAGGGATGAATCGTTTCGATGCCTTGGTCGATGCCTGCCACAAACGTAGCCGCCCTATCATCATGACAACGATCGCGATGGGTGCCGGCATGTTGCCGCTGGCGCTGGGTTGGGGCGCAGATCCCAGTTTCCGTTCGCCGATGGCGATTACCGTGATCGGCGGCTTGATCACCTCGACCCTGCTGAGCCTGCTGGTGGTGCCCGCTGTCTTCACTTACATCGACGATCTGGAACACTGGATGAAGCGCATGATGCGCAAGGCACGCGGCATCAAGGAAGAGCCGTTGACGCCACCGCGCATCGCGCTGGAAAAGTAAGAGCCGTTTTTTTGCTGGATGGTGAAGACCTGATAGGGTATGAACCGACAGCCGTTTGAATATTCTGGAGAGCATCATGCAGCGTCCTGTTTTAAGTTCGGAAAAATTGTCGCCTGCAGTGATTGCCGCCATTGCCGGCTATCACCAGCAGACCGTCGGTGAAGTCGCCACTGCCATCGCAACACACAAGGTGGTGGTGGTCGGCATGGCGATGAACCCTTTTGTCAAAAAGGTCCGTGCTGTCTTGTCCGAGGCCGGTGTAGCGTTTACCTATCTTGAATACGGCAATTACTTTTCGATGTGGAAGCCGCGTCTCGCCATCAAGATGTGGAGTGGCTGGCCGACCTATCCGCAAGTCTTTGTCGACGGCAAGCTGATAGGCGGCTTCAAGGAAACAGTGGCGGCTTTGAAGGCTGGCACGCTCGTCAATTAACAAAGGTGCCATGGTGTTCCGCTCGCCCTCACTACACACATCGACGCCACACTCGCCGCTGAATTTGCCGCTGAACCTGCTGCAATTGTCGCTACCGTCGCCGCTCACGCTGGTGGTGCTGGCGCCGCATCCGGATGACTTCGATGCGATCGCCGTGACGCTGCGATTTTTTCATCAGCGCGGTGACTCCATCCATCTGGCGGTACTGACCAGCGGTGCGAGTGGTGTGGAAGACGGCTATGCCGGTGTACATGGCGATGCCGACAAGGCGGCGCTGCGTGAGCGGGAACAGACAGCCAGCTGTGCATTTTTCGGTTTGCCGGCCGAGCGTTTGTGTTTCCTGCGTTTGCCGCCGGATGAAAGGGGCAATCCGCGGCTGGATGCCGACAATCATCAGCGGGTGCGCGATTATTTATTGCCGCGCAAGCCGGATCTGGTCCTCATGCCGCACGGGAACGACAGCAATGTCACGCATCAGCGTACATATGCCTTGTTTCGTGCGGTAGCGCTGGCTGATAATCTGCAGACGTGGGCGGTATTGAATCAGGACGCGAAGACGATAGCGATGCGCACGGATTTGATCACCCCCTTCGATGCGGCGACTGCGGCATGGAAGGCCGAGTTGCTGCGTCTGCATCAATCACAACATCAGCGTAATCTGAATACGCGCGGTCATGGATTCGATGAGCGGGTACTTGCCATCAATCGGAAAAATGCCGCCGATCTTGAGCTGGGCGACGATGAATATGCAGAATGTTTCGAGCTCGAACGTTTCGGCTGATCGATAAAATTGGTTATAGAGGATTTGAAATGGCCTGCAATTACAAAGAAGTACTGGATCTTGCAAAAGCGGGAAACTGGGAAGAGGCGCATGCCCTGGTGCAAGTGCATGGCGATGTATTGTCATGCCAGATACACGGTTACCTGCATCGCGTGGAAGGCGATTTGAGCAATGCCAGTTACTGGTACAGCCGCGGCAAAAGCAGTTTGCCTAAAAATACGCTGGATGAAGAATTCGATCGCCTGTACGCGCAACTCGCTGACGCTTGATGCGTCTGCTTGCGCTTGATGTGTGATGAGTGAGCCTAGGCCTTGCCTGCTTTCCCTCACTCAGGCTTTGTGTGCCTGGCGTGAATCTGTCGGCGCTTCGGTTCTCTCGTTAAGTCCGTAATCGCGCAGCACGTGCGCGACACGCAGCCGGTAATCGGCAAATATACTGGCCCGTCCGGCGGCCTGTACCTCGCGATGGGCTTCCAGATTGCGCCACTGTTTTACCGCTTCTTCATCGCGCCAGTAAGAAAGCGATAAAATTTTCCCCGGCTGGCTCAGACTCCCGAATCGTTCGATGGAGATAAAGCCGTCTATTTCATCCAGCAGGGGGCGCAATGATGCTGCCGCATCCATATAGTCCTGCTGGTGATCGGCGTGCGGAATGACTTCAAAAATAACGGCAATCATGCGCGTGCTCCCGGGGCAATTATTCGGCGGATTCTTCAGTAGATTCTTCAGCGGGTTTTCAAGCGAAATTCCAACCACTACGGCCTGCGAAATTCATTCTCTATCCATTGCTCGGCACTCGCGCGCGACAGCTTGAAATTCGGCGCGACGCGTACTTCTGCAATCGCATCGCCTGCGTCATCGTATGCGCTCAGCGTGGCATAGGGATCGTCTTCATCCGGCACGATGTCGAGGTTAACCGTAATCGTTGCCGATGCCGTATTCACAACAATGCTCTTGTGCAGCGTCGCATGCAGTTGTTGTTCATGACGGCGCAGCACTTCCGATGCCGTCTTGACCAGCGTGTGGAAGGCGGGGGTGTCGAGCGGCTTCGGATTTTTCTTGTCGCGCCCCATGGTCCACGGCCCCACCAGTGCAGGTTCCGCTTCGCCGTCCTTGATCATTTCGACTGCCCAGCCTTCATCGTCATCATTCTTGATCACGCGTGCGGTCCAGCCATCGTCGCGCCACAGCCGAGGTTCGTGGAGAGCGCCGCTTTGGTCCGGCTCGGAATGGTCTTGCATTTCATCATCGTTCATCGGTTACGCTTGGGTTTCACTGTTCAGGGTGCATATCATAGTGGCTTTTGCGAGTACTGTACGTCGCGTATCAGATAGCTTTGCCTGAATGAAGTGCGTCCGGGACGGGGCCAGAATGAAGCTGGCAGCGGCTTCGGTCCTGCAAAATGGCCAGACTGCGTGTAGACTTGCGCCCTTGCCCAGCTTATCGGTCATAAAGATGAGCCTGCGGTACAAGCAAATACGCCGACCCACGGCGTCAAGAATCACCCATCCTAGAAGTCAGAATTTCATGCGCACTACCTCAAGAATGCCTTGCGTGGATGCACTCAAGGCGATTGCCTGTTTATTGATCGTCTTGCATCACCTCGCGTTTTACGGCCCGATGTCGGATGCCGCTTATGCGCTGACGCCGACGGTCATCGATTTGTTTTACCAATATGGCCGGATGGCAGTCCAGGCGTTTTTCGTGATCGCCGGATTCTTGATGGCGGCGAAATTTGCTCCGCATGGCAAGGCCTTGCCGACCCAGCCTGTGCACGCCATCTATCAACGCTATCTGCGTTTGGCGATTCCCTATCTGGTGGCGCTGGTGTGTGCGATCGTGTGTGCGGCGCTGGCGCGTGCCTGGCTGACGCATGAGTCGATTCCGGATGCGCCGACGCTGATGCAATTGCTGCCGCATGTATTCTTCCTGCAGGATCTGGTCGGGCAGGAGGCATTGTCGGCTGGCGTCTGGTATGTGGCGATCGATCTGCAACTGTTTTCGCTGGCAGCATTGCTGATGTGGATGGCAGGACGGATGGAGGCGCGCTACACACATCTGCGTTCTCTCGGACCGCTCGCGATCGCTGTGCTGACCGCCGCATCGCTGTTTTTCTTTAACTTGCACCCGGAACTGGATACAACCGCTTTCTATTTCTTTGGTTCTTATGGTTTGGGCGCGCTTGCTTACTGGGCGTCGCGCCGCCAGGATGGCATGTGGTGGCTGGCCCTGTTAGGCACTGCAGTGATGGCGGCGTTACTGTTTGATTTTCGCTCGCGTATTTTGGTCGCAGGTGGAGTGATGCTGGTGCTGGGCGTTGCGCGTCAAACCGGCGCGATGGAAGCCATGCAGATGCCGCGTATGCTGGTTTATCTGGGGCGTATTTCGTATTCGGTTTTCCTGATTCACTTCCCTTTGTGCATGCTCGTGAACGCAGCATTTTTTCACTTCTTCCCGGAGCAGCCGGTTGCCAATCTGATCGGCATGATGGTTGCATTGTCCGCTAGCATAGGCGGCGGCGCGCTCTTGTTCAAATGGGTGGAAAGCCGTCCGCTGAAAGGCAGAAGGCACCTGCTGGCACCGGCCGGCTTTGTCGTGAGCGGCATGCTGGCGGCGCAGCAAGCCGGTTAGTTTTTCGCTTGATATGAAAAAGCCGGCCTGCGCAGAGAATGTGCAGGCCGGCTTTTTTATTGCTTTACCCGCTCCGGATTAACCGCGCTGCCGACCCGGGTGTGGGGCAAGATCGGCATTTTGTTCCGCGCCCAGGCGGAACACGCCAAGCACTACCTGCCATGCCACCGCACCAGCGCCGATGATAAAGACCACATCGCCAAACGTACGTATCCAGCGCAGGTTTTCCAGAAAATCCTGCTGCAGGAACGCTGCACTTCTGGCGTACCACATCCCATGCGTCACGCTGGCTTCGAACTGAAACAATCCGATAGGCAGCAGGCTGGTCATGATCATGAAAATCAGGCCGCCATTCAGGCACCAGAAACCTGTATTCATCAAGCGATCGCTAAAGCGGAACGCAGGACGTATGTAGCGCAATACCAGCAACACAAAGCCCAGCGACAGAAAACCATACACGCCGAATAGCGCAGCGTGCGAATGCACGGCAGTGGTGTTGAGCCCTTGCAGATAAAACAGGGCGACCGGTGTATTGATCATGAAGCCGAACATGCCGGCACCCACCATATTCCAGAAGGCCACGGCGATGAAGCACATCAATGGCCATTTCACCGCATGCATCCATGGCGCGCGCGCTTTCAGCCGCCAGTGTTCCCATGCCTCATGGCCCAGCAAAATCAGTGGCACGACTTCGAGCGCGCTGAATGCGGCACCAACCGCCATGATGGGCGTCGTGGTTCCTGAAAAATACATGTGATGGAAGGTACCAGGAACGCCGCCGACCATGAACAGGGAGGCGGATGCGAGGCTCGCCATGGTTGCCATTCGTTTCGATACCAGACCCATGCTGGAAAAAATGAACGCCAGCGCGGCAGTCGCAAAGACTTCAAAAATTCCTTCTACCCATAAATGCACAACCCACCAGCGCCAGTACTCCATGATGGTGATGTGAGTACGCTCGCCGTAAAACAGGCCGCTGCCATAAAACAGACCGATGGTGATGGTCGACAAGCACAGCAGTGCGAGCAGGTTCTTGTCGCCATCCAGCTTGAAGGCGGGCAGGATGGCGCGCAGCATCAATCCCAGCCAGAACACGATGCCGATGAACAAGGCAATTTGCCAGAAACGCCCCAGATCAAGATATTCATAACCCTGGTGACCGAGCCAGAAACTCAGATTGGGCGGCAGGATGTGGTTGATGGTCAGAAAGCTGCCTATAAACGAACCTCCCACCACTACCAGTAATGCGCAGAACAGAATATCGACGCCGGTCTTTTGATGGCGCGGATCCTTGCCGCCGTTGATCAGCGGCGCGAGAAACAGGCCTGCAGTGAGAAATGCGGTGGCGATCCAGAAAATCGCCGCCTGCAGATGCCAGGTACGCGTCAGCGAATACGGCAACCATTGCGAGATGTCGATCCCGTAAAAATGCTGCCCTTCTATCGTGTAATGCGCGGTCAGGCCGCCGAGCAAAACCTGCAAGACGAATAAGGTCACCACAATCAGCAGATACTTGCCGAGTGCATGTTGCGACGGCGTCAAACCAGCCAAAGAGAGAGGATCGTCCCGGGGGGCTTGCGGTTCAGGTTCGTGTTTGCGCAAGAAGGACCATGCCAGTACCAGGAATCCAACGCCAGCAATCAGGATGACAACGCAGGCCAGTGACCACAGCACATTCTCGGGCGTAGGATGATTGTCGATCAGCGGCTCAGGCGGCCAGTTGTTGGTATAGGTCGCAGCAGTATTCGGCCTCTCGGTCGCGGCGGCCCACGCTGTCCAGAAGAAGAACTTGGTCAAATCCTCCCGCCGCTTTGCATCCGGCAGCGTGTTTTCCTTCATTGCATAGTCGTCGCGCAGACTGCGCAATGCGGGCGCCGCACCATACAGCTTTTGATAGTGATCGGCGGTGAGCGCAATGGCTTGCGCGCGCCGCTCGGATACGGTCACCGTATTCGTGTCCGCCGTGTACGTATTTTTGCGGTATTCGGTTTTCAGTTGATAGTGCAGTGCCGCTTGTTGATCACCGGCCAGTTGCGCATAGGGCGCGTTGTAGATTTGCTGTGCCGCCAGCTCCAGCCATGCGAGCAGTTCGCGATGCAGCCAGTCGGCAGTCCAGTCCGGGGCCTGGTAAGCACCATGTCCCCAGATCGAACCGACTTCCATGCCGCCGGTACTTTGCCATGCGGTTTGCCCGTTGAGAATATCCTCATCGGTCATCAGGATGCGGTTGGATGACGTGATGACTTGTGCCGGAATCGGTGGCGCCTGCTTGTATATTTCGACGCCGCTCATGCCCAGTATCGAAAAAGTGACCGCCAGCACAACGATCAGTGTCCACCATAGCTTGCGATATTCACCCATGTTGCCTCCCCGGCATGATTGTTTTTGAAGCCGCTAGCGACGCCAGCGAAATGCTGCCCAACCATAACAGGTATCTAAAATGCATAAAATATAATTACGATCAAAATGCGTCACCTGTCCCTGCCGCGCAACGGCTGGTGATAAAGGCTTGCGTGGGGGAAATATCAGTGGCCGTGCTGCTGGCAGTAGCGGGCAAGCGTGTCGCTCAGCCAGCTGTGCAGGTTGAGCGAAATAGGCTGTGCGAACTAGGGCCGTTGAAACAGGCCGGTTGAAGCCGGCCGCTTAAGCAGGCGGAGGGAAACGGGCTGGCTAAAAGCGAGGAGTTATGCGCGGCAGCCGGCGCTCAGGTCCAGCCCTTTATCGTAATGCGTGGATTCGATTTGCAGCATGCCGAGGATGGAATGAAACAGATTGTCCTGACTGACAGGATGGTTGGCGAGCGTGCTCATGCAGTCCTTGCTGACGCCAAAGCTGGATGAAAATCCTGGCGACATCCACATCACCATCGGCACCTGGGTTTGCTCTTTCGGCGCGATCGAATACGGCAGACCATGCAGGTAAATCCCGTGCTCTCCCAGCGACTCGCCATGATCTGACAGATACAGCATCGCGGTATCGTAGTTCGTCTGGTTTTTCAGGTACGCGATGGTTTGTGCGAGGAAGTGGTCGGTGTACAGCACACCATTGTCATAGGCGTTGACGATTTCTTCCTTGCTGCACTTGCTCAGATCGGAAGTATCGCAGGTCGGCGTGAAGACGCGCATCGCAGCAGGATAGCGTTTGAAATAAGCCGGGCCGTGATTGCCCAATTGGTGCAGCACGACGAACAGATTACCGTTCTTGGCTTTTTGAATTTCGCCATCCATGCCATCCAGCAGGATCTCATCGAGGCAGCGTTCACCATCGCACAATGCTGCGTTTTTGCTACTGTCGAGACGTTGTTCTTCGAGTCCGTCGCATACACCCTTGCAACCAGCCTGATTGTCGCGCCACAGCGTCTTGACGCCGGCGTGGTCGATCACATGCAACAGGGATTCGTGCGCACGTATCGCACTTTCATCGTAATTGCGGCGACCATAGGTCGAGAACATGCAGGGTACCGATACTTCGGTATTGGTACCGCAGGAAGTGGCGTGTGAAAAATTGATCACGTCCAGCTTGTTCAATTCCGGCGTCGTCTGGTGCGCATAGCCATTCAAGCCCCAGTTGGCTGCGCGTGTGGTTTCACCGACGACCAGCACGAAGAGCGCTGGCTTGGTGCGCTTGCCCCAACTCGCTGCCATGTGGGAATCGGCGCTGATAGGAATTTTCGGTACACCGGCTTGTGCAGTATCTATCGAGACGACGCGCGCCAGCGAGAAAAGATAGTTGCTCGGCGTGATCAGGAAGCGTACTTCTTTTTGATTGCGCATCAGCGAAGAAAAATCCTGGAATACCAGCAGGATAGAACCAGTCGCGATGACGAGCGCGCCGATCACATAGGCGATGCGTAGCAAGGCGGCACGGCGCAAGGTGGTTTTTTTCAGGCGCAGTTTCCATACCAGCAGTGATGGCAAGATGCCGTATACCAGCATATGTATGCAGAAATTCAGCGAGAACAATTCACTTGCTTCCTTGATGTCGGTACGCAGAATATTTCTGACCATTTCCGAATTAAAGAAAACCGTGTACTTGTCCATATAGTAAGTGGCGGCTGCAGTAACCATCAACAGCAGCATCAATACCGGCTTCGCGCTCCAGCGATTGAGTACGATCAATAAAGCCGTGCCTTGCAAGGCCGTGATTGCGACAAAAACTGCCGCTGCAAACAGCCATGAGGCGGGTCGCGACCAGTCACGCTGCGCCAGTGCCGCCGAGAAGAAAAGATGATTGCACGTCAGGGAGAAAAACAGGCTCGCGAAAATGCCGAGCCTCTCAACGCTGATGGCGGGGAGACGGTCAAATAGTGAAAATGACAGTAGGTTGCCGCTATTGGCGATGGCAACCGGGCTTTTTGCAACTTGGGAAGTTTTCAAGGCGCATACCGACTTATATAGGAAGTCGTTACGCTATCGATGACGCCGTTAAGTGGGCGTTAAGAGCCCTGAATGAGAGAAGCCGCCTGTGAGAAAAACCATCTTGAGCATTGAAAACAGGGTGGAAAAGCCTAGGTTGATGACAAATTCTTGTCATTTTAAGCAGAGGTCGTATCCAAACTGGATGGAAAGCTCAGTACGAAGCGGCTGCCGCCGCTATCTGGCCGTGTATATGCGATTTGCCAACCCAGATGCTCGGCCACCCGTTTGACTATCGCCAGACCCAAACCTGAGCCGACGTAAGGATTTTCGGTGCCGCGCACGAAGCGCTCGAACAGGCGCGCACGCACGTTTTCCGGGACGCCCGGGCCATTGTCTTCTATGCTTAATTGCTGCGCGCTCAGTGAAATTTTTACTGTGCCTTCTTGCGTGTACTGGCAGGCATTGCGCAACAGATTGCCGATTGCAATTCCAGCCAGTTCAGCGCGCGTATGCAGCCAAACATGTCCTGCATCCTCGAATACGATGCGGACTGGTTTGTCGCCCAGCAATTGCTGGCAGCGCTCTATTTCCCGTTCTATAAGATGCGTCAGCGAGACTTGCGTTCTTTCCAGTGTTTCCGGCGATTGTGAAAGCAGCAGCAAGGCGCTGACGCGTTCGGAGGCTTCTGCCGCTACCCGCCGTATGCGTTCTGCAACCGCCAGGTCTTCAGGTGATTGTGCGAGTCGCACCTTTAATAATTCAGATGCGCCCAGCATGACGGTTAGCGGCGTACGCAGTTCGTGACTGACATCGCCGGTAAACAGCTTTTCGTCCGCCAGAAAGCGTTGCAGTTGATTGGTACGTTTGGCAAAGGCGCGTGCCAGCATGCCGATTTCATTTTGGGTGTCCAGTGACGGCAGTTTGGATGGCTCGTCATTGCGCTCAACTGCCTCTGCGAGTGCGGTCACCGGCGCAATCAAGCGTTTTGCCGAGCCCAATCCCAGCAGGATCGAGAGCAACATACTGGCGATGAAGCCCGCTGTCACTGCAGCGAAAATCAGCAACTCGGTATCTTCGAAATCGGTGGTGTCGTCGCTCAGGACAAAACGGTGTCCATTCATATCACGCACGACTACGTGGAATTCCGTTTCGCCAATTTCAATTTCATGTATGCCCTTGGGCAGCTTGCGAAAGGTCTCGGGAATATCCTCATCGACATAAAAACTCACATCGGGCGGCAGCTCGTATTCCTGTTTGTTTAAATACTGGCCGATCACCTGGTTCGTCAATTTGTTGAGATTGTGATCGATCAACTTCGCTTCTGCCATTTCGACCGCCACATACGATGCGAGCGAAAAGAAACTGCATAAGATGAAGGCCATCAATATGAATGCGCCGGCGATGCGGCGTCTCAGCGATCGGCTATTTCCCGAATCTTTATTGTTCATTTTGATTCACGAGGCGATAGCCGCTGCCAGGCAAGGTGCGCAGCATGGGTGTCGCAAAGGGCCTGTCTATGGCCTGCCGCAGCGCATGGATATGCGTACGCAAGGCATCACTGTCAGGCGGATCGTCACCCCAGATTTCGCGCAGCAGTTCTTCGCGCGTGATGAGTGCCGGTGCCTTGCGCATCAGTGATTCAAGCAGCTTGTAACCGGTGGGCGTCAGTGCCAGTTTGTGGCCGGCACGGGTGGCTTCGAAACGGCTCAGATCGAAACGCAATTCGCCGAATTCCAGTATGTGTTCTACCGTTTCATTGCGTGCGCGCCGTACCAATGCCTTCAGACGTGCATCGAGTTCAACCAGTGAAAATGGTTTGACCAGATAGTCATCGGCACCAACTTCAAAACCGGTCAGCTTGTCCTTGACGGTGTCGCGTGCAGTCAGCATCAGGATAGGCGTGGCGAGCCGTCTTTCCTTGCGCAACTGGCGGCAGACTTCAATGCCGTCCAGTCCCGGCAATTCGAGATCCAGCACGATGACGTCATAGTGCGAATGGATGGCGCGCGCAACACCGGCGGAACCCGTGAGCGCGACATCGAGTGTGTATCCCAAAGGCTCGAGAAAGCCATACAGATTGGCGACGATATCCGGATTGTCTTCGATGATCAGTGC
This sequence comes from uncultured Herminiimonas sp., assembly GCA_964406085.1. GTDB lineage: Bacteria > Pseudomonadota > Gammaproteobacteria > Burkholderiales > Burkholderiaceae_D > Oxalicibacterium. The sequence continues at coordinate 17,064 of CAYOQL010000013.1, forward strand.
GTACACGTTATCTTTCCGCTCATTTCTGCTCAATCTCTCGCTTATAGGCCGCGCTTGCCGAACTATTTATTCGTCGATCGCGCTGAAGCGTTGCACGGTTTTTCCGTCATGCTCGATCATTTCGAAAAACACTTTTTCCGGCCGCGTCCAGAACGAGCCATCGGCCGCTGTGTAGACGATCATGACGGTTTCAGGATCTGATTCAAGTTTGGCGGCGCAGACAAAATCGTAGATGCCGCCTTTGTAATGCCTGAATTGCATAATGTTTGCCTTCGAAACGTGTGTGGAAATTTATTCCATTTTTGCGATCCAGCTACCCACCACCAGTACCAAACCGATATTGATCGGAATATTGATGCCCTTGGTCGCGCGATCATAGGCTTTGAGAATATTCATCACGGCAAAGCCGCCCCACAAAAGCAAATTGCCGCCGCCGCGCAACCAGTCAGACTGCTCGGTACCGGTCAACAACTGATGGGCGCCCGCCAGCGCGAGATACGTGCAAATCGCGGCAAGAACCAAGCGTGTACTCTTCTTTTGCAGAATTTGTTCGAAAGATTGTCCTGAAAACATGTGTGCTCCAATGTGATGTGTCGTTATTGTAAGTGACTAAGGCGCTATGCATCGCGTATCGGCATTTTTTATGTGGCGAGCATGCTCGCCAGTTTGGCAAGCGCGCGGAGCTTGTGAGATTATCCGCTCAATTAATGCGCTGCAAACATGCGCGCTAGACTGCCGACACAACAAAAAATGGAATAAGTAATGAGCGAAACAACCACTGTGCTGATCGTCGATGACGACGAGGAAATCCGTGATCTGCTGGCGAATTATCTGGCCGGATTCTCGATCCTGGCGCAGGCGGTCGGTGATGGCGTAGCGATGCGTAGCGCGATGGCCGCAACCCGCTTCGATGCCATCATCCTCGACTTGATGCTGCCGGGGGAGGATGGCTTGTCGTTGTGCCGGCAGCTGCGTGCCAGCACGGATATTCCCATCATCATCCTGACTGCTCGCGGCGAATCGACCGACCGCGTGGTGGGGCTGGAACTGGGTGCCGATGACTATGTGATGAAGCCGTTTGATCCGCGCGAGCTGGTGGCGCGCATACACACGATTCTGCGGCGCACGCGGGATGGCCGGAAGCAAAACGACGTAGCGGACGGCAACGGCGATCAGTGGCAGTTTGAAGGCTGGACCATCAATCGTCTGGCGCGCCAACTGATTACGCCGCAACGGATGGTAGTGCCTTTGTCGAATGCGGAATATCGTTTGCTGAGCGTATTCATCGAGAGGCCGCATCGCGTGCTGAGTCGCGATCAATTGATGGATGCGGCGCGCGGGCAAAATGCGACCGCATTCGACCGCAGCATCGATTTGCTGGTTTCGCGTTTGCGCCAAAAGCTTGAAGAAGATCCGAAAGATCCGAAGTTCCTGAAGACGATACGCGGCGAAGGCTATCTGTTTGATGCCAAGGTGGTGCGATGAGGCGCCTGTTGCCGAACACGATTTTCGCGCGCCTGTTTGCGTTGATCGTGCTGGCGATTATTGTCAGCCATGTGATGACTTTCATCCTGGTGGTGAATTTCTACGGCCGTGATTTCCCGCCGCCACCGCGATTCGATAGCCATGCCGATTCCAGATCCGTGGAATTTTCTGCAAATCGGCCACCGCCGCCGATGTTGCAGATTGCTGGCTATAGCTTGCCGCCTTTGCCGCCCGGATTGTGGATAGGCTTGCTTACGCAATTGCTGACACTGACGGCAACTGCGTGGTTCGGCGCACGTTTTCTGGCGCGCCCCATGCAACAGATTGCGCATGCGTCTACGCAACTGGCCAACAATTTGTACAGCGTGCCGATGACAGTGCAAGGTCCCGATGAAGCGCGCCAGACCGCTAGCGTATTCAACGATATGCAGCACAAGGTGCGCGGTCAGATCGAAGAGCGCGAGCGTTTTCTGGCAGCGGTGTCACATGACTTGCGCACGCCTTTGACGCGGATGAAATTGCGCATAGAAAATCTGGCTGAAAATTACGCCAAGCAAAAATTGCGTGACGATATCACCGAGATGGCAGTGATGCTGGATGCCACGCTGGAATATCTGCGCGGGCGTGTTTCGAACGAGGCTCTGCAATTGCTGGATGTGCAGGCATTGATCGAGGTGATCGTCGAAGATGCGCGCGCGAATGGTGACAGCGTGCGCATGCTGGGCGCAGCCGAACCCTTGTTTACCAAACCAATCGCCTTGCGCCGTTGTCTGATGAACCTGGTCGAGAATGCGCTGCGTTATGGCGACGATGCCGTGGTATCGCTGATCGATACACCGACGACGCTGGTGATCGAGGTGCGCGATCATGGACCGGGTATTCCGCCGGAAAAAATGGAGGCGGTATTCGAACCTTTCGTGCGACTTGATGCGTCACGCAACAAAGCACTGGGCGGTGTGGGTTTGGGTTTGTCGATCGCGCGCGAAGCAGCGATCCAGTGCGATGGCCAACTGACCTTGCGCAACGCAGGCGACGGCGGATTGATCGCCAGCATAGCCATTACGCGCTAAGGCTTTGGCAATTTCCGTTATGACAGTTGTAGATCTGCCGAATGTATCAATCCCGATACAAAGTGCACATGCCGCCGATACATTCACCTGACATCCTGAGTCCGCCTGCATGGGAATAGCGGTCTCTGCCGGCGTCAATCAAAGGGGAATGACATGGCAATCGGCGGAATTGGCAACAGCAGCGGCACCAATGCATGGGCAGTACAACGTCCGGATGCGACAAAAATTGCGAACGACTTGTTCGCCAGGGTCGACACCACCAACCAGGGTTATATCGACAAAGCCGGTTTGCAATCGGCGCTGGGTAACAAGGCGGCGGATTCGGCATCCGATGTCGATCAGCTATTCAGCCAGATCGATGCCGATCAAGATGGCAAGATCACCAAGCAGGAACTGACCGATGGCGTGAAGCAGCTGGCCGATGCGCTCGACGCCCAGTTCGACAGTTCGCGCATCGCGCGCGCCGGCGGTCAACCGCCGCCGCCACCGTCTACCGATGATCTTTTCGCCAGCCTCGATACCAAGAATCAAGGCTATCTCGACAAGGAAGAATTACAGGCGGCGTTTGACGCCAACTCAAGCGACACGGCTGCGAACGCAGAGAAGGTCGATCAGATTTTCAAGACACTGGATGCTGATGGCGATAGCAAGATCACCAAGGCGGAACTGAGCGCAGGCCTGCAGAAAATGGGTGGGCCGGATCAGGCTGCCGACAGCACGGCCGTTGCAGTAGATGCCAGCGCGGCGACCACCTCGGCGCGACCCGCCGGCGGCGCACGACCATCGGGAGGATCAGGCGATGCATCCGAGTCGGACAGCACTTCGTATGAAGCAGCCGATACGAACAAGGATGGTACTGTTAGTCTGCAAGAGTTGGTCGCGTATCAGGCGACGCATCCGACAGCGGAAAGTGCCGAGAGCGATGCGCAAAACAGCATGAAAGCCGTGATGAAACTCGTCGAGCAATTGACGCAGGCGTATGGCCAGTTCGACCAGAGCGTCGCCACCACGGCCGGCAGTTTGAACACGATTTCGGAAACGGCTTAACCGTTCTCAGTAGATACCTCGCGGAAGGTGTCTGCTGAAAATTGCATCACTGCGCGGGCAGCAAACGCAACAGCTGTCCGCGTGCTTCATCCGTCAAGACGTACAGCAATCCATCCGGCCCTTCACGTACATCGCGTATTCGCTGTTCCAGATCCTGCAGCAAACGTTCTTCGCGTACCACCTTGCCATCCTTGAGTTCCAGTCGTGCCAGATAACGGAACTTGAGCGAGCCGACAAACAGATTTCCCTGCCACGCCTTGCCGTACTTGTCGCTGCGCAGGAAGGCCATGCCGGAAGGTGCAATCGATGGCGTCCATTGATGCAGCGGCTGCTCCATCCCGGCGAGCGACGTCAGGCCTTCACCGATCTTGCCGCCACCATAATTTTCGCCATACGTAATTTTCGGCCAGCCGTAATTCTTGCCGGCTTGCGGCCGATTGATTTCATCGCCGCCTTGCGGTCCATGTTCGTGCGCCCATAATTTCCCATCAAGTCCCAGCGTTGCGCCTTGCACATTGCGATGGCCGATGCTCCATATCTCCGGCAATGCGCCAGCCTGGCCGACGAAGGGATTGTCCGCAGGTATTGAGCCATCCTTGCGTATGCGTACGATTTTTCCGTGATGCGTGTTCAGGGTTTGCGCATCCTGCATGCGGCTGAAGCGATCACCCAGTGTCAGAAATAAAGTGCCGTCGGTGTTTTCAACAATGCGACAACCGAAGTGGGCGCGACTGTTGAACTTCGGCTTCTGGCTGAACAATACTTTTACCTGTTCCAGTTTTTTTGCATCATCGGATAGCCGTGCGGAGGCCAGCGCAGTCGAATTGCCATTGCCGCCGGTTTTTGCATTCGCTTCTTCGCTATAGCAAAAATAAATGAGGCGATTGCTGGCGAACTTGCTATCGGTAATGACATCGAGCAAGCCGCCCTGACCGCCGACCTCGATTCTGGGTAAGCCGCTAATGGGTGCTGAAGGTGCCGCGCCTGCTTGTACCACGCGCAGATTGCCGGATCGTTCGGTGACCAGCATCCGTTGCCTGTCTATGAAGGCGATAGCCCACGGATGATCCAGATTTTGCGCAATGACTTCGATGCGCGTCGCACTTGCCCTGCCGCCATCTTGTGCGAAGGATGAAATGGGGATCGTGCAGGCAACTGCCAGTACCGCGCTGATTGAAATGCGCATGCAGGTTGACGTATCAATCGTACGGAATGCATGCATATATGTTTTGCATCAGAGGTTTTGAATCCGAGGTGAATGAAAACCCGACCGCTCACCAAATGAACGGCGGGGGCTTCGCACTACCCGCACTACCATTACGTGATCTATAAATTTTTCACGCTGGTGATGGCATATCCCTTGGATTCGATTTGCGCCAGTGGATTGTCGATGGCGAAATCCGGTAGATGCGTGGCGCCATCTGCCAGATCGACGGCGCGGTCTGTGGGCTCCCAATCCGTGTTGACGACTTCCTCCGGAATCATCTTGCCTTCGGGTACTGCGAGATAGGAAAAATGACCCGCGTGCTCTGCTCTTCGGTAAATGTCTATGCGCATGAGAAATCCTTGAAAAATGGGAGGATGACCTTTTGTGACTGTACATCTACTAAATGGTTGCGTGAAGCCCATATCGAAATTTTGCCTGCATTACACAATTGGCCTGAATCTTGCCTTAAAGCTATTGTCGCCTTTGATTTCTGATGTTAGTGCGTGGATTTCGTGAATTTGTGACGAATTTCATACATTTTGCACGGAGATGGACACTTTATATGACAAAAATGGTGTGTTTTTGCAAAGAAACGTTACATCTAGACAATGAAAGTCTTGCACCATAGTGGTGTTTACTGACATGCTAGGAGGGGTAATGCGAATTATTCGATTCTGTGAGGGGTATTCATGTTGAAATTTGATTTTTCAGTGAAGACGCGCGAAGGCCAGAAAATAGAAAGTATCGTGATCGGTGGCATGGATCGCGCAGATGCTGAACGCAAATTAAAACAGATGTATCGCCATTGCGAAGTATTGCGCTGCGATATCAAGGGGCAGGTGATGCGCCCGGGAATATCGCATTCGGTTGACGATATTCTGTCACTCATTTCGCGCTAGTTCGGATTCCTCTGTTTCCCTGATTTTGATAAAGCCGTCGGCCAGCAACTCGTCGAGCAGGGTGTCATAGTCCTGCGCGCCGCGACTGCTGGGCGCATGCTCGAAAATGGTTTTGTTATAGGCGGGGCTCTCCGCCAGGCTGACATTTTCCGAGATATGCGTGCGGCAGACGTCTGCGCCAAATTTGTCTTCCAGCATTTTCCTTACTTCCCACGCCATCTTGCGCCGTCCGTCGAAACGCGTCAGCAGGTAACGCCGGTCGATGCGGCGTTTCAATACCGGTTCCAGTGCCCTCAAGGTTTTGTCGATCTGCATCGCGCCCTTTGCCGACAGGTGATCGGCCGATACCGGCACGATCATGCAATCGCAGGCAAAGATCGCGTTCAGGGACAACACGCCTATTAATGGACAGCAATCGATCATCACTGGCGTCAGTTCGTCATGCAATTTTTCGCCGCGTAGATGGGCGTTGAGCATATTGACGACGTCGAAACCCTTGCCGAATAAAGTATCGACTTTCGACAATTCAAGATGGGCGGGGATGATGCGGAGGTCGTTATTCGGCGAGATGCGCACCAACTCGCGTAGCGGCCGATTGCGCTGAAATAAACTAAGTATCGTGTCGTCGCCGGAACTGGCCACCACGTTGGCAATGGAACTCAAGTGCGCTTGCGGATCCAGGTCGATACCGTACGGTAGACATCCGCGCCGCATTAGTGCCGCCGCGAGATTCAGGGCTGTCGTGGTTTTGCCGACGCCGCCCTTCTGGTTGAATACCGTGACTATCGTCATAAGCTTCCTGAGTCCGACGCATGTGCATCAACATCGCTATAGAGGCGATACCAGATTGTGAATCCTGATTTGCTCTAACGCATGACCTTGCGGAATGCATACACAAGATCTGAGACAGTTTCAGGATAGTAACATCTGATATCGCTTTCCTAGCAGTCAGCCGGCGTTCGCGTTGATCGTTCGAACATGCAGGACGATTTCGAGCACGGCAAGGCAAGCCGCGGACACCGCCAGCAAGGGCATGACACTGCACAAAAAAACAGCAGATATGCCCGCGGCGACAGGTGTCGATTTCCATGCGCCTGGCAACAGTTTCGGCAATCCGAAGGAGCCGCCCTTGCGCCGCTTGAAGAACATCACCCAGCCCGATATCAGCGAAAACGCCACGCCCAGTCCGAACACCAGCAGCACCAGCTGATTCCACAAGCCGAAGTCGCCGCGATGGAAGGGAATGCCGATGCCGGTTGCTTTGGAAAACACGGTTTGCTCTTTCCAGCCTGCATAAAACAGGGCGTTGCCGCTGTATGAATCGAGCACCATGTCCACGCGTTTTTCCGGCTGCGAGCGGTCGTAGTTATTGACACGCCAGGTACCTGTTGCACCGCGCGGTGCGGTCAATTGCAGCGAGACTTCCGGCGCCTGTCTGCGCGCCGCATCGACCGCCGCCTGCCATGTCATGGCGGACTTGCCTTCTATCGGCAGGGATTTCAGATTCGGCGGTGCCTGCGGTGGCGCCTGGCCGATGCTGTCACGTGCGAGACGTACCTGGTCGCCGGCATATTTGCTCCAGGTCAGGCCGGTGGTCAGGATCACCAAACTCATGATGCTCAATACGACACCGACAAAGCTGTGCCATTGCGCCCACCACTTGCGCCCCGATGTGCCGCGTTGCGGCAGTGTCTTTTCACCGTTGCGCGGCCACCAGAGATAAACGCCGGTGAGCAGCATGACCATCAACCAGCTCGCTGCCAGCTCCACCATCCAGCGCCAGTTTTCGCCTTGCAGCAGCGATGAATGCAAACGTTTGGACCAGCTGCCAAAGCGTTCTTCGGAAGGCATCATGGCCAGCACTTTTGCATCGTAAGGATTGACGTAGGCGATGGTCGGCGGTTTGGAGCGCACCGAACGTGATGGTGTTACCACCGCGTCTGCAGCCTTGGCCGCAGCACTATGGCTGTGTGCCGCGTGTTCGCCGCCCGCGCTGTTCATGCCGCCAGTGGCATCCGGCACCATGAACAGCAAACGTACACTATCGGTCGCGCTCAGCGCGGGAATCACGGAACGCAACACCGCGCCGTGCGGTGCCGCATCGCGCGCGGCCTCGACGATCTCATCCAGCGAAAGCATATTGCCAGTTGCAGTCACGTGATCGATGTCGGCATACAGCGCCTCTTCGATTTGCGGTGAGAAAATGTACAAGATCCCGGTCAGCGTTGCGATCAATGCAAACGGCGATGCGATCAGCGCGGCCCAGAAGTGGATGCGCCAGAATAGACTCTTGCGACGGGCCAAGATGGACGGCCCGCGCGTTTCCTGTGACGTGGCTTGATTTGTAGCGTGCTGCATGGTTTTCTCCTGTCTGTTTGCGGCAGTGCCGGTGTCATCCAGCACTGCTTGCTGCCCTTGCTTATTTGCTGTCAAACGTATAGCTCAGTCCGACCATCACACTGCGCGGCTCACCCGGTGTGTAGCTGTTCTGCAGGTTGGGGGTATACGTGCCGGTGCCGGTGTAGGAACTACTGGCGTTGTACGCATAGCGACGATCCGCCAGATTGCGTACCTGCGCCCACGCCTGCCATCCTTTGCTTACATCGTAGTAGCCGCGCACATTCAGCAGCGTGTGGCCGGGGTAGCGAACCGTGTTGGCATTGTTCATCCAGTACTTGCCCTGATTGACGACTTCCAGTGCGACACGCGCATCCTTGATCGGCTTGTAACCGACTTCCGCCGTCGTGATATTGCTCGGTGCCTGAGGCATTTCCCGACCGCTGTAATCGAGCGATGATGAGGCGCGGTATTCAAGGAATCGATGTTTCGCAATCGTGGTGCCGAAGCGCGCATCGAATGCGCCTTTTTCCAGCGTCAGGCCCAGCTCGATACCCTGGCTGCGGGTGCGACCGGCATTGCGATTTTCACTCTGGTTGCCTGGCAGGCTGAAGCTGACGATGGTGTCGCGGCCTTCAAGGCGATACACGGCGGAATCCAGCTTTACCGCACCTTCCAGAAACGCCATGCGCAAGCCGAGTTCATAGTTGTTGTAAGTCGCCGGTTTCAAATCCGGAATCCCACTGCTGCCATACAACTGACTGACTTCCGGCGGCACAAAGCCTTTGCTGATATTGGAATACACGCTGGTCTGTGTACTGATCGCATAGGTCGCGCCAACTTTCGGGCTGAAGCTGGAAAACTTGCGATCCTCGTTGGGCGCGCCGAAATTGCTGCTGCCGCCGGGCGCCAGCTTGTTGGTGTAGGCGTAATTGATGGCATCGTAGCGTCCGCCCATTACCAGCCGCAGTCTTTCCGTCGGCGACATTTCAAATTGGGCAAAGACAGCGTTATTGTCGATGTCGGCTTCGTAGTCACGCTTGCCGGCCAAGGTCGCGGACGGTGTGTAGCTGAGATATTTTCCGGAAACCGGATCGCGGGCAACGGTCAAATTGTTGCTGACATAGGGATTCTTGCTTCTATCCAGATAGACGCCGGTGACGAGACGTGAGCGCAGCCATGCAAATTCCTGCTGATGTTTGATGTCCAGGCCCAGCGATTCAACATGGTTGTTATTTTCGGTGCCGCTACAAACGGTTGCTCCCGCCACCTGAGGGCAGCGGATTCCATATGAAGGCAATTGCCCGTGATCGTTTTCCCTGTGGAAAGCTGTCACCGTGGTGATGCCGTTTTCTATCAACTCACCCTCCCAGGCAAGATTGGCGCGGGTTGCCTTGTCCTTGCGATAGGTGAAGGTGTTGATGCTTTTACCCGGGTTGTTGCGATAGTCGTTTTCAAACACCCCGCCGCTGGTAGCGGAGTCAAGATTGGTGTGGATCACCGTGGCGCGCAGCACAGACGACGCGCTGAGTTTGTAATCGCCACGAAGTGAGAAAGAATCTTTGCTGGCATTGCTGTATTCCTGCCAATTGTCGTGGTCGCGTCTGGAGCTGTAGTGGGAGAACCGTAAACCCAGGTCACCCCAGGTATCACTGGCCACAGTGTCGACCCGTTTGAAGCCGTTGATATTGTCGTAACGTACGCCGACACTGGCATATGGCGTCAGTGACGGCCGTGCCGTCATGAAGTTGACCGCGCCGCCCACAGCATTGCTGCCATACAGCGATGATGCCGCGCCTTTGACTACCTCCACACTTTCGCTGGCCGCCATGTTCATTTCGTTCAAGGCATTGTGATTGAACACACCCAGCGGACGGATAGGAATGCCATCCTCAAGATATTGATATACGGCGTTGGTATTGAACGGCTGGCGTATACCCATGCTGTGCTGTTCATTGCCGAGATCGTTCCAGTACACACCTGGAATTCGGTTGATGATGTCGCCGACGGTTTTCGGCTTGTCGCGCTTGAGTTCTTCTTCATGCACGACGCCGATGGCAACCGGTGTTTCTGATAGCAGTGTGGCAGTACGTGAGCCCGATACAACGACTTCACCGAGAACTTCATCGGGGATAGGGAGCGTGGCCTGTGCCACGGCAATGGTATTCCAGCAGGTCAGCGCAACTGCAAGGGAGGCGGACAAGGGTGTGAGGCGTAACAACATGAAAAATCTCCAGCATCAGATGGGCGCATGCGCGCCATTTTTATAATTGGCAAAGCGGCAGGTGTGGTGGTGGCTGTCTTGCAAACAGCCCGACTGTGTCGGCCACTATCGGTAATACGGATGACGTGGGCGGCGTTATTCAGGCAAGCGCGCCACAGGCCATGGCTTACAGCAGATGAGGCGGCGCGCGCGACTGTGCCGCGGCCCATATGAAGAGAGGATGAGGGGATTGATAAAACAGCGATGGCTGTGTCGAGCTACTGGTTGTTACGGGTATCGCATATATGCTGGACGGCGGCAAACCAAGCCCGCCAGCATGATTCAAACAGAATGGGCAATCTTCCATATGCAGGTCATGCTCTGACGGAGCAGAGGAATCGGGGCGCTGGTTTTCCACGTGAACAAAGCGCGTGCCGTCGGCGGAGCATATTTCAGCCCATGATGCATCCTGCGTACTTTTCGCTTTGAGTGCATGCGAAATCGAAGGCGCAAGCGATCCTAGCAAGATCGCGAAAAATGCGATCCAGCTCACAAGCGCACCACGATAACGGTGCAATGTCATTCAGGTCGCCAAGTTTTGCAAACGGAGGGCATGGATTCTTAGTGTCCAGAATGACTATTTTTTGCGGGCATGGCGTTGTTTAGCCCACGCGCAGGCACTTTCAATTCCACTGTTTCACGCTTCTTATCCTTGCTTTCAAATACCAGTTTCAGCGGAATGACATCGCCTTCCTTGATTTGATTTTTGACGTCGAAAAACATGACGTGATAGCCGCCGGGTTTAAGTTCTACCGTTTTGCCTGCAGGCAGATCGAGCCCGTCAAGCTGGCGCATGCGCATGACGTTGTCTTGCAAGGCCATTTCGTGAATTTCAGTTCGCAGGCCGGGCGAGCTTGCTTCAACCAGGCGCGCATCCGTCTTGCTGGTTAGTTGCATGAAAGCGCCGGTGGCTTTTTGCGCCGGAACAGTGGCGCGTACCCATGGATCGGTGACCGTAACCTGTGCCAGCAATATGGCTGGGACTATCGAAAGGACGGATGCAAGCAACAATTTTTTCATGAAATTTACTCCTGATGAGTTAAGCGAATGGATATTCGGGAACGTATTTAAGCGCAGCCAGTTACTTGTTCAGGCCTAGCTCGGTGCGACTGGTGATGATGCATGACGGTGCGCAGCCAGCAGACTTTTCTGTCGGCACGGTATGGATAGGCACAAGCTGTATTTCTACAGAGGGGCCATAAACCTTGTATTCGGAAGGTGTAGTACGGTATGCGGCATATGAAAGCATCGCGATGCAGACGGCGACAATATTCAGTGCGATAAAAAACTTGCGTCGTGTAGACATGACAAGCTCCTGTTTCGATAGAGAACAACGCCGACAGGCGGCCGCTTGCCATCAGCAAGCGCGACTATCGGTACTCGGCGAGATCAGGAGAAAGCTGGAGGAGCGCGTGGTTGTGCAACGGCCCATGCAAACAGCGGGCGCGGTGACTGATAGAACAGCGAAGGTAGAACGTGGTCGCCGCTGATAACCGGCATGACAAAGTCAGCGGCTGGAGGCATTTCGGCGGATACAGTGTGGTTCAGGCAAAACGGACAATGCTCGAAGTGCATGGTCTTTTCGACCGGTGCCGACGTTTGCGCATCTTGATCTGCATCGACCGTCACCATCTTGCTGCCGGTGACCGTGCAAATTTCCATCCATGCATTGGGTACGCTTTTCGCGGCAGCGACCGCGTGAGAAATCGAAGGCGCAAGCGATGCCATCAGAATCGCGAAACAGGCGATCCAGCTGGCAAATCTATGCGTGGCTTTCGTCATTCTCATTGCAAAACGTTACCGTAGAATGGAGGTGAAAATTATCAGGCTAACCTGATGGATGCTGTGCACCGCAGTGTTTGCCGGGCTGCTTATTATAGTCGCGTCGCCTGCAAATAGGAATTTCCAACCGCTGTGTTGTTGTAAGGTGTCGGCATACCGGCATCCATCCTGATATCGACTTGACCATAAAATTGGTGACTATGAAAAACAAGCAATCTGTTACTGCGCAACAAACCGCCTTGCTGATCGCAGCCGCGATATTGATCGTCGCCTTGTGCGTTTCTGCCATCCGTCCCTACGACAGATTGACCTGGCTAATGGAAGTCATGCCGGTACTGATCGCATTGCCGGTGCTGGCTTTTACCTACAAACGCTTTCCGCTGACGACCTTGCTATATGCGCTGATCTTTTTGCATGCGCTGATTTTGATTGGCGGCGGCACGTATACCTATGCGCGTGTGCCGGTCGGTAATTGGGTGCAAGACTGGTTGTCGCTGGCGCGCAATCCTTACGACAAACTGGGACATTTTTGGCAAGGCCTGGTACCTGCATTGGTGGCGAAGGAAATTTTCGTGCGCGGCAACTATGTGAACGGCAAAAAAATGATCGCCTTTCTTGCCATCTGCGTCGCGATGGCGATCAGTGCCTGGTATGAATTGATCGAATGGTGGGCGGCGCTGATCATGGGACAGGGCGCGGATGAATTTCTCGGCACGCAGGGCGATCAATGGGATACGCAATCCGATATGTGGCTGGCATTCCTGGGCGCTACGGTTGCGATGATATTGCTGGGACGGTTACACAATCGTCAGTTGCAGAGATTTGTCAGGCCTGCTTAATTCAGCAGACAGAACGAACTATGTTGTACATGAGGAGGTAGTTTGGACGAGCAAACGGTGCAACAATATTTATACGATCACATTCCGCTATCCCGGGCGATGCAGGTAGAAGTGCTGAGTGTGCAGCCGGATGAAGTCGTGCTGCGCGCGCCGCTCGCACCTAACATCAACCACAAGGAAACCGTATTTGGCGGCAGTGCTTCCGCAGTTGCGATTCTGGCTGCCTGGTCCTTGCTGCATACCCGACTGAAAAACGTCGCCGTCAACAGTCAACTGGTTATCCAAAGCAATACGATGAATTATTTACTGCCTATTTCAGGCACTTTTACTGCACGTTCGTTTATTGACGATGACACCGACTGGTCGCGCTTTGTCCGTACGCTGGAACGCAAGGGTCGTGCACGAATTGCGGTAACGGCCGTGCTCGAATATGAAGGTCAGCAGGCGGGGCGCCTGACCGGCGAGTTTGTTGCATTGGCGACGGGAGCCCACTGACAAAGCTGCGCTTGCTCGTCCTTTTTTGCAGCCTAAGCTAACGAGCGCTACGCAGCTAGGCCATTTCGATTTTGCGCTATAGTGCTGCAAACGCAACAAGCAGTTGCATGCGACCTTGCCGAAAACTTCGGCTAAAGAATGCATGCGACGCTGCTTTGCGCAGACTGTTGCCTGGTGCAGGCGCGCAGCAATCCAGGATCAGCGAGACTGCGTGGTGCAATCCCCTATTAAAATTTCTTACTAACTATTTCATCATGAGCGACGACAATTTCAAGGCAAAAGATATTTCCAGAAAACCGCCAACACCGCCGGATCCGAATCAAAAATTCTGGGACATTGCGGACACTTTCATTCAGCTTGCCAATGAAAACGCGAAGCGCGCGGCCCACGGTCAGGTGTGCGCAGCCATGATGTATGCAAGCGCACGCTTTGGTGCGTTCGTGTCGTCTGCCGACGCGCCATCAGAAGCAGTGTTCAAGGAGCAGTTGGAGGCGGCAGTTACTTACTTTCGTACCGAATATGAAAAGATGCTGCGCGAAAATTTCCGTGAATATGCGGATAGTTTCAAAAGCTATCACCCCGAGAAGAGCTGATCGCTTGCTGATGATGTGAGTGTGATGCCTGCATCATGAAAAAACCTCGTGTCTGCGATTGCAGGGACGAGGTTTTTTCATATGTATTAGAGATTGGCGCTTTAGGCAGTTGTCTTAAGCCGATTTCGATAATTGATTGAAATGTTCAACCGCGGGAGGGCCGGCAAAGAACGGGCCGACGATGCCGCGCCATTCCTGAAATGCCGGAGATTCGCGGAAATCGACAGTATGATTTTCCAGCGTTTCCCAGTAAATCTGAACTACATAGCGCTCCGGCGTCTCTATACACTTGTTGATGACGTGTCCCTTGTAGCCTTTTGCGTTGGCGATGACTTGTTCCAGTCCGCGCTGCACGGCGGCGTCAAATTCGGTTTGCTTGCCGGGCTGGATGCGGATATCAACGAGTTCGAGAATCATGGGCGGTTCCTGTAGAGATGAATGGATGCGGAATTATGACATTTTGGCCAGCCTGCTGCATCCGATTCCGCTGTCACAGCTTGTCGCGTCATGAATGAACTTGTTTCGCGGTACTTTGCATACATGGCTGTTCAGTTGTCGACTATGTGCGTAATCTGTCTGCTTTGAGTGCAGGCCGATTGCACAGTTTGCGACATGGCGGGCATGCGCTTTCAACCCGGATGAAAACTTGCAGTAAAAGATGGAGATGTTATGCAAAAATTTTTTATGGCAATGCTATTGATGACAAGCGCCCTTGCACTGCCTGGGCATGCAGAGGAGATAGGTGAAGTCAGCACGGTCTTCCGCTTTCTGGGCAAGAACGATCGCATTGTGATCGAAGCCTATGACGATCCAAAAGTGAAAGGCGTATCCTGCTTTGTGTCACGCGCACGTACCGGCGGCATCAGCGGTACTGTCGGCCTGGCAGAAGATACGGCGGATGCGTCTATCGCCTGTCGCCAGGTGGGCGATGTACTGCAGTTCACCGGCAAATTGCCACAGCAGGAAGATGTGTTTTCCGAACGACAATCGATCTTGTTCAAACGGCTGCATATAGTGCGTGTGGTTGATCCGGTGCGTAATACGCTGGTGTATCTGACGTATTCCGACAGATTGATTGAAGGTAGCCCGAAGAATGGTGTGACGGCCGTGCCGGTACCGCGCAATAATCCTATTCCATTGAAATAATATATTCACCTGTATCGGCGCGTTCATGTCTGTCCCATCCAAATCCAATTCGTATTACATACAGATTGCTTCATATCTGCTGGCAGGCATGGCACTGTTCCTGGTCTTGCATCAGGGCTTGCTGGCGGCGCTGTTCTCCGGCTTGCTGGTGTATTCCCTGGTGCAGTTGCTGGCTCCCAAGCTGGGCAGAAATCTGGTGGGTCGCAGGGCGCAGGTATTGGCGGTAGCCTTGTTGAGCATTCTGATTGTGACTTTTCTGGTGGTGGCGATCTGGGGTTGCATTCGTTTTTTGCAAAGCGATGCCGGCAGAATTTCAGTGTTGCTGCAAAAAATGGCAGATATTCTGGAAGCCTCGCGCGGACAGATACCGGCATGGCTGGCCGCTTACATTCCGGTCGATGCGCAGGCGTTGAGCGACATGATGACCAACTGGCTGCGCACGCATGCACTGGAAGCACGCTCGATGGGCAGCGAAGCAGGTCGCACTATTGCGCATGTCCTGATCGGCATGATCATCGGTGCGATGTCTGCGCTGTATGACACGACAAGAAGCCGCAGTTATCAGCCGCTGGCTGCCGCTCTCCATCTGCGCGTCGTCGCCTTGCATGCCGCGTTTCGCGATGTCGTATTTGCGCAGGTACGGATTGCTGCCATCAATGCAGTATTGACGGGCATTTACCTTATCGTGATTCTGCCGCTCGCCGGCATTGAGCTGCCTTTGCGCAAAACCATGGTCCTGGTGACCTTTTTCGTCGGTTTGCTGCCGGTGATAGGCAATCTGATTTCAAACACGATAATCGTGGTAATCGGCTTGTCGCATTCATTGCACACGGCATTCGGCTCTTTGTTATTCCTGATCACGATACACAAGCTGGAATACTTCCTGAACGCGAAAATCATCGGGCACCACATCAATGCCCGCACCTGGGAATTATTGACCGCGATGCTGGTGATGGAATCGATCTTCGGCATACCGGGTGTGATTGCCGCCCCGGTGTTCTATGCCTACGTCAAGAAGGAACTGATGGATAAGGGGATGGTTTAGCACAGCCTGATTCTGCAATCGGCTTCTACAGACCGCTTTTGCAGTCAGTTTCATTCGCGGTGGAATCAGCCGCTTAATCAGCCGATTCCACCATTTTTGATTGCAGCCATGCGGCGGCACCCAGGCCGGCGCGGCGACCGCTGGCAAAACAGGCGGTGAGCAGGTAGCCGCCGGTTGGCGCTTCCCAATCCAGCATTTCGCCGGCGCAGAATACGCCCGGCTTGTTTTGCGCCATCAGGCATTCATCTAGCGCTTCAAACATGACACCGCCCGCACTGCTAATTGCCTCATCTATCGGGCGTGTCGCATGTAGTGTGATCGGCAAAGCCTTGATGGCCTGCGCCAGTTTCCGCGGATCGGCGTAATCTTCCTTGCTCGCGCATTCACGTAGCAAGCCGGCCTTCACCCCGGCAATCCCGACCTTGCTTTGCAAATGGCTGGCCATCGAGCGCGAACCGCGTCCGGAAGCAACCTCGGCCAATACCCGTTCGAATGTTTTGCCCGGTGCCAGATCAAGGTGCACTATGACATTGCCGTACTTTGCAATGTGTTCGCGTAGCGGAGCCGACAGTGCATAAATCAAACCGCCTTCAATCCCGGTCGCCGTGACCATGCATTCACCCTGGCGTTTGGTTTCGCTGCCATCGATTGCGATATAACTGGCGACCACGGACTTGATTGGCTGTCCGGCAAAACGCTGCCTGAAATGTTCACTCCACGCGATATCGAAACCGCAGTTGGCCGGTTTCAAGGGCGCCGCATCTATTCCGTGTTGCTTGAGCAGTGGCAGCCATGCGCCATCGGAACCCAGTCGTGCCCAGCTCGCGCCGCCCAATGCGAGGACGACGGCATCGGCGTGAATGGCGATTTCACCGTCCGGCGTGGCAAAGCGCAGATGCTGCATGTCATCCCAGCCCAGCCAGCGATGACGCATGTGAAACGCGACGCCCGCATCGCGCAGGCGTTTGAGCCATGCACGCAATAACGGCGCTGCTTTCATATCAGTCGGAAATACGCGACCTGAAGAGCCGACGAAGGTGGGAATGCCAAGCTGGTGTACCCATGCGCGCAGGGTTTCGGGATCGAAGTCCTGCAGCATTGGCGCGATCTGCGCTCCGCGTGCGCCGTAGCGCGATAAAAATGCCGCACTCTCGTCAGTATGCGTCAGGTTCATGCCGCCTTTGCCGGCCAGCAAAAACTTGCGCCCTACCGACGGCATCGCATCGTACAAATCCACGGCGATACCTTGAGTAATCAATGCTTCCGCTGCCATCAATCCGGCTGGGCCGCCGCCAATGACGGCGACTCTATGCTGTGATTTTTTCTCGGAAGGCATGCAAGTATGAAGTGGGTGAGGGCTGATGGAGTGCCGGCGTTTCAGTTGCGGATGGACGAGCGGGACGATCTCGGATCCTGCTGCAAGTTGCCGGCGTAGAATCAAGGCGCCATTTTTGACCAAGGCAGAAATTTGTACAAGCGATTAAATGGTGCACGCTGCCGACGGACAGCGCATAGGCGATAATGTTTCGCCATGCGACTCATCCTTTCGACACCCTACATATCATGACGATTACACGCTGCAGCTGGGCCAATCCGGACAATCCGCTTTATCTGAAATATCACGATGAAGAATGGGGCGTGCCTTGCCACGATGAAACACGTCTGTTTGAAATGTTGAATCTGGAAGGGGCGCAGGCCGGTTTGAGCTGGTGCACCATCCTCAACAAGCGCGAGAACTATCGCATCGCCTTCGATCAATGGGATGCGGAAAAAATAGCGCGTTACGACGCCAACAAAGTCGCCGAACTGCTGGCGAATGCAGGCATCGTGCGCAACCGCCTGAAAGTTGCGGCGACCATCAACAATGCGCAGGCCTATTTGCGCCTGCGGGAAGACGTCGGTGGTCTGGATCCGTTTTTATGGGCATACGTGGATGGCAAGCCACTTTTGAACAAGCGCAAGAGCATCAGTGAAACGCCGGCCAAGACGCCTTTGTCGGACCAGTTATCAAAAGACCTTGCCAAACGCGGCTTCAAGTTCGTCGGTTCGACCATCATCTACGCGTACATGCAGGCGATTGGCATGGTGAACGATCATGCAAAAGATTGTTTCTGTTATAAGGCACCCTAAATACAAGCCTGACGATGAAGTGTCAGGCGTCCGGGCAAAAAAAAAGCCCGCTACGGGAGCGGGCTAAATCTATATCAAAGGAGGAGACATAGAGGAGACAACCGAAGTATAGGGTGGCACCCATGACCAAGGCCAATTCTCTTTTCTGATATCCGATATTCGATTTGTGAATATCATTTGCTGTTAGGTTGGCGCGCTTCGCGATTTTGTTATTGCAGCAATATTCGGTAATATTTGCGGTCAAAATCAAGCGGGCAAAAAAAAAGCCCGCACAAGAAGGCGGGCTAAATCTATATCAAAGGAGGAGACATAGAGGAGACAACTGAATTATAGGTAGTGTTGCCTGGTTGCACCAATTTCAATTTCCAATATCAGATATTCCATTTGTGAATATAGATGGCTTTATTTGCTGCGCTATAAACAAAAATCCTCGTTTCCCCCAATCGCTGTTTCAATAGATTCAACATTCCTGTTGGTTCTGCCAGATATTTCATTCTTTGCTAAGATTTGATTACGTGCCGGTAACCTCGATTGCCGACACGCAAACGTGTGTTTTCGTGGCACATACTTTCTCTCAAGGACGTGGGGACGACCCTACTGCTCCATCTTCAATCGAGGACGGCCTCGGCAATGTGAGGAAACCAAATATGCCTTGGCTAATTCTTGTGGTTGCAGGTTTGTTTGAAGTTGTATGGGCCGTCGGGCTCAAATACACGGATGGTTTCACCAAACTATGGCCGACTGTCGGCACGGTGACGGCGATGGTGATCAGCATCGTGTTGCTGGGTTTTGCGATGAAGACGCTTCCGGTGGGGACAGCTTATGCCGTGTGGACCGGAATAGGCGCGGTGGGTACCGTCACTCTGGGAATGATATTGCTGGGTGAGCCGGCGACTGTGGCGCGCATTATCTGCATCCTGTTGATCGTCAGTGGAATTGTCGGACTGAAGATATTCAGCCCTGGCTAACTGCCAGACATAAGCGCCGGATATCAGTGTTAAAAAAGGCGGGTGACTGTGAAGTCGCCCGCCTTTTTATTTCATCAGTCCTTTTTGCCGGTCTTCGCCTTGTCTTTTTTCTTGCGCGGTTTTCTTTCTGGCGGTGCCAGCATCGTGTGGCGGCAGGTTTCCGCACCGCAGCGGCATTCATAGGCTTTTTTCAAAGCCTTGGTCTGGCGATCTTCCACCACCAGGCCGTAATCGTAGTTCAGTTCTTCCCCGCGCTTGATGTCGCGGATCGCATAGATGTTGACGCGTTTCTTTTCTTCGCGTGCTTCGCAGTT
Organism: uncultured Herminiimonas sp.; assembly: GCA_964406085.1. Taxonomy (GTDB): domain Bacteria; phylum Pseudomonadota; class Gammaproteobacteria; order Burkholderiales; family Burkholderiaceae_D; genus Oxalicibacterium. Next base: position 36,684 of record CAYOQL010000013.1, read on the forward strand.
CGGCTCACATGCGTGATTGATCCAGCGTGCATCGCTGCCATCGACGCCGCCGTCGATCATCTTGCCGCTTTCCAGGCTGAAGAAAAACGTGTGATAAGGATTTTCCGGGTCCAGACCGTGTCGCTTGGCTGCCTGTTTGTCACTGATACGCTCGCCTTCGTACTCAATCAGGAAAGTGTCAGCAGGGATGTTGCGCGTGGCGAAGACGCCGCGTCCGTGTATCGGGGAATTTCTGACTATAAAAGGTAGCTTGTCCGAGGATGGGGCGGCTTTTTTCTTGCTCAATGAGGTCATGTTCAATTCAGTGAAAAATGAGGACGCGGAAAGATTCAGGTTCAACTGTCGCTGGCAAGCGGCATTCCAATTGCCAAGCGCACCATTGTCTATCAAACCCGGTGCAAGAACAATTACCACGCCGCCTTTTTATCCGCGCTGAGGCATGCTTTGATTGCGTGCCACCCGCCAGGCCACAAGTGTTGAGGCAATATCCCGGCCAGCATCATCGCCGGCGCAGTGGAATATCGATCTGCCGAATGAAAAATGCATGCAAACCAGATGGACTGATGTGCATGCATCGTGTGTTGAAACGCATATTGCAAACAGGCCGAACGATCAGCCCGTTATTTGTTGCGCGCGCAGTTTAAAACTCTTCCCAATCATCGCCACCCTTGTTTGCTGTCACCGATTTTTGCAGATTCTCTGTGGTCAGACGTTTTTGCTCCGGTGCAGCGATGGCCGCCTTTGCTTTCGGCTTGGCTTGTGACAACGCAGGTGTCGCGCGCTTGGGGATCGCCGCCGGTGGCGCACTATTGCCACCCAGGCGGAAGATGCTGACCGCGCGCGACAACTCGACTGCCTGATCCTGCATGCTTTGCGCAGCGGCTGCAGCCTGCTCGACCAACGCAGCATTTTGCTGGGTCATTTCATCCATCTGGCTGATCGCCTGATTCACCTGTTCGATGCCATCACTCTGTTCCTGGCTGGCGGAGGTGATCTCGCTCATGATGTCGGCCACATGTTTGACCGAGTTGACGATTTCTTCCATCGTGCTACCCGCCTGATCAACCAGCTTGCTGCCGACATCGACCTTGTTCACTGAATCGTCGATCAAAGCCTTGATTTCCTTTGCTGCGCTGGCACTGCGCTGCGCCAGATTACGTACTTCGCTCGCAACCACCGCAAAGCCGCGACCCTGTTCACCGGCACGCGCAGCCTCTACTGCGGCATTCAACGCAAGGATATTGGTCTGGAAAGCAATGCTGTCGATGACGCCGATGATGTCGACAATTTTGCGCGAACTGTCTTTGATGGAGCCCATGGTCGTGACGACTTGGCTGACCACGCTGCCGCCTTTGACTGCCACTTCGGACGCTGACACCACCAGTTGATTTGCTTGGCGCGCGTTGTCGGCGTTCTGGCGTACCGTCGAAGTCAATTCTTCCATCGAGCTGGCGGTTTCTTCCAGCGAGCCGGCTTGCGATTCGGTACGGCTCGACAGGTCGGCATTGCCGGAAGCGATTTCACCGGAAGCGACAGTAATGGTTTCTGTGCCGTGGCGCACCGTCGCGACGGTGTTGGACAGACTCTCGTTCATTTCCTTGAGTGCCTGCAACAGTTGGCCGGTTTCATTGGTCGAATCCACATGTATTTGCTGGGTCAAATCGCCGCCTGCAACGCTCTTGGCAATCTTTACGGCTTCGGCCAGCGGACGCGCGATCAGACGGATCAGCCAGAACGCCATGAAGCCTGCCAGCACGACCCCGAAGATGATCGCAGCGATGGAAATATTGCGGACCATGACAAAGCGTTGTTGAGAATTCTCGAACTCGTGTTTCGCGACGCTTAATTGCAACTCGATCAAGGCACTGACGCCTTTTCTTACCGGCAGAATCAATTCTTCCATCGGGCCATTGACGATCTCGGTCACGCGCAATACGTTGCCGCCGCGCGAGGCGGCAATCGCTGGTGTCAACGCCTTGTCGAGGAAGATCTTGCGATCAGCGGCAAATTTTTCTGCCAGAATTTTTTCTTCCGGCGTCAAAGTAGTCGCCATGTACGCAGCAAAGGCCTTGTTGATTTCTTGCGAGCGTTTTTCTATCGCATCCATTTTTGGTATGACTTGACCCGGGTCGCCATAAATCGATGCCGCCAGATCGAGTTGATTGATGGTTGATAGCGTGATGATTGTATTCAGTTGTCCGATAGGAACGGTGCGGTCTTCATAGACGGATTTTAAGGCTTTATTCGTGGTGTCCAGCGAAGTCAAGCCGAGTATGCCGATCGCGACCAGCAGGATGGAAAGTATGCCCATGACGAACAAGAGCAACGATTTGATGGTTATATTTTTTAGCATGTCAGTCTCTAAACAAACAGATGAGTGTCAATGCAATCCAGGATGTGTAACCTTGATTGTTTTGCGGGTGCCGTGCTTGTGATCCAGGGGTGTGCTCAGGCGAGGCTGGGGTCAGCCAAACCCATTTCGGCGCTGGACATTAACTTGTCGATGTCGATCAGGATCAGCATGCGCTCGTCTATTGTCCCCAGCCCGACCAGATAATCGGATGCCATCGCGCTGTTCATGTCGGGCGCAGGTCTGATCTGTTCCGGCGTCAAGGTGATGACATCCGACACGCTATCGACCACCATGCCGACGACGCGACCGGCTACATTCAGAATCACGACAACAGTGAATTGATCGTAGGTTGGCGACCCGAGGCTGAACTTGATACGCATGTCGACGATAGGCACGATGATGCCGCGCAGATTGACGACGCCTTTGACAAACTCCGGTGTATTGGCGATGCGTGTGACGGTATCGTAACCGCGCAACTCCTGAACTTTTTGAATCGAGATGCCGTACTCTTCCTTGCCCAGCGTGAAAGATAAAAATTCCAGTGGGCCGTTTGTTGCATTGACAGATGGTGCGCTGCTCGCGATTGCGTTCATGTGCACTCCTTTCCCAGTCTCTATGATGCGTTCTAAGAACGTCTGTTTTATTTGAGTGGATCTACACCGGCAAACCAGTACAGGACTAAGTTGCCGTCATTTACCATAAACAATTAGTTTCCGAGAGTCAATGCAACGCAGGCTAATTGCCGCATATAAAAACGTCGGCGTTGCGCGGACGATAAAGCAGTGTTGTCTCAGGAGAAACCCCGGGCTATTTCAGTGCAAATTTCACTGGGAAAAGCGAGATCGCAAGAAAATGTTAAAGATTGTCACGCCACGCATGTCAGTGCAGGAGGGCGGATTTTGTACCTGAGTATCCGTGTGCGGCGTTTCACTCTATTGAATGAAAACGACTGGAGTAAAATAGCGCGCTGCCGACCGCATCAACCCTGGCGGCAGATGATTTTTACAAGATTGGCTAGATACAAGCATGCTGCGACTCACTGACGTTCAACTCCCTTTAGACCATAGCGAAGACGACCTGCTGGCCGCGATCATTGCGCGCCTCGGCATCAAGGCCGACGACCTGATCGCGCACACGGTATTTCGTCGCGGTTACGATGCGCGCAAGAAGAATGCGATCGTGATGGTCTATACGCTGGACGTCGAAGTGCGCGATCAGGACAAACACGCTAAGCGTTTGCAAGGCAATCGTCACGTCACCATAGCCCCCGACACCAGCTACCATTTTGTCGCGCAGGCACCGGCCGAGCTGGCGATGCGTCCGGTTGTGGTCGGCTTCGGTCCTTGCGGCATTTTTGCAGCGCTGATTTTGGCGCAAATGGGCTTTCGTCCGATCATTCTGGAGCGCGGCAAGGAAGTCCGGGAACGCACCAAGGATACCTTCGGCTTGTGGCGCAAACGTGAGTTGAACCCGGAATCGAATGTGCAATTCGGTGAAGGCGGCGCCGGGACTTTTTCAGACGGCAAGTTGTGGAGCCAGGTCAAAGACCCCAAGCATTACGGGCGCAAAGTATTGATGGAGTTCGTCAAGGCCGATGCGCCGCCGGAAATCATGTACGTCAGCAAGCCGCATATCGGCACCTTCCGCCTGGTGAAAATGGTCGAGCTGATGCGTGAAGAAATCGTCAGGCTGGGCGGCGAATTCCGCTTCGAGAGCAAGGTCAATGACATCGAAATTGAAGACGGCAAAGTGTGCGGCCTCAAGCTGGCCGACGGTTCGCATATCGCCACCGATCACGTCGTGCTGGCGATCGGTCACAGCGCGCGCGACACCTTCAAGATGCTGCATGCTCGCGGTATCTACCTGGAACCTAAACCGTTTTCCATCGGCTTTCGCATCGAGCATCCGCAATCGCTGATCGATGCCTGCCGTCTGGGGCCGAATGCCGGTCATCCGGTGCTGGGCGCCGCCGATTACAAACTCGTCTATCACGCCAGCAACGGCCGTTCGGTTTACAGCTTCTGCATGTGCCCGGGCGGCACCGTGGTCGCCGCTGCATCGGAACCGGGTCGCGTTGTCACCAATGGCATGAGCCAGTATTCGCGCAACGAACGCAATGCCAATGCCGGCATCGTGGTCGGCATCACGCCCGCCGATTATCCTGGCGATCCATTGGCCGGCATGGAATTCCAGCGGCAATGGGAAGAGCGCGCGTTTGAACTGGGCGGCGGCAATTACGATGCGCCCGGCCAACTGGTCGGCGACTTTATCGCCGACCGCCCTTCGACTGAATTCGGCTCGGTGCTGCCATCGTACAAACCGGGCGTGAAGCTGGGCGACTTGAATACCTCATTGCCAAGCTATGTGATCGCCGCGATACGCGAAGCCTTGCCGGCGTTTGAAAAACAGATCAAGGGTTTTTCGATGAATGATGCGGTGTTGACCGGCGTGGAAACCCGGACTTCGTCGCCTATCAGCATCAAGCGCAATGATGATGATCTGCAAAGCATCAACACGCGCGGCCTGTTCCCGGCCGGCGAAGGCGCGGGTTATGCGGGCGGCATCATGTCGGCAGCGATTGATGGCATACGCGTAGCGGAAGCATTGGCGCTCAGCATGCTGGAAGGCGTGAAACGCGGCACGACGAAGTAAAGAATCGAAGTAAGGAGCATCAATAAAAAACGCCGCAATCATGCGGCGTTTTTTATTGCACACATGGATGTCGCATCCGCCGCTCTACAACCAGCCGGACTTTCTAAAACGGTAATACAGATAGCCGCACACGCTGCCCACCATCAGGATGGAAACCGGATAACCGTATTTCCACTCCAGTTCCGGCATGAACTTGAAGTTCATCCCCCACAGGCCGAAGAAGGCGGTGGCCACCGCAAAAATAGCCGCCCATGCAGCGAGGCGCTTGTTCACTTCGCTTTCTTCAATCGTGACCATGGACAGGTTGACCTGGATCGCGGTGGCGATGGTTTCGCGGAAGGCATCGGCCAGCGCATTGATCCGATACAGATGATCGCCAATGTCGCGGAAGTAATCACGCGTGCTTTCGCACAGGTTAGGTACGCGGCCGCCATACAGTTTGCCGACGGCTTCCATCAGCGGTGCGACCACATGCTTGAGCATCACCACTTCGCGCTTGAGTTCGTACAGGCGTTCGATGTTGGCGCGCTGCGAACCCTTGTGGAAGATCTTTGCCTCGATTAATTCGAGTTCGCTTTCCAGCGCTTCGACCACCGGGAAGTAGCGATCGACCACCGCATCCATCAAGGCATACAGAACGAAGGCCGACCCTTTGCGCAATTGTTCGGGTTCCTGCTCGCAGCGCGCACGCACGCCGAGGAAGCCTTGCGCGCTGCGGTTGCGTACTGACAGAATATAGTTGGGGCCGACGAAGATATCGAGCTCGCCGATATGCACCGTGCCTTCGACCATTTCAGCCGTTTTGACGACGGCAAACAGGGAGTCGCCATACTCTTCGACTTTCGGGCGTTGATGGCCGTTGCGCGCATCTTCGACCGCCAGCTCGTGCAGATTGAATTCCTGCTGCATCTGTTCAAGTTCGGCCGGTTCCGCATCCTTCAGCGCAACCCAGACAAAGCAGCCGGGACGCTGCAGGTAATCGCTGATTTCCTCGATCGGGATATCGGATAGTTTGGTGCCGTCTTGATAAGCGACGCAGTTGATAAGCATGGACAACAATCTCCGGAATGGGTGCGACTTTGATCAGTCGTCGATGCGCGAGTGTACACGCGCTGGCCGCTTTTTCGTCAAGCATTCCGTCCGGCATTCAGCGCAGTACAGCATGCGCGTACCTGACGCACATGCCTGACTAACGTCGCCGCAAGCCGGCGGTTGACGGCGGTTATGCTTTGTCGGCCGCTTGCATGCATTTTGTTTTTACCGTGTTGGTTTTAACAAGATTGCCGTTTTTCGGAGCGATGACAGATTTGCTGCTGCCCGCGCAGCGCCGGAAATTTCCCACATAGTCATTGAACACCCCCTGCGCTTGTGCAAGTGGCAATGCGGCCAGCTTTTTAGCCAACGGGCGGCTGATCTGAAAATGCTGATAGTCGATAGGCGCATCCCAATCGCCGCCCCAGATCAGGAAGCCGTGATGGGCGAAGATTTCGACCACCTCTTCCGCCATCCCTTTACGCGCGGATTTGCCGGGCCGCAGCGCCAGCCGATTGGCGTAAGCGCTACCCGCCGGGGGTAAATAAGTCGCCTTGCCAGCCTCTTCAAATTGCACGAACGGATTCTGTACCGGATTGATGTCGATGGCTGCGCCATACGCATGCAGCGAGGGCGCGCTGCCATTGGTCACGGCGCGGTCGTTGAAGGCGGAGGTATTGTTGGCGCGCATCGCAGCCAGATCGTCGCCGCGGAAATGCTGCATCAATTGCGCACCGGCGAGTGCGAATTTTCTTTGCAGCAGCGTCGCGAAGATAGCCTGCACGTGTTCGGCCAGTGGGGCCATCACCATGACGGCACCGTCATCATGTACTTTGCCGTCAAATCCCAGATAGGAAAAATGTACGATGCGCAGTTGCGCGCAGCTGACGGGTGCGCTTTTATGCAATACGTCCATCTCGCGCAGGGTCTGGCACATGGTTGTATCGACTTCGCTTATCCGCGATGCCGGACGCGTGGTCTCTGCATGACTTGTGATTGCAGCCAACATCAGCAGGCAAGATACGGTGATGCGGAGTGACAGGGACGTGAATAAAGATGACATGAATTGTTCTTTTTGAAATGGGTCGCGCTGCATGAGGCGTGCAGCGCGAAAGAATTGTTCATTATAGGAATAGATGACAGCCATATGTGCGCAAAGCGAACGATATTCAGGCTGGCGGCGTAGAATGGCGGCTTCCCCTATTGTTGCCGCCTCGATGACCATTCTGCTTTCCACTCTGAACGCCCGTTACACGCACGCATCGCTGGGTTTGCGCTATCTGCAGGCGAACATGGGCGAGCTGCAAAGCGTGACGCAATTGCAGGAATTCGTGATCGGCGCGCGGACCACCGACATGGTCGAGAAGCTGCTCGCGCATCAGCCGCGCATCATCGGTTTCGGCGTCTACATCTGGAACGTTGAAGAAACCACCAAGCTGGTCGCCTTGCTCAAGCGCGTCGCGCCCGAGGTCGTGATCGTCCTTGGCGGGCCGGAGGTATCCTACGAATCGAACGAGCAAAGCATCGTGCAGATGGCCGACTATCTGGTGACGGGCTGGGGCGATGTGACCTTCCCTGCCTTGTGCAAACAGATCTTGCACGGTCCCAAGCCCTTGATGAAAACGCATGCCGGCGTGCAGCCGCCGCTGGCGGAACTGACGATGCCGTATCAGTTGTACACCGATGAAGATATTGCACATCGCACCCTATACGTGGAAGCGTCGCGCGGTTGCCCGTTCAAATGCGAATTCTGTTTGTCGGCGCTGGACAAGACGGCGTGGCCTTTCGATATCGAAGATTTTCTGCAGCAGCTGGAGACACTGCATGCACGCGGTGCGCGCCTGTTCAAGTTTGTCGATCGCACCTTCAACCTGAATATCAAGACCAGTTTGAAGATCATGGACTTCTTCCTGGCCAAGCTGGCTGCGCATCCCGAGGACCCGGTCTTTGCCCACTTTGAGGTGGTGCCCGATCATCTGCCGGATGCTCTGAAAGAAGGCATCATGAAATTCCCGGCCGGCACCCTGCAGTTTGAAATCGGCATCCAGAGTTTCAATCCCGAAGTGCAGGCGCTGGTCAGCCGCAAGCAGAACAATGAAAAAGCCGCCGAGAACATACGCTGGTTGTGCGAGCACTCGCAAGCGCATATGCACGTCGATCTGATTGCCGGCCTGCCGGGTGAGGATGTGGCGAGCTTTGCGCGCGGCTTCGACAAACTGGTGGCACTGCAACCGCATGAAATCCAGTTCGGTATCCTGAAGCGCCTGCGCGGCACGCCCATCATTCGCCACACGCAGGAATACGGTCTGGTGTTTGATCCGCATCCGCCTTACACCATTCTGGCAACCGATCGCATCGCCTTCAACGAGATGCAGCAGCTGGTGCGCTTCGCCCGCTACTGGGATCTGGTGGCGAACTCGGGCCGCTTCACCAACACCTTGCCGCTGATCCTTGGCGCATCCTTGTCGGATTCGCCATTTGCCAATTTCATGCAATTGTCGAACTGGCTGTACGCCACGACAGACGCGACGAATCGTATTGCGCTCGAGCGACTCGCCGTGCTGGTGGCGAAATGGCTGGTCAGCATAGGGATGGATGAAGAACAGGTTGCGGCGGTGTTGCGCAGCGATTACGCCGGGCAGGCGAATACCAAACTGAAGGCGCAGGCGAACAAGAAGGCGGAACATACGGCAGAGAAAAAAGCCGAGCATGCCGCCTTGCCGCAACGTCAGGCGCGGCACATGGCGGTGTGATTTCCTGATCGGTGGGCGTGCAGCTTGGCAGCCTGACGCAAGTATCAGCGCTGCTGCTGTCTTCAGGCTGCGTGCTTGCGCCAGCCCTCTATCAGTTGCAGACAAGCCGGATCGACGGTTTCAAGCGACATGGCTTTTTGCCGATGAAAGATCATCAGCGCATACAACTTCGCCAGTCCGTTTACTTCCGGCGAGAGCGCACGTTCTTCACCGGTTGACGGGCGTTCGGTGCGCCAGTAATTGATAACCTGTTCCAACTCGGGCAATGTGATTTCCATGGACTTATTGTACGCGCCGCAATGTGAGGGGTAAAACGGATGCGTTAAAGTCTGGCCAGACTTGCACTGAAGAAAAATTTCAGTGTCTTGCGGCCTGACGCTTAAGCAATTTGATTTGCCTGCTCCCAAATTGGTTCTGTCACCGACGTCGTTATTGATATTGCTTCTGTCACCATGAATACTGCCTTTGACATTAAACGATTCTTCCCTTTCCTGCGCTGGCCGCGGCCCACCCTGTCATCGCTGAAAAGCGATGCCTGGGCGGGCTTGAGTGTCGGCATGGTGCTGATCCCGCAAGCCGTTGCGTATGCAACATTGGCCGGCATGCCCGCCGCGACCGGTTTATACGCGGCCTTGATCCCTAGCCTGATCGGTGTGCTGTGGGGTTCCTCGGCTTTGCTGGCGGTCGGGCCTGCGGCCTTGTCCAGCCTGCTTGTATTTGGCTCGCTGTCTTCACTGGCGGTGCCGGCATCGCAGCAATGGGTGGCGCTGGCAGTCTGGCTGTCCATCTATTCCGGCGCGATACAGTTTTTGCTGGGTGCATTTCGCCTTGGTCGGCTCAGCAATCTGGTCTCGCAACCCGTGATCGTCGGCTTCATCAATGCGGCGGCGATCATCATCATGATGTCGCAATTGCCCACACTGTTGGGTGTCGTCGATCTCTTCAGCACACACCCGGTCGCCGTCATTGAACGCGTGATGGATGCACCATCGCATATGTTGATGACGAGTGCGTTTGGCTTGGGCACCTTGCTGCTGCTTGCATTGAGCAAACATTTTCTTCCGCGCTTTCCGAGTTTGCTGTTCATCACGATACTGGCGACGGCACTGAGCTGGGCGCTCGATTATTCGGCCGCCGGTGGAGAAGTGGTTGGTCAAATTGCTAGCGGTTTGCCGCCGCTGGTATGGCCCTCGGCTATCTCTTTCGAGCATCACCGCGAACTGTGGTCGGCCGGCCTGGTGCTGGCCCTGATCAGTTTCACGGAGGCGATGTCCAGCTGCCGAGTGCTGGCGCGCAAGCGGCGCGAGCGCTGGGATGAAAATCAGGAATTGATAGGGCAGGGTTTGGCAAAAGTGGCGAGTGGCTTGTCCGGCGCCTTTCCGGTCAGCGGCTCCTTCTCGCGCTCGGCACTCAATCTGTATGCGGGGGCAACCAGCGCATGGGCTACCGTATTCACGCTGGTCTGCGTGCTGGTTTGTCTGCTGTTTTTCACCGATCTCTTATATTATGTGCCGCGCTCGGTACTCGCCGCGCTGATCATCATGCCGGTATTCAGCCTGTTTGATTTTGGCGCGTTCAAGCGACTGTTTACGATTTCGCGTGACGATGGCGTGATTGCAATCGTGACCTTCATTGTGACGATCGCCGCGATGCCGCGCTTGCACTGGGGCGTGATGGCCGGCATCGTGCTGACCATGGTGTCCTATTTGTATCGTCACATGCAACCCCGCATCATCGAGGTCAGCGAACATGCGGATGGCACCTTGCGCGACCGCCAGCGTTTCGATTTGCCGCGGCTGGCGAATGATATGCTGGTAGTGCGTATCGATGCCGCGTTGAATTTTTTGACTGGTGGTGCACTCGATAATTTTGTCGTCGAGCAATGCAGTCGCGACCCGCATATCAGGCGCTTGCTGCTATGCGTAGGGTCCGTCAACGATATCGATGCGACCGGCGTCGATACGCTGGAATCGCTGCAAATCACACTGAGAAGCATGGGCATCGATCTGTATGTTTCCGCCATCAAGAAGCAGGTGTGGGATGTGTTGGAAGATGCCGGCTGGATACAGGAATTGAAGCAGGATCATATTTTCATGACTGATCGCGAAGCCATCCTGGCGCTACGTGCTGCGCCTTTGGCTGATTGAGTGCTGCCATTGCTTAACCCAGCTGTTTCGCCCGGCTATTTCATGATCGTCGTGAATTTCGTGCGCATTCAGCTGTCCAATTTTTTTGCCCGATAGATGTGGGCATTTTCATGTCCGCGGGCATGTTTTATGTTGCAACAGGAGTAGCTATTTCATGCGTCGCAGCCGTTTTTTCAAGCATATTCCGACATCCGAGAGTATTCAGCAAAATCGTTTCCTGAAACCCTTCAGCCGCTATCTGCATCATCATTTTCTGTGGCAGTTCAATCGCCGTGGTGTGGCTGGCGGGCTGGCGGTCGGTTTGTTTGTCGGCATCCTGATTCCCTTTGCACAAATACTGTTTGGCACGGTCGGTGCCATCGTGGCACGCGTCAATTTGCCGATCGCGGCATTCGCCACATTCGTGACCAATCCTTTTACCGTGCCGCCGTTGTATTACGCTGCTTATCGCCTGGGCAAATTCTTGATTGGATCGGATGACGCTTCCAAAGGCGCGTCGCTGGGTTCGGGCATGTTCAATAAAGTTGTCAATGAACAAGGTGAAGTCAGTAACTGGTTCGATAACCTGATCGCCTGGATACAAACCGTAGGTCCGGAGTTGATGACAGGTCTGGCCATCATCGCGACCGTATCGGCGCTGGCCGGATATGTATTGGTCAATGTGATCTGGCACTTGCAGGCGCGCTACCGCTGGCACAAACGCACTTCGCGTTAATTTGCCGAGCGCGCCACGAGGCATGCGCTGAACAGCGTAGCAACAGCCATACCTGACTGCATAAGAAAAGGCCGGCATCTCATGCGAGATGCCGGCCTTTTTTGATTTTACCGATCGATGTATTGATGCTTATTCGGTTTTTTGTTCTTCTGAATAAGATGCATGCAAATGCACAGGCTTGGCTTTGCGCATGCGGATATTGATCAGTTCCACGACCAGTGCAAAAGCCATCGCGCTATAGATCGTCGCTTTGGGCACATGGTAATCAAATCCTTCAGCAATCAACACCACGCCGATCGCCACCAGGAAGGCCAGTGCCAGAATCTTGATCGAAGGATGACGCGACACGAAGCGGCCTATCGGTCCGGCAAACAGCATCATCAAACCCACCGATGCAATCACTGCCGCCACCATTACTTCGATGTGATCGACCATGCCGACTGCGGTGATGATCGAATCCAGCGAAAACACCATATCGACCACCATGATTTGCAGGATGACGGCGGTGAAGGTCGCCTGCACCGCGCTGGATGCGTGGCCTTCTTCGCCTTCCAGCGCTTGATGGATTTCGCCGGTGCTCTTCCATATCAGGAACAGCCCGCCGCCGATCAGGATCAGGTCGCGCCCGGAGATTTCCTGATTCAACACGGTGAACAGCGGTTCGACCAGGCCGACTATCCATGCCAATACCATCAGCAAGCCTATGCGCATGAACATCGCGATGAACAAGCCCAGCTTGCGTGCGAATTCGCGACGCTCGACCGGCAGCTTGTCGACCAGGATGGAGATGAAAATAATGTTATCAATACCGAGCACCAGTTCCAGCGCGGTCAGGGTAATGAAGGCCAGCCAGATTTGCGGGTCTGAGATGAGTTCGATCATGAGCAATTCTCCAGGGACATTCGATATGAAAGATTAAGGGCAGAATCTGCGCTGTAGGTTGGGTATGACGGGTTTTCTGTGGTCTCCAGCCGTCCTATTTTTGTTAACGTTTTCTTGAGATTTGTAATAATCGATAACGTATTTGAACATTAGCAGTGCCATTGAACATTAGCAACGGTCGTCCGCAAGATCATCTCGTGCATGCGACAGAATTTGCCTGATGCTTGATGCGGGGCGGTGGCATGCAACTGCCTCATCCTCGCCGTAAAATACGCGCTGTTATCCAAGCGGCATTTCGTATTCGACCAACATGCATATATTCACTTACGGTTCACTGATGTTTCCGCAAATCTGGCAGCGCGTCGTGCGTGGCAATTACCGTTCTGCGCCGGCTACCGCGCCAGGTTATGCACGCTATGCGCTGGCCGACGACACCTATCCCGGCATGATTGCCCGTCCGCAAGCGACAGTGAACGGCGTGCTTTACTTCGATGTGGATGCGCAAGATGTCGCCGCGCTGGATGCATTCGAAGGCAGTGAATATAGGCGGGGCCAGATAGATGTTGTGATAGATTCAAGCGAAATCGTGATAGCGTGTACTTACATATTTATGGCGGAGCAAAGACTTTCCAGTTTGCCGTGGGAGCCACAGGCGTTCCAGATGTCGCGTTTCATAGGCTCTTATTGTCGCGACAAATTGGGCGGTTGAACGCTGGCTAGCCAGTATAATTCGGCCTACGTTTATTCCAATTCAAGGCGCGGTCTTGCACCGTCAGAAACAAATCCATGCTCGCAGCACAAAAACAACGCATCACCGAACTCTTCCAGGCCGCAGTCGCACCGCTGATCGCAGGCACCGAACTCAACCCGACCGTCACGCTGGAGCGCCCGCGCGATCCGTCGCACGGCGACGTTGCCTGCAATCTGGCGATGCAAATTGCCAAGCCGCTCAAAAAGAATCCACGCGAAGTCGCGCAGGCGCTGGTCGCCGCCCTTCTCGATAATCCGGCGAATCGCGACTTGATCGAATCGGCAGAAATCGCCGGCCCCGGCTTCATCAACCTGCGCCTGACCGCCGCTTCGCGCCAGGCCGTCGTCAAAACCGTGTTGCAGCAAGGCGCGCAATACGGCAAGAGCAAGCTAGGCGCAGATAAAAAAGTCATCATTGAATTCGTCTCTGCCAACCCGACCGGCCCGCTGCATGTCGGTCACGGTCGTCAGGGTGCATTGGGCGATGCAATGTCATCGCTGTTCGACGCACAAGGTTATGCGGTCACCCGCGAGTTTTATTACAACGACGCCGGCGTGCAAATCGCCACGCTCGCGACCTCGGTACAGGCACGCGCCAAGGGTTTGAAGCCGGGTGTCGATGGCTGGCCCGAGTCGGCATACAACGGCGATTACATTCAAGACATCGCCAACGATTTCCTCGCGAAAAAAACCGTCGCCGCCAGCGATGGCCTGCCGGTTACTGCCAGCGGCAATATCGATGACATTGAATCGATACGCGCCTTCGCCGTCGCTTATCTGCGCCGCGAACAGGATCTGGATCTGCAGGCGTTCGGCGTCAAGTTTGATAACTACTATCTTGAATCATCGTTGTATAACGACGGCAAGGTTGCGCAAACAGTCGATGCCCTGATCAAGGCCGACAAAACTTATGAATTGGATGGCGCGCTATGGTTGCGCACCACCGATTATCGCGATGACAAAGATCGCGTGATGAAGAAGACCGACGGCACCTACACCTACTTCGTGCCTGACGTCGCCTATCACACAGTCAAATGGCAGCGCGGCTTTACGCAGGCGATCAA
>CAYOQL010000013.1:51131-54027 GCA_964406085.1 uncultured Herminiimonas sp.
GATTTGACGCGCGGCCGCGACGCCGTGCGTTTCTTCCTGATCTCGCGCAAGGCCGATACCGAATTCGTGTTCGACGTCGATATCGCCCTGACGCAAGGCGACGAGAACCCGGTCTACTACGTGCAATATGCGCATGCCCGCATCTGCTCGGTGCTGAAGCAGGCCGAAGGCAGCGACTTCGATGAAGCTGCACTGGTCGATGTCGATCTGTCGCCATTGACCGCACCGCGCGAAGCATCGCTGCTCGCCAAGCTGGCTGAATATCCAGAGACTTTGCAAAAGGCGCTGGAAGAACTCGGCCCGCATCAAGTCGCATTTTATTTGCGCGACTTAGCAGGCGAATTGCATAGCTACTACAATGCAGAACGCGTGCTGGTAGATGACGTCGCCTTGAAGATGGCGCGCATTGCCCTGATGCATGCAACCCGCCAAGTATTACGCAACGGTCTGGCTTTGATCGGCGTTTCGGCACCGACCCGGATGTAACAGGAAATTTATGACCAAGAAGAACAGTAAAGCGAAGAGTAAAAAGCAGACAGGCGGCACGCTACTCGGTTTGATCATCGGTTTGATACTCGGCCTCGGCATCGCCATCGGCGTGGCGATGGTGATTTACAAGACACCGCTGCCGTTTACCAACAAGGGCGGCCAGTCCGACCGCGCGGTACCGGCCAGCAACGAATTGAGCGATCCGAACAAACCGCTGTACGGCAAAAAGCCGCCGGCCAAGGAACCGGTGCCGGGCGCGCCTGCACCTACCGTGTCTGAAGAAACCATCAAGCCGCCGGTGGTTGACAAGGCCGCGACCGCCAAAGAAAAAGCGCAGCAAAAAGTCGAGGCCGCCAAAGCCGAAGCCGCCAAGGCTGAAAGCGCGGATGAAAAATGGATCTACTATCTGCAAGCCGGTGCCTTCGGTGCCATGGCCGATGCAGAAAACATGAAGGCCAAACTGGCATTGATGGGCTTTGAAGCCACCGTGTCCGAACGGCAGGCAGAAACCGGTACGCTGCATCGTGTGCGCATCGGTCCTTTCGGTCAGCTCGAAACAATGAACCGAGTGCGCACAAAGTTGTCTGAGAATGGTGTCGATGTCGCCGTTGTGCGGATCGGCAAATAAGCGCAGGCAAACGCACTTAGTGGCACTAAGTGTCAGGTAATTGCAAGCAATTGTAAGTAGTGGCAAATAAGTCGAACAATAATCGAAAGGGAATACCATGCGTTTTATTCAACATCTGTTGGCCGTAGCAACCCTGAGCCTGATGGCGGCAACCGCGGGCGCGTCGCCGGCCGCTCCCGTCAATGGCACCGATTACCGCACGCTGGACAAAGCGCAGCAAACCGACAGCGGCAAAAAAGTCGAAGTTACCGAATTCTTCTGGTACTCCTGCCCGCATTGCGAAGCGTTCGATCCTGCGCTTGGCGCCTGGGTAAAAAAGAATGCCGACAAGATCGTCTTCAAGCGCGTGCCGGTCGCCTTCCGCGATTCATTCATCCCGCAGCAAAAGCTCTACTACACGATAGAAGCGCTGGGTCTGGTTGACAGCCTGCATCCGCGCGTTTTCCGTGCGATCCACGTCGAACGTCAAATGCTGGATACCGACAAACAGATACTCGACTTCATCGCCAAGCAAGGCGTGGACGTGAAGAAATTCACCGACACCTACAACTCCTTCGGCGTACAAACCAAGGTCAGCCGCGCCACGCAATTGCAGGCAGCGTACAAGGTGGATGGCGTGCCCATGATCGCGATCGACGGCCGTTATGTCACCTCGCCATCGATCGTCGGCGTAAAGCTCGGCAATCGTCCGGAAGCGGTATTGCATGAAGCAACCTTGCAAGTGATGGATCACCTGATTGCCAAGTCGGCCAAGTAATGCGCAGCAGTGTTGAATAAATGCGGCTGCTGAAATTTTCAGCAAGCACGCAGAACAAAAAGTCCGCAACTCGCAAGAGGGCGGACTTTTTATTTTGAGTTGATTTGGAACCGATGGGAAATGCCATGCAAGCAAAACGAGTCTTCATCACCGGCGCCTCCAGCGGGCTAGGCGCAGCACTGGCAAGACAGTATGCGAGCGAGGGTGCAACGCTGGGCCTGGTCGCACGACGCGGCGAAGTCTTGCGTGAGCTCGCCGCTAACTTGCCGAACGCAGAACGTCATCGCGTGTATGCACTCGACGTCAACGACAGCGCCGCACTCGCCAATGCCGCCGGGGACTTCATCGCCGCCGCGCAAGGCATAGACATCGTCATCGCCAACGCCGGCATCTCGCGCGGCACGCTGACCGAATACACGGAAGACCTGCAAGTCTTCGAGCAGGTCTTCGCCACCAATGTCACCGCCACCGTCGCCACGTTCGCGCCATTTATTGCAACGATGAAGGCGCAAGCGGCAGCGGGTCACACCGGATGTCGCTTGGTCGGCATAGGCAGTGTGGCCGGCATACGCGGCTTGCCGGGTGCAGGCGCTTACAGCGCGTCGAAGGCCGCCGTCATTACCTATTGCGAATCGTTGCGTGTGGAATTGAAGAAGGAGGGCATCAAGGTTGTCACGATTGCGCCGGGCTATATCGATACGCCGATGACGCAGGTGAATGATTATGCGATGCCGTTTTTGCTGCCGGTTCAGATGTTTGCTGAGCGGGCGGTGGCGACTATTGATGCTGGTTGCAGTTATCGGGTGATTCCTTGGCAGATGGGTTTTGTCGCCAAGCTGCTGAGGTTGTTGCCGAATTTTGTTTATGATTTTTTGTTTGCTAATGCGCCGCGTAAGAAGCGGGATCTTTGATTTTCTTGGTCGAGAAAGTTGGCTCTTTGGTTTGTTTGTGTTGTTCTTCGTGGTGGGTTGCCGGGGGTAGCCCGGCGGCTACTCACTTTTCTTGCTTCGCCAAGAAAAGTA
>CAYOQL010000014.1:0-50640 GCA_964406085.1 uncultured Herminiimonas sp.
ACCGCACAGCCGCTGCCCTTCGGGTTCCCGTTTGTGCAAATCAAAAAATGGGAAGCGAACGAAACTCGCTGCGCTCAGACAACGTTCACTTCTTTATCCATTTTCTGCTCCGCACAAACGGCAGCGTCACAGCGGAAGAACGACAGGTTCGGCTCGCCTTCGGCATTGCCAAACCAAAAAGCGTGAGTGTGATGAATTGAAATAAGTGGCGTGTAATTGGTGAGAAACCGCAGCATTGTAAGTTGGGCGAATAAAAATTAGTCCAACTTACTGTGCTGGCACATAACCTGGGAGTTGATAAAAGGTCGCTTTTCTGCCGAACGCAGGGTAGTCAATTTGGAAAGGTGCGCCAGCTTGAAAGAGAACTGGATCGGGATTGAGGCGAGCATTCTGACTTTCCTCTCGATAGAAGAAAAGCAGCAGGACAAAAAGGCCAGCGACAGCATCTAATGCGTTCTTCAAGGACGCATCGGAGAAATTTGTGTGGCGATGATGTTTGACGCTGTTATATGCGCCCCACCAGAAAGGCTTTTCGTCATTAGCCCATTGTTGCCAAGGTTGAAGCGTTAAGCCAAATCTTGGGATCAGGACCAAAGCGTCCGTGAGTGCCGGATAGGTTGAATGAATAATTTTTTGATACTTGGAAATATTGTCTGCCTTGGTCGTTCTAGTGAGCTTTGTGCATAGCTGCTTTGCAACGACATCAACCTCAGAGGCCGCAGATGAAAGGATTCTGGCAAGTTCAAGGGAGTAAGCATCGAAATTGTCCTTTGTGAACTCGATATAGCGAGACAACCGGACGACATCATCCTCAAGGGCGAGAAAGTAGTTCCAGTGTTGAGGCGTTGGTTCTTCGTGTATGCCCATACGTTCTCCGATCGAGAAGTCAAACGTTTGAGGTAAGGGGCTGCAGCGCGAGGGAGGAGGGGAAGCCAGCCGCGCTGATCCCACAGTCCCTCTTGATCGAATAGTTAGAAGTCATCGGGAAGCCTCCGGATACTTCGACTCTATGCTTGCAATAATTTCGTCAGCTAACCCCCGTATATTGACGAGGATATTTAATAATTCAGAGAACTGCTTTTGTCCCGCTAGAGTTGCATTGAGAATTCCGCCAGGCTTGATGTCCTGAACTACGGCTTCCATTAACTGGTAGAGGGTTACCACCTTCACTTGCAGATTGCTATCAAGCAATGAGAGATTTTGGATATTGGCTTTGTATATCAAGAACCGTGACTCCGGTATTTGCACTTGATAAGACCAACTCTTTGTCTCTCCACGCTCAAACTTGTCCACAATCTCTCTAACATCACTTATGTAGCCGCGATGTTGTTCAACTTGAAGGCCGGCCTTAACTTCGGCGTAAATCTGTGCGGCGACAGATAGACGTAATTGTGCGCGTTGTGACTTGGCCTGCCAATACATTGGAAAGAAAGAGGCAAGCGCACCCAAAACGGTACCAAGAATCGCAACGAGTGCAAGAAGGTAGGGGGCAGGTCCGTCAAACAGAGGTTTGGCCTGCTTGAGCAGCTCAATCGTTTGGGCTACGGAGGTGGCATCAGACATTGTCGAAATGATTTCTAATTTATTTTATAAAGCAAAAGTGATGGTAAATAGCCTGTGAGCTGCCGTATAACTTGGCACACCTTTCCCGTGGGGCAACGCATGGTTACTGCTTCAAACAAAGAGTACTGCGCAAACGCTCGGTCGTAAACAAAACCCAACAACGGCAACATTGAGTTTTCGTCAGCGTTGTCCCTTTTTATTCGCCCTCACTTCAAAGAAAAATCAACCCGGTTCGCCTTCGCTTTTGCCGCATTGTCTTTGGCACCCTGATTGCCGGACTTCGAACCCAGTATGAATATCCGTGTGTCTGGCACTTTGCCTTCACCGGTTAGCCAGTCTTTCACTGCCTGCGCGCGGCGATTGGCGAGTGAGGTCAGGTCGTCATCACTGACGCTCGTATTGGCAATCAGGAGATTTTCCATTTCATCGACCGGTATATCTTTTTGCAGGCCGATCATATTGCGTGGTTTCTTGAAGTCGGCGTCTTTATAAACGCGCTTTAACAAGGCGGGATATTCTTGCGGCGTCACGGTGAGCTTGGATGCATCGGCGGATTCGCCGCGGCCTACCATGTCTTTCAATTTCAATGCGCGGACCTTGCGGTCTATCGATGCTTTTTTCAGACCTTCGCGATCTGTTTCAGGATCGGTGCGGCCGGTGATTTCCAGTTTCAGGGCGGGGCGATCCAGCAACAGTTTGGACATGCTGGTCAGTTTGGCGGCGCCAGCGTCGGTGATGCGCGCACGACCTGGATCAAATTCGAGTATCGATAATTCTTCGCCACCGCCGAATAGCGAACCCAGCAAGGTGAAGGGTGCCGTGACTGCTTTTGTGATGACGTTGACGATGACCTTGACGATTAGGCCGCCGACCGAGAATTGCGGATCGTCCAGCGAGCCGCCTATGGGCAGATTGATGTCGATGACGCCGTTCCTGTCACGCAATAGCGACAGCGCAAAATTCACGGGCAGGCTGGTGGCGGTCGGGCTTTCAATTTTGTCACCTAGCGTTAATTGTTCCAGGACCAGGCGGTTCTGCGCAGTCAATACGCGGTTCTCGACCTGATAGGCGACTTCGAACGAGAGCTTGCCTTTCTCTATGCCATAGCCGATGTAGCGACCCGAATACGGCGACAGCGGCGCCAGTTCCATGCCGTGCACTGCCGCCTTGATGTCCATCGTCAGGTCGCCCTTGAGCGGGTTGATCTTGCCTTCGACTTCGAGCGGCGCGCTGTTGACTTGTCCTTTCAAATTGACGTTGGCGCTGGAGTTAGCATCGGATGACAGGCCGCTGACGACGCCGCCAAACTTCATCAGATTGGCAGTGTAGTTCGGCTTGATGAAATTATCGGTGAAGCGCACATGGCCGCCCTGCAGCGTCAGCTTCTTGATCTTGATGGGTGGGATGTCGCTTGCGGGTTTTGCCGGCGGCAGTACGGCGACCTTTTCTTTTGCCGGCGCTGCGGCAGGTGCAGCAGTGGGTTCTGCCTGGGTTACGCTTTTTTGTACGCCACCGGTATCGGCCACTTTGACATCCTGCAAATTGATGCGTCCCTTCGCATCGAGAATGATGCGGGCAAAGAAGTCGCTGAGTGCAACCTGCTCGATGCTGAGCGCGAATGGTGCGAGGCGCACATCCATGCCGCCAAAGTGCAGCGATTTCCAGCGCAGGAATTCATTGGCGCTGAGTTTATCCACGGTGCCCAGATTGCCCAGCGTGAGATCGCCCTTGAAGCCGCCCAGCAATTCGCCATTTTTCCCTTGATCGATTTGCAGTGTGCCCTTGCCGGAAATGTCGGCCCGCGTCAGCAAGATATTGATTTGATCGGTGATGTAGGGCTGCACCTGCATGATGTCCACGCTCTGCAAATCCAGCGCCAGATTGGTGTGCAGAGGAGCCATGCCGAGATCGCCGCTGATGGCGACCTTGCCGGTTTTATTGACTGCCGCCTGCAGGTCGAGCTTGCCGCGCGCACCCGCCCTGGTCGATACGTTTTGCATGGACAACTTCAACGGCTCGATGGTGGTGATGGCAGGACGTTTCAGGCTGCGGTCTTCCAGTCTGGCTGACCAGTTGTCGATGCCGATCTTTTTGACATCGATGGTGTAGGGTGCGCTCGCGGCGTCGCCCCTGGCTTTGCTGCTGCGCGCCACGCTGGCGGCTTTGCCAGCATCTGTCCGTGGCTTGTCTTGCTGCAAAAAGAACGTCGCCTTGTTCGACACCACTTCGTCGACGCTGACGAGCTTGCTGCCGGTATCGACATCTATCTTGTGGACGGCCAAGTCAAATTTTTCTGCCTTGGCCTGCATCGGATGGGCTGCCTGCATATCGGTAAAACGCAGGGCTGCATTTTGAATCGTCAGTTCAGCCAGCGCAAAGCTGAACGCGGCTTCAGGTTTTGCGGGTTCTGCTTTGTCAGCCGCTGGTGCTGCCGGAGTGCTTGTTGCAGGTGCTGCAACTGTCTGCGTCGTTGCTGTTGTTGTGCCTTTTTTCGCATTCGCTGTCGCTGCACTCGGCGGCGTCAGCAGGTTTTCAAAATTGAACTGTTGATTTGCATTGCGCGTGATATCCGCTTCGATGCCGTTGATCGCCAGCTTGGCGACTTCTATGCGCTTGCTCAATAGCTGCGCATCTTTCAGCGTGACCGTCAGCTCCGGCAGCTTGATGATGGATTTATTGGCCTCATCATTCAGTTGCAGCGATTTCAGCTTGATGTCGCCGCTCAGCAGCAGAGCCGGGGCCTGGTTTTTGGGCTGATGGAAGTTCGCGACCAAATGCATGTCGAGGCGCGCGCTGGGTACCTTGAAGTGCGGCGTGCCTGGTATGTATTTCAGGTAGGTGGTGAGATCCAGGTTGTCCAGATTCAGATCGACGACGGCCTGGACCGGATCGGCAAAGGGCAGGGTTTTGCCCTTGATCAGCAAGGGCGTGTCATTCACGTTGGCGCTCAACAGCGGTTCAACGAAGATGTCGATTTGCGAATGCAGCGATGAAATGAAAGGGACGCCTAGCTTCAGATCGGTCACTTGATGCACGGTATTAGCCGGTCTATCGTCGAATTCGATATGGCCCTTGTCGATCTGGATATTGAAGACGGAAAAGCGTGCAGGTTCTGGCGACGGCGGCTGGCTGTTGATCAGCGCGATGATGTCATCGATGTTGTAGCGGGTCGCATCCTTGCGCACCAGGTGCACATAGGGCGCGCTCAATTGTAATTGCTCGACCACCGGTGCGAAGCGCAACAGCGATTTGTACGAGACATTGACAGTCAATGCTTCGAAGCCGGCAAACTTCACATCGCCTTCGGGCTCCATCATCTTGACGTCGCGCAAGGTGACGCGCATCGCGTACGGGCTGACTTCAACCTGGCCGATGGTGGTTTGTCTGTTGAGCTTCTCGGAAATCAGTTGTTCCGCCTGCGACTTGATGATGCCGGGCAGCGCAAAGTAGCCGAACAAGCCGATAAAAACGATGAAAATCACCAGTCCGATCGCGGTCCGCCTGACAGCCTGCTTGCCGGAAAGTTGACGTAATTGGTGCGGCAGCTGCTTTAGGGTTTTTTGCATGGAAGTCAGCATGGACCGAGAGTGGTGGTAGGTGGATTCTACCAGTGCACCCGCTGAAATGTTGCTGATCTGGATACGCTTTTCTCGGCCTGCTCAATACGGCCGTGCAGTGTCATCGTCGTGGCTGAATGCGTGGCCCGGCTGGCGCTGCTGTCGCCGCCAATAAGCGCGGTGCATCATGCGCGGTGTCGCAGGCGGCGGGATTCGGCGCACGCACCCTGCATGGCGAAATGCAGAGTAAGAGATTCAATCCTTCTTGGAGAATTGATACACCTCGTCAGCGTCGGCACCCGCCGCGCGCTTGCCCAGGCGCAAATCCCGATAAACCGCCGCCCGCATAATCAGCATGGCGACGACGGGTGCAGTCAGCAGCAGGAAAACCGTGATGATGATTTCATGGATGACCAGCCGTGATTGCAGTACGCTGAAGTACAGCATGGATGCAAGCAGTATGCAGCCTGCCCCCAGCGTGACCGTGATGGCGGGGCCGTGTATGCGCTGATAAAAAGTAGGCAGGCGCATCAAGCCCAGCGCGCCTATCAGGATGATGGCGCCGCCCAGTATCAGCAGCAACGAGACCGGCAAAGCAGCCCAGGCCGGCAGGCTGTCAAATGTCTTCATTCAATAATCTCCCCGCGCATCAGGAACTTGGTGAGCGCGATGGTGGAAACAAAACCCAGCAGTGCAATCAGCATCGCCGCTTCGAAATAAATCAGGCTGCCGAAGGTGATGCCCATCATCAACGCCAGCAGCATTGCGCACATCCACAAGGTGTCGAGTGCGAGCACGCGA
The DNA here is from genome assembly GCA_964406085.1 of uncultured Herminiimonas sp. Lineage (GTDB taxonomy): Bacteria > Pseudomonadota > Gammaproteobacteria > Burkholderiales > Burkholderiaceae_D > Oxalicibacterium. The sequence goes on from CAYOQL010000014.1 coordinate 5,922, forward strand.
TCATGTGCGGTCGGGCCTATCAATAAACGTATCGAGCAAAACAGCATCGCCAGCAAGATGCAGATGAAGGCGAAGCCGATCGACCATTCCAGCAGCGTCGTCATGCTGTCTTCTCCTGTTCAAAGATTTCAATCAAGGGCTGTTCGTATCGCGTCTTGATGGTATCTATCCACCATTGCTCGTCATGCAGATCGAATACATGCAGCGCCAGTTCATGGTTGTCGGGCAGGATTTCCACCCACACGGTGCCCGGTGTTGAATTGATCAGGCACGACAGCACGGCGAGTCCATAGGGATTGCGCATCGTCAGCGGAATCTTGATGAATTGCGAATTCAACTTGCTCTTGGATGCAAACAGAATCACCCAGCTGACATTGAAGCAGGAGCGCACGATTTCCACCAAAGCCATCCCCAGCAAGCGAAACAGCTTGAACGGGTTGGTCATGCGCGGATAGAGCATGGGCTGAAGCGGGCGCGTCAGATGCGGCAAGACGACTGCAACGATGGCCCCTAACAGCAAATGTGCGGGTTCCACACTTTCATTGAGCAAAAGCCAGAACAGGAAGAGCACAATCGACATCCAGGGTGTGGGCAGCCATCGCTTCATGGTGCAACTCCTTCGTTGCGCGTGCCAGGCACGACGGCCTCGTCCAGCACCTTGTGTATATATTGCGTCGGCTGATGCAGGTCTTTAGTGGTGCGTGCCAGATAATCGTAGGCGGGGCCGGCCTGCACCGTCAACCCGACACACACGAGCAGCAACAGGCTGATAGGGGCGACTTCCGAAACATGCAGGCGCGGCGCGGCGATCGCGCCAGCCGCCCAGAACGTCCTGACGCCGAAGCGCAGCATGGAAATGATGGCGGCCAAGCCGGACAGCACGATCAGTGCCATCAGCACCCATGTGACTGGATTAATAACGGTATCAGTCGACTCGGGATTGAGCATCGCGTGAATCAGACCGAACTTGGCGACGAAGCCGGACAAGGGCGGCAGGCCGGTGATGACCAATGCGCAGCCGGCAAATGCCAAACCCAGAAAAGCCAGTGCGCCGGGGATGCCGACACCGGCCGTTTCTTCCGGCGCTTCTTCAATTGCAAATGCTTCCATCGTCAGCGCCAGCATGGCGGCGCCGGGCGAGCGTATGCGCTCTACCAATTCAATCAGCAGCACAAAGGCTGCCATCGCCAGCGTCGAGCCGATCAGATAATACAAACCAGCGGTGACCAGCGATGCCTGTCCATAACCGATTACGGAAAGGAGGGTGCCGGACGAAACGATCGCGCCGTAGCCTGCCATGCGTCCCGCCGTCTGACTCGCCAGCATGCCGGCGGCACCGAACACGATGGTTGCCATGCCACCCCACAATAACGCTTCAAAGCCGAAACCTGCTGCCGCGCTGGCATCTGAAGAGAAAGCCAGCAGCCATAGACGCAGAATCACGTAAGCCCCGACCTTGGTCATCAACACCAGCATCGCGGCCACCGGCGGTGATGCAGCCGCGTAAGTGGTTGGCAGCCAGAAGCCGAGCGGCCACATCGCACTCTTGACGAGGAAGGCAATCGCCAGCACCGCCACGCCTATCTTCAGCAAGATCAGATCGGTGGTGCCTATATCGACCAGGCGCACCGCCAGATCGGCCATGTTCATCGTGCCGGCGCTGGCGTAAATCAAGGCGACGCCGATCAGGAACAAGAGCGAGGCAGCCAGATTGACGGCGATGTATTGCATGCCGGCGCGTATGCGGCTGGTGTTGTAGCCATGCAGTACCAGGCCATACGACGCCGCCAGCATGACCTCAAAGAACACGAACAGATTGAACAGATCATGCGTCAGGAAGGCACCGTTGATTCCCATCAGCAGGAACTGGAACAGGGTGTGGAAATGGACGCCGATGCGGCTCCAGCGCAGCATCGAGAACAGCAATGCGGCACTGGCCAGCACGGCGGTCAGCAACAACATCAGCGACGCCAGTCGATCGGCGACCAGCGCGATGCCGAACGGCGCCGACCAGTTTGCTGCCAGATAGACGCCCATGCCTTCCGTCCAGTGGCCGCTGTCGGTCAGATAAACCAGTGCGACGGCAATGGCGAGTTGCAATAGCACGGATGAAAGATTGACGAAGAACTTGAACTGATGGCGTTTTTCGTTGATCAGGATCAGTAAGGCGCCGCACAGCAGCGGCAACAGCACAGGCAGAATGATCAGGTGTTGCATCCAATCCAGCTTCATTGCTCGGACTCCTCACCGTCGACGTGATCGGTGCCGGTCAGGCCGCGCGAACCTATCATCACCACCAGATACAGAGCCGTCGTGGCAAAGCCGATCACGATCGCTGTCAACACCAGCGCTTGTGGCAAAGGGTCGCTGAACAGGGATGGATCGGGCGTGCCTGCGCCCAGCGTCAGCGGCGGACGGTTTACCCACAGCCTGCCCATGATGAAGATGAACAGATTGACTGCGTATGACATCAGCATCAAGCCGGTCAGTACCTGAAAACTGCGCGGACGCAGCAGCAGCCAGATGCCCGAGCCGAACAGCACACCGATTGCGAGCGAGATAACAATTTCCATCAGATGATTCCTCGCTTGTTGGTTGCCGCAGCGGGGTCGTTCGCGCTCGCGGCTTGCGGGCGACGGCTACGTATCGATTGATGCGCCAGCGCGACCAGGATCAGCATGGTGGCGCCGACTACGACCACGAACACGCCGAGATCGAAGAAGAAGGCGCTAGGGATGTGTATTTCTCCCAGCACGGGGATATTGACATGGGCAGTATGGCTGGTCAGGAAAGGATAGCCGAGCATGATCGCGCCGAGGCCGGTGGCGCAGGCAGTAACCAGTCCGAATGACAGCCAGCGTAACGGCCGCAGATGTATGTGTGATTCGACCCAGGCGGTACCTGCCAGCATGTATTGCACGATGATGGCAACGGCGAAGATCAGGCCCGCGACGAAGCCGCCGCCGGGCAGATTGTGGCCGCGCATGAAAAAATACACGACGACCATGCCCATGAACGGCAGCAGAAAGCGTAGATACACGGCGGGAATCATCAGGTAACCGCTATTCACTTGTGCCGCCGGGGTTTGTTTGACAGCCGGGTCAACCTTGTTGAGTTGCTGCTCAGGCAATGCGATGCTTTCCGGCGTGGGACGGAAGCGTCGCAACAAGGCATAGACGGTCAATGCGACGATCGCCAGCACGGTAATTTCTCCCATCGTGTCGAAGCCGCGGAAATCGACCAACAGCACATTGACCACATTGCTGCCACCGCCTTCCGACATGGCGCGCAGCAGGAAGAAGTCGCCTATGCTTGCCGGTTGCGGATGCGTGAGCACGATGTAACTGACAGCCGCGATGCCGAGCCCGCCCGCAATCGCCAGCGCCATATCGCGGGAACGGCGCAACCAGACTGTGCGCGGGATCTGCATGTTCAATTCGCGCGGCACCAGACGCCGTGGCAGCCAGCGCAAGCCGAGCAGGATCAGTACGGTGGTGACGGTTTCCACCATCAGCTGCGTCAATGCCAGATCAGGTGCCGACAACCAAAGGAAGGTCATGCTGACCACTGCGCCTGTACCGCTGATCAGGATCAGGGCGGCAAGCCGGTGATATTTCGCCTGCCATGCCGCGCCAACTGCGCAGGCACAACCGATCAGCCACATCAGCGCAAACAAGGGATCAACGCTGGAAAACGAGATATTGCCTAATGCCGGCAAGGGTCTGACGAGCAAAAGCGGCACTGCAATCATCGCGACGATGATCAGGAATAATTGCGGTTGCAGGCGGCGCGTGCCCAGCAATTTCACCAGCAAGGCTGCGCCGGCCGACAAGCGCAACATCGTGCTTTCGTAGGCTTGCGCGCCACTCAAGCGGTGCAATACCGGCACGCGATCGCGTGACTGCAGCGTAAAGTATTTGCGCAATATGACATACAGCAGCACGCCGCCGGCGAGTGCGGCGATGCTCATGACCAGCGGCAGATTGAGGCCGTGCCACATGGCCAGATCGTATTCCGGCGCGCCGTCACCCAGCACAGAGACTACTGCGCTATCCAGAAATGGCTTGATGCTGATGCCGGGGGCAATCCCGACGATCAGGCAAAGCAGTACCAGACAGTCAACCGGGAAGCGCATCCAGCGTGGCGGTTCGTGCGGCGTTTTCGGCAAGTCTGGTGTCAACTTGCCGAAGAATACGCTGATGAAACGCAAGGAATAGGTCACGCTGAATATACCCATGGCGAGAGCGGCATACGACATCCACCAGTTATCACTGCCGCCTACCAGTGCGGTTTCGGCAAAAAACATTTCCTTGGAAAGAAAGCCGTTGAGCAAGGGTACGCCGGCCATCGCCGCGCTGGCGATTATCGCCAGCGTCGCCGTAATCGGCAGCGCATGCCGCAAGCCGCGCAAGACCCGCATATCGCGCGTACCGGTTTCATGGTCGATGATGCCGGCCGCCATGAACAGCGATGCCTTGAAAATCGCGTGATTCACCGTGTGGAAAATCGCTGCCACCATGCCTAGTGGCGAGCCGATGCCCAGTAAAACCGTGATCAGGCCAAGATGACTGATGGTGGAATAGGCCAGCAAACCTTTCAGATCGTGCTGAAAGATCGCGAACAAAGAACCGAGTAATAAAGTGCAGACGCCGGCACCGGCGATGATCCACATCCATTCTTCGGTGCCTGACAAGGCGGGCCAGAATCGCATCAGCAAAAATACCCCGGCTTTGACCATCGTCGCTGAATGCAGATACGCCGATACGGGGGTCGGTGCCGCCATCGCGTGCGGCAGCCAGAAATGAAACGGGAACTGTGCGCTCTTCGTCAGTGCTCCCAGTGCAACCAGTATCAGCACCGGCAGATATAAATCATGCGCGCGTATCAGGTCGCCGGCCTCAAGCACGGTATCGAGATCGTAGCTGCCGACGATGTGACCGATGATCAATACACCGCACAGCAGGCACAGGCCGCCGGCGCCGGTGACGGTGAACGCCATGCGGGCACCGCGCCGCGCATCGATACGGTGATGCCAGTAGCCGATCAGCAAAAATGACGTAATGCTGGTCAGTTCCCAGAACACCACCAGCTGAATCAGATTGCCGGACAATACAACGCCCAGCATCGATCCCATGAACGCCAGCAGGAAAGAGAAGAAGCGCGGCACCGGATCTTCCGGCGACATGTAATAGCGTGCATACAGCACAACCAGCAAGCCCACGCCCAGCACCAGCATGACGAACAGCCACGCCAGTCCATCCATGCGCAACATGAATTCCACGCCGAACGCCGGCATCCATGCGGCTTGATAACGTACGACTTCGCCAGCGCCGACTTGCTGATACAGATAGACAGAGACCAGCAAGCCGAATAGAGCGATGCCACCGGCCAGCACGGATTCACGATTGCGGGCGGTGGCCGGCATGCACGCGGCGATCACGCTGCCGATGAAGGGCGCGAGGACGAGGGCGAGCAGCAAGATGGATTCGGGAATTCTGTACATGCGCAGGGAATCTTCAGGAAAAACGCTCAGCCGCTATCACTAGAAATCAGCAGAGATCAGAAAATAAGGCTCGCATCGCATGGGCGCGAGAATTCTTGATTGATAAAAATATCCCCTCAAGGTTCGGAGATGATTGCGTCGGTCACAGTCCAGGACTGGATAAAACTCTCAACCACCAGCCCGAAGGCATGACAGGTTGAGTGCGATGCGGGTAAGGCATTGCGGTTTTGCTATGTGATTACTGAGAATTGATGCGCGAGGTCGCGCGCATCACGTTTGCCTCAGTCAATATTATAAGGGCACGACGAAAATACGCGGGCAAAAAATCATGCGCATATGTTCGTGAAGATGAATATTTACAGGGCGAGCGGTCCCAGTGTGCCTATTGCAATCGTCAGCAAGCCGAGCACCAGATTGATGGCGACCAGTTTGCGCATGGTTGCCATTGCGGCCCCGCCCGCTTGCCAGTCCTGCGCGGCGACTGCACGTTTCAGGCGGCGATAGGGTGCAAAAAAGATGTGCGCAAAGATCAGCATCATGGTCACGCCGAGTACGAACATCAGCATCACATGCATCGGTGGTTTGCCCATGCCGGCCATCAGTGCCATGCCGCTGGCAAAAATCAGTGCAATCGAAATCCACACCCACAGGAAAAACTTGGTGAACACGCCTGCCAGCAAAGTCAGGCGTTGCGGTGGTTCCAGTGTCACTGCGGCAACAGGGCGCAATGCATTGTGGGCGAAGAACATACCGCCTACCCATACTGTGAACCCCAGGATATGAAGAAATTTCGCTATGAGCATGGGATTTTCTTTGAGAAATGAATGTCGAGAGCCATAGAGTAGCCGATGAAACGCAGATCACAAAGCAGTTCAAGGCAATCAGCTGGCCGACATGGAAGTGTCGAGTAAGCGATAATCGCGTTTGCGAAATTGCAGCAGAAATTGCAGTGGAAGTTGCAGCAGTTGCGGCGATACGCCAATGATTGCTATCTGGAGAATGAAATGCTGGGCTGGTTTGAAAAATTATTGCATCCGTATCAGGAAGAAGTGCCGGCGACACCGCCGCGCGGATTCATTGCCTTTGTGTGGGCATGTACCAAGGGTGCGCGCCGCTATATCCTGGCGATGACCGTCGTGACGGCGTTGACCGGCGCGTTTGAGGCATTGCTGTTCGCGATGATGGGCCGCATCGTCGATTGGCTGGCGCATGTGGAGCCGGCGATGTTGTGGCAGCAGGAAGGTGACAATTTGTTATGGCTGGCAGTGATCATCATGCTGAGCGTAGTACTGGTTGCATTGCAGACCTTCTTCAAGCATCAGACGCTGGCCGGTAATTTCCCGATGCAGCTGCGCTGGAATTTCCACCGGATGATGCTCAATCAGAGCATGGGATTTTATCAGGATGAATTTGCCGGTCGTGTCGCAACCAAGGTCATGCAGACTGCGCTGGCGGTGCGCGACGTGTGCATGATCACCGGCGATATTCTGGTGTTCGTATTCATTTATTTCGTCACGCTGGTCAGCGTGGTTGGGACCTTCGATCGCTGGTTGCTGGTGCCGTTCCTGACGTGGGCATTTTGCTATGTGTGCGCCTTGCGCTATTTCGTCCCGCGCCTGAGCAAGGTGTCGCGCAAGCAGGCTGATGCGCGCTCGTTGATGACGGGTCGCATCACCGATGCGTACACTAATATCAGCACCGTCAAACTGTTTTCGCATGCAGGTCGCGAAGCCGGTTACGCACGTAGCGCGATGAAGGAATTCATGGTGGCGGTGCATGGTCAGATGCGTCTGGTTAGCGGGTTTGAAATCGTCAATCACAGCCTCAGCATGTTGCTGATACTCGGCACTGCCGGTGCCGCGTTGTGGTTGTGGACCATGGGCCAGATCGGCGTCGGTGCGGTGGCCGCGGCGACTGCGATGGCGTTGCGCCTGAATGGCATGTCGCATTGGGTGATGTGGGAAATGTCGTCCCTGTTCGAGCAGGTCGGCACCGTACAGGACGGCATCAATACGCTGTCACGCGTACATACGGTGACGGATGCCGTCGATGCCAAGCCCTTGCAGGTAAGCAGGGGCGAATTGAAATTCGAGCAGATCGGCTTTGCTTATGGTGGCAAGCGGCCCGTGATCGATCATCTGGATTTGACGATACGCCCGGGCGAAAAGGTCGGCCTGGTCGGTCGTTCCGGTGCCGGCAAGTCCACCATCGTCAACCTGCTGCTGCGCTTCTACGATCTGGAGGCGGGCCGCATTCTGATCGATGGACAAGACATTGCGCACGTTACGCAAAATAGTCTGCGCGCACAGATCGGCATGGTCACGCAAGACACCTCGCTCCTGCATCGCTCGGTGCGCGACAATATTTTGTACGGTCGTCCGGACGCCAGCGATGCCGACATGATAGACGCGGCGAAACGTGCAGAAGCGCACGATTTCATTTTGAACTTGAGCGATGCAAAAGGGCGCACCGGTTATGACGCGCATGTGGGTGAACGCGGCGTCAAATTATCCGGCGGTCAAAGGCAGCGCATTGCGATTGCACGCGTGATGCTGAAGGACGCGCCGATATTATTGCTGGATGAGGCAACCAGTGCGCTTGATTCAGAAGTCGAGGCTGCCATTCAGACCAGTTTGTATGAACTGATGCAAGGCAAGACCGTGGTGGCGATTGCGCATCGACTGTCGACGATTGCCGCAATGGATAGATTGATCGTGTTGGACAAGGGGCTCATCGTCGAACAGGGTTCGCATCGCGAACTGCTGCAACAGAATGGCTTGTATGCACGCTTGTGGGCGCATCAGAGCGGCGGCTTCTTGGGCGAGGAAGCAGAAGACGAGCAGTTGATCGTCAATGCCTGAATGGCTTGCGCCAATTAAAAATGTCCAGGCGTGCTGCACGCCTGGACATTTTTAATTCAGTTCGGCCCGCGTAATGCGTATTGCCTAGGCACGATTCTTTACCAGCAACAAGGCGACGAGCGTTAACGCCGCCGCACCGGAAAGATAAAAGCCGACGTAGTGCAAACCGTAATTGGTCGCCAGCCATGTGGCGGCATACGGCGCCAGCGATGCGCCAAAAATTCCACCAAGATTGAAGGTGAGCGACACGCCGGTGTAGCGAATTTCAGCAGGAAAAAGTTCGGACAGCATGGTGCCTAGCGGACCATACGTCATCCCCATCAGTGCCAGACCCAGCGACAGAAATATCGTCACGCCGATTACGCTGTCTGCGACAAACATGGGCGCAATCAACAGGCCGAAAAGGATCATGCCTATAGTCACCACAATCATCGTAATGCGGCGGCCATATTTATCGGCCAGCAAAGCGGAGACAGGAATGGTCAGTGCGAAGAAGACGACGGCAAACAATTGCAGAATCAGAAATTGCTGGCGTGAATAGCCGAGCGCCGTCGTCCCCCAACTTAATGCGAATACCGTCATCAGGTAAAACAATACAAAAGTAGAGAGCGCGATGATGGTGCCCAGCACCAGCATGCGACCATGTTCGCTGAATACCGTTGCCAGTGGAATTTTGACGCGCTCACCCTTGTCCAGCACTTTCTGGAAGGCGGGCGTCTCCGTAATTTTCAAACGCACATACAAGCCGACCAAGACCAATACTGCGCTGGCGAGGAAAGGAATGCGCCAGCCGTAGCTGAAGAATTGTTCATTGGTCAGCGTCTCGCTCAGCAACAGGAAGATGCCGCCCGACATGAAGAAGCCCAGGGGTGCGCCCAGTTGCGGAAAGCAACCGTACCAGGCGATCTTGCCGGGCGGTGCATTTTCAGTCGCCAGCAACACCGCACCGCCCCATTCGCCGCCCAGCCCCAAACCTTGACCGAAGCGGCACAAGGCCAGCAGCAACGGTGCGGCAGTGCCTATCGATGCATAGGTTGGCAGCAGGCCGATGGCGACGGTCGAGATTCCCATCGTCAGTAGCGCCGCGACCAGAGTGGCCTTGCGCCCGATGCGATCGCCGTAGTGACCGAACACGGCAGAGCCGATAGGCCGCGCGAAAAAGGCAATCGCAAAAGTCGCCAGCGATTGCAGCACGGCGGCAGTCGGGCTGGATGAAGGGAAGAAAAGATGCGGAAAAACCAGTACCGCAGCCGTCGCGTAAATATAGAAATCGAAGAATTCGATCGTGGTGCCGATCAGGCTAGCGAACAGAACGTTGGCTGGCGAATTGACTTTCTCGATACCGTTGTTGCTCATGGCGCGTTTTTCCCTGAATGACGATGATGCGGCGCGGAGATGCGCCATTTCACGAACCCGCCATTGTAGAAGATTTGTTGCGGTTCCCGTTGGGGTTCACCTTGTCAGTCGTTGTTTTCCAATGTGTGCTCCTCCCGCTTCCAACGCGCCGGTGTCATGCCCATGTGCTGTTTGAAGGCGCGCTGGAACGACGCTTCCGACTGGTAGCCGACTGCTTCCGACACCGCATACACCGAGGCTGACGGTTTGCGCAGCGCATTTGCCGCCAAAGTCATGCGTATGTCGGTCAGCATGTCGCTGGCCGAGCGCCCCATGCTTTCCTGGAAATGACGGGCGAAAGTCGCACGCGACATGTTGCACAGTGAGGCCAGATCGGGCAGCGTCCATTGCCGCGCCGGTTCATGGAACAGCGCAGACAATGCCGGCGACAGGCGCGGATTGCCGGCGAGCGCCAGCAGGCCCGACGGTGCGGCACCCGATTCGCCGGCTAGCCGCAGCGTCAGTGCGAACATCGCGGCCGACAGCGCATTCAGCATGGCGTGCCCACCGATGTTTTCATTGCCTGCCTCGGCGCGCATCAATGTAACCAGCCCGGCCAGTTGCGTCCTGGTCGGCGACGACGAAGACGCATCCTGCGCGGCGCGTACCACCAGCAGCGGCGGCAGGTAATCGCGTAAGAGCTTGTCATGCGGCCGTTCGACGACGAAGCGGCCGCACAGCATGTCGAGTCGTTCACCTTCACCTTCATTCTCAGTGATCGTCAGGTTCAGGCCGGGACGTTTGGTCGCCGGGCCGGGCGGCATGCCGCTGCCATCGTGCAATGCGTGCGGCGAACCGTGCGGCAGGATCAGGATGTCGCCGGCCTGCAGTTGCTGCACCGGCTCTCCGGGCGCTTCCAGAAGGGCGTTGCCGCCGACGATTACGTGGTACGGAATCTCTCCAGGTGGCGACGGCTCGTAGGTGACACGCCAAGGAGCGCCGTAGGCACAGCGAATTTCCAGATGGCCATTGACCGGAATCATGTTCAGCAGCCGGCTCAGCCAGTCAATGGGTGGTGACATGGATTTTCTCTCTGAATAAGGGAAGTGAGACGAATTGATATTTTATTGAGTATTTTAACCCTTATAAAACTCAACGTCTTTCCATAAAGTGAGGGCTCCACAACAACTGATTTAAAAGGAGTTTCACCATGGACCGTATCCACACCCCAGTAGTCGAATCCGCAACCGGCGCAACCGCAGAAGTGTATGCACAAATTCGTAAATCGATCGGCAGCCTGCCAAACCTGTTTGTCGCCGTCGGCGCACACGGACCGGACGCATTGAAAGCGGTTCTGGCTGCCGAAGGCGTTTTGGCATCCGGCACGCTGGACAAGAAGGATCAGGAAACCATCAAACTGCTCGTCAGCGTACTGACTGGCTGCGATTATTGCGAAGCAGCGCACACCGTCATCGGCAAGATGGTCGGTCTGCCGCAGGATGTGATCGGCAAAATTCGTCGTGGCGAGCCGACCGGCGACGTCAAGCGTGACGCGCTGATTCGTCTGGTGCGTACGTTGATACAGGCCAGCGGCACGATTCCTGCCGAGGATTTCGCTGCGATCAAGGCGGCCGGTTACACCGATCGCCAATTGGTCGAAATCAGTTTTGCGATCTCGCTGGTGATCTTTACCAACGTCTTCAATCGCATCAACGACACGGCGGTCGATTTCCCGGTCACCCCACGTTGATCGCCCGCAGGCGAATGCCGCGATGGTGTTCGCCAATTTCTTTATCGCTCACTTGCGTATCAGGTAAACGAGAAAGCGGCTTCCTTTCTTGCGAAAGGAAGCCGCTTTCTCGTTTATGCAGAAGATCTTACAGCGACGATATTGGCAAGCCAGTCGTTACGCCGTGCGCTTGTTGATCTGCGTGGTAGCTCGACCGTACCATCGCGCCGACTGCCGCATGCGCAAAGCCCATCTTGTAGGCTTCTTCTTCATACATCTTGAAGGTATCCGGATGCACATAGCGGCGCACCGGCAAGTGGTCGCCGCTCGGCATCAGATACTGGCCTATGGTCAGCATGTCGACATCGTGGTCGCGCATGTCGCGCATCACTTGCAAGACTTCTTCATCGGTTTCGCCGAGGCCGACCATGATGCCGGATTTGGTCGGCGTGTTTGGATGCAGCGCTTTGAAGCGTTTCAGCAAGTTCAGCGAATATGCGTAATCGGAGCCCGGACGTGCTTCCTTGTACAGGCGCGGTGCGGTTTCCAGATTGTGGTTCATCACATCGGGTGGTGCGAGATTCAAAATCTCTAATGCCTTATCCATGCGGCCGCGGAAGTCGGGTACCAACACTTCAATGCGTGTGTTCGGCGACAGTTCGCGCACGCGGCGTATGCATTCGGCGAAATGGCCAGCACCGCCATCACGCAAATCATCTCGATCGACTGAAGTGATAACGACGTAACTCAAGCGCAATGCAGCGATGGTTTTTGCGAGGTTCTCGGGTTCGTTCACATCGAGCGGATCCGGACGGCCGTGACCTACGTCGCAAAACGGGCAGCGACGCGTGCACTTGTCGCCCATGATCATGAAGGTCGCAGTGCCTTTGCCGAAGCATTCGCCAATGTTTGGGCAACTGGCTTCTTCGCACACCGTCACCAGATTATTGGCGCGCAGGATGTCCTTGATTTCGTAGAAGCGGGTCGATGGCGATGCGGCTTTGACGCGTATCCAGTCCGGTTTCGGCAGCCGCTCCATCGGCACCACCTTGATCGGGATGCGTATGGTTTTGGCTGAGCCTTTTTGCTTTTCGCTTGGGTTGTAAGCGCGGGCAGGGGATGCAGTTTGTGCTGCAGCTTCAGCAGTTGCGGAGGATTCTGGATTGGTGTCGATCGTCATTGGGCTGGTCGCTCTTCGTCAAGTGTTGCCATGGCAGCGCTGGGTACGGCGCTGGATAACAACGCGTGGCGCCGACGTTCGTCTTTGCCACGATAAAAATGGATACAACGGGTAAGATAAAAACGGCAATACAGAAACGCTCATTCACAATCGCAGCAGCAGAACGCGAATGCAGCATGCGCATATAGCAACGCATGGAGCCGCAGACACAGCCGCTATCGGGACAAGCTGTGGGTCAACTTCTCAGCCAGCGCATTTTGCACACTGGCTAATGTTGCGTGTACCCCCAGACTTCGCATATCGATCGTGGTCAGGCCTTCGTAGCCGCAGGGGTTGATCCAGGAAAACGGCGTCAAATCCATCGCGACATTCAGCGATACGCCGTGATAGGTGCAACCGTTGCCGCGTATTTTCAAACCCAGAGCCGCGATTTTCGCGCCTTGCAGCGGACCGTCTGACAGGTAAATGCCGGGCGCACCGAGCTTGCGTTCACAGGCAAGATTATACGCCGCCAGCGTATCGATCACCGCCTGCTCGATTTTGTTGACCAACTCGCGGGCAAAGATGCGCGCATCAGCCTGATTGCGCCGCAAATCCAATAGCAGGTAAATGACCACCTGGCCTGGGCCGTGATACGTGACTTCGCCGCCTCTGTCGGTTTGCACGACCGGGATGTCGTGCGCATCAAGGATGTGCGCAGAGTCGGCCGCCAGCCCGAGCGTGAAGACAGGCGGATGTTCGACTATCCACAATTCGTCGGCAGTGTGCGCTGTGCGCGCATCGGTGAATGCGCGCATCGCCGCGAAGGTGATTTCGTAGGATTCGCACCCGCGTCGCAGAACGACGGGACTGTTGAGTACTGTCATCGGCGCAGGCTGCTTACAGCACAACCTTTACCATCGGATGCGACGATAGTGCACGATACAAATTATCGAGTTGTTCGCGGCTGGTGGCGCGCACGGTGACGGTCAGCGCCAGATAATTTCCGCCTGAGGATGGCCGCATTTCCAGTTTGCCGGCGTGGAATTCAGGATCGTGCAGCGTCACCAGTTCCACCATGGTTTGGGCGAATTGATCCTGCATCGCGCCCATGATTTTTATAGGGAAATCGCTGGGATATTCGATCAGGCTTTCGCTCGGATCAATCGGTTTGGTCAAATCAAGTGGTTTAGTCGGTTCAGTCATGGTGGTGCTCTCAGTGGTTGCCAGGTCGCGCAACGATATCAATAAAGTGCGCAATAAAGTGCGTAATAAGTGCAGTAGTGATGAGGTGCGTCGGATGGATTTTCATGCAATCTTCACCGCCTGGTAAGCGGTGTATAACTTCTTGTAAATGGGGCCAGGCTTGCCGTTTCCAATGGCCTGACCATCAATGGATACGACAGGCAGCACTTCCTTGGACGCTGATGACAATAGTACTTCGTCAGCCGCAAATACTTCTGCCCGCGTAATGCGCTGTGTCTTGAAAGGGATGTGGTCGGCGGCGCACAATTCTTCCATCAAGCCATAGCGGATACCTTCCAGGATCAGGTTGTCGGTGGGCGGCCCGATCAGGTTGCCGTCCTTGACTATCCAGACATTCGAGGCGGACCCTTCAGTCAGAAATCCGTCGCGAAACTGTATTGTTTCGTTGGCGTCATTGGCTGCCGCATTCTGTGCGGCGAGTACATTGCCGAGCAGCGAGATGGATTTGATTTCGCAACGCAACCAGCGTTTGTCTTCCATCGTGACGCAGGCCACGCCGTGTTCACGGCTTGCTTCCGGGATCGGTATCAGCGGATTGCTCATGATGAAAACGGTGGGCGTCGGTTCGCTGCGCGGGAACGCATGTACGCGTTGGGCGACGCCGCGCGTTACTTGAATATAAACGAGCTGATCTGCAGCTGGTTGAAGGCGCACGACTTCATCAATCAGGTCCAGCCATTGTTGTTCGGTGTGCGGATTGACGATGCTGACGGCAGCCAGACCACGAAACAGGCGCGCTAAATGTTGCTGCGGCCGGAACAATCTGCGGCGATATACCGGGATGACTTCGTAGATGCCGTCGCCGAAAATAAAACCCCTGTCGAGTACAGGGACTTTCGCTTCGGAAAGTGGTGTCATCGTGCCGTTCAGGTATACGAAGGGATCGTCCATGGCTGTTCGCATCGCGGTTGAAGAACAGATTTTGGCACAAACGCTGTCGCTGCGCGTTGAAAACCTTGCAACAGCCTGGCAAGACGCGTTCAAGCGAAAAAGAGAAACGGCACATTCAAATGGATTGAATGTGCCGTTCACTTGCTGCTTGATTTGTGTGTGCTCCGTGGTGCCAGGTATCAAGCCTTAGTTCATCGCCGCTATTGCCATCTCATATGGCAAACATGCGTGGCGGGATCAATGTATCCACAAACGGATCGAATCCAGGGCGCGGCCGAACAGGCCGGCTTGTGCCACTTGTTCCAGCGCCAACACCGGCAATTCGGCAATGACTTTATTGTCGGCCGACATCACCTTGATGGTGCCGACCTGGCTGTTCTTGTCGATAGGCGCGACCAATGGATCTTTGCGTGCCAGCAGCGGCTTGATTTTTGCACCCTGGCCTTTCGGTACGGTCACATAAACATCATGGGTAAAGCCGATTTTGATGCTGTTTTGCGAACCTTTCCAGACGTTAGGAGTGGCGATAGCCGCATCTTTTGAATACAGTTTGACGGTATCGAAATTCTGGAAGCCCCAGTTCAACAGCTTTTGGCTTTCTTGCGAGCGCGATTGATCTGAAGTTGTGCCCAGCACGACAGAAATCAGGCGGCGTTCATGATTGCCGTTCGGACGTTTTGCTGTCGAGATCAGGCAGTAGCCCGCTTGTTGCGTGTGGCCAGTCTTCATGCCGTCTACGCTAGGGTCCAGCCACAGCAAACGGTTGCGGTTGGATTGCTTGATCTTGTTGTATGTAAAGTCCTTGGTCGCATAGATCTTGTAAAACTCGGGATGATCGTTGACCAGATGCGTAGCCAGGATGGAAAGATCGCGCGCCGTTGAATAATTATTCGGGCTAGGCAAGCCATGTGAATTGGCGAAGCGGGTGGACTTCATGCCCATGCGTTCTGCCTCACGATTCATCAATACTGCAAATGCATCTTCAGTGCCGGCAATTGTTTCTGCCAATGCCACCGCAGCATCGTTACCGGATTGCACGATCAAGCCGTACAGCAAGTCGTTAACGGACACTGGCACGCGTGGCTCGATAAACATTTTCGAGCTTTCCGCATCGACTTTCCATGCATTGGTCGAGACCGTGACCATTTGAGTCAGGCCGATGCGTTTTTCCTGAATTGCGGAAAAGGCAATATATGCCGTCATCAGTTTGACCAGCGACGCTGGCTCTATGCGCATATCCGGCTCGCTCGAAGCCAGGATTTGATTGCTGGTCGAATCCAGCAAGAGCCACGATTTGGCGGCGATGGTCGGTGCCGGGATGGCCTGTGCAAAAGATGTCTGCGCAACGGCGTTGCTGGTGACGACGGCGGAAAGGGAAAAGACGGAGGCTGCGATGATCGCAAATAATTTTTTCATAAGACTCTGTATTGGACGCACGCAGTGACCATGCCATGCTGATTGAAGAAAGGGTGATTATAGACTTGCGGCCCTTGGACGGACAGAGAGGGGAACAAGTTCCATCATCGTTTCCATAAGGCGATGACGTGATTTTTGATGTGATGCAGCTTGCGGCCAAAAAAATGGTCTGCGCCGGGTACCACGATCACCGGCAGATCTTGCGGCCGCGCCCATTCGAAGACATTCGTCAATGGAATCGTTTCATCGAACTCGCCATGAATCAGGATGGTATCTGCCGGCACATCAGGCAAAGGCCATTTGCCCGGCGCCGAGCCGACCAGTACCAGCCGTTCGGCAGGCGTTCCCTGTTCTTCCAGGCGTTTTTGTAATTGCGTCTGCACAAAGGTGCCGAAAGAAAAGCCGGCCAGCGCAAATGGCACATCCGGATATTGTTCACGTATGTGGGTCAGCAATTGCGCCATATCGTCGGTTTCGCCCACGCCTTCATCGTAGACGCCTTCCGAAGCACCCACGCCGCGGAAATTCATGCGCACCGCCGCATAGCCAAGTGCAACAAATGCGCGCGCCAGCGTATGAACGACCTTGTTGTCCATCGTGCCGCCGAACAGCGGATGCGGATGACCGATCAGCGCAAGGCCGCGTGGGCTTGCCTCAGGAAGATCGAGTGCGCATTCCAGCGCACCGGCTGCACCTTGCAAGGAAAAGCGTTGGGTTTGGGCGTTCATGTTTTATCTTGAATGACGGGCTGTAGTGCTGATTTGCAGTGCAAGTCGCGTGCTTCGAATATTGCTGAAAAAACTAGATTTTCAAACGATCTACGATTTTTCCAGCGACCAGATGTTCGTCGATGATTTCATCGATGTCGTGATTGTCGACATAGGTATACCACGTGCCTTGTGGGTAAATCACGAGTACCGGGCCTTCTTCGCAGCGCCCGAGGCAGCCCGATTGATTGACGCGTACATCGCCGCTACGACTCAATCCAAGTTCCTTGACACGTGCCTTCAGGTGTTGCTGCGCAGCGTGCGCACCTTTTTCGGCGCAACATTCGCGGCCATCGTCGCGCTGGTTCATGCAAATGAAAAGATGCTGGCCAAAATGCTGTTTGTCTTCTGTCATTACGGTGCTCGCTTTAAAGACCGGAATGATACACCGGCATCATGTTCGCTTCACGCGATGGCTCGCATGCAGCAGGAACCACAGCGCTGCAGCCGGCCATAGCAAAGACAGAAATTGTGCCGCACCATTGAAGTTGAGAAATTTCCCCTGCACCCAGGTTTCCAGCGTGGCAACAAAATAAGGGTTGGTCGGTGCCAGATTGATGACGACGAATGCTGCGATCAGCAAGGTGACGGCACTCCGTCTTTGCGTGGCCGATGGCAGAAAGGCAAAGCCGGTCAGCAATCCCAGTCCCAGCAAGAGGCCGCCTTGCGCGCCTGGGGTGATCCACGTAAAGGCATTTTCCGGCGTAAAGAAGAGGGCGGTGGAAAGCGCCTTGACGGCCAGCGCCGCAATCAGCAAAGCAAGCAGCAGTAGCACGCGCGGCGCCTTGTCGCGCAACACGCAGAGAAACGCCAGCAAGGCACCGCTCATACTCAGTGCGGTAATGATGGCTTCTGCCAGCCAGTATTGTTCAACCGAAAGTTGTACGCCATTGCGCAACCAGCTGCCGAGATCGACAGGTGCTTCCAGCAGCATGGATAACCAGTCCGACAAGATAGGCAGGATTTGCCCATTGCCGAACAAATAGCTTTGCGGATAAATCTGCGCCAACGGCCACAGCGCAAAAATGATCAGGCCGCGACTGGCTTGTGCCGAAAACCAGCGTTGTCTGTAGTAGCGCAAGCGGCTGCGTTCCAGCACCAGATGGCTGCTTGCACTGCCGATCACAGCGCCTGTCAATGCGCCCAGGCTATTGGTAACGAAATCCAGATTGGAGGCGACGCGATTCGACAGCAGGGTTTGGATTGCTTCCATAGAGCCGGATAAAACCGTGCCTAAAAGTAGCGCGAGCACGACCGCGGCAAGGCGACGAATTTCGGGATGCAAAGAATATACGGTCAGGATGCCGAGCGGTACATAACCGAGCACATTGATGGCAACGTCGAAGCCGGTCCAGTAGCGCGGCCATCCGGCAAGCAAATAGGTTTCTAGCGGCAGCCCCATGCTTTGCCAGCCTGTAAATGGATACAGACTCGCATAGATGATCAGCAGCAGATAAGCCAGGAGCGCGCCGCGCGAAAATGCCGATGCTTGCGGCTTCGGCGCGAGCGGTGGCAGCGGGCTTATTTCTTCGGCGGCAGTGTCGCTAACCATACGGCCATTTCATTAATGATTGCATCACTGGCAGCAGCCAGTGCAACGGCACCGCCTTGCGCATCGGCGCTGGCGGCCGGAACCTGCTTCACAAACATTTTTTGCGCACGCAGGATGCGGCCATCGAATACCGATGCACGCATCGCGATATTGCCGCTACTTTGTCCCGCGCTATCGAAGCCTTGTGAAAAATCATCGGCTTCAATGCGCAATATCGGCAGGTTGACTGCGCCATCCGATGCCGGCACCACCACACCACCCGCTTGCGACAGGCGCGACTTCAGGCGCAACAGAAATAACTGGGCGGGCGCCATCGTCCATTTGCTCGCCGAGTAAGGGCGCGGTTGCAAATCGTTGGCGTAATTGAGCCGGTAAAACATGGCTTGGCTATCCAGCCAGGTCGGTGCCTTGATATCGGCAACGCTGATCGCCGGCAAAGGTGCGCCGGCATTCACGGCAGTCTGTGCGCGCAGCGGACCCAGATCGAAGAGGGCGGTAGATTGCGGGGCTGTCGCGCACGCTGTGAGCAGCAAGCTGCTGCTTAATATGAGTGCAGCGGTGAGCACAGTGGTGTGCGCGGTCAAAAAACGGCGGGGTAGGTTTTTCATCTTAAGCCTTGAGCAATATTTTATTTACCTGCAGGTGCGCTGAAGCCGGCTTCGCCCGGCCCTGGCTGTGCAGGGCTGGTGCCAAACAAGATGCTTTGTGGCTGCTGATTGACCGTTTCCAGTGTGCGATTGAGCGCGCGCATGGTGGTGCGCGTTTCATCGATCAGCGGTATGACTTCATATTCCACCGTTGATGCCGCCGAACCGATATTGTCGACTGCGCCGTTGAAGCCGTTCAGTGCGCCATCCGGTCCATTCAAGCGGGTCGTGAATTCATTCAGGTTGCCGGTCAGGCGGGTTGCATCGTCGGACAATTTATTGAGCGATAGCAGCACGTTATCTGCTTTCAGCGTCAAGGCCGGCAATTTGCTCAAGGTCGGTTCCAGCTGATCGGAGATCTTGCCTACCTTGTTGGCCGCGCTACTGACATCCTTGAAGGCGGCCAGAATATCCTTCTGATTTTCATCCGACAGCAAGCTGTTGATCTTGCCTATGGTTGCCTCGGTTTGCTTGAGTATTTCCAGTCCGCGCATTTGCAAGGTATCGAGGAAGCCGGGACGCAATTCTATACGCGCCACTTTTTTGGCGGACGATGGCAGCAAGACGGGTTTGGTCCCATCGTCGTCGAGTTGCACATAAGCGAGGCCGGTGACACCTTGATAATTAAGGGTGGCGAAGGTCGATTGCGTGATCGGCGTATCTTTGGATACGCTGAAACGGATCAGGATCTGGCCCGGCTGTTGCGGATCGAACAGGACCGCGTCAACCCGACCGACGTCCAGCCCGCGGTAGCGCACACCGGCTTGCGGATTGAGCCCGGGCACCGAGAGCGTAGTAGCAATTTCATACGGTACGCGTTCCACCCGGTCGCGGTTAAACCAGAGTGCGACAAACACGGCGGCGATCAACAAGACGATCGTGAAAATGCCGGCCAGCAAGGCGTGCGCTTTATTTTCCATAATTGCTTTTCAGATTGTTCAAGGTGCATTGTCCTGACGATGCTGCGGTTGAATTTCCTGACGATTTTCCTCATTGCGTCCCGATTCACTGTCCTGTGCATCGGGCATCGCTTCGATGGCGCGCAAACCACGCTCACCGCGGAAAAACGTTTCGATAAACGGATGCTTGAACTCGACCACGTGCGCCGGTTCGCAATACGCGATGATGTGTTTGTCGGCGAGTACGGCGACGCGCGATGAAAGCGAAAAAAGCGTGTCCAGATCATGTGTCACCATCACAACCGTCAAACGCATTTCATCGCGCAAGGTACGGATCAGGTCGACAAAGCTTTCCGATGCATTCGGGTCCAGTCCGGCGGTCGGCTCGTCGAGAAACAGCAACTCCGGCTCCAGCGCCAGCGCGCGTGCGAGCGCCACCCGCTTGATCATCCCGCCGGATAAATCGGAGGGCATCTTGAGCGCATGCTCGGGGCCGATGCCGGCCATGTGCAATTTCAACAGTGCGGCTTCGCGTATTAATTCTTTCGGCAGTACGCGCAATTCACGCATGGGCTGCGCCACATTGTCGAATACGGTCAATGACGAAAACAGCGCACCATGCTGGAATAGCATGCCCCAGCGGTTGCGCAGTTTTTGCAGTTCCTGCTGGCTGATCTTGTTGATGTCCTCGCCGAAAATGCGCACCGTTCCGCTGGCCGGATGAGTCAGGCCCAGCATCTGCCGCAATAACACTGTCTTGCCTGAACCGGACCCACCCACCAGGGAAACGATTTCGCCCTGGTTGATCGTCAGGTTCACATTTTCATGCACCACTACATCGCCGAATTGCGTGCACAGATTTTCAATCTGGATGACGGGCTGCTCGCCTGCGTCCGGGGTAGGGCAGTCGATCACATTCTCCGGTACATTTGTCGGCGTTTTTTCCATTAAAAACCCACTCCGGTGAAGATGATGGCAAACACTGCATCGGCCAGGATCACAATGGTGATCGCACTGACGACGGAAATGGTAGTGCCTTCACCCAGGCTCTCGGTATTCGGTTTAATCCGCAGGCCGAAGTGGCAGGCGACCAAGGCGATCAGGCCGCCGAAGACAACGCCTTTGCCCAAACCTATCCAGTAATTTGCCAGCGGCACAGCATCAGGCAATTCGCGAATAAAATATTTATACGACAAGCCCAATTCCAGATTTGCTGCCACCATGCCGCCTATCAACGCCATGGCGTCGGTCCACACCACGAGCAGGGGCATGGAAATCGCCAGTGCAATGACCTTGGGCATGATCAGACGATATCCATGCGGCAATCCCATCACCAGCATCGCATCCAGTTCTTCCGTTACGCGCATCACACCGAGCTGCGCCGTGATCGATGAACCGGAACGGCCAGCCACCAAGATCGCGGCCAGCAAGGGGCCGAGTTCGCGGATCACGCTCATGCCCAGAATGTTGACGAGAAACACATCGCCGCCAAACTGATGCAATTGTTGTGCCGATAAATAAGACAACACCACGCCGATTAAAAATCCCACCAGCGCGGTGATCCCCAGCGCCTGATAGCCAGTGTGGAAAATATTGGCAGAAATTTCTTTCCACGGACCGCGCACAGGATTTTTCGCAAACTGACCGAGATCCAGCGCCAATTGACCGATCAGGCTGACGAAGCCGACCAGATGATCCAGCATCCTGAGCTTGAATTGCAGCAGGGAAGCCGGCGCGTACCAGTATATTTTGGGTGGTTTCTTTAAAGCCAGCGTGCCGGTTTCTTCCAGCCGAAGGAAAAAATCTTCATGCTGCGGTGCCAGTGTTA
The DNA here is from genome assembly GCA_964406085.1 of uncultured Herminiimonas sp. Lineage (GTDB taxonomy): Bacteria > Pseudomonadota > Gammaproteobacteria > Burkholderiales > Burkholderiaceae_D > Oxalicibacterium. The sequence continues at coordinate 27,775 of CAYOQL010000014.1, forward strand.
ACTGGGCCGGACGTTTTCTGCCCCATGCATCCCATAGCAATTGCGCGCCTATGTAATCGAGAGCAATCACTTGCGACAGATCCCAGTGCACCTGATCTGCGGCCTTGCACGCCGGACGTAGCGCGGCGGTGATGCTGGCCATGGTGTTGCCCTCTGCCAGCGCGCGGACCTGCCAAGCGCCTGCCAGCGTGGCGGTAGCAGGATCGTCCGGTGTATAGCTAAGGGTGGGGGCTGCATCGTTGGGCATGCGGGAAGTGTAAGGGAGAAACGCCCATGCGTCACGTACGGCACCGCACATCCCGCGTATCCATCTGTTGCCTTCGTGCCGGATTGATTCCGTCGGCGTAGCCATCCCGCTACAATGCGCACATGACATTGACTACCGCATCGCAAAACCTGGCCGCATTGTTCGCACCGGATGCGCAACATATCGCTATCCGTATCGTCGCCGAGACGGGATCGACTAACGCCGACTTGCTTGCCGCGGTGGCCCACCTCGATGGCCCGACGCTGTTATGGGCCGAATCACAAACCGCGGGCAAGGGCAGGGCCGGACGCAGCTGGCATTCGGCTGCAGGTGCAACGCTGACATTCTCGTTGGCCTGGAAGTTTGCCTTGCCGGTGCAGGCGCTGGCAGGTTTGTCGCTTCTGGTCGGCGTCGTCGTGGCGGAAACCCTGGCTTCTTTCGGTGTGGATGCGCGCTTGAAATGGCCGAACGATGTACTCAAGGACGGCGACAAACTGGCCGGCATGCTGATTGAAACGGCAATGGATAAAACAGATCGCTCATCGATCTGGACCGTGATTGGAATTGGTATCAATCTCGCGCAGGCATCGCAATTGAGCGCGCAAATCGGGCGCACTGTGGCACAGGCTCCTGAATTGCTGGCACACCGCGAACGGCTGATGGCCGCGTTACTGAATCGATTCAGTGTTGCGTTACCGGCATTCGAGCAAAATGGATTCAAGATGTTTGCAGCCGCGTGGAATGCGCTGGATGCCTATGCCGGACGCACGGTGAATATTCTGGATCAGGGCAAGATTATATATAGCGGAACAGCCATGGGCGTCGACGATAGCGGCCGCCTGTTGCTGGATACCGCGCAAGGTCGCATTGCGATAGTCGCTGGCGATGTATCGCTGCGAGTTGCAGAAGAATACAGAGAGGAATAAGACGATGCTGTTATTAGTCGATGCGGGGAATACGCGTATCAAATGGGCGGTGGTCGATAGTGCGCACGCGCAGACGCCGGGTACCTGGCATGCGTCCGGCAGCGTGGCACGCATCGATGTCGCACAACTGGTGCAGGCATGGCGTGATTTCAAGATAGACCGCATCCTGTTATCGAACGTCGCTGGTGCCGCGATGCGTGACGAACTCGAAAAAACAGTGGCGCGCCTGACCGGCATCAAGCCGGTCGCGATGGAATGGTTTGCCTCGGTTGCCGCGCTGGCTGGCATACGCAATCAATATCTGAATCCGGCGCAACTTGGCAGCGATCGTTTTGCCGCAGTCATAGGCGCGCATGCCATGTTGCCGGACCGGCACCTGGTGGTCGCGACTTGCGGTACTGCGACCACGATAGATGCAGTGAATGCAGATGGTGTATTTGTCGGCGGCATGATTCTGCCCGGCCTCGGTTTGATGGCATCCTCGCTGGCAAAAAATACTGCGCAATTGCCCGAAGTTGCCTTGCACGCAAATGCGGCGCAACCGTTTGCCGACCACACCGACGCGGCGATCGTCAGCGGGTGTCTGGCGGCGCAGGCGGGCGCCATCGAACGTGCGGTCGCTGCCCACGCAAACGCGCATCCCAACGACGAGGTTTGCTGTATTCTGGCTGGCGGCGCAGCGGATCTGATCGCCCCGCAGTTATCGATAGCCTGCGAGCGCATCGATAATCTGGTGTTGATCGGTTTGCATACTGTGGCAATTCACACTCTACCAACATGCTAAAAATTCTGTTCGGCTTACTGTTAGTGATTAACGGCGGCTTGCTCGCCTATCAGCAGGGCTATCTGGATACATTGTCCCCGCCGAGCCGTGAGCCATCCAGGCTGACACAGCAATTGAATGCGGACAAACTCCAGTTGCTGTCGAAACCTGAGAAGACGGATACGGACACCAAGGCCGAGGCCAAGCCGGATGCCACAGCCGCGACAGAGATTGCCGCCGTCGAACCTGAAAAAAACCTGGCGCGTGCAGACAAGATGTCGAATGCGCTGGTCTGCGCCGAGGTCGGCAATTTTGATGCAACCGAAGCGAAGAAATTCGAAGCGCAACTGGCAGTACTGGCGCTGGGCGAGCGTCTGACACGCCGCTCCATTCCGGAAAATGTACGGCACATGGTGTATATCCCGCCACAGGCCAACAAGGAAGCGGCAGACAAAAAAGCCGGCGAACTCAAGCGCCTGGGTGTGCAGGATTTCTTTGTCATTCAAGACAGTTCTGCAATGCAATGGGGCATCTCGCTGGGCGTATTCAAGTCTGAAGAAGCCGCGCGCAATCAACTGGCAGCACTGAATCAAAAAGGCGTACGCAGCGCACGCATAGGGACGCAGGCGACAGGTGCGACCAAAGTGGCGTTCCAATTGCGTGGACTGGACGCGACTTCCAGGAGCCGTGTCGCCAGGATCAAGGACGATTTCCCCCGGCAGGAATTGCGCGACTGTAGCACCGACGCAGGGTAGCACCGCACTGGCTACATCAGAACATGCACGCAAGTGTTGGTGAGATCTCCGCTCAGCCGCCAGGCTTGGCGCGTGACGCACGCAAGGCCGTCAGACATTGTTCACACATGCAGGTTTTTGCCTGACCGGCCGCATCCAATATCAACTCGGATTTGCTCGCCGTCGGCAAGACCAAGCACCAGCACTGTTGCGCCGAGACGGCATCGACCATCCCGCACGAAAATTCAATTCCGCATTGTGAGCAAAGACTCATGCTTGTTCCTGTTTTAATCCCGTATTCTCGCAACAGCCTATCGGGCACTTTTCAGTGTCAGAAAACTGCAGTGGTGTCGTACATGGGGTTCGCCCGACAGCGGCGGTAGTGTCGGACGCATCAAATTGGGGCGCAAAGCCAGTATGGATAGCCGACGTTGCAGGAGTGGCAGCTATTGCACGGAATTTTTGTGCCATTTTGACAATCGTGTAATCCATACATGGAAAATTTTTGGAAATCCAGACAAGAGCCGGGAAAACATCCGGCATTCGCTGTAAAATCGCGGTCATCTATTTTCAGGACTTGCCATGACTGACACGAATGCCGATCTTACTGTAGTTTCGCCGCAAATACAGGCGCAAATCCTGGCCGAGGCGCTGCCGTATATCCGCAAATTCCACGGCAAGACCATCGTCGTGAAATACGGCGGCAATGCCATGACGGAAGAGCGCCTGAAGCACAGCTTCGCGCGCGATGTGATTTTGCTCAAGCTGGTCGGCATGAACCCGGTCGTGGTCCATGGCGGCGGTCCGCAAATCGACAACGCACTGAAGAAAATCGGCAAGCAGGGTACCTTCGTGCAAGGCATGCGCATCACCGATGAAGAAACGATGGAAGTCGTTGAATGGGTGCTGGGCGGCGAAGTGCAGCAAGACATCGTGATGCTGATCAATCACTACGGCGGCCAGGCAGTCGGTTTGACCGGCAAGGATGGCGGCTTGATCCGCGCCCGCAAAATGAAAATGCCGGACAAGGAAAACCCGGGCCAGTTTATCGACCTCGGTTTTGTCGGTGACATTGATGCCATCAACCCAGCGGTTGTCAAAGCCTTGCAGGACGATGCCTTCATCCCGATTATTTCGCCTATCGGCTTTGGCGATGATGGCCAGGCCTACAACATCAATGCCGACGTGGTTGCAGGCAAGATTGCAGAAATCCTGAAAGCCGAAAAGCTGATCATGATGACCAACATCGCCGGCGTGCAGGACAAGCAGGGCAATCTGCTGACCGATCTGTCAGCGCGTGAAATTGATGAAATGTTCGATGACGGCACGATTTCCGGCGGCATGCTGCCGAAGATTTCTTCCGCACTGGATGCCGCGAAATCGGGCGTCAATACCGTGCACATTATCGACGGCCGTATCGAACATTCGCTGCTGCTGGAAGTGCTGACCGAACAGGCGTTCGGCACGATGATACGTTCGCACTAAACAGAATTTTTTTAGCGTTGTAATTTAAAAAGGCGTGCCGACAGGATTGTCGGCACGCCTTTTTGTCTGGCTGGCGAATGTTTGCTCAAGAGTGAAGCGCATTAATCTTGAGTTGATTCGGCAGTATTAAGTCGGGCTCTGAAGCTGCCGTTGAGGCGTTTGCCTGAATGGCAGAAACCGGCCGCCCAAGCTGGCAATTCAGGCTTTTGGGAAACGGACGATCGATGTTGAAGGTAAGGGGCTGCGGCGCACGGCCGGTTGAGGAAGCCAGTCAAGTTCTTTCCGCTGTCCCTCTTGATCGATAGTCATGCATCAACTATTCACCACTAAGAAGGCTGATAACTTTCTTCTTTGTGTAACCCTCAAGTAATTCCTTTGAAATATGCAACAAAGTACCCAATGAAGCATCTTTAAATTCTTTTTTATTGTCACCCACACTTCACTGTTTCGGAGAGCTTCAATGAAGTCATGACCTTGGGAGGTTAATCTCAATGGGACGACCGACCACGAAACGAAACCATCAGGGCCTTTTGTGTAACCGAGCCCCCCGCCATTTTCCCGTTGAACCAATCCTTGATCACCTAAAATTTGAAGGTGGAAAAGAAAGTTAGATTCTTGAGTGCTAAAGCCTTTCAATTGAAGTTCTCGGATATCTGTTGTTGGGTTGTCGGAGGACTCAAATGCCTCCAGTAATCCCTTCAAATACTCACGGTCAATTTTCAAGCTACTTCCCTACAAATGAATAACGTTGGATGTAAGGGCTGCGGCGCGCATGTGATTGAGGAAACCAGCCGGTTGATTCCGCAGCCTCGCTTGATCGAAGGTTTATGTGAATGCAATTGGCAACTAGCATGTCTTTATAGAGCCCAAGAACTGCAACAGAAAGCCTATTAGGACAAGGCAGACCCCTAGGTGACTAGCCCACTTAGCAAAAATAAAACGACTTTTTTCATCAGGTACCTCGACTTGATCCCAATGTGACTGAGCAACGATTCCATTTGGTTTTATTTCACTCGGAAGACCAAACCGCCACAAGAGCAAAAAACCTCCAATATCTAGCGTAAGGCCAACAGTAGAAAGCGAATGGCCCAAGTAAATTCCTAAGGCTAGTATGGCTATTACAAAAACACAAACTACGCGATCAGCTTTGTTAGCCGTAACATGACACATTGAGAACCCTAACGTAATGTATGCCTCAAGATTTGAGGATAAAAAGGCGGCTTAGTATTGACCGTGAAAAACTTGAAAGTGAAGTGGCTTGTCGGCCGATGTTTCTGCGCTTGTTCATAAAATTCAGTATTATAAAAATACCGTGAAATCGCGAAGGCAACATGATAGCGTGAGTCCGATTGGTCGCGTGAGTTAAAGGCCAATCTCGGTCCTTCGGGGGGATTCAATTCCGCTAAAGTCTGAAGTTAGGGATGCAATGTTCTGCGCTAATACAATCTAAATCTCAATACACTTTCTCCACCTTGTATCCGCGTTGCCGTAACAACTCGGGCACGCCTTTGTCGCCTATCAAGTGCAAGGCCCCGACTGCGACAAAACTCTTCTTGTCGGTTTTCAATAGCGTCTCTATCTTGTTTGCCATATTCGGATTGCGTTCGTCCAGTAGCACGCGTTGCAGGAACTTGGCCGACATCGATTGTTCGCTTTGCAGCTCTTGCAACGCTGCCTGCAAAGCCCTGCTATCGGCCTGTTGCCAGGCAGTGATCAAGGCCAGCCCTTTCTTGACTGCGCTACCATCGGCCAGTTGCGCCAGATTCTCCAGCAAGTATTCTTCCTGTTGTGCATCGCTGAGGCCGTTGAATAGTGAGAGTTGATAGTCGGCCGTTTCCAGTTGCTGCACGAGCTTGTTTTCTTTCTTGGCGACCGCAAGAAAAGACAGTTCTATTCCCTGTTCGGTCGGATATCCGGCGCGCGCCATCGCTTGCACAATCAGTATATTGGTTACCATCCACGGTTTCATTCTTGCGACGTTGTCGAACGGGATGCCGGCGACTTGCAAGGCTTGCTTCAATTTTTCCAGACTCGCGTTCGACAGATGCTGGGTGATGCTTTGCCCTTCCGGATAGATGCCATGTCGCATCACGGATTGCTGCAGCATGGCGGTGTCGCGGATGTCGACTTCCAGCACCAGTTTGTCGGCTGCTGACAAGGCGCGTGTCACTTGCGGTTCGAGTGGGTAGAATGCTGCTTGTCCGACATGGACGGTACCGAACAGATAGCAGGTATTGCCGCGATAGCTGGCGCGGTATAAAACGCCACGCTGCGGCACTGACGATTTTTGTGCGCTGGTCGCCGGAGTTTTTAGGGCAGTATCGTCCGCATGCGCGAACGAGAACAGACTGAACAGCAGGGTTACGACAAGAACAAAATGACGATGCATGTATATCCTTCTTCTGCGTTGATAGTGCGATCGCTGCATCATGCGTAAGCTGACCTGGCTGTTCGATCTGGACAATACGCTGCATGATGCCTCGCATGCGATTTTCCCGGCAATCAATCTCAACATGAATGCCTTCATCGCACGGGTGCTGCACAAAGATGGCTTGCCGGCAGATGAGGTGGCAGTGAATGCTGCGCGCATCGCTTACTGGCAGCGCTACGGTGCAACCTTGCTCGGTATGGTAAATCATCATCAGGTCAGGCCTGATGATTTCTTGCGTGAGGCGCATCGCTTTGATGATCTGGCGACGATGATACGTGCCGAACGTGGCCTGGGGAAGGTGTTGCGCCGTCTTCCCGGACGCAAGATCTTGCTGACCAACGCGCCGCGCCGGTACGCTCGCGACGTATTGCGGCATCTGGGTTTGCACAGACATTTCGCCAAGCATGTGCCGATAGAGGCAATGCGCGTACACGGTCGATTGCGCCCCAAGCCATCCAGGCAGATGTTGCGCAAACTGCTCGCACGCGAGCGTATTTCGCCGCGTGATTGCGTATTGGTAGAAGATACGGTCGCGCATTTAAAGGGGGCGAAAGAACTCGGTATGGGCACCGCGTGGGTGACGCAATATCTGGCCAGCGATTCGATCAAGGGCGGCGCAACGGGCATGCACGCAACAGTCGCGCACACAAAACGTCCTATTTATGTCGATGTCAAAGTAAAATCCGTTGGGCAACTATTCAGGAAGTTGCACCGACTGCGCTAGTCCGATTGTTCACATACTTATAAAAAATATGGCAACCACCAAACCAGGCGAACGCAAGCTGCAGATACTCCAGACATTGGCGACGATGCTGGAGCAGCCGAAGGGGGAGAAAATCACGACGGCCGCGCTGGCCGCGCGCGTGGAAGTTTCAGAAGCTGCCCTGTACCGGCATTTCGCCAGCAAGGCGCAAATGTTCGAAGGCTTGATCGACTTCATCGAATCCACCGTGTTCGGCTTGATCAACAAGATCACCGAACAACAGGACAACGGCTTGTCGCAGGTCCAGGCCATCGTGAGCATGCTGCTCAATTTTGCGGAGCGTAATCCCGGCATGACGCGCGTGATGATAGGCGATGCGCTGGTCAATGAAGATGAGCGCTTGCAGGCCCGCATGAATCAATTCATCGAGCGTATCGAACTGGCGCTCAAGCAAGCGCTGCGCGTGGCAGCTAGTCAGGGGCAGGCAAATGAAGCCGAAGTTGCGGCGCGCGCCAACCTGATTGCGAGTAGCGTGCTCGGCCATTGGCAGCGTTACGCCAAGACCGGCTTCAAGCAAAATCCATCCACTTACGCGCCGGCGCAGATCGCGATGTTGCTGGCTTGATATTCGACTCGCCGCCGCAGATGAAAATCGGCTGACGGCGTCTGCAAGCTGTTGCCGCTTGGTCGTACAATAGCGTCTTGCCCCGCATCGCTTGCCCTGACTTATGTCCCTGTTTGTTCCCGCCGATTCATCTTCCGACTGCTACGCACTGCTCGATGATAGCGATGCCAGTGCGGTCGATGCACGCTCACGGCTTTATTCTTCGCATAGCGGCACGCTGGTGTGCCGCGCGCTTGATCAATTGCCGGCCATGTTGCAGCAGATGCAGCAGGCCGTGCAGCAAGGCCGCTTTGCCGTCGGCCTGTTTACCTATGAGCTGGGTGCCGCCATGCATGGCATTGCACCGCATCAGCTGTCATCACGTGAGATGCCGCCATTAGCGGAAGTGCTGCTGTTCGAGCAATGTGAAAAGCTGTCGGCGAATCAGGTCGACGCATGGCTGGCCGAGCGCGCGGGATCGTCGCCGGCCGGGATTGCCAACCTGCATCCGGATATTGATGAAGAGGCATTCGATAGTGCGCTGGCACGGATACACGATTACATCGCTGCCGGCGACACCTATCAAGTCAATTACACCTATCGCTTGCGCTTCGATGCATACGGTTCTGTGCATGCCCTGTATCGCCGTCTGCGCGAACGCCAACCTGTCCCTTACGGCGCGTTGATAGGTTTGCCTGATGGTCGCGCTGTCTTGTCCTTATCGCCGGAATTATTTGTAAGACACGATGACGGGAAGCTGGTCGTGCGGCCCATGAAGGGCACGGCTGCTGCCAGCGGCAATCCGCAGCAGGATGCTGCAGCTGCGCAAGCCTTGGCAGCAGATGCAAAAAATCGCGCAGAAAATTTGATGATCGTTGATCTGTTGCGTAACGATCTGGGACGCATCGCAGAAGTCGGTACGGTTACCGTCGATAGATTATTCGACGTGCAGCGTTACAGCAGCGTGCTGCAAATGACCTCGACGGTGCATGCGCAACTGCGCAGCGACACTGGATTGCCCGAGATATTCGATGCACTGTATCCCTGCGGCTCGATTACCGGAGCCCCCAAGCATAGAACGATGCAAATCATTCGCGAGCTGGAAGCGCATCCGCGCGGCATTTACACCGGCGCGATAGGCTGGTTCGATCCGCCGCAGTCGGCGCGGGCACTCGGCAATTTCTGCTTGTCGGTACCGATCCGTACGCTGCAACTGCAGGCGCAGGATGCTCAACATGTTCGGCGCGGAGAAATGGGCGTGGGCGCGGGGATAGTACATGACAGCGTGGCAGGGGACGAGTATGAAGAATGCCGGATCAAGGCAGGTTTCTTGATCGATATGTCGGCCGAATTCGAACTGTTTGAAACGATATATGCAACGCGGGAAAATGGTTGTCGCCATCTCGATCGGCATCTGCAGCGCTTGCGCGCTTCGGCGAACTATTTCGGTTTTGCATTTGATGATGTCGGGATACGCGCCGCCTTGCAGGACGCATGCGGGCATTTCGAGGACGCGACTCCGTATCGCCTGCGCTTGGCTTTGCGCAGCGATGGCCATGCCGCGATTCAAACTGCACCGCTATCCGTAATCAGCACGCCGGTCAATATTCTGCTGGCGCCCACGCCCACCCATGGCAGCGATGTCTTCTTGCGGCACAAGACCACGATCAGAGCCGGGTATGACGCAGCATGGCGTGCGGCCGAGCAGCAGGGCGCGTTCGATCAATTGTTTTGCAATGAACAAGGACAGCTGACGGAAGGCGGACGCAGCACGGTTTTTATCAAGCGCGATGGCCGCTGGTATACGCCGCCTTTGAGCGCGGGTGTCTTGCCCGGCGTGATGCGTGCGATATTGCTGGAAGATCCGGCGTGGAATGCCGAGGAAAAGATGTTGACCTTGAGCGATCTGCGCAATGCAGAAGCGGTCATCGTCTGCAACGCCCTGCGCGGTATATTGCCGGCCACGATCGTCTGGAACAACTAGACAAATGATCGTGGCGGCGTAAAAATTATGCCGGCAAGGTAACGTTGAAGCAGCTGCCTGGTTCGCTACGCGCAACGCAGGCGACATCGCCGCCATGCCGACGTGCAATTTGTCGCACCAGGCTCAAACCCAGACCGACTCCACCTTCGCGCTCGCTGGCACCGGCTACCCGATAGAAGGGCTCGAAGATTTTTTCACGTTCTGTCACAGGTACCCCGGGGCCGCCATCGCAGACTTGCAGCAGGATGCGATGGCCGGGTGCCGTCGACAGCGTCACGTGGATCTCGGTGCCATTGCCGTAGCGTCGCGCATTTTCCAGCAGGTTGCGCACCATGCGCCGCAGCAGCCGCGCATCGCCAGCCAGTTCTATGGCTTGCGCGTCGAGTTGTGCATCGAGGCGCGCACATTCCTCCGCCACCAGCGCAGTCAAATCGATTTTTTCAAATGCTTGTGTCGTGTCGGCAGTCGCATCGAGTCGGCTGGCGAGCAAGATTTCATCGATCAATTGATCGAGTTCGCCGATGTTGCGCTTCAGTTCGCTACGAATTTCTGGTTGCGCTTCGGTTCCCATCAATTCGATCGCCATGCGTATGCGTGCCAGCGGCGAGCGCAATTCGTGCGAGGCATTTGCCAGCAAGGCTTTTTGCGCATCGACCAGGGCTTCAATGCGCGCGGCGGAACGGTTAAAGCTGGTGGCGAGGCGCCCGACTTCATCCTGCCCCTCGACGGCGATGCGTGTCGATAGCTGACCGGCACCCAGTGCCTCGACGCTGGTTTGCAGACGTTCCAGCCTGCGCGTCAAACGCCGCACAATCGGATAGGAACCTATGCCCATCGCCAAGCCGATCAAGACCAGCGTGGTGAAAAAACTGAAAGGCGGTTTGCGCCGCCCAGGATGCTGGCCGACCAGCCAGCGATCATCCGGCAATTTGACGGCAAACACCGGCGGTCCGCCACCCATCCAGCCGCTGGCAGTTTGTGTTTCATCGAGCGGTGGCAGTTCGCGCCCGGCAGACGCAATTTTTTCGCGTTTGGCCGAATACAGCGTCAAATCTGCGCGCATGCGCGATTGCCAGCGCGCGAGTGCCTGCTGCTGTTCTTCGTTACTTGCTTCGGGGGGCGGCAATACGTCGGAGGCAATCGCCGCAAATGATTCGAGGCTGGGGCCGATCTGGCGTGAATCGGCATTCATGCGCCACGCGGCGGCGAACAGCAGGCCGGCCACAGTCAGGCTGATCAGCATCGCCAGATAGATGCGCACATAGAGCCGGTGTGACCAGCTGAAGCGCGCGCGTGTAGCCTGTTCAGACATCCTGCGCCTTTGCAAATACATAGCCGGCGCCGCGTACGGTGATGATGCGCTTGGGCTGTTTGGGGTCATCTTCAATTGCTGCACGCAAGCGACCGATGTGGACGTCGATCGAGCGGTCGAATGCTTCCAGCGGTTCGCCTTTGACGGCATCCATCAATTGCTCGCGCGATAAAACGCGTCCGGCCCTGTCGGCCATGGCTGCCAGCAGATTGAATTGATAAGCGGTCACTGGCTTGTCTTGCTCATCGAGTCGAATCACGCGTGCATCCAGATCGATTTCCAAACGGCCAAAACGCAATACGCGCTCACCACTGGTGGCAACGCCTTGCTGACGGCGCAACACGGCACGCAATCTTGCCAGCAATTCGCGCGGTTCAAACGGTTTGGGAATGTAATCGTCAGCGCCGAGTTCCAGCCCGACTACACGATCCATGGGATCGCCTTTGGCGGTCAGCATGACGATGGGCATGGAACCTGTGGGTTGCGGTTGCGCGCGTATCTGCCGACAGACATCCAGTCCGTCGGCATCCGGCAGCATCAGGTCGAGCAGCACGACGGCGAACGCTTGTGCGGCATCGGCTTGCTGCAGTTGATGCAAGCCGTCCTTGGCCGTCGCACTGTGCTTCACGTCGAAGCCGTTCTGGTTAAGGTAAGTGGCGACCATGCTGGCGAGGCGCTGGTCGTCTTCTATCATGAGTAGTCGTAGAGTCATCTTGTCAGTGTAATTCCATTTCGCAATCAAAGCGGTAATCGTGTTGCCAGTTCCAGCAGTATGCGTGTGCTTCGCTTGTGGAATGGAATAATGTGCAGGTCACTAAAAAAGAGAAGTGCTTGCGCCAGCATGACCGATCCCCGGTCATGCTGGCGCTCTCATCGCAGCTCTGGTTTATGGCTTTGCTGCTGGTTCTGCAGCGCGTCCTTCGCCTTTGTCATGGCGTTGACCGTGGCGTGGTCCATGACCGTCACGACCGAAGCGATGGCCGCGCTTGCCCAGTTCTTCTGCCGCTTTTACACGCTGTGCAGGTGTCAGCACATCGGCTGCATCGGCAAACGCCTTGGTGACGCGACGTGAACGCTGGTCAGCCAGTTGCTGTTGTGTTTGGCGGACTTGTTCCAGCGCATTGCGATCGATGGTTGGCTGGGCCAGCAATTTCATGCCTTGTGCACGCGCTTCGCGACTTTTTTCCTGTATCGGACGCAGGTCCGTGAAGGCGGCTTTGGCAATGGTATCGAGTTTGGTTTTTTGCTCCGCCGTTGCATCTGGGACCAAACGTTTCAGCATATGCTGCATGCGTTTTTCTGCATGGGCAGGATCCATTTTTCCGTGCGGTCCGAACTGGCGCTCAGTCTGCGGTTTGTTCGGTACCTGGCCGTCTTGCGCATAACTGACGCCGACGATGGACAGCGCGCTGACGAGAGCAGCACCAGCCGTGATCATGATCATGCGGCGACCGTGACGTGTATTTTTCAGTTGTGCCGATACTGTGCCTGGGATTTGCTTGTTCATTCAAAACTCCTTTGTGTATCAAGTGGTGCCTGCTGTGCTTTGCAGGCATGGTGCTACTTTAGTGGCGCTCTGTTGCGGCCATGCGAGCGAGCGGTAAAGTTATGTAAAGGAATCCGACCGTCGTTGTTGGTGCAAGGGCTTGTCGGCGCAAGCGCAATTGCGCACCAATTTGGCGCTGTGCAGGGAGTGCAAGGCTGGGTGTGCGCGGGTTGGCCGGGCGTGGCTGGCACATCTTTTGCACTCAGGAATCTATGGCGTCCTGCCTCGTCCCGCCATTTGACTCTAGCCCTCAATAATAAGGAATAAAAATGAACAGGCGTCACTTCCTCCAAGCCAGCCTGGTTGCCAGCGGGAGTTTGCTGGTAATTCCCTATGCCTATTCCGATGGCACCATCACGCACATTAATGACGCCATCAACAAATCGGGTCGCCAGCGCATGCTGTCGCAGCGCGTGGCGAAAAGTTATCTGCAAATGGGGCAGTCCATTGATTTGCAGCGATCGAAAAAAATCTTCAGCGCCTCAATCGCTCTGTTTGAACGGCAGTTGTACGAGCTGGAAGCGTTCGCGCCCACGTCTGAAAACAAGGGCACGCTGGCTGATCTGAGGAAGGCATGGGCCGCTTACAAAACCGTCCTGGTAGGCAAGGTGCCGAATCGCCAGGATGCGAAAGAGATGATGGTGATCAATGAGGAAGTGTTGACCCTGGCGCACGCGTCCACTGTGCAACTGGAAAGATTCTCGGGGTCGGTGGCGGCGCGATTGGTGAATATTTCCGGACGCCAGCGCATGTTGTCGCAACGCATGGCGAAGTTTTATCAGGCGATCAACTGGGGTGTGGCATCGTCTGATGGCTTGATCAACCTGGCCAAGGCACGCGATGAATTTTTACTGGCGATGACGGAGTTAAGCAACTCGCCGAAAAATACGCCGGCCATCAATGCGGAAATGACACTGGCGCAGCAGCAATGGTTTTTCTTCGACCAAGCCTTGAAGAGCAGCGCCGATAGTGTGGAAGCCAAGGTCCGTTTCGCGACCAATGTGGCGACGACCAGCGAGCGGATACTGGAAGCGATGGACAGAATTACCGGAATGTACGAGCAACTGAGCTAAGCGTGCAGCCAGTGCGACGCCGAGCAGCGGCGCTGCACATGCAGCAGCCGTGTTGCAGTATTTTGCGGCGTTCAGTTTGGCAAGGATGACTTAGTGCGCATGTCCGCAGACGCTACAGCTGGCATTGCGTGCGAACTTGATGCTGCTCCATTCCATCGTCCGTGCATCCAGCAATAGCAGGCGACCGGTCAGCGATTCGCCTATCCTTGCAATGATCTTCAAGGCTTCGGCGGCTTGCATGCTGCCGATGATGCCGACCAGTGGCGCGAATACGCCCATGGTGCCGCAATTCACTTCTTCGAACTGCTGATCTTCCGGGAACAGGCAGGAATAGCACGGCGCGTTTTCATCGCGCTTGTCGAACACACTGATCTGGCCATCGAACTTGATGGCTGCACCGGAAACCAGCGGCACGCGATTGGCAACGCAGGCGCGATTGACCGCATGCCGTGTGGCGAAATTGTCGCTGCAATCCAGTACCACCGATGCACTCTGCACCAGTTCATTCAGGCGTGCGCCCGATACCCGCTCTTTCAGCGCGACGATTTTGATGGTCGGATTGATTTCAGTCAGCGTCTGCTGCCCCGATAACACCTTGGCCTGACCGACCCGTTGCGTGGTGTGCAGAATCTGGCGCTGCAGATTGGTCAGGTCCACGGTGTCGTCGTCGACCAGCGTGATGGTGCCGACGCCGGCAGAAGCGAGATAAAACGCCGCGGGAGACCCCAGACCGCCCGTGCCTATGATCAGGACGTGCGCCGCCAATAGTTTCTCCTGGCCTTCGATATCGAGTTCATCGAGCAGGATGTGGCGCGAATAACGCAGTAATTGTTGATCGTTCATAAGGTATCCGTATTGGCGCGTATTCAATATCGCATGAGTGCCACATCATTCGCTGGGGGCACATGAGAAAAACATTGTGCCGCAATCAAAAAAGCCGCATCGCTGCGGCCTTTTTGGCGAATGCTGAAGACTATTTCTTGTCGTCGGTTTTCGGTTCTGTTTTTGGCTGGTTGATGCCAGGTTCTTTCTTCACTTCGACTTTTGCTTTCGAAAGAATCACAGGCAAACCTTTCAAGTGATTCAGCGCTTGCGCCAACTGGAAGTCGTCTTTGCTGCCGAACTCCAGTGGTTTGCGTTTTTTCTCGAGCGCAGCAATGCGTTGATCTTCTTCCAGTTCATCAAGAGCAGGACGGGCTTCAGCTTCCTTGTCCTTGTCGTTGGTCAAATGCTTTTGCAAATCGGCTTCACGCAGGCGCAAGCTGTTCAAGCCATCGCCATCTGCAGTTTCATCGACCATCAGATCCGGCACGATACCTTTGGCTTGAATCGAGCGGCCGCTAGGTGTGTAGTAACGCGCGGTCGTCAACTTGACAGCGGTATCAGCGGAAAGCTGACGTATGGTTTGTACCGAGCCCTTGCCGAAAGTTTGCGTGCCCATGATGGTGGCGCGCTTGTAATCCTGCAATGCGCCAGCCACGATTTCAGAGGCTGAAGCGGAGCCGGAGTTGACCAGGACGACCATAGGGATTTTCTTGATCGCATCAGGCAGTTTCGCCAGTGGGTCGCCTACTGCGCGTGCCGCATAGAATTCGCGACGTGCGTAGAAACTTGCTTTGGAATCCGGTAATTGACCATTGGTCGATGTGATGACCACATCTTTCGGCAGGAAGGCGGCGGAGACACCGATTGCACCTGGCAAGACACCGCCCGGATCGTTGCGCAGGTCGAGTACCAGACCCTTCATGTTTGGTTCCTGTGCGTACAAGGCAGCGATCTTCTTCGCCATGTCGTCCACTGTAGGTTCCTGGAATTGCGCGACGCGCAACCATGCATAACCTGGTTCGACAATCTTGGCCTTCACGCTTTGCACGCGGATTTCCTGACGCGTGATCGTGGTGACGATAGGCTTGTCTTCGTCTTTGCGTGCAATTGTCAGTGTGATCTTGGTATTTGGTTCGCCGCGCATTTTCTTGACGGCTTCGTCCAGCGTCATGCCTTTGACCGGCGTGGAGTCGAGGCGCGTGATCAAATCGCCTGCCTTGATGCCGGCGCGATAAGCGGGCGAATCCTCGATCGGCGAAATGACTTTGACGTAGCCGTCTTCCATGCCGACTTCAATGCCAAGTCCGACAAACTTGCCTTGCGTACCTTCACGCAATTCCTTGAATGCTTTTTTATCCAGATAGGCGGAGTGCGGATCCAGCGACGACACCATGCCGGAAATTGCTTCCGTCAGTAGTTTCTTGTCCTCGACCGGTTCAACGTAATCCGATTTGATGAGTCCGAACACATCAGCCAGCTGGCGCAATTCCTCGATAGGCAATGGATTGCCGGCACTTTTCTGTGCCATTGCATCCAGCTGCGTGCCCATACCGATCGCGCCGGCAACCATGCCTAAACCGATCAATCCGATATTCTTGAGTTTCGTTCCCATGTTCACCTAATAGTTACCCAACTGAGCGGGTCAAACGCGCGACCTTGGTGTCGCATTTCAAAGTATAAACCTGATTGTTCATTGCCGCCGCTATTACCTGTGCTGGCAATTACGTCGCCGGCTTTGACGGCATCGCCGGCGTGTTTTAAAACGGACTGATTATTGCCGTAAATCGTCATGTACTGGCTGCCATGATCAACTATGATCAAATTGCCAAAACCGCGTAGCCATTCTGCAAACACTACGCGACCCTGTGCCACCGCTTTGACTTCCGTGCCTTCATCAGCGCGTATGAACAAGCCTTTCCAGGTTGGGCCATCGCCACGTTTGCCGCCGAATTTGGCTGTCACGTCGCCACGGATAGGCAGATGCAACTTGCCACGCAATGCGGCGAAAGCACCATCTTGGACGCTGGCATCGGGAGTCAGTTCATTTCTGGCGAGGGCGCGCGTCGGTTTTTCTTGCGCAGGCGGTTCGTCGTCTTCAATTGCATTCGGGTTGTTAATCTTGCCACTAGAAGCCTTGTCATTCTGTGCGCTGCGTTTTTTTGCCTGCGCCAAACGCTTTTCACGCTCTTCGCGTTCACGTGCTGCGCGTTCCTGCTTGCGCTTTTCCGCAGCGGCCGCTTCTGCCTTGCGTTGTTCCTGAATCAATATCGCAAGTTTGTCGACCAGGCTGGAAAGTCGCTTTTCATTGCGTTCGATATTGCCGACTTCCTTGCGCTGTGCGACCAGCTTGGTCGATAACTGCGCGAGCAAGCTTGCACGCTGTGCTTTTTCCTTTTGCAGAATCGCATGCTGTTCGCGTGCCTCACCGGCAATCTCGTCGAGTTCATCCTTGGCGTTTTGTACGTGGGCCTGGTTGTCTGCTATTGCCTGCAGGTTGGTACGCAAGGATTCGATCAGCGTCGCTTGCGCGCGCGAAACGTAGCCCATGTATTGCAGTTCGCGATTGATGCGATTTGGATTGTCGCCTGAGAGCAGCAGCTTGATACGATCTTCATTGCCGGCGATATATTGCTCGCGCAGCAGTTTGGCCAGCTGGTTTTGTTGAGTTTCTACAATTTTCTTCAGCGCAGCTTGCTGGCTGGATAGATCTTTCAGTTTGGCTTCGGTTTTTTGCTGTTCATCGGCAAGGTCGCGCAAATTCCGTTGTGCGTCCGATATTGCTTCTTCCGATTTGGCCAGGGCGTCTGCGGCGGAGCTCTTTGCTGTCTCTGTCTTGTCGATGCTGCGTTTGAGTGTTGTCAGCTTTTGCCGCAAATCGGCGCGTTCGCTCTCTGCGACGACTTTTTGCTTGCTGCGGTCGGTAGTTTTTTGCGCATGCGCGTTGGCATATAGGCCAGCGCATAACGCGAACACAACGCACGAAGTCATCAAGCGCATACCCGTCAATCGTTGCTTATGTTGAATGACCGGTATGTGCGTAGGGCATCTAAAGGATGAGAGAAGCGAAATGGGCACGGAATTTATACGACTTGCCCGTGGCTGGCGGCTGCCTTGACGGCGGCTTCCAGCGACGCCTGATCGCCCAGATAGTAATGGCGTATCGGTTTCAGGTTCTCATCCAGTTCATAGACAATAGGACGTCCGTTTGGAATGCTGAGGGAAACAATATCCTGATCGCTGATGCCGTCGAGAATCTTGATCAGGGCGCGCAGGCTGTTGCCGTGCGCCGAGATGATGATTTGTTTGCCGGCGCGTATCGATGGCACGATGGTGTCATTCCAGTAAGGCTCCACGCGCAGCAAGGTATCTTTCAGGCATTCGCCCAATGGAATCTGCTCGCGTTTCAAACCGGCATAGCGCGGATCGTTGTACATCGTGCGCGGATCGTCTTCAGCCAGCGGTTTGGGCGGGATGTCATAACTGCGACGCCATTGCAGAACCTGGTCGGCACCATACTGCTTGGCCGTTTCCGCCTTGTTCATCCCCTGTAGCGCGCCATAGTGACGTTCGTTCAGGTGCCAGTCGCAGACGACGGGTATCCACATCAGATCCATCTCGTCGAGCGTGATCCAGAGCGTGCGTATGGCGCGCTTCAATACTGACGAATAAGCAAGATCGAAGGTAAATCCTGCTTCGCGCAGCAATTTGCCGGCGTGCTTTGCTTCAGCACAACCTTTTTCAGTCAAATCGACATCGGCCCAGCCGGTAAAGCGATTATCGAGGTTCCATGTGGACTCGCCGTGGCGCATCAATACGATTTTGTACATGGTTCTAATAGGTAAGTAATGGTTTTTTGATGCAAAATGCCGAATCCGAATTGTATTCGGTCTTCTATTTTATAATGCGAACATTCTTTCTATTCATTGGAACACTGTGAAATTCATCATTGATAACATTTTTCTGATCGGCATCGTGCTGGTATCAGGCGGCGCATTGGTCATGCACACACTACAACGCGCTGGCGCAAAAGTGACACCTTTGCAGGCAACCCAGATCATCAATCAAGGGAAAACCCTCATTCTCGACGTCAGAAATGCAGATGAATTTGCTGCCGGTCACATCCGCGACGCGAAAAATATTCCATTGAAAGAATTGAAAGCCCGCGTCAGTGAGCTGGAAAAATTCAAGGCCCGTCCCGTGATTGTTGTGTGTGCCAAGGGATTGAAATCGGCCAAAGCAACCGCACAACTAAAAAAAGAGGGCTATGCCGAAGCTGCTAGTTTACTCGGTGGCCTGGATGCATGGCAATCACAAGGCTTGCCTGTTACCAAGTAAGTATTTAGTAATTCGAGGTTGAGAAGGAAGATTATGACTGCGCATGTGACGATGTATAGCACTGGCGTTTGCCCGTATTGCACGATGGCAGAACGTTTGTTGAATGCCAAAGGGATTGCCAATATTGAAAAAATCCGCATCGACCTTGATCCCGCACAGCGGGTGGCGATGATGGAGAAAACCGGTCGTCGCACCGTGCCGCAGATTTATGTTGGTGATATGCATGTGGGTGGCTTCGACGATTTGAATGCACTGGAACGCGCCGGCAAACTGGATGCATTATTGCAGGTAGCCTGACGCGTTTGGCTCAGTACGAGCCGACAATGCGGTAATCTGTATTCAATAAAATTAAGCGGTAACTATTCGGAGGGTTGATCGCCCTCCATTTTTAATCTGACTGAAAGTGCTTCATGGCTGACGAAAATCTGCAACCTGTATTCCAGATCCAACGTGTTTACCTGAAAGATCTGTCGCTGGAACAACCTAATTCGCCAGCAATTTTCCTTGAGCAAGAGTCTCCTGAAATTGAAGTCGCAGTTGATGTCGGCGCAGAGCAAATCGCTGATGGTATTTTTGAGTCGACTGTAACAATTACCGTCACCGCAAAGATCAAGGACAAGATCGCGTTTCTGGTCGAAGGCAAGCAAGCTGGTATTTTCGAAGCACGCAATATCCCGGATGAGCAGCTTGATCCCTTGATCGGAATCGGTTGCCCAAGCACGATTTATCCTTACCTGCGCGCGAACATCGCCGATGCGATCACCCGTGCCGGCTTCCCGCCTGTGCATTTGACGGAAATCAATTTCGAAGTGTTCTATCAACAACGCCTGGCAGCAATGGCGCAGCAACAGACTGAAAGCAGCTCTGGCATCGTGATGGCAGACGGTTCGGTAGCAAAGCATTAATTGATACTTTTACCGCGCGCCGTGAAATTTGACTAAGCATGGCGCGCTGCATTTTTCGATAATGTCTGAAGGTAATCGCATGAAATGGTCTTTCCCTGCTTGTGCAACATTGCTGATGTCGATGCTGGCAACAGCGCCGACACAGGCAGCCGAATACAAATCGGTGGGTGCTAATCCTGCTATTTTGTATAACGCACCATCTGAGCGTGGTCGCGCAATGTTCATTGCACCGCGCGGTATGCCGGTGGAAATCATTTTTACGCAAAACGGCTGGAGCAAAGTGCGCGATGCGACGGGCGATTTATCCTGGATTGAGGCAGCGGCATTGACGTCAAAGCGGAATGTCATTGTTACGGTGGCCAATCTGAAGCTGCATATCGCGCCCGAAGAAAACGCTGGCGTCGTTACGACAGTGGATAAGGGCGTATTGCTGGAATTGCTGGCGCCGCCTGCCGCAAGCTGGGTCAAGCTCAGGCACAAAGACGGACCGGTCGGTTTCGCAAAAACTGCGGAAGTGTGGGGCGAGTAGGCTAAATAGTTGTTGTCCGAAGCGATTGCGCTGTTGCCAAGCAGAGTTTTTCCTGAGCTGCCACTCGGCCATGATCGGCATCCTCATTCTTCGATACTTAATCTACATAAGCAAATTCACTGCATGAATATCACAATACTAGGCGCAGGCGCATGGGGTACGGCTTTGGCGATGTCGCTGGCTGATAGGCATGCGGTTGTGCTGTGGGGACGCGATGCGGCGGCGATGCAGGAGGCGGAGCGACAGCGTGAAAATACGCCGTATCTACCGGGTTTTCGTTTGCCGGATAGCCTCGTCGTAAGTGCGGATTTCGCGGCTGCCATCGGGCATGTCGGCTCGGATGGTTTGTTGCTGGTGGCGACATCGCTGGCAGGTTTGCGTCCGCTAGCCGAGCAACTGAAAGCGCATGCCATTCCGAATATTGTCTGGTTGTGTAAAGGCTTTGAGGCCGATACGCATTTGTTGCCGCATCAAATCGTGCGCCAGGTTTTAGGCAGTGATATTCCGGCAGGTGCATTGTCCGGCCCTTCGTTTGCACAGGAAGTCGCGCAAGGATTGCCATGTGCACTGGCGATTGCATCGGACAACGCGGCTTTGCGTGAGTTGGTCGTCACAGCCGTGCACGGGCCCAGCATCCGCATCTATTCGACCGATGATCTGATCGGTGTGGAAGTAGGCGGTGCGGTAAAGAATATTCTGGCGATTGCTACTGGCATCATTGATGGTCTCAAGCTGGGTTTGAATGCGCGTGCGGCGCTGATTACACGCGGACTGGTTGAGATCACGCGCTTTGGTGTGGCGCTGGGCGGGCGCGCCGAAACCTTCATGGGTTTGGCCGGCATGGGTGATTTGATTTTGACCTGCACCGGCGACTTGTCGCGCAACCGCAAGGTGGGGCTGGGTTTGGCGCAAGGTAAAAAGCTGGAGCAGGTCGTGACCGAGTTGGGGCACGTCGCGGAAGGCGTGCGTTGCGCGCAGGCCGTGCGTGCGCTCGCGCATCAACACGGTATAGACATGCCGATTACCAATGCGGTGGCGGCAGTCTTGTTTGATGGCGATTCGCCCAGGGATATGGTGGGCAGACTACTGGCGCGCGATGCGCGGAATGAAAGCGCCTGATTCAGATTGCCTCTTCTCAGGTTCGGCAATCAATCCAAGAGCCTCAGTCAGTTCATCATTCAGCGCATCAGGGCTGCTACATTAATGCTGCAGCAGCAGCGTCAATAAAACCGACGAATCTTCCAACGCATGCAAGGCATGCGGTTCACCACCAGCCAGATAAACCAGTTCCCCTGCCTGCAAGGTTTGCGTCTTCTGATGCGCGTGTAATTCGATTGCGCCTTCCAGGCACTGGATGGTGACTGCGCCAGGGACAGAGTGTTCCGGCATGCCTTTGCCGCGTGGCAGCACCAGACGCATCAATTCCAGTTGCGGGGTTTTAAAGAGGGCATTGGAAACGGATGTCGTAATCCTCGTTCCCAGCGGCCTCACGTCGATCAACTGGCCGGATGTTGCATGCGGTAGCGCCATATTCTTCTCCTCAACATAGTTCGATTGCAATCAGCGCGGTGCACTGCGTCAGGTCCCCGTGCGACAACACCGTTGTGATTTCCCCTTTGTTATAACAAACAAACCGCGCCGAATCAATCAATCGCAAAATGACAGGAGCCTGGAAGATGGTGCTTATTGCTCGTCGGGAGTAGTCAGTTTTTTCTTCAACTGCAGTTTTTGTATTTGTCGCTGCGCCGAAACGGATTTTTGATGCGACCCGCCCACGCGTTGTTTGGCTGCGAGCGCGACCGGGTTGCGCGGTTTCAGCGCCCGCTGCGAAGGCTCTATGCGGATAGTCAGTTTTTGCCGTTTGGCGAGCGCTTTGTTGGCCATGATGTCAATAGTGCGCATGCTGCCACGCGCACTTTTTCTCCATGATTAAATCGCCGCACTTCTCTCAAGTGCAGCCCTACAGTACGTACCGCGACAGATCTTCGTCGACCGCCAGGGCGCCGAGTCTTTCATCGACATAGACCGCATCGATGGACAGCGTCTGATCCGGGCTGTCGCTGGCGGAGAAAGAAATTTCTTCCAGCAGTTTTTCCATCACGGTGTATAAACGCCGCGCCCCTATGTTTTCGGTTTTCTCGTTGACCGAATAAGCGATTTCCGCCATCCGTTGGATGCCATCCTGCGCAAATACGATTTTGATTCCTTCGGTTGCCAGCAGTGCTTCATATTGTCTGGTCAGACAGGCATCGGTACCAGTCAGGATGCGTTCAAAATCTGCTATGGACAGCGATTCCAGTTCTACGCGTATCGGGAAGCGACCCTGCAGTTCGGGAATGAGGTCCGATGGCTTGGCCAGATGGAATGCGCCGGAGGCGATGAACAGGATGTGATCGGTTTTGATCATGCCGTACTTGGTGTTGACAGTCGTGCCTTCTACCAGCGGCAACAAGTCGCGCTGCAC
>CAYOQL010000015.1:0-50490 GCA_964406085.1 uncultured Herminiimonas sp.
CGGGGCATTTTAGCTAAATTAAGCGAGCTATTCCACAGATTAACTCAGGGGCTTGAGCTTAATCGCCGCGGGCTTTTTTAATGCTTCATGCTTTTCAATGCCTCATGCTGTTGCGATGAATTAAAGAAAGCGGATTTTGCCTGTCTCTACATCCAGCATGGCGCCGACGACTTTGATCTGACCTTTCTGCGCCATTTCGCGCAGAACCGGGCTCTTGTCCAGGACAGCCTTCACTTGCAGTTTCACATTATTTTCTGCCACTGCATCCACGAAGTGATGATTTTTCGAGGAGCGATCGCTGCCGTGCACGTCTGGCGTCATGTTGACTGCAGGACGAATCTTGCCAACCAGTTGCGTCAGATTACCCAGTTCCACTGCATCGCATGCGCCCTTGACGCCACCGCAATGCGTATGGCCCAGCACGACGATTAATTTGGTACCCGCCACCTTGGATGCATATTCGAGGCTGCCGAGTATGTCTTCGTTGACGACATTGCCGGCCACGCTGGCTACGAACAAATCACCCACGCCTTGATCGAATACCTGCGATGGCGCCGAACGCGAATCGATACAACTCACAATACTCGCCAGCGGAAATTGACCGTCATGACCGGTTGCCTTCACCTGGGCCGGCAAATCGCGCTTGACGGTATCGCCCGCCACAAAACGCGCATTGCCATCCTTGAGCGCTTGCAAGGCTTGATCCGCACTCATTTGTGTCTGCTTTACCTTGGTCATGACTGCCGCATCAGGCGCAGTGCCAGTCGACGGTGGATGCGCGCAAGCAAACAGGGACAGACTTAAAACCAGCACGCTTGCGCTACTGATTATTGGAGACAAGATTCGATTAGAGATCAAAGAAGCGGCGCCGGTGGTTGCGCACGATGTAGAAGAATGTTTCATTGAAAATTTCATTTATAAACGTCCATGATGGAACCGGCCCAAAGCGGCGCGGTTTTTGTTTTTACTTGAGATTATTTTTCAACGACAGATACGCATGGAATGCGCCCGAACTGCGCTCAAAAACGAGAGGCAAACCATAGCATCATCATTATCAAAAAAACATGACTGTTATCAAGAAAGCACATGACTAGACAAAAAACATGAGCTATTTTTTGTATAAAGCGAATAAAAAAACCGCCGAAATATCGGCGGTTTTTTATCCCTGATCGTCACTCCAAAATCAGGAGTGACTCCAGTTACTCGTTCAGGCCAACTATTTTCAGGGGCGCGCAATAGGCTCTATCCTGCGCTTGTACAAGGAATTGGTCGCCACCAGAATTTCACGCAACAGCACGAGAAAACTGCCTACCAGGCACAGCATCGCAAGCACAAAAAACATGGCAATGAACTTGGACAACTCTACGCTCAAGGCATCGCCGATAAACAGCGAGATAATCACCAGACTAACCATCAACGCGCAAGCAGTGCTCAATGTAATCGCGCGATTGATTAAATGCGCGCGCGGATAAAGAGTCACAAGTTCCGCATTCAAATCGGGATGATGAACCGGGTCGGTGGTGCGCAATTTTTCTTCCAGCACGCGCGAGCGATCCGTGATGCGGCCAAGACGATTGGTCAAGACCATCAAATTCGTGCCCACACCTGTGAGCAAGAACACCGGAGCCACCGACAATTGAATGATATGGCCAATATCACCGACTTGAATTTCCATAGTTTTTTTAAAAAATTGAACGGGCAGGAACTTCGATAAAGATACATCAGCAGACATGCATTGCCAAACAATTCAGCGATTCATCATACGCTTGTTGCTCAGCAATTTACATGCCAAAAACCAGGCGCGCACAGAATGAAAAGCCTCAGTGCACACGCCCGACCGTTGCCAATTATTTTTTCTCGATTTCTCCGCCCAATGCCTGTACCAGATCCGCCAGCATGCGGCTTAACTCACCTGTCATCAGCATCACATCCGAATCAAAGCGTTCTTCGTCATTTTGCGCAGTGGTATCTGCATTTTCCTTGATCACATCGAGCGGTGTGACCCGCTTGATGGTCAGGGATTCAGTCAGCACGAAAGATATCTTGTCAGCCCACGTCAGTGCCAAACGCGTACATTGCTTGCCGGACGCGATGTGGCGTTGCACGTCTTCGGCTTCCAGCGTGTGGCGCACATAGCGCACTGTCGCCTTGCCTTCGCTAGTGGAACGCAACTCCGTATCCTGATCCACCGTGAAGCCGCTAGGTGCGGTATCGGCCAGCAACCATTCCGTCATCGCGGCTACCGGCGATTGCGCAACGTGCAAGGCTTCCATCGGCAATTTTTCTATGGATTTGATCAGCAGCTTCAATACTTCATCGGCCTTGGCCGGGCTGCCGGCATCAACGACCAGCCAGCCATTGACCGGATCGATCCAGACCCAGGTTTGACGCCAGACGCTGAAAGCACGCGGCAGCAACTCATCGGTAACATCCTCCTTGAGTTCCTTCATCTGCTTGCGTCCAGGCTTGAAACCCTGTTGTTCTTCGATTTCTGCAGCCTTGATCTTGGTGACCTGATTGATGACGGTGGTCGGCAGCAGTTTTTTCTCGGTTCCTAGCAAGAGCAGAATCTGCTTGTTCAGCGAATAGACCAGCTCGCCATTTTCGCGCGGTGAGACCCACCCTTGGCTTTGCATGTCGAGACTGCTGCAAGGCTGGAATGCGTGCGGCGCCAGATCTGCTTCCAGCTGCTCACTTGTGATGGCCCACGGTGCAGGAAGACGATATATCTGAAGATTCTTGAACCACATGGCTAGCCCCGGCAAAAAAAGGGGCTATTCTACACGCGGGCACCTGCATTTCCGCAGTAAAAATTTGGATTTAATCACGATAAAAATAGTGACAGGGAGTCGCTCGCCATGGCGTAAAAGTACAGCGACGATTGCGACGATAAATACCCTGATGGACAGGCCTATTTATCAGCTGGTTTATCTGCTCGCTTATCCATTGATTTATCAGGCAAATCAGCCGCTAAAGCCTGCCCGGGTGCGGTTATAATACGCGACAACTAATTGCCGGCCGAAACTAGAGCACGCATCAGGTTACCGCCCGGAAATTGATCCGAAAAATTGCTTTTACATCCGCATCACCAATTATTGTTTCCATGTCCAAAAGCCCATCCCGCAAGCCGATAGAAATCAAGATTTCCACCGTCGTCGCCGTCTCCGCAATTCTGAATGAATCCAATCTGGCCGTACTCGATGCTGCCATGCAAGAGATGACGGGCGGCAATGTGGATTTCTTCGAGGATGAGTTCACCGTCATCGACATCGGCTCGCTCGACGGTGCGCATGAGACTATCGACTGGCATGCCATTACCACGCTGTTAAAGGCTTATCGCCTGAATGCAGTGGCGGTACGCAATGCAACCCCGGAAATGGAAGCCGATATTCTGGCGCATGGTTTGAGTCTCGACGGCCCGGTCAAACCGCGTGCAGTTGTCGCGACAGATGCGATAAAAGCACCAGGCCAGGCAGAAATCGACCTTGAGCCAGCAGAAGAAATCGCAGTGGCGCCTGAAGTTGCACCACCAGTTCAAGCACAAGCTGTCGCGCAGCAAGCACCGGCTGCTACGCAATTCGCTGCCAACACGATGATCATCGACACACCGGTACGCGCCGGTCAACGCATCTATGCACGCGGTACCGACCTGATCATCACCGCAGCCGTCAATAATGGCGCGGAAGTGATTGCCGATGGCAGCATCCACATCTATGCACCGTTGCGCGGTCGCGCATTGGCCGGTGCCAGCGGCAATACCGAGGCACGCATTTTTACGCTGAGTATGGAAGCAGAACTGGTTTCTATCGCGGGTATGTACCGCACGTTTGAAGATGGCTTCCCGCCGGATCGCAAACAGCAAGCTACACAAATTCGCCTGATAGGCGATCGCATCGATATGCTGCCTATCAAGGCAACAGCGTAAATCAATTAAATTATTTAACGAAAAGGGGTTTCCTTTGGCAAAAATCATTGTTGTGACATCGGGTAAAGGCGGCGTCGGCAAAACCACGTCAAGCGCTAGCTTTGGCTCCGGTCTGGCCCTGCGCGGACACAAAACCGTCATCATCGATTTTGACGTCGGCCTGCGTAACCTCGATCTGATCATGGGCTGCGAGCGTCGCGTCGTATATGACTTGATCAATGTCGTGAATCAGGAAGCCACGCTCAATCAAGCCTTGATCAAGGACAAGCACTGCGACAATCTGTTCGTGTTGCCTGCATCGCAAACACGCGACAAGGATGCCTTGTCGGAAGAAGGCGTGGAACGCGTGCTGAAGGATCTGGCAGCGATGGATTTTGAATACATCATCTGCGATTCGCCGGCCGGTATCGAACATGGTGCCGTGATGGCGTTGACCTTCGCCGATGAAGCGATCATCGTCACCAATCCGGAAGTATCGTCGGTACGCGATTCCGATCGCATTCTCGGCATTATCCAGGCCAAGTCGCGTCGCGCGCTGAATGGCCAGGAACCGGTCAAGGAACATTTGCTGATTACCCGTTATGTACCAAAACGCGTCGATGCCGGCGAAATGCTGTCCTACACCGACGTGCAGGAAATCCTGCGCATTCCATTGGTCGGCATTATTCCAGAGTCGGAATCAGTCTTGCACGCATCGAACTCCGGCAATCCTGCGATTCATATCGAGGGCACTGAAGTTTCGGAAGCCTACAAGGATGTGGTGTCGCGCTTTTTAGGTCAGGAAGTTCCACTACGCTTTACCGACTACGAAAAGCCTGGCTTTCTACAGAGAATTTTTGGAGGTAAGTAAACATGGCTCTCCTGTCCTTTCTCTTCAATACGAAACCAAAAGCGACCGCATCGTCGGCGAAGGAACGCCTGCAGATCATCATTGCGCGCGAACGCAACGGTCGCTCCGGCCCTGACTTCCTGCCTGCGCTGCACAAGGAATTAATTGCAGTCATTTCCAAGTACGTGAAGGTCAATCCGGAAGACATCAAGATTTCACTGAACAGCCAGGGCAATCTGGAAGTCCTGGACGTCAACGTGGTGCTGCCGGAAGACGAGCTCGTCAAACCGTAAAGCAAGTAGTAACGCTCGTAATAAGCGCAAGTATCAAGGCAGCCAGCAAGGAAATAGCCTGTGCGGCTCATCGCTCAACGGTGAGCCGCACTGTTGTCCTCGCTGCATGCGCACAGCCAATATCCGCGGTGCCAAACACATCTGCCTGGATAAAGTATCATTCCGCATTGCCCATCTTTTTCAGGATCTCACATGAAAACCAAAGCCGCCGTCGCGTGGAAAGCAGGACAACCGTTAACCATAGAAGAAGTCGAATTAGGCGGCCCGCGTGAAGGTGAAGTACTAGTCGAGATCAAGGCCACCGGCATTTGCCACACTGATTACTACACCTTGTCCGGTGCCGATCCTGAAGGCATTTTCCCCGCGATTCTCGGCCATGAAGGCGCAGGCGTGGTGGTTGAAGTCGGTCCCGGCGTCAAGAGCCTGAAAAAAGACGATCACGTCATTCCGCTCTACACGCCGGAATGCCGCGAATGCAAATTCTGCCTGTCGCGCAAAACCAATCTGTGCCAAAAGATACGCTCGACCCAGGGTCGCGGCTTGATGCCGGATGCGACGAGCCGCTTCTCCATCGATGGCAAGCCTATCTTCCATTATATGGGCACCTCGACTTTCTCCAACTACATCGTCGTACCGGAAATCGCGCTCGCAAAAATTCGTGAAGATGCGCCTTTCGACAAGGTTTGCTACATCGGCTGCGGCGTCACCACCGGCGTAGGCGCCGTCCTGTTCACAGCCAAAGTAGAAGCCGGCGCGAATGTCGTTGTGTTCGGTCTCGGCGGTATCGGCCTTAACGTGATTCAAGCAGCGCGCATGGTAGGCGCAGACAAGATCATCGGCGTCGATCTGAATCCTGCACGCGAAGCCATGGCGCGCAAATTCGGCATGACGCATTTCATCAATCCAAGCAAAGTCGAAAATGTGGTCGACGCGATCGTGCAATTAACCGACGGCGGCGCTGATTACAGTTTCGAATGCATCGGCAATGTACACACGATGCGACAGGCGCTGGAATGCTGCCATAAAGGCTGGGGCCAATCGATCGTGATCGGTGTTGCCGAAGCCGGCGCAGAAATCAGCACGCGCCCATTCCAGCTGGTCACCGGCCGCGAATGGAAAGGCTCTGCCTTCGGCGGTGCGCGCGGACGTACCGATGTGCCCAAGATTGTCGACTGGTACATGGAAGGCAAGCTGAATATCGACGACCTGATAACGCACACACTGCCTTTGGAGCGTATCAACGAAGGCTTCGATTTGATGAAGAGCGGCGAATCGATACGTTCGGTCGTTCTTTACTAACTCATTACTCAATTTATCAAGTTACTTGAACCAGAAACGCGCGGAGAAGAAGTGGAACTGATCAGCCAGCATAAATGCTTTAACGGTGTGCAAAGCTTTTACAAACACGAATCGACATCGACCGGTTTGCCGATGACCTTTTCAGTCTATGAGCCACCACAAGCGAAACAACGCAAAGTACCCGTGCTGTTTTATCTGGCCGGTCTGACCTGCACCGATGAAACCTTCATGATCAAGGGTGGCGCGCAGCGTTACGCAGCTGAACACGGCATCATGCTGGTTACGATGGATACCAGCCCGCGTCGCACCGGCATCAAGGGGGCCGGCGATAGCTGGGACTTTGGTCACGGCGCAGGTTTTTATATCGATGCAACACAAGAGCCGTGGTCTGCCTGCTTCCGCATGGAGTCTTATGTCGTGCAGGAACTGCGCAATATCATCATAGCCAACTTTGCTGCACGCGCCGATCGTATCGGTGTGTTCGGGCATTCGATGGGCGGTCATGGCGCATTGACGCTGGCCTTGAAGTATCCGGATATTTATCAATCGGTATCGGCCTTTGCACCTATCACGGCACCGACCGAAGTGCCGTGGGGACAGAAAGCGTTCTCGGCGTATCTGGGACCTGATCAGACAACATGGTTGCAACACGATGCCAGCGCGTTGATGCGCACGCGCAAGACGCCGTTCGCGCAAGGCATACTGATCGATCAAGGGCTGGAAGATCAATTTCTCGATGAGCAATTGAAACCGCATCAGTTTGAAGCGGCATGCTGGGCGGCAGACCAGCCTTTGACCTTGCGCCGTCACTCAGGCTACGACCACAATTATTATTTCATCTCGACCTTCATGCAGGATCACATCGCCTTCCACAGCGCGATTCTGAATAAATAAACATTTGGCGGCCGCGCTATTGTCAAATACAGTATGTCGTTTTATTGCATACAAATAAAAAAGCCTCAGCGAATTTAATCGCCGAGGCTTTTTTAATTCCGTCAATAATCCGGCAGCGCCAGATCGTTAAAGCTTAAAACTCTTCCCAATCATCGCCACCGCTAGACGCAGGCTTGACTGGTGCAGCTGACTTGCGTTCTGGTGCAGCCAACGATGTTTTGGCCGGTGTAGCAGCAATCGGGGTGCGCTTGGCAGTCGATTGCACTGTGCGACGCGGCGCTTCCGCCTGCATACCAGTATAAGAAGATGCATCCACACGGAATACGCTGACAGCCTGTGCCAGGTTTTTCGCCTGATCCTGCAGCGATTCAGCTGCCGCAGCCGCTTCTTCAACCAGCGCAGCATTCTGTTGCGTAACCTGATCCATCTGGCTGACCGCTTGATTGACCTGCTCGATGCCGTCGCTTTGTTCCTGGCTCGCAGCAGTAATTTCGGCCATGATATCGGCGACGCGTTTTACACCATCAACGATCTCATCCATCGTGGTACCGGCTTCAGCAACCAGTTTGCTACCTGCGTCAACTTTCTCAACCGAGTCACCGATCAGGGCTTTGATTTCTTTTGCAGCCGCTGCGGAACGCTGCGCCAGATTGCGCACCTCTGTCGCCACCACCGCAAAACCACGACCTTGTTCGCCAGCACGTGCGGCCTCAACTGCTGCATTCAATGCCAGGATGTTGGTCTGGAATGCGATGCCATCGATGACACCGATGATGTCGACAATTTTCTTCGCCGAGCTGTTGATCGCGCCCATCGTATCGACCACTTGCGAAACGACCGAACCGCCTTTGACCGCAACGGCAGATGCGGCAACTGCGAGTTGATTCGCCTGACGTGAATTGTCTGCATTCTGTTTCACTGTCGAAGTCAGTTCTTCCATCGAAGAAGCGGTCTCTTCCAGCGAACTCGCCTGCTGTTCAGTACGCGAAGACAAGTCCAGATTGCCGCTGGCAATTTCGCTCGATGCCGTTGCAATCGTATCGGTACCCATGCGGATTTGTGAAACTGTTCTGGCCAGATTTTCCTGCATGCTGCGCAGTGCATTGAGCAACAGACCAGGTTCATCCTGTGTAGGGGGCAAGCTGCTACGCGCCGTCAGATCACCTTCGGCAACCGCCTCAGCCAAAGTCAGGGCTTCTCTCAATGGACGTGTAATACCGCTCGTCAAACGCCATGCAATGATTGCGCCCAGCAGGATGGCAATCAAGGCACCGATGATCATGGTCATGCGACCAGACAAGTAATCATCCGTGATCGATTCGGCAGCCAGTTTGACTTCATTTTCATAATGCGCCAATACTTCCGTTACGCTGTTCTCGTAAGCGTCCAGTGCCGGCACCATTTTCGATTCAATCATCTGATTGGCTTCGTCGACATTACCTCCTGCCTTGACCTCAAGAATCGACTTACGAATACTGATGTAGGCACTGCGGTTTTTTGCAACTTCCGCGAATAATTCCTTTTCCTTGTCCGTGCTGATTCTCTCTTCAATTCCTTTTTGAATTTCAGTAATCTTCTTGCTTTCTGCACTAATACCCTTCTGGAAAAATTCCTGAGTCTCGGTATTCGACGCCTTCACCAAAGCCAGCGTGCGTGACGCATTAACCTTTGTTCCCATCAGCCAGCTTTGTGCGGATTTCTGCTTGCTGAGCGAGTCATCCACCAAGTGTCGACTGGCGCCATTGATGTTTTCAAGGCGCATGACACCGATGATGCCCATTACGGCAACCAGTACCAGAATCAAGCCGAATCCCGCTCCAAGGCGCGTACCTATTTTCATATTTGCGATGCGCATGGTGTCTCCTCCAAGGTTTTTATTTGTACTGTAAACATATTGCTATTTCATCCTCCAGAGTTAAGTCCCATATGCCCTGCGGCACTGGCAAAAATTGCGATATTGATGGCATCCAGCCAGTTGCTTGCTAACGCAGTGGCAATATCTGAGCATGCAATCAAGATCTGATGCCACATATCAAATCAACATGCACTTCAAAAAATATCTGTCATACGTTAGTCATATAACGGCGCGTAAAGCACAAGCTTGACGCCCGATTAAAAAAATAGCGCGATGGTTGTGTAAAGATCGACAAGTACTCAACGCGATCGATCAAGGCTCTGAGCAGAGCGCAGTGAAGGTGTTGCATAAAACGGTCCTTGTCTCCAACTGCTTTTTTTAATGTCTTTTTTAAAATCTTTTTACTTGCGGATTTTTATCCGTCAAGAAAATCAAACGTCTATCTGTTATCAAGCATTCATGCTCGATTTAGAAGAACAATCTTGCTGACGAGAACTTTACACCCTATTGATTTAAACATGCCAATCTTATCGCTGTACTTCATACAAAAAACCGCGAAGACAATGTGGAGCGAATCGTAAATTCAGCATCCGGAAAAGAATGACTATCATTTTCACACGCGTTCTATCCAAAGAAATAAATAGCACACGCCATGGCCTTCGCTGCTCTCGTTTAAGCCTAACCATTTCAACTTACGCTGTACTGACACATTAATGAGTGAATCCTGACAGCAGCAGAAATGCGTGCATCATTATTTGCATGTGTCGTGCATCAAATTTAAATTACCAAAAACGATACAGAAACAAACGGCATAATCAAAAGACAATAAACGTCGATATTTTTCGCACGAAATTTTTAAAATCGTTCATAGCCTTTCAAGTAGCGCCATTCGCCCACCGGCAAGCTCGCCATCGGAATGCGTGCGATGCGTATGCGTTTCAAATTGATCAGCTTCAAGCCGACCGCTTCGCACATATGCGCAATTTGTCCGCGTCGTCCTGCTTTCAATGCAAAGCGCAAACGTGTTTCGTTTTGCCAGCTGACTTTGATCGGCGGCAGCGGACGATTGTTAAAGCTCAATCCATGATTCAGCAAGGCCAGACCGCCTTCAATCAAATCGCCACTGACTTCGGCGATGTATTCCTGTTCGACAGTTGCCGCATCGTCAATCAGCTTGCGCGCAACATGCCAATCCTGCGTAAAAACGACGAGGCCGCTGGCATAGGTTTCCAGCGCATCAGTGGCCTTGAGCGCAATCGTATGTTTCTTCAGGAAGCGAATACCGGAACGGTCATCCGCATATAGGTTGTTCGGCCCTATGCTTTGCACAGCGGCATCCATGTCCACGCCGGCCGGCTTGTGAAACATGATCGTGACCGGATCAACTGCCGCTAGCGTTGCATCGGGCGACAATACGATCGCTTGCTGCGGCGATACGCGATAACCCGGTTCTTCGACGACGATGCCGTCGATCGTGATCCAGCCACCTTCGATATATTGCTCGGCTTCGCGACGCGAGCAGGGAATCGCGTCAGCGACGCGTTTAACGAGTCGGATGGAATCGGTCATGATCAGGCAATCTTGAAAAAGAGGCGTATTGTCGGCTTGCCTGAGATGGACCGCAAGTTTTTTGCGTGCAAGCAGGCTGCAATGCCGCGCGTTATCGGATTGCCTGCAGGACTATTTCATGCGCGGCAACGAAGCGGTCAATCGCGGAGGCTGAACTTTTTTCACACCGAACCGCTGCGCTGGCAACATGAAGCTGCCAGCACTGGACGATGCTCAAGCCTGGATTGCGGGTGCTTCTTGTTTCGGTGCGAGATTAACCGCGCCGGATGGAATGCCTGCACTTTGCCAGCGATCGAATTCACTCATGATGGCCGCATAGGTCTTTTGGCTAATATCAGGCAAGGTTCCGCCCAGCATGTCGGTCGCTTCCTTGAAACCTTTTTCAACGCCGGCACGTATCGCCGCGAGTTTGGATGGGTCATCCCCTATCGCGCTTTTCGCAAAATTCAAGATGCGCTCTGCAACCTGACGCACGCCGAATTCACCATCTTCGGCAATCGCTGCCTTGGCTTTCTCTATGGTGGCGGCGTCGGTCGTTAATTGCTGTTCGCCGCTGACGACTTTATCGACTTCCAATCCTTGCTGACGCATCAGAGGCAGTATCAGATTGATGATCTCCTGCACCTTACGATTGGATTCTTCCAGCATCGCAGCGACATCGGGACGTGTTTGTGCAATGGCATTGCGTGGATCAGTGTAAGTTGCTGCATCTGTAGCTTGCGCGCCCAACGTCACCTTGTCAGTCGCGATAGCATCATCGCTGTTGTCAGCGGCCGCTTGCGCAGACTCGCGTGGAGTAGTAACGGAAACCGCGGCGGCGCGCTGTGTATTTTGTGTAGTGTTTGAAATTACGATGCTCATGACGATTGCCCTTCATTCATCAACCAACGATGGAAAATGATCGCAGTGACAACATCATCTTGGAATTTGCCGCGATCGTACTACTGCTATCGGCATAAAATCGGAAAAGGTGAGCGACCAAACTTGCTCGACACTTGCCATATTAGAAATATTAACAAGCCGTCCAAGCAAACGCCGCTTAATCAGCTCTTAAGCATCGTCTAGCACGGCCAAAGCTGTCATACTGTGGGCTTCCTCGCCTCCTCGCGATATGACGCCGCTTTTATCGTCATTCGCTACTGTTTATTCCATGAGCGCTCAGCCCAAAAATCTGTTTTCCTATCCTGTCCAGCCTGCACTGCATGGCAAAGGCACCGTCAAGCCCGTTCCGTTCCTGCCGATGTCGCGTGCGGAGATGGACAAACTCGGCTGGGACAGCTGCGATGTGATTTTAGTGACGGGCGATGCCTACATTGATCATCCCAGCTTCGGCATGGCATTGATTGGGCGACTGCTGGAATCGCAAGGCTTCCGAGTCGGCATCATCGCGCAACCGGACTGGCTGTCGGCCGACGCGTTCCGCGCGCTGGGCAAACCCAATCTGTATTTCGGCATCACTGCCGGCAATATGGATTCGATGGTGAATCGCTACACCGCCGATCGCAAGATCCGCTCCGACGATGCCTACACGCCCCATGGCGAAGCCAACAAGCGACCGGATCGCGCATTGACCGTGTATTCGCAACGCGTGCGTGAAGCCTATCCCGGTGTGAATGTCGTGATTGGCAGCATTGAAGCCAGCCTGCGTCGCATCGCGCATTACGATTACTGGTCGGACAAGGTGCGTCGTTCAGTGCTGCCGGATTCCAAGGCAGACATCCTGATATTCGGTAATGCAGAGCGCGCGCTGGTTGATCTGACACATCGCGTTGCAGCAGGCGAACCGATTTCTTCGATACGCGATCTGCGTGGCACCGCCTTCATGGTGCCATCAGGATGGAAACCGACACCGGAATGGGCAGAAGCCAATTCCACTCGCGTTGATACGCCAGGAAAAGTCGATGTTCATCCCGATCCGTATGAGATGAAGATGAAGAATACCGAAGGCTGCAAGACCGACGCGGCCGATCCAGCAGCCGCTGCAGCGCCAGTAGAACCAGTCGTCAAAGTCATCAAAATCATGAGTCGCGAAGAGCGTCGCGAAGCTGAAAAAGAAGTCCGCAACAAAACCGTGGTGCGCCTGCCATCTTACGATGTGATCAAGGACGATCCGGTTTTGTATGCCCATGCGTCTCGCGTCTTTCATCTGGAATCCAATCCCGGCAATGCCCGCGCATTGGTACAGGCGCATGGCGAACGCGATGTCTGGCTTAATCCACCGCCACTGCCATTGGCAATGGACGAGATGGATGGCGTGTACGACATGGCATATGCACGTGCTCCGCATCCAAGCTATGGCAAGGCACGCATCCCGGCATGGGAAATGATTCGCTTCTCGGTCAACATCATGCGCGGCTGCTTTGGCGGCTGTACTTTCTGTTCGATCACCGAACATGAAGGACGCATCATCCAGAGTCGTTCCGAGCCATCCATCCTGCGCGAGATCGAACTGATACGTGACAAGACCAAAGGTTTTACGGGCACGATTTCGGATCTCGGTGGCCCAACCGCGAATATGTATCGCCTTGCATGCAAGGACAAACGCATCGAAGAATCATGCCGCCGTTTGTCGTGCGTCTATCCGAGCATTTGCTCCAACCTCGGCACCGATCACAGCAAACTGATCCAGCTGTACCGCAAGGCACGCGCGATCCCAGGCGTGAAAAAAATCCTGGTCAGTTCCGGCTTGCGTTACGACCTCGCAGTGCGCTCGCCCGAATACGTAAAAGAACTGGTCACGCATCACATCGGCGGCTTGCTGAAAATCGCGCCCGAGCATTCGGAAGAAGGCCCATTGTCGAAGATGATGAAGCCGGGCATGGGTGCCTACGACAAGTTCAAGGAACTGTTCGAAAAGTATTCGAAAGAAGCCGGCAAAGAACAATATTTGATCCCCTATTTCATCGCGGCGCATCCTGGCACTACCGATGAAGACATGTTGAATCTGGCGCTGTGGCTGAAGAAAAATAACTTCCGTCTGGATCAGGTGCAAACCTTCATGCCGACCCCAATGGCGCTGGCAACCACGATGTATCACACGCGTAAAAATCCTCTGCGCAAAGTGACGGAAGATTCGGAAGCCGTCGAAACCGTACGCACCGGCAAAATCCGCAAACTGCACAAAGCCTTCCTGCGTTATCACGATCCAGATAACTGGGAAATCCTGCGCGAAGGATTGCAACGCATGGGCCGCAGCGATTTAATCGGCAGCGGCGAACAGCATCTGGTACCGCGCCATGACGCAGGCAACCGCAGTCTGGCCGTCGCAGAACGTCGTCGCGAAACACCGGGACCAAACCAACTCGCCAAAAAATTTGGCCAGAACAAACCGCGACCAGGTGGTGCCGTGCAACGTACACCGCTTGCGCGCAACACGACCGGGCGCGTTATCGTGGCGGCCAAGCCTGCACGCAAAGGTATGACTAATACAGCCAAAGGCGGACGCAAATAAGCGTTGCGACATCGCTTGTTTGCCGGTTGGTGGCAATTCGTATTTCTGACCTGCCAGACAGATTGAAAAAAATCATCCGTCTTTTTATTTCCAGTTACAAAAATCTGGTCGTCCTACCTGATTGTCCATTTTCGGTTATTCTTCCGCCAAAGTTGCCGCGCTTAATTCAGCATTAAATTCATCACTAAGCAGACGGAATATCGATAGAGGATCACCAATTGAGCAATTTATTCACGCGACGACTCGCGCTGGCAGGCAGCGACGCACATCGCAGCCTGCTAAATCAGGGACGCCGCGGCATTGAACGCGAAACCCTGCGGGTAGACATGAGCGGCAAGCTCGCCATCGGCCCGCACCCACGCGCTCTCGGATCGGCATTGACCAATGCACAAATCACCACCGATTACTCCGAATCGCTGTTGGAGTTCATTACACCAGCCGAGCACGACGTCGCCACTGCACTGGAAGAACTCGATCGCATCCATCGTTTCGTCAGCGCCAAACTGGACCATGAATTATTGTGGAGCCAATCGATGCCGTGCACCTTGCCGGATGAAGAGGATATTCCTATCGCCTGGTATGGCACATCGCACATAGGCCGCATTAAATATGTTTATCGCCGCGGTCTTGCGCTGCGTTATGGCAAGGCCATGCAATGTATCGCCGGCCTGCATTACAACTACTCGCTGTCGGAAGACTTGTGGCGCGTTCTGAAGAACGATGAAAAAAGTACTCTGGACGATAAAACGTATCAATCAGAAAGCTATATCGCGCTGATACGCAATTTCCAGCGCTACAGCTGGCTGCTGATGTATCTGTTCGGCGCATCACCTGCACTCTCCACGCACTTCCTGCGCGGGCGCGAACATGAACTGGAAACCCTGTCCGACGACACCCTGTATCTGCCCTATGCAACCAGTTTACGCATGAGCGATCTTGGCTATCAAAACAATGCTCAAGCTGGTTTGATGCCGCCGTATAACGATCTGGAAAGCTATATGCGCAGCCTGTCGCGCGCAGTACGCCAGGCTTACCCAGCATACGAAGCAATCGGCACGCAGCGTGATGGCGAGTGGATACAACTCAATACCAATCTGCTGCAAATCGAAAATGAATATTACGCAACGATACGTCCGAAACGTGTCATCAACAGTGGCGAACGTCCGGTAGAAGCCTTGTGTGCGCGCGGCGTGCAATATATAGAAGTGCGCTGCATGGATATCGACCCGTTCGAACCCCTAGGCATCAGCTTGCCCACCTCTCGCTTCCTCGATGCCTTCCTGCTGTTTTGCGCATTGGACGACAGTCCATTGATCAATGAAGTGACCAACAAGCGCAATCAGGAAAACTTCGCCAGCGTCGTCAAGGAAGGACGTCGTCCTGGTTTGATGTTGCAAGATGATGATGGCGCAGTCAGCTTGCAAGCGTGGGGGCTGCAACTACTTGGAAAAATCCAGGCAACCGCAACGCTGCTTGATGCACAACGCAATGATCAGCAACACAGTGATGCACTGGCGCTTCAAAGAGAGAAATTACGCAACCCTGGATTGACACCTTCCGCACGTGTGCTGGCAGCCTTGAAGGCCACGAACAATTCATTTGAAGAATTCGGCCTGCAACAAAGTTTGCTGCATGCCGATTATTTTCGTCAGCGTCCATTAAGTGCCGATGAAAACGCCTATTTCGAAAACCTGGCAAAAGAGTCTCTTGCAGAACAAGAGAAAATGGAACGCACACAAAGCGGCGACTTCGATGCATTTGTGCTTGCATATAGCCAGAGAACACCCAGTCAATTGTGTGACTGATATACGTTCCAAGCTTTCTGCCTTATAGCCTTCCATGCCACCTTCAATATTCCGCGATGAAGTCCCCCCCGCCGGCGGACTTCATCGCGCCGCCGCGCTAAACATTAGCAAATAGCAACATAGTCACACTCTGTGTACGTTAGCGCACAGACCACACCGTTGCACCTCGGTAATCTTGCTCCGTCGGTGGCATTACAAACAGGCATGTCCATCGAAAGTTATATAGATAGTTTCCTTGAGAAATTGGATTAATCGACCAGTTTTCTACGTACAGCATACACAAAGCCGCACGCTGAAATTCAGGTACATTTTTGCAACTTTAGATGGAAAAACTACTCTAAAACGCAGTATCGAAATTACAAGAATTTTTAAATAATGTATCGCTTGCCGCTACGTTGAACCAACCGGAGAATAAATCATGACTAAAACAAAATTGATGACTGCCCTGCTCGCTGCCGTAATGATGACTGCCGTTGTCGGCTGTGCTTCTACTTCAACCAAAGAAGGTACAGGCGAATACGTTGATGATTCATGGATCACCACGAAAGTAAAAGCAGCGATCCTGAATGAGCCTACATTGAAATCGGCTGAAATCAATGTCGAAACATTCAAAGGTACCGTTCAGTTGAGTGGCTTCGTCAAAGAAAAAGCTGACATCAGCAAAGCAGCCAGCGTCACACGTACCGTTAAGGGCGTAAAAGAAGTCAAAAACGACTTGCGTCAGAAGTAATCTGAATGGAGAAACCACCTCGGTGGTTTCTCCATTTTTTGTACCCGGCATTAATGAACAACGCACCAAAAAGACGGCAATAGTTCACGCGTCTACACTTCCCGATACGCTCTAAATAGTCCTCGCTTTTGTCAACGCATTATCGTCAAAACCGTTAATTGCTTTGTACTGGATACCAACCCGCAAACAGAAAATCCGTCCCCAGAATCCTTTCAGGAATCTGCATTATGATGGCGTTCTTATGTGGTAATTTTTCGCGTAGATTTGAACGGATGTTCGTTACGCACACTCTACAATTTTTTATAAGGAAACCGCCATGCGTAAACTAATGATTGGCAGCATTGCCGCCGTACTCGCACTTTCAGGTTGTGCCAACATGTCTGAAACAGAACGCGGCACTGCACAGGGCGCAGGCATCGGCGCAGGCTTGGGTGCTTTGATCGGCGGCGTTGGTGGCGGCTCGAAAAATATCGCTGGTGGCGCAGCTCTGGGCGGCATCATCGGTGCGGTAGCCGGTAATGTCTGGTCCAGTAAAATGGAAAACCAAAAGCGCTCGATGGAACAGGCAACCCAGGGTACTGGCGTGCAAGTAACGCAAACTGCAGACAACCGCCTGAAGCTTGACATCCCTAGTGATATTTCTTTTGCGACAGGTCGCTCGGACATCAATTCCAGCTTCCGTCCTATTCTCGATCGTTTCGCAGTTGGACTGGTTGATAATCCTGCCGCTACCGTCACCATCATCGGCCATACCGATAGCACCGGCGGCGATGCGATCAATAACCCATTGTCATTCGACCGCGCATCGCGCACCCGTGATTACCTCGCGGGCCGTGGCGTTTCACCACAACGCATCTATGTGGATGGCCGTGGCAGCCGCGAACCGATTGCCAGCAACGCCAATGAATCAGGCCGCGCACGCAATCGTCGCGTCGAGATTTATGTTGCGGAACAACAGCAGCAACAGCAGCAATATCAACAACGCTAATTTCAAGTGGCGAGGAAATTACTCGCTTGCTGATAGCAAAAAGCCCTCGGTTACGAGGGCTTTTTTTATATTTATTCACAACAGCAATGCAGCTGAAGTTATTGCGTATTCTGCTTATCTGAACGATAAAAAAG
The DNA here is from genome assembly GCA_964406085.1 of uncultured Herminiimonas sp. GTDB lineage: Bacteria > Pseudomonadota > Gammaproteobacteria > Burkholderiales > Burkholderiaceae_D > Oxalicibacterium. The sequence goes on from CAYOQL010000015.1 coordinate 17,773, forward strand.
CCGCCAATAGCATGTGGCGGCTTTTTTTCCATGTGGATCAGATTTGTTATCTGCCGTTTGCAACCAGCAAACCGTCATACTCTTTAGACAAGCGGGTATAGCATTCGCAGATTTGCTCTTCCAGACCCGCTCTGTTGACGACAGTAATTTGTCCGCGGCTGTAGTGAATCAAACCTTCCTCCTGCAATTTGCGGGCAGCTTCTGTCACGCTTTCGCGTCGCACACCGAGCATATTGGCAATCAGATCCTGCGTCATGCTGATCTTGTTCGTCGGCAGGCGATCGAGGCTGAGCAAGAGCCAGCGGCACAATTGCTGCACAATCGTATGATGGCGATTGCATGCGACGGTGTGTGCCATTTGCGAAAACAAGGCTTGCGTGAAACGTAGCAGCAACTGCTGTAGCGGGCCACCTCGCGCAAACTCTTCGCGCAATACAGAAGCCTTGATGCGGAAGCCATAGCCGGCACTTTTAATGAACGCACGATTCAATGATGCGCCGCCGCCCATGACGATGTCGACGCCGACCAGGCCTTCGTAACCGATTACTGCTGTTTCGGAGGATGCGCCGTCCGCAGTTTCATACAATAGCGAGACGATGCTGCCGGTCAGAAAATAAGCGTATTGCATTTTTTCGCCCGCTTCGCATATCGTCGTGCCGAAAGGCATTTCGACGAATTCAAGATGCGGCAGCAAACGCTCGTAGTCAGCTGCCGGCAAAGCGGCGAGCAAACCGTTATGTTTTGGATTGTGGCCATGCAAACCCGCCAGCGCCTTGGGCGCAATCGGGCGACGATTGGGTGTTTCATCACTCTTGATTTTGAGTGCTGCGATGGCGTTGGAATTAATAACATGATGGCCAACGGGCTTGATACGCAGATTTGAGACTTGTGCCATGGGTATTCCCCTTGTAATCATGATTTCCGAGGCTTGATCATCACACCATCTTCGCGCCAGCAAAATCAGCGCTTATCCCATTTGCGTGTGAGATACCACTGACAAGCCGACCATGGCATATCTGTAGCGACCATTAATCCTGGGAAATCATTGACCTACAAACCATCTAAGCTCTCTGCACTATTGCACCAGGCCATAAAAAATGGCCCGCACTGCGGGCCATTTTTAACAATTATCAACTCAGCTCTTATTTGGCCGGGGTTTTACGCTCGCGCCCCACTTCGGCAATCGCGTCCTGAAATTCGGCAACATCTTCGAAACTCTTGTAGACCGACGCGAAACGGATGTAGGCAATCTTGTCCAGCCGTTGCAACTCGCGCATGACCAGCTCACCGATCTGCCCGGAAACAACTTCTCGCTCGCCGCTGGATAACAGCTTTTGTTCAATCCGATGAATGGCCGCATCCACCGCTTCGGCAGAGACCGGCCGCTTGCGCAAGGCCAGTTGCAGGCTGGCCTGCAGTTTCTTCGGGTCAAAATCAGTACGGCTTCCGTTCTTTTTGACGATAACGGGCATGGTCAGCTCAATCCGTTCGTACGTCGTAAAGCGCTTGTCGCAACTCACGCAGCGACGTCGGCGACGTATGCTGTCGCCCTCTTCGGAAATACGCGTGTCCAGAACCTGCGTATCGTCATGCTGGCAAAAAGGACATTTCATTGCAGTGCGCTGCCTTATGGATCGTTATGTCAGTGAAACCTTGAACATTCTCGGCTACTTTCGCCGGCTCAAAAATACGACTACCACTACCTTACAACTCCACTTCCAGCTAATCGATATGCCAAAATGGCCTCATCCGGTCATTCACCGTAACGAGGCCACCTGGTAGTACTTTTTCGTTTTTATGAAAGAGTACTTTGCTACCAACCCGATTTACATCACAGACCAAAAATCAACAGTCCGTTCGCCAATACTAGCCATAGACAGGGAAGGCATCAGTCAATTTCTTGACTTCGGCTTTCACGCGCTCAATGGTTGCTGCGTCACCAGGATTATCCAGTATGTCAGCGATCAGGTTGCCGACTTTGGTCGCTTCCGCTTCCTTGAAGCCGCGTGTCGTCATCGCCGGGCTGCCCAGACGAATACCGGAAGAAATAAACGGTTTTTCCGGATCGTTAGGAATACCGTTCTTGTTGGTCGTGATGTGCGCCGAACCCAGCAATGCTTCAGCATCCTTGCCAGTGATTTTCTTGGCGCGCAAATCAACCAGCATCACGTGCGATTCGGTACGATTGGAAACGATACGCAAGCCGCGTGCAATCAAGGCCTTGGCCAGCGCATCCGCATTCTTGACGACCTGCTGCTGATAAACCTTGAACTCTGGCGCCAACGCTTCCTTGAAAGCGACCGCCTTGCCGGCGATCACATGCATCAACGGGCCGCCCTGAATACCAGGGAAGATCGCCGAATTGATGATTTTTTCGTGCTCGGCTTTCATCAGGATGAAGCCGCCGCGCGGGCCGCGCAGGGATTTGTGCGTGGTCGATGTCACGAAGTCGGCGTAGGGCACGGGATTCGGATATTCGCCTGCGGCGATCAGACCGGCGTAATGCGCCATGTCGACCATGAAGTAGGCGCCGATTTCCTTTGCGACTTTTGCAAAGCGTTCGAAGTCGATGCGCAACGCATAAGCGGATGCACCGGCGATGATCATCTTCGGTTTGTGTTCGCGCGCCAGACGTTCCATCTGTTCGTAATCGATTTCTTCCTTCTCGTTCAAGCCATAGGATACGACGTTGAACCATTTGCCCGACATGTTCAATGCCATGCCGTGCGTCAAGTGACCGCCTTCGGCCAGCGACATACCCATGATGGTATCGCCGGGCTTGAGGACGGCAAAGAACACGCCCTGGTTGGCTTGCGAACCGGAATTCGGTTGTACGTTGGCCGCTTCTGCGCCAAACAATTGCTTGACGCGATCAATCGCGAGTTGCTCAACGATATCGACATATTCACAGCCGCCGTAATAACGCTTGCCCGGATAACCTTCCGCATACTTGTTAGTCAGCTGCGAACCCTGGGCTTCCATCACTGCAGGCGACGTGTAGTTTTCGGAAGCAATCAGTTCGATGTGATCCTGCTGACGTGTATTTTCCTTCTGGATCGCCGACCACAGTTCGGTATCTGTTTTTGCGAGGGTCTGGTCTTTTGAAAACATGAATCACTCCAATCGTTCAAAGATGAGAAGAAAGCTATAGCGTAGGTACAACGGCATATCGAAGTCGCGTCAAAAAACAATGCGCAAAGACATGCAATTACAACAACCTGGGATAGAAAGAGGGCCGAAATTGAACACGCAGGCAGCCTCAGTCTTGCTTACCATTCGGGCTACCCAGGCGCACGGCAATGAAATCTCACGCTTCACGGTGGGTAGGCCCACCTTACGACGCGATGGTATCGGTCGGATTCGCCAGTTACGTGAGACGAAATGGTGCTCGAATTTTACGCCAAGCGCCTGTTTTGGGCAAGCAGAGGACCACTGCTACCGAGATGAAAGAATGACAATGCAGGGCTGACGACGAACCTGCGCCGACTGATACAATTCTGCATCCCGCGCGCAAGCGAAGCAGCATCGTCACGGCGCGAAAAACAAACCTTGCCGTCACGCCCATCAGTATCGCCATCGGACCATTTAAAACATGAAAATAGCCACCTGGAATGTCAACTCGCTCAAAGTCCGCCTGCCACAAGTCTTGCAATGGCTGAGCGACAACCCGGTTGATGTACTTTGTCTGCAGGAAACAAAAACCGTGGATGAAAAATTCCCGGTAGCGGAAATCGAAGCCGCCGGCTATCAGGTCGCATTCAGCGGACAAAAGACCTATAACGGCGTCGCCATCCTGTCACGCCATCCGATTGCAGACGTCGTCAAAAACAATCCACTGCATGCGGATGAACAACAGCGCATCATCGCCGGCACCATCGAGGGCGTACGCATCATCTGCGCCTACATCCCGAACGGGCAGTCACTTGACTCGGATAAATACATCTACAAGCTGAACTGGCTCAAGGGCTTGCATCAGTGGCTGGAGCAGGAGCAAAAACAGCATGCGCAGTTGGCCTTGCTGGGTGACTACAACATCGCGCCGGAAGACCGCGACGTGCATGATCCGGCGGCGTGGGTGGGGCAGGTATTGGTGTCAGAGCCGGAACGTGCAGCCTTCTTTCGCTTTCAGGAAATGGGCTTGACCGATGCCTTCCGCATGTTTGAACAGCCGGAAAAATTATATAGCTGGTGGGATTATCGCCAGATGGGATTCCGTTTGAATCGCGGCTTGCGGATTGATCACATTTTGCTGTCCGCACCGCTGGCTGCGCGCTGCAGCGCGTGCGTCATCGACAAGGTGCCACGCAAATGGGAACAGCCCTCAGATCACACGCCTGTGATTGCCACCATCGATTGACGCCGACGATGACTGCACCGCACTGCTAAAAATGCAGAATGTAAAAAAGCCCCGCATGGACGGGGCTTTTTTATTGACGCTACAAGCTCACTTTCGTTTGCCTGCTTCGTTTTATCAGTCTACGGTTGCGCCGCTTTCTTTCACGACTTTCGCCCATTTCACTGCCTCGTCTTTGACGAATGCGGCAAAGTTTTCAGGCGTGTCGCCAACATAATCGGAACCGGTATCAGCCAGAATTTTCTGGAAAGTCGGCTCTTTCATGATTTTCTGTGTTTCAGCATTGATTTTTGCAACCAGCGATTTTGGCGTTCCGGCTGGAGCAAAGAAACCATACCAGGCATAGGAAACCAGATTTGGGTAACCTGATTCAGCAAAGGTCGGAACATCAGGCAACAAAGACGAACGTTTTGCACCCGACACTGCAATCACTTTGACCTTGCCGCTTTTGATATGCGGCATGATCGCGATCATGCTGTCGAACATCACAGGAACGTGACCGCCGAGCAAATCGGAAATCGCCGGTGCCGAACCCTTGTAAGGCACGTGTGTGATGTCCAGCTTGGTCACACTCTTGAACAGCTCACCAGTCATGTGTTGCGGCGTGCCATTACCAGCCGATGCATAGGAAAACTGAGGCTGCGTCTTGATGTAAGCGATCAGTTCTTTCAGATTGTTGGCAGGTACGGATGGATTCGCTACCAGTACCAAAGGTACGCGCAACAGATTGGTGATAGGCACCAGATCCTTGCTAGGATCAAATGCCATTTTTTTGTACAGGCTAGGATTGATGACGATCGGTGCGCTGGATGTGATCAGCAGGGTATTACCATCTGCTGCTGCACGCGCCACTGCAGCGCTACCGATGTTGCCGCCGCCGCCGCCGCGATTATCAATGACGAAAGGTTGACCCAGTGTTTCCGTCAAGCGTTTGGCAATAGGACGTGCCGCGATATCGGACGGGCCACCTGGAGGCCAGGGAACAACGACGGTAACCGTCGAGTTAGGCCAGTTTTGCGCAAATGCACTGACTGAAAAACTGGCTGCTGCAATCGCGCAAAAAAGTACTTTGCTGACGCGGGATACTTGTCTCATGATTCAATCCTTATAAAAGTAATCACGCACCAGCTTGTATCTCGACTGAAAAATATCAGCTTGGATCAGTTGATACGTGAAGGGCAAGGCGACGGATTACGCCTCGGAAAAAGAAGAATACTGCATCTTGCCGGATGATACTTACCAAATACTTACCAGATACTTACACGGCCAATTTATTCAGCCGCATCACTCGCGTAATCGCTGCCCAAGGGGCCGTAAGTCAACGCATATCCTGCATCGTCCAGCACGCTTTGCGCTTCGACCAGAAAGTGCTGTGCCTCCTGATTCGGCGCATAAATAAATTGCACGTGTATGGCAAGATCCATTCCGCGCGACGAAGGGTAGGCAACAAAAATTTCGCTACTCTCGATGTATTGCAAACTATTGTTGATCTTTGCCTGCAGGTCCGCGAGATGATCTTCGTCCACGGTCCACGGCAAAGGATCAACAATGTTCAAAGTGCATATGCCGAACTCGCGATCGATAATAATGCTGTCGATAAGATTGATGCGTTCATCTGTCATGATTTGAATGTGCTTGTACTTGATATATGGTGATTGCGTGACTGTTTTAACGCACGCTCAGCGCTGGTAAAAAGGCAGCAAGAACAGACGCAGCCTTAGCAACAACAATCGTTGCAGGCCAGGCTTTGTCAACTATTCGTTCTTCTTAACCAACTGCTTTTCAAAAGCGATATCGGATTTGGTTTGGCGGCGCGGCGTTTGCGGACCATAGGCTTTGACGAAGCTGACAAACTCATCCAGCGGCAAGTGCTCGCACAAGATAACCGGTGCGCCCTCACCCGAATTGTCGACCAGATAAAACGATTCTGCGGCAGTACGTACCATCGCATAGCCGTCGTTGCCGCTACGCTCTTTCAGCCGCTCAACGGCGGAAGTGGCTCGGGTTGATCTCACGTCATGCTCCTGTTTAGTCTTAACGCAAGCGCGCGGTCAACATCCAGTAATGTTCAAAATAATGGATGCGCATGTCTTTTAACAAGGGGCCCAGGCGTTTGCGCAGGGTGCTACTGGTATAGTAGTTTTTAAGAATTTCGTAGCGTTCGCCATTTGGCAACGCATGTATCTGATAAGTATTACCTTCCTGATCAGTACGCGCAATCACGGTCTTTTCGGTATCGACTTGCGAGTTATCCACCAGCACCAGCAAGCCATCCTTGCCTATGATCTTGCGTATGCGTGCAATGACTTCACTCTGATCCTGGCGTTTGACATGCGACCACCAGAAACCGGCGAAACAAGCTGTGAACTCACCTTCCACCTGCGGATCGAGTGCATCGGCAACGGCAAACTGCACCACCTCCTCAGGCAATTCCCTGGCTTCGGCCTGTTCCAGCAAGGTCGGATTGATATCGGTGGCCAGCACAGAAGCTGCGTATTCCGCCAGTTCATCGGTCCAGTAGCCGTCGCCGCATGCCAGTTCCAACACGTGCTCATCCGTCAGTTGATCGCGCAGTTTCTCCATGATGTCATCAAGTGCATCCATCCCATCCGGATTCTCGATATCCTCTTCATCGAAATTATTACGCTGCGCGTAATACGCTGCCATATCGGTATTGACCGGTTTAATCATGCTTCCAACTTCCTAAAATACTATTTTGAATTTAAATTTAAAAATCGACCATCAAACTTTGGAAAACCTTACGGCCGTCTGGATCACAACTCGCATCAGGTGTTGCATTGTTTAGTCTACTAACTGAGCACATAATCAAATCACACTTACAAAGGTGACGACATGGAATTCAACTTCGTACTCGATTTTAGTATTGTGGCAATCATAGAGGCCGTGATTCTTACAGGTGCCTTATTTAAAAAAACAAATTACCTTGCGTTTTTTGCGACACGATTGCCAGGATTCTAATTATCTAAAGTTCGTACATATCCTTCTCGCCGCTCAACACTTGTTCAACCAGCTTGCGATTAAGTGTAGGCGTCAGCAATTCAATAAACGTAAATACATAGCTGCGCAAATACGCGCCCTGCTTCAAAGCCACGCGCGACACATTGGTACCAAACAAATGGCCGGCTGGAATCGCGCGCAGATTCTTGTCACGTTCGGCATCGAAGGCCATGCCGGCAATGATACCGATGCCCATGCCCAGCTCGACATACGTCTTGATCACATCTGCATCGATCGCTTCCAGCAGAATATCGGGCTTCAGATTACGCAGATTAAATGCATGATCGATCTTGTTGCGGCCGGCGAAGGCACTATCATAAGTAATGATCGGGTAAGCGGCTAGTTCTTCCAGCGTAATCGACTTGGACTTCAACAAAGGATGATCGAGCGGCACCACAACCTGATGCTCCCATTGATAACAAGGCAGGGAAATCAGCCCGTCAATGCTGGCGATCGATTCTGTTGCGATGGCCAGATCGGCCTGGTCCATCAAGACCATATCAGCAACCTGCTTGGGATTTCCTTGCAATAAAGACAAGCGCACCTTGGGAAACTTCTGCGTAAAAGCCTGCACCACCTTCGGCAGCGAATAACGGGCCTGCGTGTGCGTGGTCGCTATCGTGAAGCTGCCGCTATCGTGCGCGGCGAATTCATTACCTATGCGTTTGAGGCCGTCGATCTCTTGCATGATCAGTTCGACCGACTTCAATACCGCGCGTCCAGGTTCCGTCAGGCCGCGAATACGCTTGCCGTGACGCGAAAAAATATCCACACCCAGTTCTTCTTCCAGCTCGATGATCGCCTTGGACACGCCCGGCTGCGATGTAAACAGCGCTTTGGCTGCTTCGGTCAAATTAAAATTCTGGCGAACCGCTTCCCGCACAAAGCGAAGTTGGTGGAGGTTCATGCCTTCCCCTTATGTTTTCAACTGAAATGGCGTTTCAGTCGTTTTTCATCATTGCTTATATCAAAAATGCATATAAGCAAATAATTACTAAGTAGTTTGGAATAAGGCTCAAGTTTATTACTATTCGCCCTACTTTGCGCGAGGTCTTATGTCTGTTTCTTATATCGTTTCAGGTTTTGCTGTCGGTTTGCTGGTCGGTTTGACCGGCGTAGGCGGCGGTTCCCTGATGACGCCTTTACTCACGCTGCTGTTTGGCGTGTCGCCTACCGTGGCGGTGGGTACCGATCTGGCGTTTGCCTCGGTGACCAAGGTTGCAGGTACTTTTGCCCACCGTTATCGCGGCAATGTGCACTGGAATATCGTTCGTCAATTGTGCATAGGTGCTTTGCCGGCAGCCGTATTGACCGCCATCGCACTGAAATCTCTGGGTGGACTGGATCAGGAAATTGGCCAGATTATCCGCTATTCGATCGCCGGTTCCGTGATGCTGACCGTGATTGCACTGATCTTTAGAACGCGCCTGCAAAACTGGATGAGCGCACATCCCAATCGCCAATTTCACGGCACAAAGTTGGTCACGGCAACCATTGTTTCCGGTGCAATTCTCGGTACATTGGTTACAATCTCGTCTATTGGTGCCGGAGCAATCGGCGCCACTATACTGGTTTTGCTTTATCCACGCCTGTCGCCGGCCGAAATCGCCGGCACCGACATTGCCTACGCAGTACCGTTGACCGCGATTGCGGCGCTCGGCCACTGGTGGCTGGGATCGATCAATTGGGAGTTGCTGGCCATGCTGTTGCTGGGTTCTGTACCTGGTATCACGCTGGGATCGCTAGTCTCGAAAGCCATACCGGAAAAAGTGTTGCGCGTCTTGTTGGCCACAGTGCTGACAACCGTTGCCCTCAAGTTAGTCTTTTAAGGAATACAAGATGTATCGCTACGATCAATACGACCATCAAATCGTCAAGGAACGTATCGCGCAATATCGCGATCAGGTCCGCCGTCGTCTGTCTGACGAACTGGCTGAAGACGAATTCCGTATCCTGCGCCTGCAAAACGGTCTGTACATGCAGCGCCATGCGTACATGCTGCGCATTGCCGTCCCTTACGGCCTGCTGTCGTCGGCACAGATGCGCATGTTCGGGCATATCGCCCGCAAGTATGACCGCGGCTATGGCCATTTCACGACACGTCAAAACATCCAGTTCAACTGGATCAATCTGGAAGAAACACCGGATATTTTGACTGAACTCGCTTCGGTCGAAATGCACGCGATCCAGACGTCGGGCAATTGCATACGCAATACGACTTCGGATGAACTGGCGGGCGTTGCCGCCGACGAGATCGTCGATCCGCGTCCATATGCCGAGATCATTCGCGAATGGAGCACCTTCCATCCGGAATTCGCTTACCTGCCACGCAAATTCAAGATCGCGATCAGCGGTGCCAAAGAAGATCGCGCTGCGACTGCGGTGCATGACATCGGCCTGCACGTCACCAAGAACGAACAAGGTGAAATCGGCTTCCGCGTGATGGTGGGTGGCGGCATGGGCCGCACCCCTATCCTCGGCAGCGAGATTTGCGCATTCCTGCCGTGGCAACACGTGATGACCTATCTGGAAGCGATCCTGCGCGTTTATAACCAGTACGGTCGTCGCGACAATATTTACAAGGCGCGCATCAAGATTCTGGTGAAAGCCATCGGCATCGAAGAATATCGCCGTCAAGTCGAACAGGAATGGCTGGATATCAAGGATGGTCCAGGCACCGTGACTGGAGAAGAATTACATCGCGTCGCCGCATTCTTTACTTCACCAGCGTATGAAACGCTGTCTGCAGACAATGCAGATTTCGAAGCGAAAAAAGCCGAAGACAAAGCCTTCAACAACTGGTTGAAACGCAACGTCAAGGCGCACAAGGTCGCGGGTTACGCAGCGGTTGTTTTGTCCTGCAAGAAAACCGGCGTGCCACCGGGCGATGCAACTGCAGAACAACTGGATTTCATGGCCGATCTGTCTGACCGCTACAGCTTTGGCGAACTGCGCGTCACCCATGAACAAAATGTGGTGCTGGCTGACGTTAAATTGTCAGACCTGTACACAATCTGGCAAGAAGCCAAAGCGCACGGATTGGCAACGCCGAATATCGGTTTGCTGACCGACATGATTTGCTGCCCTGGTGGCGATTTCTGTTCGCTGGCCAATGCCAAATCGATCCCGATCGCGGAAGCGATTGCTGAACGCTTCGACAATCTCGACTTCCAGCATGACATCGGCGATATCGAATTGAATATTTCCGGCTGCATCAACGCCTGCGGTCACCATCACGTCGGCAATATCGGGATTCTCGGTGTCGATAAAGACGGCGCCGAGTGGTATCAAGTGTCTATAGGCGGCGCACAGGGCAACGAGAGTTCGATAGGCAAGATCATCGGACCGTCGTTCTCTGCCCACCAGATGCCAACCGTGATCGAACGCCTGCTGGAAGTCTATGTGCGCGATCGCATCGAAGATGAACGCTTTATCGATACGGCGCGCCGCATAGGCGTCGCGCCGTTCAAGGAACATGTATACGCGACACCCATCAAGGTCGCGCATGCGAAGGGAGAAGACGCATATGCTTAATATCATCAAAGACAAAGTCGTGGTCGGCGAAGACGATTGGACATTGCTGCGTCTGAAGCCGGCAATCGTTGAAGGTACCGAAGGTGCGGAAGTGCAAGAAGGCGACACGCCGGAAGCAGTAGTCGTTCCAGCAGGCAAGGTCATCGTGCCGCTGGCCGTATGGCAAGCGCAACGCGCAACACTGGAAACACGTAAGGATGTCGGCGTCTGGCTCGCCAGCGACGAAAGGCCGGAAGCATTGAAAGACGACGCGGCTAAATTAACCATGATCGCGATCGACTTCCCTAAATTTGCAGATGGCCGCGGTTATTCGATCGCTTACAACCTGCGCGCGCGTTACGACTACACCGGCGAACTGCGTGCAGTTGGCGATGTATTGCGCGACCAATTGTTTTACATGCAGCGCGTCGGCTTCAACTCGTTTGCCGTGCGTGCCGATCGTGACGTCAACGATGCGTTGAAAGGCTTGAGCGATTTTTCGGAAAGCTATCAGCAATCGTGGGACAAGAAGACCCCGCTGTTCCGTCGTGTCGATCGTCAGGCAGTTGCACCAAAATGAACGAACTCGAATTCAACGCTTTAGTCGCTGCAACTACGGAAACACTACAACGTGTCGCCGATCAGTTTGCACCGGCGGTCTTCGCATCCAGTCTGGCTGCGGAAGACATGGTGCTGACTGACATGATCCTGCGTGGCAAATTGCAGGACAAGATAAGCATCTTCACGCTGGAAACCGGCCGCCTGCATGCTGAGACCTTGGCCGTACTCGACCGCATCAAGGAAACTTACGATTACGACGTCACGCCGTATCGTCCGCAACCGGAAGCAGTCGAAGCCTACGTCAAGCAAAACGGCTTGAACGCATTCTATGAAAGCGTCGAAATGCGCAAGGAATGCTGCCGCATCCGCAAGGTCGAGCCGCTGAATCGTGCGTTGAAAGGCAATCGCTCGTGGATCACCGGCCAACGCCGGGCGCAATCAAGCACACGCGCCGAGCTGGATGTGCAAGAGCAGGATGAAGCGCACGACATGATCAAGTTCAACCCGCTGGCGGATTGGTCGGAAGAAGACGTATGGCATTACATCCGCAGTAATAACGTGCCCTACAACGTATTGCACGACCGTGGCTTTCCATCAATAGGCTGCGAACCATGCACACGCGCGATTCAACCTGGCGAAGATGTGCGCGCCGGTCGCTGGTGGTGGGAAAATCCGGAATCGAAAGAATGCGGTTTGCACGTCGTTGACGGCAAGCTGATCAGAATCAAACCTGTAGCAACTAACGCTTGAGATCCTATGAACACAGTAGTCGATAAATTATTTCTCGATGCAGCCAGCAATAAACATCTGGACTGGCTCGAATCGGAAGCGATCCACATCATGCGCGAAGTCGCAGCGGAATGCAGCAACCCTGCACTGCTGTTTTCGGGCGGCAAAGACTCGGTCGTGATGTTGCGCCTGGCGGAAAAAGCATTCCGTCCGGGCAAATTCCCGTTCCCGCTGGTACACATCGATACCGGCCACAACTTCGACGAAGTCATCGCTTTCCGCGACAAGCGCGCAGCTGAACTCGGCGAACGCCTGATCGTCGGCTCGGTGGAAGATTCGATCAAGCGCGGCACAGTGCGCCTGCGCAATCCGCTCACCGACTCACGCAATGCTGCGCAAGCGGTCACCTTGCTGGAAACCATCGCTGAATACAAGTTCGATGCCTGCATAGGTGGCGCGCGCCGCGATGAAGAAAAAGCCCGCGCCAAGGAACGTATCTTCTCGTTCCGTGATGAATTCGGCCAATGGAATCCAAAAGCGCAACGTCCCGAACTCTGGGACCTGTACAACACCCGCGTACATCCGGGCGAAAACATGCGCGTGTTCCCGATCTCGAACTGGACCGAACTCGACGTGTGGCAATACATCGCCCGCGAAAAACTCGAACTCCCATCTATCTATTTCGCGCATCAACGCCAGGTCATTCCACGCAACGGTTTGCTGGTGCCACTGACACCATTGACCCCGGCCAAAGATGGCGAAACAGTTGAAACCCAAACCGTCCGTTTCCGCACCGTCGGCGATATTTCATGCACCTGCCCTGTGTCGTCTGATGCAGATACAGTCGACGCGATCATTGCAGAAACAGCCGTCACCCAAATCACCGAGCGCGGCGCAACCCGCATGGACGATCAAACGTCCGAAGCATCGATGGAAAAACGTAAAAAAGAAGGATATTTCTGATGAGTGCCCAATTGAACGCTACCGTCGTGGCCGATAGCAATTCGAAAAAATCGGCCGAACGTGGCTTGCTGCGCTTCATCACAGCCGGCTCCGTCGATGACGGCAAGAGCACACTGATAGGCCGCCTGCTGTTCGACAGCAAAGGTATTTTCGCCGATCAACTGGATGCAATGTCGCGCGCCAAACACAAGCGCACAGTCGGCGACACCATCGACCTGTCCTTGCTGACTGACGGTCTGGAAGCAGAACGCGAACAAGGCATCACGATCGACGTCGCCTATCGCTATTTCGCCACGCCAAAACGCAAGTTCATCATCGCCGACACGCCGGGCCACGAACAGTACACCCGCAATATGGTGACTGGCGCGTCGACCGCCGACGCAGTGATCATCCTGATTGACGTCTCCAAAGTAAAATTGGGCGACGACGGCAGCGTTGAATTGCTGATCCAGACCAAACGTCATTCGACCATCGCGCATTTACTACAGATCGAACACGTGATTGTCGCCGTCAACAAGATGGATCTGGTCAACTACGATCAAACGGTCTATGACCGTATCGTTGCGGCCTACACAGAATTTGCAAAAACGCTGGGACTGAAAGATATCCGTCCGATTCCACTGTCGGCACTGGCCGGTGATAACGTCGTGACACGCGGTGAAAAGCTGGATTGGTACCAAGGCCCAACCCTGATCGAATTGCTGGAATCTCTGAGCGTCTACGATGAGTCGCACGACGAACCATTCCGTTTCCCGGTGCAATTGGTGGCACGCCACAATGGTCATGAAGCCGATGACTTCCGCGGTTACATGGGACGCATAGAAGCCGGCAAGGTTAAAAAAGGCGACAAGCTCGTCGTGCAACCTAGCGGTCAGACCGCGACCGTCAAGGATATTCAAACCCTGGACGGCTCGCTCGAACAAGCCGTGGTCGGTCAATCAATCACGCTCCTGCTCGAAGAATACGTAGACATCTCGCGTGGCGATATGCTGGCTGCGGCGGACCGCCCTGCCGAGTTGCTGAAAACCGTCAACGCCGATTTGTGCTGGTTGTCGGAAGAGCCATTGGACGTGCGTCGCAAGTACTGGTTGAAGCACACCACGCGTCAGGTCGCGGCACGCATCACCAAGATCGATACGCTGCTCGACATCAACACGCAGGAAAAACGTCCAGCCGATGAAGTCAAACTCAACGGCATCGCCAGCGTGACGATCAATGTGCAGCAGCCATTGGCAGCCGATGCTTACGATGAAATCCGCTCGACCGGTGCCTTCATTCTGATCGATGAAGTCACGCATCAGACTGTCGCTGCCGGCATGATCCGTCTGCCGAAATAAGATCATAGTCACGCTAAGCAGCAACGCATGACGCAATCGCAAAAAACGTACGGCAAGGTCTATCTGATCGGCGCTGGCCCAGGAGCCGTCGATTTGATCACCGTACGTGGTGCGCGCATACTGGCGCAAGCCGATGTCGTCTTGCACGATGCCCTGGTTACTGCCGATATGCTGGCACTGTGCCCGCAGGCGGAAAAAATTTCCGTCGGCAAGCGCAGCGGCCAGCGCTCCACTGCACAGATTGCTATCAATCAGCTATTGATAGATAGCGCAGAAAAATACAAATTGATTGTGCGCCTCAAAGGCGGTGACCCGATGTTGTTCGGGCGTGCCGACGAGGAGTTGCATGCGCTCGAATCGCATGGTATCGCAGTGGAAATCATCCCCGGTATCACCACCGCATTCGCGGCAGCGGCTGCAACGCAGCAACCACTGACCAAACGCGGGATCGCCCGCAGCATTGCCTTCTTCACGTCAGCCACGGCGCCTAACCAACCCCATGAATTGACACTGCCGGATTGCGATACCTTGATTCAGTATATGGGCGGTCGCGAAGCGATGGTCACTGCGCAAAAATTGCTGGAACAAGGTCGTTCGCCAGATTTGCCTGTCGTCGTCGTGGAAAATTGCAGTCTGCCCCATCAACGCATCATGCGCATGAACTTGCGTGATCTGGAACAGGGCTTGGGAGATTGCGAAGGACCGGTACTGGTGATGATAGGCGAGGCGATGGCTGAACGCAGCACAGCCAAAGCGGATTAACCACGGCACATGTGTCAAGAAAAGTGGCATCGGCTACCGCCAGCGGCTGTCAGCCAGGCACAGCAGAAACTTACTCTACCGCGCCGATACAATAAGTCGCCATCGCATTCAATACTTGCGGATCTTCCCCGACAGCACCGGCAATCTTGAATGACACGGCTGGATGCGCCGTTTTTAACTCGTCAACGATTAAAGGCAGGTCGCGCAGCACATGACCGCCCTGGCCCAAAAATACCGGCACTATCGTTACTTGATCAATGCCATCGGCCACGAGTTCCGGCACCAGCTCGGGCAAGCGCGGCGACATCAACTCGAGAAAAGCCAGAGCAACCGTCAACTCAGGCGACTGCGACTGCACGATGCCCTGCAAGCGTTTGAACGGCTCGGCCCAACGCGGATCGCGTGCGCCATGCGCGAATAAAACCAAAGCACGCTTTTGTATAGTCGCCATTTTTAATGTCTCTCCACCCATAACAAGGTACCAATTGCAGCCAGCAGAAACAGCAGGCTCGGTAAAACAGCCGTTGCAAACGGCGGCCAGGTATTCAGCAAACCCACATGCGAGAACAAACTGTTAATCAGCTGAAAACTGACACCTATCATGATGCCGGTAAAAATCTTCAGGCTGACGCCGCCCGACCGGAAGTGCAGATAAGCAAACGGCAAGGCCAGTGCCATCATCACGAATACGGCAAATGGATAAACGATTTTCTTCCACAACGCAATTTCATAGCGCGCGGTTTCGCGATTGTTCTCTGATAGATATTGCGTGTAATTCACCAGATCATAGGCCGACATTTGTGCCGGGTCGGAGAAGCCCACGGAAAGAATTTCCGGAGTCACCTCGGATATCAGCGGCTTGCTGGCGAACTTCTTGGTCGAGATGGCAGTTGTGATATCGGACGCAACAGTGGCGCCCATCAGTTGCGTCTCACCGAAAGCGGCTTCCGACCCGTCGGATAAATTCCAGGTATTGTCACCGACGTAATCTGCTGTCGCCGCAGTGATCAATGCGGTCAGGTGGAAGTTGCGGTTGAACTCATAAATTTTGAGATCAAGCAGTTTGCCATCCGGCTGTACTGCCCGCACATTCAAGAAGCGAGAACCAATGACCTCGCCCTCCTTGCCCTCCGCGCGAATGAGATCCTTGGTCCACAAGCCCGAACGGAATTCCTGCGACAAGGAGCCACCTTGGTTCAGAGTCCTGATTTTGCCCGCCATAGAAGATGAAATGGGCACGATGAATTCGCCAAAGACAAACGTCGTGATCGCAAACACCATCCCAATCTTGATCAACATCATGCCAGCCATGCCAGTGGACATACTGGATGCGCGCATGATGGTGAATTCGGAGCGCGCGGCAAATTGCGACAGTGCCCAGATCGTCCCGATCAAAGCGGCAATCGGCATCAATTCGTACAGATAACCAGGCATAGACAGCAGCACAAACAACAATGCATGCTGAATCTTGTAACCGCCATGCCCCACCGATTTCAGCTCGGCAATCAAGTCGAAGAAGCCGAACAGGGCCAGAAAGGCGATCAATACGAAGATCACAGAGCGACCGATCTCGGCCGCAAAGTACTTTTGCAGGATTTTCATGGTGCCGCCCGCCGCGTGAAATATGCGCGCTTGATCATGGCCCACACAACGAGTGGATGGTAGCTGCTGTTCACATTCAAGCGCCATGCAAAGAATACGACGACGATCAGCAATGCCACCAGATGCACCGGCCACCAGGCCAGCATCAGTGAACTACGGCCCTGCACCACCGTCGCTTGCGCATAACTGAGCATGTTGCTGTAAAAAACAAAGAGGAATAATGCAATCAGCAGATTGGCTGAACGGCCACCGCGCGGATTGACAAAACCCAACGGAATCGCCAGCAACATCAACAAAATTCCCATCAGTGGCAGGGACACTCGCCACAGCAATTCAGCGTCGTTGAAGTTATTGCGATTAACTAAAAGTTCCTGCGTCGATAATGCGCGGGCTGACGTATCACCCACCATTGCACTGGATTGACTGGACACCAATACGCCGTAACGATCGAATTCCATCAATTGAAAATCCGATTGCGTGGGTACGCCGTCGTACCGTCGGCCCTGATGCATGACAAGAAACTTGTCACCCGCCGGATCAACCTCGACCGTACCTTCCTTCGCTACCACCACGCTGGTTTTGCCATTGCGCACGCTACTGACAAAAATGTTCCTGACCTTGGTTGCATCGCCGGCGACACCTTCGACGAAGAACACGCGATTGGATGATGACGATTCCTGAAACTTGCCCGGTGAAACGCGCGCGATATCTTCGCGATTCGCATAGCGCTCCTTATAAATGGCGCTTTGCTGGTTCGACCATGGCGTGAGGAAAAAACTGAGCAAGGCCGTCGTGATCACAATCGGCAAGCCGAACATCAGCACGGGGGAAACCCAGCGTGACAGACTCAAACCTGAGGCAAACCAGACCACCATTTCAGAATCCTGATAGCTGCGCGTCACGACCAGCAATACCGACATGAAGCCGGCCAGATTCAGAATGATTGGCAAATAATTGAGAGCGGAAAAGCCGATCAAGGCAACCACGTCAGCAGACGCGACTTTACCGCCCGCAGCCTGCCCCAGTATACGAATCAACATCACGGTGATCGTAATCGTAAGAAGGGTGGTGAAGACGGCGCCAGCGGTATTAAGCAAGTCGCGTCTAAGCGCGCGCTGAAAAATCATTGGAAGGCTATAATCGTGGATCGACAAGGAGAGCAACGCATGGACTTTAGCATAAAAGCACTGGACGCAAAAAGCACTATCGCCAGTATCAAGAGCGGCTGCATCGCAGTTGCGGTATTTGAGA
Organism: uncultured Herminiimonas sp.; assembly: GCA_964406085.1. Taxonomy (GTDB): domain Bacteria; phylum Pseudomonadota; class Gammaproteobacteria; order Burkholderiales; family Burkholderiaceae_D; genus Oxalicibacterium. The sequence continues at coordinate 35,863 of CAYOQL010000015.1, forward strand.
ACAAAAACCTGTCATCCGCTGCACAAGCCTTGAACCTCAAGGGCGATATCAGCGCTGCATTGAAGTCCGGCGACATTACCGGTAAAGCCGGCTCCACGCTGCTGTTACGCAGCGTCAACGGCGTTGCCGCCGAGCGTGTCTTGCTGGTCGGTTTGGGCAAGGAAGATGCCGTCAGCGAAAAAGATTTCTCATCCGCGGCACAAGCTGTCGCGCGCACTTTCAGCTCACTGGGTGCCAGCGATGCCGTAATTGCACTGCCCTTTGATGCTGTCGCCGGCCGCGATCCTGCCTGGGCCGTTCGCTGCATCATCTTGAATGCGCGCGATGCAGCCTACCGCTTCGATAGTCTGAAAAGCAAAAAAGAACCGGTTCCTGTCGGTGTGAAAAAAATCGCGTTTGCCGTCGCTTCGACTGCCGCAAATAGTGCGAAAGAAGCGATCACGCAAGCCGTTGCCGTCGCAAACGGCATCGACCTGACCAAGGATCTCGGCAATCTTCCTGCCAACGTCTGCACCCCGACATACCTGGCGAACACGGCCAAGAAAATGGGCAAGGAATTCAAGCTGCAGGTTGAAGTACTGGATCGCAAGCAATTGCAGGCTTTAAAGATGGGCAGCTTTTTGTCGGTCACCAATGGCAGCGTAGAACCGCCTAAATTCATCGTCATCAAACATCTAGGCGGCAAAGCCAAGGATGCGCCTACCGTCCTGGTCGGCAAAGGCATCACCTTCGATTCGGGCGGTATCTCGCTGAAGCCGGGCGCCGCCATGGATGAAATGAAATACGACATGGGCGGTGCTGCATCCGTGCTCGGCACCATGCGCGCGATTGCCGAATTGAAATTGAAGCTCAACGTCATCGTTGTCATTCCTACCTGTGAAAACATGCCTTCCGGCAGCGCGACCAAGCCCGGCGATATCGTGACGTCGATGTCGGGCCAGACGATTGAAGTCTTGAACACCGATGCGGAAGGTCGTCTGGTGCTGTGCGATGCGCTCACTTATGTAGAACGCTTCAAACCAGCCGCAGTAGTCGACGTGGCAACGCTAACCGGCGCCTGCATTACGGCACTCGGCCATCATAATTCCGGCTTGTTCACACGGTCCGACGACGCGCACGACGCATTGGCAAATGAATTGCTGGCTGCGGGCAAGGCAACTGGTGATACCGCATGGCGCATGCCTATCGAAGAAAGTTATCAGGAACAGCTGAAATCGAATTTCGCCGATATGGCCAACATCGGCGGCCCGGCCGGCGGTGCCGTCACTGCAGCTTGTTTCCTCGAACGCTATACAAAGAAATATACGTGGGCGCATCTGGATATCGCTGGTACCGCCTGGAAAAGCGGCGCCGCCAAAGGTTCTACCGGCCGCCCTGTGCCCTTGCTGACCAGTTTCCTGATCCAGCGCGCGCAGGCAGCCAGGTAATCAGACCATCATGTGCGTGTGCGAGCGATACTTGCCACCCACATGGTTAATCTGCGATCGGGTTAAACGAATACCCTCTTCGATCACGCTTTTGTTTTAAAGGAAACTCCATGATCGTCTTGATCACAGGTGCCAGTTCAGGTTTCGGTGCTGAAATGGCGCGAAAATTTGTAAAGCAGGGTCACAAGGTTATTGCGACTGGACGTCGTACCGACAGACTCGCTGATCTCGCTGCTGAACTGGGCTCGGCGGTGTTGACCGTCGCCATGGATGTGACCGACAAACATTCGATCACCGCCGCGTTAGCCTCCTTGCCTCCTGCATGGCAGGAAATCGATGTCCTGATCAACAATGCCGGGCTCGCGCTAGGCGTCGCCCCGGCACAGAGCGCATCGCTGGAACAATGGGAAACCATGATAGAAACCAACTGCAAAGGTCTGGTCACCGTCACGCGCCTCGTCTTGCCGGACATGCTCAAGCGTAATCGCGGCACCATCATCAATATCGGCTCCAGCGCAGGCGCTTATGCATACCCGGGCGCCAATGTATATGGTGCAACCAAGGCCTTCGTCGCGCAATTCACACTCAATTTGCGCGCAGATCTGGTCGGCACCGGCGTGCGTGCCACCAACCTTGCTCCCGGTCTGGCAGGCGGCACGGAGTTTTCAAATGTGCGCCTGAGCGACGATGCTGCGGCAGCGAAGGTGTATGAAGGGACAGTACCCTTGAGCCCTGGCGATATTGCAGATACTGCATACTGGATTGCGACCCTGCCACCACATATCAACATTAATCATATTGAAATCATGCCAACATGCCAGGGCTTTGGTCCCTTGTTTATCAAGCGGAATCAAGCGTAGTACCTGATAACTGTGGCGCTTGAATATGCTGAAGTAGCAAACTCAAGCACGCCGGTAACAATCTTGTCATGTCAAATCAATATCATCGATAATTGCGCATCCGCAGATAATCATGGCAACGCCGTTCAGGCGCGGCCAACTCAAGGTCAACCGATGCATTCAAATTTTACGTGGACCATCCGCGTCTATTACGAAGATACCGATGCCGGTGGCGTCGTATTCTATGCGAACTACCTGAAATTCTTTGAACGAGCGCGCACTGAATGGCTGCGCAGCGCCGGCATCAACCAGCACAGCATGACCGAAACGCATGGTGTCATGTTCGTCGTCAAGAGCACGGCGGTTGATTATCATGCCCCTGCGAAACTGGATAATGAACTGAAATTGACGGTCGTAGTCGAAAAGATGGGGCGCGCTTCGGTACAATTCGTGCAACAGGCTTGGCGCATCAATGGCGACAGCGAAGAATTACTGGCAACTGGCCGGATCAAGGTCGGTTGCGTGGATACATTGCGTTTCCGTCCCAGCGAAATTCCGCAGGAAGTTTTGCAAAGCATCCGCTCGATTGAATAAACGTGATCAAGCTTGCAATGCGTCGCCTGCAACGTAACAAGCGACGCAAAAGCAAACCGTAAAGAAGCACTACAGAAGCACATATAGATAGAACAGTACTTGCAAGACCAAACCGCACAGCCCGCTGCCAGTTGCGCATACAATTGATCAAATTCGAATACACCACACATCCATGACCGTCACTCAAGACCTTTCTTTTGTTCATCTGATTACCAACGCTTCGGTTCTTGTACAGCTCGTCATGCTGCTTCTGGTCGGCGTCTCTGCCATGAGCTGGACCTATATCTTCCGCAAGATGTTCACGATCAAGAACGCGCGCAGACAGACCGAAGAATTCGAACGTGCATTCTGGTCCGGCGGTGATTTGAATGCGTTATATCAGGATGCCACCTCCAATCGTCGTAAAAGCAGCGGTTCGACCGGCGCGCTGGAACGCATCTTCGAAGCAGGCATGAGCGAATTCAACAAATCGCGCGCCGCTCACGACCCCTCGCAGGCCAGCGTCCGTCTGGATGGCGCACGGCGCGCCATGCGTGCTGCTTACCAGCGCGAAATGGATGCGCTGGAGTCCCACCTCGCCTTCCTCGCTTCCGTCGGTTCCGTATCTCCGTATGTCGGCTTGTTCGGCACCGTGTGGGGCATCATGAATTCTTTCCGTGGTCTGGCAAACGTACAGCAGGCAACGCTGGCAGCTGTCGCACCGGGGATTGCAGAAGCACTGATAGCAACCGCGATAGGCTTGTTCGCAGCGATTCCTGCAGTGGTTGCCTACAACCGTTATTCGCACGATATCGACAGACTGGCGATGCGCTTCGAAAGCTTCGTTGAAGAGTTCTCGAACATCCTGCAACGTCAAACGCGTTAAGGGCTGCAACGATGTCATTCTCATCCGGAAGCATGCGTGGCGGACGCAACAGAAAATTCAAGTCAGAGATCAATGTTGTTCCGTACATCGACGTCATGATGGTGCTGCTGGTGATCTTCATGGTGACCGCGCCGATGGTCAATCCCAATGAAATCCAGCTGCCGAACGCCGCCAGGTCGACACAACCGCCGACCGAATACATCAGCATCGAGTTGAAAGCAGATGCGTCGGCTACCGTCTCGGTAAAGGGAAAAAAAGGGGCTGCATCTTCCAGCGAAACCGTGGGCCGTGGCGAGCTGGGTAAAAAACTGCAGGCCTTATATGCCGACAATCCTGACATCGCCGTGATGATCGCTGCGGACAAGAACATTAAGTACGACGATGTGATGCAAGCGCTATCGGAAGCAAAAAAACTTGGCATCAGCCGCGTAGGTCTGGCCACCAATTGAATCCCGCTTTATGACTGAACACTCACCTTACATTGTCCCGAGAGAACCTGGTCGCTGGCTTGCCATCACGCTGGCCGTAGCAGTGCACGTCGCCCTCCTGGTATTTTTCTGGATAGGTATCGATTGGCAGAACCAGACCCCCGTTGCCATCAAGGCCGAAATTTGGGACATGCAGGCGAAAGAAGCGGCACCCCTGCCGCCGGAACCGGAGCCCACACCGCAACCGAAGCCGGAGCCCAAGCCCGTCGTCAAGGAAACACCCAAGGCAGAACCCGCGAAGCCGGAACCGCCTAAAGTTGATATCGCGCTGGAAAAAGAAAAGAAGCGCAAAGAACAAGAACGTAAAGACAAACTGGCCCAGGAAGAAAAAGAAAAGAAGCTGAAGCAAAAAGCCGAGCAAGAAAAGCAGGACAAACTCGACAAACAGCTCGCCGCCAAGAAAGCCGAGCAGCAGAAAAAAGCGGAAGCAGACAAAAAGCGCCTGCAGGATCAGCGTGATGCAGAATTAAGCGAGAAACGCCGCGCGGAAGAATTACGTCGCCTCACCGGTGCCATAGGTAGCGGCGGTTCCGGCCAGGCCGCGAAATCGCAAGGCAGTGGTCGCGCGGATGGCGCCTATGCCGATAAAATCCGGGCAAAAATCCGCTCCAACACGGTATTTATCGTCCCGGCTGAATTAAGCGGGAATCCTCAGGTCGAATACGATGTCGAATTGCTGCCTGACGGATCGCTACGCGGATTGCATCTGCGCAAATCCTCAGGCTTGCCCGGTTTCGATGAAGCAGTTAAACGTGCGATCGAACGTTCGCAACCATTTCCTCCCGATCAATCCGGCAGCGTCCCTGGCCGCTTGACCGTCGTACACAAACCGAAAGATCAGTGACCCATGATAAAGACTTCTTTTTTACGCTCATTCGCGATCCTGGCCTTGCTCGTTACCAGTCTCGCTCACGCGCAATTGCGGGTGGAAATCGCCGGCGTCGGCGCCAACCAGATACCGGTCGCACTGGCCACCTTCGGCGACGAATCGCTGGCACCGCAGCAAGTCAGCGCCATCATCAAAGCCGATCTATTGCGTAGCGGTTATTTCAAGGTCATCGATACCGGTACGGTGCTGACCGAAAATTCTGCAGTCAATCTCGCAGACTGGAAATCGCGCGGAGCCGATGCACTGGTGGTCGGCAGCGTACAACGTTTGCCCGATGGTCGCTTCGACGTGAAATACCGTTTGTTCGACACCAACAAAGGCAGCCAACTGTCGTCGCTGGCCCTGGCGAACCAGCCGCAATTTCTCCGCGTCTCTGCACACAAGATTGCTGATGACATCTATGAAAAATTGACCGGCATACGCGGTGTGTTTGCCACACGTATCGCCTACGTGACCAAATCAGGCAAGGAATTCCGCCTTGAAATCGCCGATTCAGATGGCGAGGGTACACAGATCGCACTGCGGTCAAACGAACCGATCATTTCGCCAGCCTGGTCGCCAGACGGCACCAAGGTCGCCTATGTATCGTTCGAAAATAAAAAACCTGTTGTCTATATCCAGGATCTGGTCAGCCGCCAACGTACAGTCGCCGCCAACTTCAAGGGCAGCAATTCTGCGCCATCATGGTCGCCGGACGGCAAACGCCTCGCCGTTGCCTTGTCCCGCGACGGCTTGACCCAGGTGTTTGTTGTCAACGCCGACGGCACCAATCCACGCCGTCTGAGCAGCTCGAACGGCATTGATACCGAACCACAGTTTTCGGCAGACGGTCAAAGCATATACTTCACCAGCGATCGCAGCGGTGGCCCGCAGATCTACAAAATGAGCGTCAATGGTGGCGAAGCCCGTCGCGTGACTTTCTCCGGCGGCTACAACATCAGCCCGCGCATCTCGCCCGACGGTAAATTCTTGGCCTATATTTCGCGCAGAGAAGGTAAATTTCAATTATTTATACTGGATTTGACCAATGGTCAGGAACAACGCTTGTCCGACACCATCAAAGACGAATCACCCAGCTTTTCGCCTAATGGCAAATATCTGATGTACGCAACCGAATCCGGTCGCCGCGGCACACTGGCGGTTGTTTCGGTAGATGGTCAGGTCAAGCAACGCCTGACCACTCAGGCTGGCGACATACGCGAGCCCACATGGGGCCCGTTTATGAAATAATGCAGGTCACCGCTGTAACCAACACTCGTTAACATTCGATTTCAACAAGGGAAATAAAAATGCGCACAATTACATCCATTTTCATCTTATCGACAGCCATGCTGCTGGCAGCATGCTCGTCTACCAAACTGGACGACAAGGCACCGGTTGAAGACCGCACAGGTTCATCATCAGTAGATCCACGTTCTGTTGGCACCGTCAATGCGTCGAGCGATCCATTGAACGATCCACAAGGTGTATTGGCCAAGCGCAGCGTGTACTTCGACCTTGATAGCTACGTCGTCAAACCTGAATACCAGCAAGTCGTCGCAAACCACGCTAAATACCTGCAAAGCAACAAGGCTCGCAAAATCATCATCCAAGGCAATACCGATGAACGCGGTGGCGCTGAATACAACTTGGCGCTCGGTCAAAAACGCGCAGAAGCCGTACGTAAGTCACTGTCGCTGTTAGGCGTTCCTGAATCGCAAATGGAAGCAGTATCGCTGGGCAAAGAAAAACCAAAAGCTTTGGGTAGCGACGAAGCAGCATGGGCAGAAAACCGCCGTGCCGATATCGTTTATTAATCTGAATGGCAATGATTAAACGAACCCTGATTGCGGCCTTGATGGCCGCATTTTCATGTGCGTCGCTGTCAGCGCATGCGGCACTGTTTGGTGATGACGAAGCACGTCGCGCGATTCTCGATGTACGTACCAAGGTTGACAGCCTGCAGCAAAGCAAGGCTGATTCTACTGCGATGATCGAGTTATCCAATCAAAACGACCAGCTGCGCCAGGAGATCGCCCGACTCTACGGCCAGATTGAAGTATTGTCGAATGAAGTTGCAAACATCCAGCAACGCCAAAAAGATTTTTACGTCGATCTCGATAATCGTCTGCGCAAACTTGAACCGCAAGTCGTCGCCATTGATGGCAAGGATGCGACAGTTGAGTTATCCGAGCAGCGGATATACGACAATGCACTGGCGCTGTTCAAGACCGGCGATTACAAAAAATCCGGCACTGCCTTTGCCGATTTTCTGCAACGCTACCCGCAGTCTGGCTACGCCCCATCCGCTCAGTACTGGATTGGCAATGCTTACTATGCACAACGCGATTACAAAAACGCGATCGCCGCGCAGCAAGTCTTGCTGAAAAAATATCCGGGCAACCCAAAGGGTGCAGATGCCTTGTTGAACATTGCCAGCTCCTATACCGAGCTCAAGGATCGCGCTGCAGCAAAAAAAACATTGGAATCGCTGGTTGCGCAGTACCCTAATGCGCCCGCAGCACAGACCGCGAAAGAACGTCTCGCCAATTTCAAATAATCCAAATGACTCCACGCACCATGTGATGTAGTCATCGAATTGAAACGCCGACTTTTTTCAAGATCGCATATCGAATCGCCCGCAAACACGGGCGATTTTTTTTGCGTTCTCAAGAAAATCCCGGAGATTTTCGGATGCTTATAGTGAATGCGCATGCTGGAAAAATCTGAGATTCAGGTTGAGTGAATAAACTTAGATAAAAAGCAGCGATGTGATTGACAGAGGTCATAAGTGTTCTCTATAATAGCTTTCTTTCGGGTCGTTAGCTCAGCTGGTAGAGCAGCGGACTTTTAATCCGTTGGTCGCAGGTTCGAATCCCGCACGGCCTACCACGAATAGCAGTAGTAAAAAGGACCTTCTTATGGAGGTCCTTTTTTTATGTCCGCAAAAAAGTGACATGCGAAGGTTGCGGCAATTTAGTGGTGAATTACTGACGCCTTAAAGAATTTATCCGCTGCGTCTATTCATTGCGCAAATCAAATCCTATCTACGTACCAATTCTTCACACCCCTACATTTTTCATGAATTTCATGGGCATCACTTGGTTGTGACTGCATGCCTTTTGCTCTCTCCAGGAAAATGATAACGCGACAGACAAGCGAACCGCCATGTCCACATGTCGATCCAAGCAGCCCTAACCTTCTCTGGATACTACGGTCTCACAATACCCCCATCGATTGGGTAGAATTTTATGGGACTAAAACCGTGTCGGCCATTGTCTCGTCCATATCCTCATTGAAGAAAACCGCCATCTGAAAGAAAACGCCGCCCATGTTCGATAGAAGAAGCGGTATAAAAATATGAAAAGCGGCAGAATAACGCGAAGTGGAAGAAAGTGAGCGTCAGAAAGGCGGCGATAAAAACTGTCCCTGACCAGCACTATATGCCCATCGCAGGGCAGCAAGATTTAACAGATGCGATGACAGGCATGCATTCCAATTTCGCGCTCGACGTATATCAAGTTGTTGCAAGTCTGTTGTCAAGCCGGCAATCTTGAAATTTACGCAAATAATTACCTCCCCGAACGAATCATTGCAGATTGCTGTGGTCTGAACATTTATCAGCAATTTGATGCTGTTTTTGCGATTCACTCGAAAAGGGGAAGTCACCATGAATATTCATGACGAACACGCAGAATTTTCAAACGAATTGAAGCGACGTTTTGAAGAATTCACGGTATGGGCGATTGCCAATTGGCCGGACAAAGATACTCCGCCGACCAGCCGTGATTTTGATGTCGCGAGGAAAGAAATTGCCGCAATAACCACCCGGGATTTTGATATAGGCGCGCGCAACGCTGCGATACCCGAACCAGAGGACGCTGGCCCACAATATGTCAGTGTCAGCCCTGCGCCTTGGCCTTGAGCATCTGTTATTAATTGCGTGTTTTTGAATACAAGTCCATCAGCAACAGCCTGCTTTGTTAATCGCCCACTACCCTAAAGGAATCCTCATGAGCTCCAACACATCCACCGTAACAGCCCGTAGCGCCAATCAAACGACAACTTCGGCCGCCACCTTACGAGAAGACCTGCAAACACTGAAAGCAGATCTCGATACCCTCCTTGGCCATGCTGCCGAATTGACGGATACAGAACTGCATGATGCGCAGGAACGCATTTTGGCAAAGTTCAGCTCCTTGCGGTTTGCAGCCAAAGGTATGGCGGTAGAAGCCGGCCGTCAATTTCATCATGGCGTAGAAGTCACCACCGGTTACGTCAAAGAGCGGCCACTGCAGTCGATTGCTCTCGCCGTAGGCTTCGGCACTCTCCTCGGTGTGATTATCAGCCGCAAATAATGGGGTATGGCCGCCGTGATTTCATTCATGAATTGCTTCACAACATTGATTGAATGAACTTTTTGGCAAACGATTGTCCAACTATCAAGTTGCTTGACCAGTCAAGGAAAAGCGACGCGAACGTTTTCCAGAAATCATTACTGGAAAAATAAAGGAGGCGTTCCTACGCTTATCCACTTACCTGAAAGGATAATTCCATGAAAAAAATTATTTCCATTATGTGTCTCGTCGCAATGAGCGTTGGACTGTCAGCTTGTAACACCATCCAAGGTGCAGGCAAAGATGTAGAACGTGGCGGCGAAAAAGTACAAGACGCTGCAATTAAAGCAAAGAACTAATAAGTCCTTTGTCGCGATAAAAAAGCGTGAAGAAATTTACGCTTTTTTTACGTCTGCACCGCGAGTAATTTTTACCTTCCACGCAGACTGGCTAAGCAATATTTAAATAAACAGCTTAAGGTCACATACTTTGGGATCGCGAAGGAATGTGCCGATTATGATGATCGCCATCATCTTTTTTGACCACGCTGAAACCGCCATCCGATTCCAGATAGACGGTTAGTACTTGCGTCAGGGACTCCACGCCTTCCATGCGTAAATGACCCCACAATCCATCTTCGGTGATGAACTCGCGCCGCATATTGCGCTTCAAGTCAAGATATGAGCGTCTTTCACCAGACATAAGTACGCAGGCGTCCACATCGTCTGAATGCGGAAAAATAATAAGCAGGTCTGTCAGACAAAAGATTCCAGGCTACTAAAACGGCAATCAGAACCATGCCATCAGTGACGGTTTATAGCCACCGGACATCGCATTTTGCGAAGTGTCAGCAGTAATGACCAGGATCAGAATCGGAATATCGGCGATCCCTATCGCACCTGCATCACGCAGAATAACAAAGCGAAAAACAAGAACCAATAGATTGTCGTTCTGCGCACGATCATTTCCGATATCGGAACACTTAAAGTGAACAGTCCTACCTAATCAATGCTGAGAAACATCTGCATTACGCTCTCTTGCAGACCTCTGAATGCGTCACACTATTCGCCAGTAATATATTTGCATGGCCCTGCAAACAGCAGGGCCATGCAAAAGATCGACCAGAGCGAATAAATATTCGACATCTGTCGATGCCAGCATAAGACTTCATGGATCAAAAAATTTCAGTACTGGGGTGATTCCAATAGTAACCAAACACGCCAGCTGTTACTTTTTAATGGTGAGATTATTGACGACTGACTTCACCCCAGCCACATCGGTCGCGAGTTTGCCGGCGCGATCAATCTGGGTTTGATTGTTGACGGCGCCACTGAGCGTAACTACTGCCTGGGAGGTATCCACATTTACGTCCAGGCCTTTAACGTCGGAATCGGCGAGCAACGCAGTTTTCACTTTGGTAGTGATTACAGTGTCGTCCACCACGCTACCTGGCATTTGATCGCTACTGGACGTCGTATCAGCCGGCACGACTGGCGCAGGCGCTGCAGGTGCGGTTTCAGGCGGCGCGCTTGGCGTGGCCATTGGCGACTCTACGGGCGGCGTTGAGCCGGTTGCGGTATCTGTCTCCGTGCGACGTTCGCAACCCGTTGCAAATAAAACCGTCAACACAGCGGCAGCAAGAACAACTCGGGAATTATTAGGCAATGTTTTCATCATTATTTTCCTTTCAGGGAATTGGAAACACCCGTTCCACTCATCACTGCGGAAGCGGAAATTTCATGCGGAACTCGAATAAAATCCGACTTGCCTTCAAGCTATACTTAAAAACATAATCGGTTATCTTCTTGACCACACTATTTCCAGAAGGTTCTCAACAAAAATTATTATTCAGACAAAAGAAATACAAATGAGCATGATTTACACGATCTGTAGAAATTACAGTTCGTATAAAGAAAATTTTGAGAAAAATTACAAATGCTGTGTAGTGATAGTCTCAACATCAGACAGAGATTTATGCCGCTATTGGCTGCATGCGTGCCAATGCTTGCAGTAACAGATCCGGATCGCCAAGGGCCAGTTTCTTCGAGTCGGACAAGGTTTGACGGAATGCACGCGCATTCGGCAGGCCCGCCATCAAACCCAACATATGTCGTGTAATGCTGTTCAACTTTAAACCGCCACCCTTTTGACTCTTGCCGTGCTTCTCAAGCTGAGAATGAATATACGGAATCATTGCATGCAATACTTCCGCGCGCGTTTTGGGCAACGCAGTATCGTTGTAATAGCGCGCGTCGAAGGATGTCATTATGAACGGATTGTGATAAGCCTCGCGCCCTATCATCACGCCGTCCACGTGCAACAAATGCGCGTCGATTTCTTCCACTGTTTTGAAACCGCCATTGATGATGATTTCCAGAGCAGGAAAATCTTTTTTCAATTGATGTGCGAACTCATAGCGCAAAGGTGGTATCTCGCGATTTTCCTTTGGGCTCAAACCTTTAAGGATCGCATTGCGTGCATGGACAATAAAAGTATTACAGCCAGCATCGGCAACGGTACCAACAAAGTCGCGCACAAAATCGTATGAAGTAATGTCATCAATGCCTATCCTGTGCTTGACGGTTACATCGATCTGCACTGCATCACGCATCGCCTTGACGCAATCGGCTACCAGTGTTGCCTCGCTCATCAGGCACGCGCCGAACGCGCCCTTTTGCACGCGCTCCGAAGGGCAACCGCAATTCAGATTGACTTCGTCATAGCCCCATTGCTCACCAAGCTTGGCACTCTTAGCAAGATCGGCCGGCTCGCTACCGCCCAACTGCAATGCAACCGGATGTTCTTCATCGTTAAAATCCAGATGACGCGGCACGTCGCCATGCAACAAGGCACCGGTCGTCACCATCTCTGTGTACAGCCATGTGTGACGGCTGATCTGCCGATGAAACATGCGGCAGTGACGGTCCGTCCAGTCCATCATGGGAGCGACAGAGATACGGCGAGAAAAAATGTTATCTGGTTTCATTACCACTGACAATCATGTGAAAAATTATAAACTCTGTATATCGGAAGGCGAAAAAGCCGGAAAACAGCTAACTTACGCAACAGCACGAAGTATACGCAAGATTGCGCGTACTGACATGATTCGGTCCGATCTCGCTCCAAGGTGAAGCGCGATACCGCATTCAGACGTGCGCTCTTGATGACGCTCACTTTCATACCTTGAGCAAACGTACTACCATTATCTTCATCACTTTATGGAAGCATCGTGCCCATGACCAAAGCCCTCGATATCTCGCACTTGTGGATGCCATTCACCGCCAATCGCCAGTTCAAGACAAAACCGCGTTTGATGGTCTCTGCAGCGGGCATGTATTACACCACTGATGATGGACGCAAGATTCTGGATGGCACAGCGGGCTTATGGTGCGTAAACGCTGGCCACTGCCACCCAAAAATCGTTGAAGCGGTACAGAAGCAGGTCGCGATCATGGATTTCGCGCCTACGTTCCAGATGGGTCATCCCAAGGCGTTTGAAGCGGCGACGGCATTGGCAGAAATTGCACCGGACGGCATGAATCGCGTTTTCTTTTGCAACGATGGTTCTGAAGGCGTAGACACTGCATTGAAAATCGCACTGGCTTATCACCGCGCACGCGGCGATGCGGGCCGCAGCCGATTGGTAGGACGCGAGCGCGCATATCACGGCGTCGGTTTTGGTGGCATCGCAGTGGGTGGCATTGCCGCCAATCGCAAGCAGTTCGGCCCCGGCCTTGCCGCGACTGATCATATTCGTCATCCACTCAATCTTGACAAGAATGCCTACTCGCGCGGCTTGCCAGTGCACGGTGCCGAGATGGCAGATGAACTCGAACAACGTCTGCTCGCGCTGCATGATCCATCGTCAGTGGCGGCTGTCATCCTTGAGCCATTACAAGGCTCGACTGGCGTAATTGTGCCTCCAACGGGCTATCTGGAGAAAATCCGGGCGATCTGCGATCGACACGGCATCCTGCTGATTTTCGATGAAGTCATTACCGCTTTCGGTCGTTTGGGTACCTCATTCGGCGCCGATTATTTCAAGGTCAAACCTGACATGATCGTTTGTGCCAAAGGATTGACCAATGCAACCGTACCCATGGGTGCCGTCATCGTTAAACAGGCGATACACGATACCCTCATGGAGGCAGCGCCAGCAAACTCCATTGAATTCTTCCACGGCTACACTTACTCCGGCCATCCGGTGGCAGCCGCAGCAGCGATCGCCACCCTGGAGGTCTACAAGGAAGAGCAACTGTTCGAACGAGCTGCCGCAATATCGCCTTACTTTGAAGACGCCGCACATAGCCTGAAGGGCCTGCCTTTCGTCAAAGACATACGCAATCTTGGACTGGTATGCGGGATCGAACTGGAAGGCATCGCCGGCAAACCGGGCGCACGCGCCTACGATTTGTTCAACAAGGCATTCTGGAACAAGGGCTTGTTAATTCGCACCACGGCGGATGTCATCGCACTGTCGCCGCCATTGATCATCAACAAGGCGCAAGTCGATCAGATGTTCGGCAGCATTGCCGACATACTGAAATCAATTAAATAAAACTGCGTCTTCAATTTTTAACATCCCGTCTGAAGAATGCAATAGAAATCACGTCGTTTACATCATGCTGTAAAAATTGCTTGCCATAGAAAAAGCCCGCTGATTCCACGACCATATCGGTCGCCAGAATCAGCGGGCTTTTTGGTTTCTGAGATGATGTATTCATCATCTCAGAAGATCACAACTAGTGAAAATTACGCAGCGTCGCGACCTGCTTTTTTACGCTCATGTTCTTTCAAGAAACGCTTGCGCAGACGGATGCTCTTAGGTGTAACTTCAACCAGTTCGTCGTCGTCGATGAATTCAACTGCATATTCGAGCGACATTTCGATAGGTGGAACCAGGCGCACCGCTTCATCGGTACCCGACGAACGAACGTTGGTCAGCTGCTTGCCTTTGATCGGATTCACAACCAGATCGTTATCACGCGAGTGAATACCGATGATCATGCCTTCATAGACTGGATCGTTGTGGCTGACAAACATACGGCCGCGATCCTGCAGTTTCCAGATCGCGTAAGCGACAGCTGCGCCGTCGTCTTGCGAAATCAGTACGCCGTTGCGACGACCGCCGAGCTCGCCCTTGGTGTTGTCCACTGGTGCGTATTCGTCGAACACGTGGCTCATCAAGCCGGTACCGCGTGTCAATGTCA
>CAYOQL010000016.1:0-48936 GCA_964406085.1 uncultured Herminiimonas sp.
CCGCAAGGCATGGCGACCATACCGAAAGGTGCATACACTTCGTTCCACAGCGCCAAACCACCGCCGTCATACAGCCAGCCGTTGATGCCCTGGAAGTTCAAACCGAAAGGCACTGCCGTAAAGTACTGTGCCGCGAAAGTCTTGCCGGTCCAGAAATAACTGTTCGCATGATTCATCTCGACAGTGCCGGAACGCACTGCATCAAAACCCTCCAGCGCCGGGATCAACTCGCCCGCACCATAGACCTGAATCTTCAAGCGCCCTTCAGACATTTCGGTGATGCGCTTGGCCAGATCGGTCGCGCTGCCAGGGCCTTCCATATAGAAAGGCGAGCCTTTTGGATATGCGCTGGTCATTTTCCAGTTGAATGTGGCGCCTTGCGCCTTGGCCACCATTGGAAAGGCAAGGCTCGCGCCTGCCACACCTGCGGCGATACCACTGGATACGAATTTACGTCGGCTGTTTTGCATGATCAAACTCCCAAAAAAGTTGCACAGAATGAAATTTCACTGAAACGTCGTACCGTTCACATGGTGCATTAATTGTGCCATGTCAGTTTTAAAGAGAAATCACCGAAATTGCGCGATTTTGAATATGCAAATTCATAATATGCACCAAAATAGTTCTCTTATCCATGTTTTTGCACAAGTGACACCCATCGCCAGCACAGGAAAATTGGAGAGATGGCTAGATGATGCGCAACAAAACAGCGCACATCCCTAGTCCCGGAAGTGCGTATATATATATAGAAAAAAGATAGGAGCAAAACGGAGCAAGGAGCGACGGAAGAGTCGTCGTCACCGGGCGTTTTTTTACAAGCCGCCCATAAATCGCAGGGTATTGCGCGTGTATTCCTCTACATAATCCAGCAATAAATCTGATGAACGCCTGGCATGCGCCTCATCATTGGCGGCTATCGCTCTGGCAATATTGGCGTGTAGACTGGCTACCCGCGCCAGATCGCCGAAGCGCTTGAAGTGCAAATACCAAAAGCGCCGGGTCTGCGCCTCGATCGGCGCGATGGCATAAGCCACATATTTATTCTGTGCAGTACTGACCACCAGGCTATTGAATTCGCGATCGGTCTCGATAAAAATGCCTTCATCGTTCTGCTTGCCCGCCAATTCAAACTTGAGTGCCAATGCAGAAAAAACCTGACGCTGCGCATCGAGCGCCAAACGCGCAGCCCGCCCGGCCATGATTTTTTCCAGTTCGCGCCTTACCTCGATCATGTTCAGTTGATCGGCCATATCGATGTCGGACACGATCACGCCGGAGCGCGGCAAAATCCTGACGGTGCCCTCGATCGCAAGTCGTTGCAGCGCCTCGCGCAAAGGCGTGCGACCAAAACCCAAAGAACGATTGAGCGATTTTTCCGAGATCTTGCTACCCGGCGGTAACTTCAGCGTGACGATCATCTCTTCCAGAGTGCGGTAAGCCATTTGCGCCTGGTTTTCGCCATGCGCATCCATCTCGGATTGGAGCGCAGCGACTTGATCTTGCGTAATCATCTATCGGCCTTGACGTTGCATAAAGGTAAAAATCGGACTTGGCGGGCGTACGTCACTGCACACAACCCGCATTCAAGAATGAATATATAGCCCGGACACACGCCGCAAAGCTGCAATTTCCGTTCCCAGTCCTTGCGTATTCGTCCAAGCAATATTTGTCGACTGCGGATTGATTTCCCTGCGATTGCCGCCTTACGGACAGGCAAAAAAAGAGGACGAAAATTTCGTCCTCTTTTTTATTCAGCGATGCCGCTTAACGCTTACTTATCACTGCGTACTTATCGCTGCTTACTTCCGTTTGCTACCCAACTTGATCATCGGCTTACCGGAAGGGCCGGTCGATGGTTTGGATGGCGAGCGTGGCGCAACAAAAGGCTTGCCGCCAGCCACGGCAACGCGCTTGGATACCGGCTTGTTGCCGCGCGCCTTGTCGGCCACGCGTCTATCGCCACCCTTGCTTGGTGGCGCAATCGTGACGCGCTTGTCCATCGTCTTTTCTTCCATCGGACGCAAGCCCGAATGGCTGATGCGCAAGGGATTGCCGGCGATGGAAACGGTTTTGAGTTGGTCGAACACTTCATCCGGCATGCCGGCAGGCAGATCGAGCAAGCTGTGATTTTCAAAAATCTCGATGCGGCCTATGTACTTCGCTTCCAGCCCTGCTTCGTTGGCGATGGCACCGACGATGTTGGCAGGCTTGATGCCGTGCGCATGACCGACTTCAATACGGAAAGGCTCCATATCGACGGCGCCCGCTTTTTTCTGCGCGGTCCGTTCCTTCTTTTGTGCGCCCGGCTCTTTAATCACTGGTTCGTCGCTGTCGAAATGTTCTTTCTTGGGCGCTGCTGCGGGTGCTGCTGCGGGTGCGGCTGCCGATGCGGCTACTGGTGCTGGACGTTCCGCACGTGCAGGACGCTCCTTGCTTTCTGCGTAGTCGGCTTTTTCCTTGCGAGCCGGCTTGTCGAAAGACGCTTCTTTTCTCGCCGCTGGCACTGACGCTGCCGGTGCTGATGTCGTTGCCGATCCAGCGCCCTCGCCGTCCGCCGTGATATTCAATTGCTGACCGGCGACCCAGACTTTTTTCAGGTGCTCGAGCATGTCGGACGGCAGGCTGTCCGGCAAATCGAGCGTGCTGTAGTCGTCATAGATTTCGATGCGACCTATGTATTTGGAATCCAGATTCGCTTCATTCGCAATCGCGCCGACGATATTGCCCGGCTTGACGCCGTGCGCATGGCCGACGTCGATGCGGAAGGTTTGCATGCCTTCATCCGGCGCGCGCGCAACGCGCTCCTTGCGCGGCGCAGCCGAACGCTCTGCACGTTCCGGACGCTCGAATCTTTCCGAACGTTCAGGACGGTCCGATCTTTCATTCCTGTCGAACCGCTCTGCACGTTCAAAGCGGCCGCCCGATACCGGCTTGTCGCTGCCCCACGATTCGCGCGGCGCAGGCTTGTTCTTGTCGATCAACAACGGCACGTCGCCGCGCGCCATCTTGGCCAGCGCGGCAGCGATTTCGACTGCAGGCACATTGTGTTCGCGCTCGTAATCCTCGATCAGCGAATGGAATACATCCAGCCCACCGGCCGCGATGGTTTCTGCAATCTGTTCCTTGAACTTAGAGATACGCACATCGTTAACCGCCTCGACGCTAGGCAATTCCAGCACCGAGATAGGCTGGCGCGTGGCACGCTCAATCGCTTTCAACAGATTGCGTTCACGCGGCGCGATGAACAGAATCGCCTCGCCACTGCGACCGGCGCGGCCGGTACGGCCGATGCGATGGGTATAGCTTTCCGGATCGTGCGGCACGTCATAGTTAATCACGTGGCTGATGCGTTCCACGTCCAGACCGCGTGCGGCCACGTCCGTCGCCACCAGGATGTCGATCTTGCCATCCTTCAGTTGCTGGATCGTGCGCTCGCGTTGCTGCTGCTGGATGTCGCCATTGATCGCCGCTGCGGAGAAACCGCGCGCCTGCAATTTGCCGGCCAATTCTTCGGTACCCAACTTGGTACGCGCAAAGATGATCATGCCGTCAAAGGTTTCCGCTTCCAGGATGCGCGTCAGTGCCTCCAGCTTTTGCATGCCGCTGACCAGCCAGTAGCGCTGGCGAATATTGTCCGCAGTGCCGGTCTTGGCAGCGACGGTAATCATTTCCGGATCGCGCAAGTAGGTGGTCGCGATGCGCTTGATGGCCGATGGCATGGTCGCCGAGAACAAGGCGGTCTGGCGCGATTCCGGCGTCTTTTGCAGAATGGTTTCTACATCGTCGATAAAGCCCATGCGCAGCATCTCGTCGGCTTCATCCAGCACCATGGTCTTGATCTTTGACAGATCGAGCGAGCCTTTTTCCAGATGGTCGATCACGCGACCCGGGGTACCGACCACCACATGCACGCCACGACGCAAGGCGCTCAACTGCGAACCGTAGCTCTGACCGCCATAAATCGGCAACACGTGAAAACCGGGAATATGCGTCGCATAACGCTGGAAAGCCTCGGCCACCTGGATCGCCAGCTCACGCGTAGGCGCCAGCACCAAAGCTTGCGGCGTGGTTTGTTTGATATCGATGCGCGACAGAATCGGCAGCGCGAAAGCCGCCGTTTTGCCAGTACCGGTCTGCGCCTGTCCCAGCACATCTTTGTTATCCAGCAGCAGCGGAATCGTGGCGGCCTGGATAGGCGACGGTGCCTCGTAACCCAGCTCTTTCAGCACGCGCAGCAGCGGCTCGCTCAGGTTAAGGTCGGCAAATAGGGGGAAGGTTGGGTCAGACATGGTTACTCACAAGAATGGTCGTATCGCGGAAATGCGAAAGATGGGGCGTAGTTTACTCTGTTGTGGAAGGTAACAAACCGTATCTGCGAAATTCTGGGCTTGTGACTACGAAATCAGGCAGATCAACTATTTATAGATCTAAACCATTCATGGGATATGTCTTGTTGGCAACGTATGATAACTTCAGAAAAATCAATCCGCTTGAACCAAGGAATAACAAATGAAAATTCAAGATGCCATTAATCTTGCAATTGAAAATATACAAAAAGAAGGCCTTACAGATGTGGAGGTTTTCGCAGTGCCTTTTGAGCTAGGAATGATAAAAGGCGATATGCACAACAAGGTAAAACAAGCGATCAAAGAGTCATTAAAAAACACCAACATTAGATCCTTAAAAGTCTCACCAATTGGTCACGTCCTATTTCCAAAGAAAGAGCTATTTGATTTTAGAAAATGTGCGCATATTCAACCGCTGGATGAAATGAAGTATTTGTCCCTTGTTCTTCAGCTTGCTGACAAGATTGAAAGAATGCGATTAGGGAAAAGTAAAAAAAATGTTTTTTCCTACCGATTCTCTCCAGAGAAGGGCTATTTATTTGATTCGCGCTACAACTACACTTCATTTAGAGAGCACGTCTCAAAAAAATCAAAAAATCAAAAAATAAACGTTGTTGTTTCATGCGACATCGCGAATTTTTATGATCGACTTAATTTACATAGACTTGAATGTATTCTTGCTTCTTGCCCCGACATCGACAAAAAAGTTGTTTTACAGATAAATGAGCTCTTAATGTTTTGGTCGAATCGTGACTCATATGGATTACCAGTTGGATCTAACGCAAGCCGCATACTGGCGGAAGCTTCTCTTATAGAAGTCGACAACTATTTGATTTCAAAAAAAATAGATTTTTGCCGCTTTGTTGATGACTATCGAATTTTTGCGAAAGATTCGGCCACAGCCCATCATTGGCTCTCCTTATTAGTTGACCGCTTAAGCAAAGAAGGCTTTTTTATAAATACGAGCAAGACTGAAATTAAAGATGTCTCTCTATTCGTAGACGACGATAGCACGCTCGCTTCGGCTTCAATCTCTGAAGATGCGCCTCCCATCTCTGAGAGCACGCTCAACCTTAAATTCAATATTCCAAAAATCATTCGGGGCTATTCAGGGTTAATTCCAACTAAATTTCGCAAACTGACCGATGGAGAAAGTGAGAAGCTAAAATTAGTAGACGCTGCAGATTTACTAAGCGAAGTCAAAAATTCAATCGTAATTGAGCCGAAGAAATTTGTTCAATTAGCGAAAGCTTGTGTAGCTCAAGAGCTCCCTAAAGTCTTAGCTCAACTTGCATCTCTTCTTAATAAATTTCCACAATTTATTCCCTACACACTTGATATCATCAAGAAGCATGAAGACAAATTCTCCGATGATGACGTGTCGTATATTTCCGAGAAACTCAATGAATGGCTAGTAATTGGCAATGCCTCCGAATTTATCTTGGTCTACATAGTTAGATTTTTTGGCAGTGGCCGATTCACAAATAAGGCTGCACTTTTTGAGTACTTTCGATCCCTCCGCAGGAATGAAGGTAGTTATATCGGTAGAGCCGTTTTAGAACAACTGGAACCACTTGTTAATCGCGGGGAGGTTCTAGAAATCAGAGACTATTATTCAAGAGCAGATTTGTGGGAGAAAAGGCAAATCGCCAAGATGGTAGATATACATATAACTGAAGGAGAGAAACGTCCATTTTTTAAAAACATGCTTTCTCTTGAAGAGGATATTTTTTTGAATAACATATTAGGATCTTTCTGCAAGTTAACGGAGGAATGATCTCAACAAGGATTGACCAATTCCCAAATCCTAATTCAAAAGAATTATTTATGTTTGCGCTACACATGAGCAAGGTTCCGTTGCCCGTCGCATTTTTGCCAAGCAATCCACCCTTTTAACAGCACGTCGCACCCCGCGCCTGCAGCCCGTGTATCCTGTCGGCTTGAGATTTCACCTGCCACGATAGAAACGCACGCCATGACCAGCACCAATGCCAAAAACATCACTTCTGCCGAGCTCTCCGCTACCTCTGTGAGGATGCTGGAATTGCGGGATGCCGTACTGAATGAATGGCAACAGCGCATGCGCGCGACCATCTCGAAGGCGGCGGTACTGTCACAGCCGATACTGGTGAATACCATGCCGGTGGTGTATGCCAATCTGGCCGAGGCGATCACGCCCGATTACGCGCGCAACAGCAATGGCGTGCTGGAAAGCACCGTTGCATCCGAGCATGGCAACGAGCGCGCGCGGCTGACCAACTATGACTTGAGCACGGTGATATCGGAATATCAGGTGTTGCGGTCAGCGATCTTTGATGTGCTGGAAGAAAACGGTTTGCACCTGACAGCGACCGAGACGCGCATCATCAACATGACACTGGATGCGACGATCAAGGAATCGGCGACCGCATTCTCGCTGGTGCAAAGCGCTTTTCGTGAGCGCTTTGTGGCGACGCTGGCGCATGACTTGCGCAGCCCCTTGAATGCGGTGCAAATGTTTGCCGAGCGCATCGGCAGGACCGGCGACGCCAAGGTCATCGGCGAACTGAGCGACAAGATCAAGCAGAATGTCGGCCGCATGGACAGGATGATTCGCGAGCTGCTGGATATCGTGGTGTTCGAACAGGGTGAGCGATTGAAGCTGCACATGACCAACTTCAACATCATGCAAGTGGTGCAGCAGGTCTGCGACGATTCCTTCGAAATCTATGGCTCGCGCTTTGAAGTCGTCGGCGAAGACGTGACCGGATGGTGGGGCCGCGATGCCTTGCTGCGCGCACTGGAAAACCTGATCGGCAACGCGCTGAAATACGGTTCGAACGATACGCCGATCACGATCAAGATCGATCACTATCACGGCCGCATCCTGATCTCTGTGCATAACGAGGGCAATCCGATCCCGCCGGATCAGCTGGAGTCGGTGTTCCAGGTATTCGAGCGCGCCAAGATTGCGAATGACGAGAATGAACAGGGTTGGGGCCTGGGCTTGCCGTTCGTGCGCAGCGTGGCAGAAAGCCATGGCGGCAGCATCGTGACCGACAGTTCGCCGGATACGGGAACAACCTTCATCATCGATATACCGATCGATGCGCGGCCTTTCCACGATGCGCCGACGCTGCAGCAGAAACAGTAAGCGCGACTCGGTCATAAATTCGGCTATAGATTCGCGCTATAGCTTCGGTTGTAAATTCGGCGATACATACTGCCAGATGCCCAGCGCCACATTCGGCGGCATGCTCGCCGCTGTTGCGAACCCGCTGTCAGCTCACATCCCTACCTAGATTTTCAATCAGAAAATTCACAAACGTCCGCACCCGCAAAGACATATGGCGCGCGTGCGGATACAGCAGTATGAAGGGCCGCGAGGTGCCACCAAAGTGCGGCAGCAGCTCAATCAAATCACCATTCTGTATATCTTTCTCGACGATGAAGCGATAGGTTTGCACCAGCCCTGCACCGTTGCGCGCGAGCGTGACGATGCCCAATACATCTTCTGAACAGCAATAACCGCCCGCGGTGCTGATAAAAACTTCTTTCTTGTCGACGTTGAATTGCCACGGAATCTTGCGCCCGGTACTGGGCAGTTCAAACTGGATGCATTCATGTGACTGCAGATCCTCGAGCGTCGTCGGCGTGCCGGCGCGCTTGAGGTAATCGGGTGATGCGACGAGTACCAGTTCGGCATCTTCCAGCTTGCGCGCGATCATGTTGGAGTCGGTCGGTGCGCGCCCGCGTATCGCGAGGTCATAGCCCTCTTCGGCGAAATCGATATTGCGATTGCTCACATGTACATCGACCTGCACATCCGGATACAAGGCGCGAAACTTCGGCAGCAAGGGCAGCAAGCGGTAATGCGCATACGGTGTCGGCATGCTGATGCGTAGCAGCCCGGCCGGCGCGACCTGCTCGCCGGTCACCAGCCGTTCGGCATCCACCAGTTGCGACAGGGCTTGCCGACATTGCTCGAAATAGACGCGCCCTGCTTCGGTCAGGCGTATCTGCCGCGTGGTGCGCACAAACAGGCGCACGCCCAGACGCTCTTCCAGTCGCGAGACGGAACGGCTGACGGCGGCAGGTGTGACGCTGGCTGCATTGGCGGCGGCGGTGAAGCTGCTGAGCTCCGCCGCGAGGCAAAACAGTTCTATGCTGCCGAGCTGGATATCGTCGAAATTGCGTTTCATCGTGCGTCCTCATTAGTTACATCAGGTATCAGGTAATTTGCTAAAACCTGTATTTATCACCTCAATCGACATAAGTATAGTTCATCACATCGGGAACACACAAAGCCCCGCCAAGATGCAGTGAAGAGCGACTAGGCACTGCGCAATCACATACTTTATTGAGGAATTGAACATGAGCACAGCAACAAGTACCGACAACAAAACAGCCATCGTCACCGGCGCATCAAGCGGCATCGGCTTTGCGATTGCGGAGGAATATCTGAAACGCGGTTACAACGTGGTCGGCAACGCCCGCACGATGGCTCGCCTGCAAACCGCAGCAGAAAAACTCGGTTCGCCGAAAAACTTCCTGATGGTGGAGGGCGACATCGCCCTACCCGCGACTGCGAAGAAACTGTTCGAGCAAGCGATTGCCGCTTTCGGCAAGGTGGACATCCTGATCAACAACGCCGGCATCTTTACCGCCAAGCCTGTGGTCGATTACACGGAAGACGATCTGAACACCATCGTCGATACCAATCTGAAGGGCTTCTTCTACCCAACGCAAGAAGCTGCGGCGCACATGGTGGCCAACCAGCAAGGTCATATCGTGACGATCACGGCCGGCATCGCAATGCAGCCGAATGCGCTGGTACCAGCCCTGCTGCCGGTGCTGATCAAAGGCGGCTTGAACCATGCAACGCGCGGCCTCGCCATCGAACTCGCGGCATCGAATGTGAAGGTCAATGCAGTTGCACCAGGCATCATCAAGACGCCCATGCATAGCGATGATGAAGCAACGCAAGCTTTCTTCCGTCGCCTGGCACCGACCGGTACCACCGGCGTTACCAAGGATGTGGTCGATGCGGTGTTGTACCTGACTGATTCGAAGTTCACGACCGGCGTGGTGCTGCCGGTGGATGGTGGCGGGGCAGCTGGCACCTGGTAACAAGCTGGGCCAAAATGGGCGATGGGGCAGGTGAAGCTGATGCTGTGGCGATGCATGCCTCAGCGGTCTCGGTTGACACCGCCATCGTCGCCCTTGTATTGAACACCGCTCGCTGTTGCCGCCGTGCAGTCGGCGCAGAGAGCGCATTACATGATTGACTCAAACCCGAAGGAGAACACACCATGCCATACGTCAATATCCGCATCACGCGTGAAGGTGCCACCGCAGAACAAAAGCTGGCATTGATAGAGGGCGCGACTGATTTGCTGAGCCGCGTATTGAACAAGAACCCGGCAACCACCTTCGTCATCATTGACGAAGTGGAGACCGATAACTGGGGCCTCAATCGCGAAAACATCACCACCTTGCGCAAGCGCGAGACTGACAAAAAGGCCGCAGGCTGATCGTAGCAGTGCGCCGGATTGCCGGTCGTGATGGTGCCAGCCGTTACGACCGACAACACAAATTTTTATTCCAGTTACTATGGGCAGGCATCCCGCCCAAACAAACAAGACTGGCATCATTCAAGAATGAATGAACACTACTGAGCGCAAGCCAACCTGGCTCATCCCCCTGCTCGGCCTGACGCAGATCGTCGGCTGGGGCTCCATGTTTTATGCGTACGGCGTATTGATGCAACCGATGGAAGCGGAGTTGCAGATTTCGCGCTCTGTCGTCGTCGGTGCCTATTCCGTCGCGTTGTTGATATCAGGTTGCTTGTCGATGCTGGCGGGATCTATCGTCGATCGCATCGGCGGTCGCCTGCTGATGGGTGCAGGCAGTTTGCTGGCTGCATTGATGCTGGCTTTCTTGTCGAATGTGAATAGCGTGTTGAGCCTGTATCTGGTGTGGGCCGGCATCGGCGTGGCGATGAGTGCGACGCTGTACCAATCTGCATTTGCCGTACTGACACAAGTATTCGGCAATAATTATCGGCGCGCGATCACGCTGGTGACGCTGTTTGGCGGCTTCTCCAGTACGGTGTTCTGGCCGTTGACGCAGTTCCTGTCCGATCATTTCGGCTGGCGCGATACGTGGCTGATCTATGCGGCGATCAATCTGCTGCTGTGCTTTCCGATTCACTGGCGCCTGCCCGAATTCTCCCGCGCTGCGGATGCGCACAACGATCGCGATGCGCACAAGGCAAGCGTGGCGGCGGTGCTGCGCGAACGGCGCTTCTATCTGCTGACGGCAGCACTGACCTTCAACGCGCTGGTGTTCTCGGCGATGTCGCTGCATATGATGTCTATCCTGCAAAGCAAAGGTATTTCACCCCTGCATGCGGCGTTGATTGGCGCGATGGTCGGGCCTATGCAAGTGCTGGGACGGCTGCTGGAAACCACCTTTGGCCGCAATACGAGTTCCTACAAGGTTGGGATGATTGCGATGTGGCTGTTGCCGATGGCGCTGATCATGTTATTCACGCCGACCGACTGGTTTGCCATGCTGGTTTTGTTTGCGGCGATGTATGGCATAGGCAACGGCATCATGACCATCGTGCGCGGCACCTTGCCGGCTGAATTGTATGGACGCGATATTTACGGCGCAGTCAGCGGTGCGATGGCAGCTCCGGTGATGATCGCGATTGCGGCCGGTCCGTTTGTGGCGTCGCTGGTGTATGCGGCGACCGGCGGCTATACCGGAACCTTGCTGGCATTGATCGCGATCTGTGGCGCGGGTGCGATTCTGTATACCTGCACCTCGCCTTCTGCAGCGGCGGTGGTTGCAGGTGAAGGTGCAGATGCGGATATCAAAGGAAGCATATCCAGGCCGCCCTCCGAAGAGGTATAAGCAGCGAGGATGAGTGGCGAATATACGTAATGCAGATGCCGTGCACGCCTGCGCGTGACGGACCGGCGGTACGATCGGCCGGTTTATTTCAGGATGGACAGGTTTCCCAGTTGGCGACCCACGCCGGCACTTCGGCTGCGAGCAGCGGCTTCGAGATGCCATAGCCTTGCCCCAATTCGCAACCCAGCTCCAGCAGTTTTTCAGCGATCTCTACCGTTTCCACGCCTTCTGCAATCACATCGCGCTGGAACACGGCAGCCAATCCAATGATGGCTTCAACGATGGCGCGATTCTCGCCATCTTCCAACAGATTGCCGACAAAGCTGCGATCTATCTTGAGCGTCTCTGCAGGAAAATGCCGGAGGTAAGTCAGTGATGAATACCCGGTACCGAAGTCATCGACGGAAAAGCACACGCCGGATTGCTGGCAATCGCGTATCACGTCAGCGACGGCGTGTATGTCCTGCAGTGCGCTGGTCTCCAGTATCTCGATATCCAGCATATGCGGATCGATGTCCGGATGTTTGGCCAACGCAGTAACCAGTCGTTGCGCAAAATCCTTCTTTTGCAATTGCCGCGCACCGATGTTGACGCTCACGGATATATTCAGACCGGCCTTGCGCCACACATCCATCTGCAGCAATGCCGCATTCAAAACCCAATCGTCTACCTCTTCGCTTAAAGGATGAAATTCAATCGATGGCAGGAATGCATCGGGCGCCAACAGTCCAAGTTGCGGATGATTCCACCGGATCAAGGCCTCTACGCCGACAACAACAGCGGTACGCATATTGACCTTGGGTTGATAGCAGAGGAAGAATTCGTCGGTGGCGAGCGCATGGCGGATGCGCTCATGCTGCAAACCCAGGTTCTTCACTTCCGCATCCAGCACGGAATCGAAGATGTGATAACGATTCTTGCCGGCCTGCTTGGCTTCGTACATGGCGCGATCAGCATGCCGCAAGAGTTGATCGGCATCAACATCGTCCTGCGGATAAATAGTGACACCTATACTGGCCGATATGCGCAGGAGGTTGCCTTGTATGACGACCGGCTCGGCACAAGCGCGCAGGATGCGCTCGACCATGCAGCCACATTGATGCGGTCCTTGCACATCGGCTAGTACCAGCGCGTATTCATCGCCACCGATGCGGGCCAGCGTATCGACATTGCGCAGCGCCGTCTTCATGTTATGAGATACGGCGATCAGCATTTCATCGCCGGCATTGTGACCGTACTCGTCGTTGATATCCTTGAATCCATCAAGATCGAGATAGAGAACGGCCAGTGATTTACCGCTACGCTGGCTGAGCGCCATGGCTTGATGCAAACGATCGGAAAGCAATATGCGATTGGGCAAATCGGTGAGCGCGTCGAAATGCGCCAGATGCTCCAGTTCTTCCTGCTTGATGCGCAGCGATGTGATGTCGGCAAACAAGGCGACGTAATTTTGTACATTGTTGGCGGCATCGCGCACGATGCTGACTTTCACGTAACCGGCGTAGGATTCGCCATTTTTGCGACGACTCCACAACTCGCCCTGGTAACGACCATATTTGTCCAGGCTGTCCAACATGGCGACCATGATTTCAGGCCCCTGCCGGCTGGAATGGAACATCGTTGGTGGTCGGCCGATGACGTCGTCGCGGGCGTAGCCGGAAATGCTGGAAAAGGCCTCATTGACTTCAATAATGATGCCGAACGCATCGGTGATGACGATCGCTTCATTTGTATTGGTGAAGACGCGGGAAGTCAGCTCGAGTCGCGCTTCTGCCTGTTTTTTATCGGTGATATCGCGCGCAATATTAGACGCGCCTATCACCGTGCCGTGTTGGTCGAAGATCGGCGAGATGGTGACTGACACTTCTATCAGATGCCCGTTCTTGCAAACGCGCAGCGTCTCAAAATGTTCCACTTTCTCGCCTCTGCGCAAACGACCGAGGATGGCCATTTCTTCATCTTGCCGATCCGCCGGTAACAAAATCGACATCGGCTGGCCAATCATTTCTTCAGCGCTGTACCCAAACATCGCTTGTGCACCAGGGTTCCAGCTGGTGATGATGCCTGTGAGCGATTTGCTGATAATGGCGTCGTCCGACGATTGCACAATCGCCTGATACTGTTGGGCCTCGCTGTCGAGGCGCATGTGCTCCGTGATATCGCGCGCCACCTTCGATGCACCGACTATTGTGCCGCGCTGATCGTAGATAGGTGAAATGGTGACCGAGATATTGAGAGCAGTACCGTCCTTGTGTAGCCTGACGGTTTGAAAATGGTGGACTTTTTCGCCGGCGATGATTTTTTCGAGGATGAATTTTTCTTCATCCCTTTTGTCGGATGGAAACAGTCTCATCAACGAATGTCCGACCATTTCTTGCGCCGAATAACCGAATAGCAGCTGTGCGCCGGCGTTCCAGCTGGTGACGATGCCCTTGAGATTCTTGCTGATGATGGCGTCGTCGGAGGAAGCGACGATGGCCTTGAAATATTGATCAACACCGTGGTCCGCTGACAAGAGCATATTGTCGTCATTACTGGCGGTGAGCGTGCCGTCAATTACGCCATCGTTGAATGAATCCATTTATCCGCCTCCGGAACCACGCTGGGCAATCCTGCCTGCCAGGTTCTAATTATTTTCAACAACGTGCGTCCCGTGACTGCATGTATTAAACGGCAAATGCTATTTGGCAATTAGATTACGCCGTTTCTATTTTCGACCATGCATTTATGTTCTTTTTCGCAACTATTTATCTGTATTTTTTCTATATGAAAACAGATAAAAGATTACTGGATAGAAAGGAATAAAGCCTCCCATAAATATGGGGGATAAGCGAAATAATGCAGATAAAAAAAGGGCTCCCGAAGGAGCCCTGAAAGTTGAGACTATTTACTACTAGGGGAGAAGACTATTTAAGCGTGGGCAGGTGATCCGCCAGCCGCTGCTGCTGCATTTTCTGCTGCGAGCTTCTCTCTTGACAACGCCACGTGTTTCTTAAGCGTTGGTCGGAGAGCGACGATAGCGAGTACCGCTGCGGTCAAATCCATACATGCAACCGTGTACAGAACGGTAGACCATGTGCCGGTTGCTTCCATCATCAGGTTACCGACTGGTACGAACAGTGCGCCGATACCTTTAGCGGTGTACAACACGCCGTAGATCTTGCCGATGTGCTTGGTGCCGAATGCATCGCCAGCCAGAGCCGAGAACAGGGAATACACTTCGCCCCATGCCAGGAACACAACGCCGGACAAGATCAAGAACGCCCATGGGTTCGAACCGAAGTAGCCCAGAGCAATAATGCCGAAGCCTTCCAGTGTGAACGCAATAACCATGGTTTTTTCACGGCCGATGTTGTCCGAGATCCAGCCAAACAATGGACGCGAAATACCGTTCATGATGCGGTCGAGCATCAGTGCCAGTGGCAACGCTGCCATGACAAAGAAGTACATGTCGACTTCGAACTCTTTCACACCCAGATCGGTCGCGATAACGCCCAACTGAGCAACTGCCATCATGCCGCCAGTAACCACGCAGATGAACATGAAGAACATGAGCCAGAACAGTTTGGTGTTCAGCGCTTCTTTCAATGTGTAATCGCGGGTTGCCTGTGCCAGTTTGCTGCTCGCAATGCTGATTTCACCTTTCATTGGCGAACGCAGGAACCATGCGGCGACGAAAGCCAGACCACCTTGCAAGATACCAAAGAACAGGAATGTTGCCTGGAAACCCGACGATTCGATCATTGCTGCGATAGGCAGAATCGTTGCAGCAGAACCAGCACCGTAACCACCAGCGGTCAAGCCAACTGCCAAGCCGCGACGGTCCGGGAACCATTTCAACGCGTTGTTGATACAGGTTGCGTAGATCGAACCGACGCCGATACCACCGAACACTGCGCCGACATAGAAGCCGGTCAGGGAGGTAGCTTGCGAGTTCAGATACCATGCAAAACCGATGAAACATGCACCGAATGCGACCATCAGGCGTGGGCCTAATTTATCGATGAAGTAACCTTCAATTGGTGCGAGCCAGGTTTGTACCAGAACGAAAATGGTAAATGTAATTTGAATTTCTGCGCGCTTCCAGCCAAATTGCTCCTGGATTTCTGGGACGAACAATGTCCATGCGTACTGAATGTTCGCAGTTGCGATCATACAGATCACGCCGACGACGAGCTGCCACCAACGCTTGTTGGATACTGGATTTTCTAATGCTACTGCTGGTCCGCCGCTCATTTGGATGCTCCGTTAAAAATTGCCATCATGTTGTTCCTCATGTCCATTAATCCATCTGGCCTTGCGACCAAACAGCTAATGCTTGGATTGAATATTTGCCTATGCAAATGCAGAGGCCTCTCAAGGTTTACGTTTTAAAGGCAGCCAAACTTTGGTCCGGTCGAACGCCGTTCCGCCTTTCGTCCTGATGATCCGGTCGGGAATCGCCAAAACATTTGGTTAGTTCACGCTCAACTTCCCGCTTGCATGAAAAAACCTCTTCGGAGCAAACAAACCGGCTTGATCAGATTTCACTACCGGGGGATTTGCCTAGCGTGGGGCAATCCCGGTGCCGGGAAACCGGCGGCGTCATAAAGACACGAATCAGAAAAAACGGTTGGCTTGTTCGCCCTTCAGTAATCTCAAGGTAATGTTAAGTACCCGTTAAAATTTTGATGGAATATACGTAGGTCCTTTTGGCCAAACAATACGTAGTTATACCTATTTTCGATAAATTTGACATTCATATTGCGCCGCAATAAATCGCAAAAGCCTTATGCAGCAAGGCTTTCAAGGGTGCAACCTGAAAAATTTGGGATATGCGATTTTTTAATAGCTGATATCAGCTGTAACAATAATGCGTTGTCAGGATTTACAAATATTCCCCTAAGCATTACGTTAAAAATTCATCGGCAAGAGATTTGAAAGCGTGACGGCGAACATTCGTCAACGCGGTGGTGGAAGGAGTTTTGTTGCGAGGATGTACTCAATGAGCGGAGCGCGCATTCAGCATGGTTAGTTCGACATGGTCAGGGCACGGCCTGGAGGCGATTACCGGGACAGCGCCTTTTGGGCGCGATATCTGGCCGAGCGCTTGGGCATCAGCATCGATCCGCTACAGCTAGGCGCGCCGCAATAACAGGCAAACGCGCGTTTAACGGCGGGCGTGTGACGCTCTTCAAAGATCAATGCGTAGTCATAACTGAGTTCTTCGCCAGCGGCGATTTCTTGCAGGGAATAAATATAGACACGGCCATCTTCATGTTCGGCGGCTTCGCAATTGGGCTCGCATGAATGGTTGATGAAGCGCGCTTCGTTGCCGCCGCTGCCGCCATCGATAATGCGGCCGTCATTGAGGCTGAAGAAATACGTGTGATTGAGCGGGCCTTCGGCATCGGCTCTGTCTTGCGCGACTTCCCACAGAATGCGTTCGCCCTGATATTCAACGATGCATGCTCCGGCTTCTATTGTGGTCCTGGCGAAAATGCCGGTGCCGTGGATAGTCGAAGTCTTGACGACATAAAGCGGCAGCACTGTCGTGTCGGCATCGCTATTTGTATCGGTGGCAACAACTGCCGCGACTGGATCTGGGGATGTATTCAATTTGATCTTCTGGAAAAACGGGGACTAGTGCGTGTTGCTATTGTACGAAGAAAATAACTCGCCATCCCTTTTGTATTGAATCTATCGAAGGAATCAATCGAACTTAAGGGGTGGCGGGTTGCCTTATAACGATAGTTAACGACTTTGCAGGGCAATATTTGCTCAAGCAAATATTCCAGAGAAGTCCATAATGTGTGCAGTTTCCACCTGCTGTAGAAGATGAAGTCCAATTCCATTCTTGCCAACGCACGCAACCGCAGCACCATCGGTTTAGCGCTATCAGTGTTGTTCCATATTGCGATCCTGCTATTTGCGCTGGAGCATCAGTCGACCCCGCCGCAAGAAATCGGCACCTCAATTACGGCGCCGATATCCATACAGTTGCTGCCGCCGTCCGAGAATTCGAGCAAATCCACGCCTTCTCCAGCCCTCACCGTGACGCGACCAATGTCCAAAGCGGCGGGCAAGCCGAAAGAGAAGGCGCGCAAGGATCAGGACGTTGCGCGTAAAAAGCCGGTGCCTGTGCCGCAGGAAAAGCTCGCCACGATCAAGCCGCAGCAAGCGCAGCCGGAAGCGGCACCGACCGACATGATGAGCATGCTCAATAATGCGCGCGAACGTCGTCGCGCGGCAGGCACGCCGGATCGCAACGACAGGGAAAACGAAGAGCAACCGGATGACAATGCGATTGCACGCGCCAACGTGCAACACAGCATGCGCCAGGCGCAAGCGCGCGGACGCAACGATGGCGGCGGCGTGTTCCAGGTAACGTTCAAGGGTGTGCGCACGGCAGAAATGATTTTTCGCGGCTGGGATGAACGCCGTCGCGATACCACGCGCCAGTTGCTGGAAATCGATGCCGGCCTGAATGGTGATATCGATACGGCGATTGTGCGCAAGATGATAGAACTGATACGCGCGCGCCAGTCCGGCGACTTCAGCTGGCAATCGCGCCGCCTCGGACGCGTGGTAATGCTGTCGGCCCGCATCCAGGACAATGCCGAACTGGAAGACTTCTTGAAGCGGGATTTCTTCGATTACTATCGCTAAGCTGTAGCTGTAACCACACCGCCACTGCGCTTGCCGATAGATAAACTCTGAAGCCATCCTTCGCTGGATTGCCTCACACCGGACAAGTCTCGCGTCGAACCTATCGGCAATCGCTGCACTCCATACACTATCGTCAGGCCTGACTACCGATACGGAGGCACTATGCAACTCGAAGGATCATGCCATTGCGGCGCGGTGCACTTTTCCCTGAACAGCGCGACGCCTTATCCCTATCAGCGCTGCTACTGCTCTATCTGCCGCAAGACGCAAGGCGGTGGCGGCTATGCTATCAATCTCGGTGGCGATGCCAGCACGCTGCAGGTCAAAGGCGCAGATGACATCAGCGTGTATCACGCCAGACTTAAAGGTCCCGGCGATGTACGCGCGCATACCAGCAGCGGACAACGCCACTTCTGCCGACGTTGCGGTAGCGGGCTATGGTTATACGATCCCACGTGGCCGGAACTGATACATCCATTTGCGTCTGCTATCGATACGCCCTTGCCGGTACCGCCAGAACACACGCATCTGATGCTGGCGTTCAAGGCACCTTGGGTCGAAGTCGATGCAAAGAGAAAAGACCGGCAGTTCGATATTTATCCGGAAGAGTCGATTGCCGGGTGGCATGCGCGTCTGGGGCTGACTGCACCGGACTGAGCTGCTGATTTGTGGCTGCCAATAAAAAACCGCGAGCCAGTCGCGGTTTTTTTTGGCCCGTCGTCTCTATTTGAGACGGCCGAAATGACGCTTCAAATCGCTGCTCATTTACAGACTCAGTCTTGTGTAAATGAGCACCGTCAATGACTGCGCGCTAGATAAGGAAAAATATGGCAGCGACGGCAGTCGGCAAAATCGCGCCCGCCAGCAAACCGCCTACGCCGATGGCACCATCTTCAAAGCCATCCCTGAGCAGGGCGACGCCAGCCGGATTCGGTGCATTCGCAATAACCGTCAAGCCGCCACCTGCGACCGCACCGGCGACCAACATGTATTTGGCCTGATCTGACATTCCCTCGATCAGCGAACCCAGATACGTCAACGCGGCGTTATCGGTAATGGCTGTCAACCCAAGCGCGCCAAAGAACAATGCAGTCGGCTCAAGACTGGAGACAATAGGCTGCAACCACCATTGCTGCATGCCGCCCAGTACGACCAGCCCGGCAAGGAAGAAGCCAACCAACAAACCTTCTTTCAAAATCAGCGGACTTTGATACTGGGAATAGGCCTGCGTATAACCAAGAAAGAACAGGAAAATAGCCATGAAGATTACCGGATGGTGAGCAAAAATCACGACCGAAGCCAATGCCATCAGGTGAATCAGAATCACGACAAGCGGTACGCTTTCTTCCGTGGTGCCAGCGACTGGTTTATCGTCGGTGAGATGTTCACGCAACAGGAAAGTGATCGCCGTTGCATTGATCAAGACCGCGATTGCAGCCTTCCAGCCGAAGTTGGCTGCCATGAAAGCACTATCCCAGTTCCATGTTGCCGCAACCATCAATACCGGTGGCGCAGCAAACGAAGTCAGTGTGCCACCGATCGATACGTTGACGAATAGCACGCCAAGCGCGCCATATTTTTTCCACTCAGGCGTTCCTTCGCGGAACACAAGCGGTGCGAGCATCAGTGCTGCCAGCGTCATCGCGGCAGGCTCGGTAATAAATGAGCCGATCAATGGCACCAGGCTCAGGCACAACCAGACCCGCACGACTGCTGTTCTCAAAGGCACAAGCGTAGCCATAGAAGAAACCAGTGTCTTGATCGCCTCCAGCACCGGACGGGACGCCGCGATGATCATGATGACGAATACAAAAAGCGGCTCGGTATATTGACGCGATTCGGCGTATTCAATCGCTTCTTTGCCGCCGACGACAAATGCCATCGTGGTAATTAATACAAATGCCCACAATCCGAATACCACTTCAATTTCACCCAAAAGATGAAATAGCCCTGCATGTTTTGTGCTGCGGTCAGCAATGCGCTCAAATGACTTGGCGGCAAATGTATGTATCAGTGCCAACCCGAAAATGATCGCCGCAATGAGATTGATGTCGGTCATTGGTTACCTGTCTGTTAGTGAATAAAGAACTGCTCGCAATTGCGATAGAAGAAGATTACACGCAACGCCGGCAATTCTCCTTTTTATTGGATGAATCGAAAAAATGCCGGAAATAATGAGTGCGTTATTCATCATTTCCGGCAGGATACTGCTATTAAAAATTGCTTACCACATCGCTATTAAAACGACATTTACTTCGGTCCGAATTGCATGAACAGTACATACGCCGTGATGCATACGAGCGAGATGGTACCGGTCCACGCCAACACAAACATCCATTTTGGCGGCAACAGCTCAAGTTCAAATGGTGTCTTGAAGTTGTCCTTCAATGCCTTGATCGTCAACCAGTATAGAACCGGCGAGAACGCCAATGCCATGACAGAAGCAATCTGCGTGACGATGATTGGTTTAGGCAAACCATACACGATGGAGATACCGGCAATCAACCAGATCACTTGCATGCCGCGATAAACCAGCTTGCGGGCGAGTGGCGTATCCCATTTCTTGATCAGACGTACCGCGCATTCCTCGGTAATACGTGCCTGACCATCAAAGTAGGTGAACACAGTCGAGAACAATGCCGCAACACCACCAGAGATGATGACAGGGAAAATCCATTGACCGAAGGTGTCGGTATAAATACGTGCGATGGTCGCACCCATTTCGCTACCCTTTGGTACGAGACCAAGTGGATTCAACACAGCCGCACCGACGATCAGGAAGATCATGCCCGACAACATCGAGATCAGATACGTGATGTTCATATCGCGCTTGAACAGAATCAAACTATTTTTCATGTAGTTCTTATCCATTTCAACGGTATGACCCTGAGCACGCAACTCATTGACCTTGACCATGCCAGCCTTCTTTTCCACAGCCCAGAGCGATTGCATAGGTGCAACCTCAAGCGTGGTTGGGAAGTAACCGAACATCGCGCCAAACAGCAGCATCGCGCCAATCGGCGGCAAGGTTGGCAACAAGCGTGACAGATATTCCATCGGTGGCGGGGCTTGCAGTGCGAATGCGATGAAACACGATCCGGCAAACACCAGAATCAGTAATTTACAAACGCCTTCAACGGCCTTATAGCTACCTGCCCACAAAATGGCAACTGTACCAACCAGCACGGTAACAGCCCACATTTCGAGTGCCATGAACGGAAATGCTGCCCACAACATCGCGGCGCAACCCAATGCGCGACCCGCGATACCGACGGTATTGGCAAACCCCTGAAAAATCATGAAGTACAACGGCCATTTGCCGTTGCGATGATACGCATTGATGATGGACTCGCCCTTCACCATGGTATAGCGATGCGCAAATTCGAATGCGCAGTATTTGAGGATGTAGGCGGCCAGAATCACCCACAACAATGCGTAGCCATATTTCGCACCAGCGGTCGGTGCATGCATGATGTGGCTCGCACCTATGCCTGTCATTGCGGCGGCGATACCGGGACCCATCGCACGCCATGTATCCATAAAACCGGTGCCTGGCGCCTTGAGATGGATCGTCTTTTTCGACTCGCCACCCGTTGCGTCACCTGACATATTTATTGTTGCATCGGTCATTTCTCTCTCTCCAATCAGTTATTTCTTTAGCGGCGCGAAAGTGCAGCATCCAATGCGAATGCGCTGCGCCACTCGAGTTTTCATTTCTAGCGAACTAGCATGACTTCGTGAGTAGCCAAAAAAGGTCCGATCTAGCGTCGTTCCACCCACGTGTTGCGTTGGCATGAGGCCAATTGGCGAATTAATATCTCCGGTGTGTCACCTCCGGGAAAAAATGGACAAAAGTTCGCTCCCTGGCTGTTAAGCCATAATGAAAGCGCGGCGAAGAGGAAAAACTACAAGCGGATTCTTGCGAGCAAGAACAGGGGGTTATCAAATACGGGGAGCACTTTAAAACGCAGTGCTCAACACACAATTTGACATTAAGTATTTGTTAAAAATACATAAAAATATCGTTAATATTTTTTGATTTTGGCCTAATAGAAAAACCATGTCAACCGTTAATGGCATTTGATTTTCTAAAGCATGCCTAAATAAAAATACTTTTTATCATTACGTGATTGCAAATATTTTGCTGCCAAGGCAAAAAAATTTAAACGAAAAAACTGTGCTCGCGACCGATACGGCGGGCGATGGAGGCGCAATCAAGATGCGGCTCCGCCAAGAAAAATCCCGCTTGAAAACAGCTCAAGCGGGATGGAATTAAATACATTGAAAATGCATCGACAAGAATCGCGATGCAATTAAAGTATGGCCGACACTTCCGGATGCGGGATATTCATCGAGCTTCTGTCGAGCACGCGCAATTGTGTATCCAGTGTGTAAATCAGCGGCACGCTGTTCGGTACATCGAAGCGTGAAACTTCTTCATCCGGCATGTCTTCCAGAAGTTTGACCAGTGCGCGCTGGCTATTGCCATGCGAAGAAATGATGATGTTCTTGTCTTCACGCAATGCAGGCGCAATCGATTCATCCCAGAACCGGCGCACACGTTCTACCGTATCTTTCAGCGATTCACCTAGCGGCAGCGATGCGCGGTCGATGCCGTCATAACGCGGCTCGTGGCAAGGCGAGCGTGGATCGTCCTTGTCCATCAGCGGCGGCCGGCTGTCGAAACCGCGACGCCATGACCAGACCTGCTCTTCACCAAATTTGGTGATCATTTCTGCCCGGTTCTGCCCGGTCAGCGCACCGTAGTGCCGTTCATTCAGACGCCAGTGACTGACGATGGGCGTGTACATCGCATCCATCTCTTCCAGCATCAACCATTGCGAGCGTATGGTTCTTTTCAGCAGCGAGGTGTAGGCCAGATCAAAACGGAAACCCGCATCAGCCAGCGCGCGACCGGCATTGCGCGCCTGTTGAATACCATTGGCCGTCAGATCGATATCTGTCCACCCGGTAAAGCGGTTTTCCCTGTTCCACTGTGATTCGCCATGGCGAACTATCACCAGATTACCCATTACTTATTCTCATGTTGAAGCAGCAAGACACGAAGATTAACTGAGTTTCAAGAATGATGACGTGCAAGTTCGCACTTTGCGACGCCAATATTGAAAAGCCATCGGTGTTTTTTATCAATCTTTAACAGTTTTTGCAGGTATCTCCCATAAATATGTGTAGGCAAGAAAGGCGAATTGGCGCCTAATAATGAACCAGTTTTATTTCGGAAAAGCAATTTTTAAACTGCGTTTGCCGCCGTTTTGGACTGCATTCTGGCCGGAAATACTTTGTATGCCGCATTAGCGAGCGTCACTGAACCACACCCAAAATTATTGATCAGGAGCATTGAATATGTTTAAGAACATGACGGTCGGAGCCAAGCTGATTTCCGGCTTTCTGGCGTTATCTGTGGCAGGCGCCATGGTGGCAGGCGTAGGCATTTACAATATGAGCCTGATTAACGATAAGGCTGGCGACATCTACAACAAGGAATTATTGGGTCTGTCCTATATCAAGGAAGCCGATATCGAAATGGTATCCATTGGCCGCGCACGCGGCAATGTGCTGCTGTCGACGACGGAAGAAGAGCGCACAACGAATAAAGAGAACATAAAAAAATACACAGCATCTTTGGAAAAAAATCTGGAAAAAGCGCGTCCGCTGTTTTTCAGCGATAGGGCAAAGGTATTGTTTGATCAATACGCAGCAGTTTCGCAAGACTATCAAAAAGATATGTGGCAAGCCCTGGCGTTGGCAGATAAAGAACCGCTGCAACAACGCAGCGCCGAACTGACTGCCATCCTGGCGCAGACGCGCGTGCATGCAAACAAACTCGATGATGTCCTGTCGGAATTATCGGAACAAAAGGAAAAACGCGCGGAACAAGCGTATGCCGAAAGCGAAGAGCTATATAAATCCAGTCGCGCCATCATGCTGGCGCTGGTGATCTTGAGTGCGGTTTCTGGTCTGCTGCTAGGTGTGTTGATCACACGCGGCTTGAAGCGCCAGCTAGGCGGCGAACCTGATTATGCTGCCGGCATTGCGTCACGCATTGCAGCCGGCGATCTGACCGTCGACATCCAGATTGGCAACCAGGATAAAACCAGCATGTTGTTCGCGATGCGTGAAATGCGCAACAGCCTGGAAAATATTGTCAGCCAGGTCAGGGCCGGTACAGATACCATCGCCACTGCGTCCAGCCAGATCGCAGCCGGCAATCTGGATCTGTCTTCACGCACAGAAGAACAGGCCAGCGCACTGGAAGAAACAGCTTCTTCGATGGAAGAAATCACATCTACCGTCAAGCAAAATTCCGACAATTCACGTCAGGCGAATGAACTGGCGGTCAATGCATCCGGCATCGCGGTGCGTGGCGGTACGGTGGTGTCACAAGTCGTGGATACGATGGGCTCGATCACCGAATCCTCCAGAAAAATCGTGGACATCATCGGTGTCATCGACGGCATCGC
Organism: uncultured Herminiimonas sp.; assembly: GCA_964406085.1. Lineage (GTDB taxonomy): Bacteria > Pseudomonadota > Gammaproteobacteria > Burkholderiales > Burkholderiaceae_D > Oxalicibacterium. Next base: position 24,377 of record CAYOQL010000016.1, read on the forward strand.
ATTCCAGACCAACATCCTGGCACTGAACGCGGCAGTGGAAGCGGCGCGTGCCGGCGAACAGGGACGCGGCTTCGCCGTGGTGGCATCGGAGGTACGCAGCCTGGCACAGCGTTCCGCCTCGGCGGCCAAGGAGATCAAGGAACTGATCGGCGACTCTGTCGAAAAAGTGGATACCGGCAGCAAACTGGTAGAACAAGCCGGCACCACGATGAAAGAAATCGTCGACAGCATCAAGCATGTGACAGACATCATGGCTGACATCACCGCAGCCGGCCGCGAGCAAACGGCCGGAATTGAGCAAGTCAATCAGGCCATCTCGCAAATGGATGAGGTCACACAACAAAATGCGGCACTGGTCGAAGAAGCGGCCGCGGCATCGCAATCGCTGCAAGACCAGGCGGCCAGCCTTTCCGAGATCGTCAGCGTATTCAAAATCAACAATTCGCAAATGCAATCCGCGCGTACCGGCAGCGCTGCATCGGCCCGCTCACCCGCAAAAGCGTTGACCGGCGCCACTCAGCGCACGATCGCAAACAAGCCGGCCCCACAAAAAATTGCGTTGACCAACGCGGGCAGCAATAGCAAGGACTGGGAAGAGTTTTAAACACTTGGTCGCTTTAAGTCTGTTTCGTCAAAAAAGCCCGGCTATGTCGGGCTTTTTTTCGTCGCGACAAGCTGTAATACTCAGGCAAGCCACCGCAAACAGCGGCCCGCAGAGAAATTTATGGAATCTTTACCTGATGAAATTGTCCATGCACAGTGTTCTGCCACGCATGCACGCTCAAACAGATAAAATCCAACTTATGCAATTCAGTTACCGCTCACTGCTCATGCAGACGGCACTCTTAATGGGACTTGCCGGCTGCGCCGGACCCAAACCTGTTGTCTATACGGCGGAAAGATTCGATTCTGCCGACATCTACTCGCGCCGCTTTCCGGTACCCGGCAATGTCGCTTGCGAGGCAGTACGCCGCACCTTGCTCAGTCAAGGTTATGTGATCAACGCTGCCACTGCCGATCAAGTCGACGGCCGCAAGAGCTTTCAGCCGGAAAATGACGTGCATGTGCAGATTGCGTTTCGTGTCGTGTGTGCAGCCGACACCGCAGATGGCAGCACCTCATCGGTATTCGTCAATGCCCTTGAAGATCGCTACGCGCTGAAGAAAATCAATAATTCCGCGAGCCTCGGTGTCGGTGCGCTGGGCTCGGTTTCTCTGCCGTTTTCATCCAGCGATGATTCGCTGGTGAAGGTCGCCAGTGCGACGATTTCCGCCGAAAAATTCTATGCCCGCTTTTTTCAGCTGGTCGAACGTTATCTGACCAATGAGGCGACACCAGCACCGGAGTCGATGGAAATCACGCACCCCCTGGTGCCGACCACCACCGTCAGTCATTAAATTTGACACCGTGTTTGCTGGGCCACGCCCTCACCTCTGCAACAACTCCTCACTCCAACACACATACTTGGCAGGTACTGCGAGCGGCTGACTATTTACCTTCACTCGCACCCTAGCCTTAGCTAAACATAATTTAGCAAGATGTAATATCCGTATTGCGCACAAAGTGCATAACGTGCGGTTGATCCACAAGCAAACACCGTTTACCAGTGCGCTTGCAATGATCCTGCACACGCCAATACGCATCGTGGCTGACGCAAGCGGTTTGGCAAATGACCATATCCGCCGCCGTCAGACTTGCTTCCAGCGTAGTCTCATCAACATCATCCTTGCCATCGTGATGCAGGAAACGGCCGCCGGCTTTTTCAATTGCTTGCTGGGCGATGATAGTGGCAGACTCATCCTGGCCTACGCATAGCACTGATTTTTCACGCATATCCATGGAGATGGCCACCGCTCCCGCGTCCGTTTCAGCTGCGCCTGCGGTAGGCCGCACTTTGCCATGCAAACCCAAACGCTCGCGCAATAATTCCTGTACGTGCTGCGTCAAGGTTTCTACACGACGTGCCAGCGTCAATCGTGTCGACAGGCCGGGTATGGCTGCCTGCAACTTGCTCAAGTCTTCGCATGCATAAGCCAATGCGGTATCACGCGCCATTACTTCTGCGCGCAAACGCATGATTTCTGCCTGCATGCGCACAGACTCGTTTTGCAACACTTCGATCTGATCAACCTGTCTCGCCACCAGTTCGCTGCAACGGCTTTGCACACGACCATACTCATTGAGCAATACACTGTGCTCACGAGCAATGTTTTCAAAATTATTCCGGGACTTGCTCATCATTCACCTCCAACCGATCAATTGCCTGCCTTGCAGAAATGCATATCGCAAGTGATTGAACAGCATAGGGAATTAATTATAAATGATAACCATTCTTATTTAAGAATAATTTTCCTGCAGCGCCATGTGGAAATATGCAGCCCTGTATTCAGGAATTTTTGCGCCTGACCAAGCCTGCAAACAGATGTATTCTTGCGTTGCCCGATCATCATTCGGCCTGCAATTCAATACGACCCTCTCTTTTCTTCATGCATATCGAACCCAATACGTCAGTAAAAGACCGCCAGCCGTCGCATCTCGCCAGGGTGCTGTATGGAATAGGCGGCAGCGTGGCGCTCTTATTGGGCGTGATCGGAATATTCCTGCCCGGGCTGCCCACGACGCCCTTCATTCTGGTGGCAGCCGCCTGCTTCGCCAAGGCCTCGCCGCGCGTACATCAATGGATGCTGCAGCATCGCCTGCTCGGTCCCATCTTGCGCAACTGGGAAGAACATCGCAGCGTGACGCGCGGAACAAAATACGTCGCCATCATTTCGATGGTGTTGATGATGGGCATATCTCTCTGGACCTTTGCCAGTCAGCCATGGATACAAATCCTCTTGCTGGCGTTGGGATTAACAGGGGCGGTGATCGTGTTGCGGATACCGACACGCGCGCCCAACTCGGAGCCCCCGCCCCAATAAATCATCGTCCAAAATGACAAAAGCGCATCGTGCGGAACACGATGCGCTTTTTCTTTACCTGATTCGACCTGCTTACATTTGGATAGACTGCACGCCTTGCAAAGTCGAATCTGGCATGTGATGCGGTTTATTGCGAGTCGCGTATCCGTTCAATCAGCAAATCACCGTATTTAGAAGTCGATACGTTGCCGCCTATATCTGCGGTGCGGCCGTCAACGGTTGCGACAGTCGCATCAATGGCATCGCGCAAATCCCTTGCGATCTTGTGCAAACCCTTGTGCTCTGCCATCAGTGCTGCAGCCAGCAGCAAGGCGGTCGGATTGGCCAGGCCCTGACCGGCGATATCCGGTGCCGAACCATGCACCGCCTCAAAGATGGATGCGCCTTCGCCGATGTTCGCTCCCGGCGCCATACCGAGACCACCGACGAGGCCGGCGATTTGATCGGACAGGATGTCACCAAACAGATTAGTCGATACCAGCACGTCGAACTGCCACGGATTCAATACCAGTTGCATGGCGCAGGCATCAACGATGCGGTCATTGAATTCGATCTGGTCGGCGTAGTTGAGGCCAACCTGCTTCGCGGTTTCGAGGAATAGTCCGGTCAATGCCTTCAGCACATTGGCCTTGTGGACGATGGTGACTTTCTTGCGGTTGTTACGCACTGCATAGTCAAATGCGAATTTGGCAATACGGCGACTGCCCGCACGCGTATTGATGCCGGTCGCCATCGCGACTGCATGCGCATCGTCGCCGATAGGGACGTAATGTTCGTGACCGACGTACAGGCCTTCCAGATTTTCCCGCACCATGACCAGATCGATTTTTTCGTAACGACCGCCTGGCACGATAGTGCGCGCCGGACGCACATTGGCGTAGAGCTGGAAGGTTTCACGCAGACGCACATTGACAGAACGGAAGCCGCCGCCGACCGGCGTTGTCAACGGCCCTTTCAAGGCGAGGCCGTTTCGGCGAATACTGTCCAGCGTGGTTTGCGGCAGCAGGTCACCGCCTTTTTCCAGCGCATTCAAGCCGGCTTGATGTTTGTCCCAGGCAAATGGATTGCCCATTGCATCGAATACGCGTTCAACGACATCAACAATTTCCGGGCCGATGCCATCGCCGGGGATCAGGGTAACGGGAATTTTTTTATGTGTATTGTCGTTCGTCATATCGTGTCCAGTGAGGTGTCAATTGTCGAAGAGCGCCGAGAGCAAAAACTTGTGATCCAGCCCGACGCGGAAAAGACAGTGTAGCGCCATAGCCTTACAGTAGCTTACAACGCGCTTGAATTTTGTACAAAACGACTTCGATAATATGCATTTGTGCTTGTGCGTTATAGTAGCGGCAGCTCTGAAGCCGGGCATGAACCAGATCACTATCGTTATCATGCTCGCGGCCGCTTTTTTATCGCAGCAGCGCAAAGTTTTCAGTTTTTTAATCGTTTTAAATTGGGGAATATTAGATGGCACAAACAGAAATCAAAGTAACAAAAGGCGCAGGCAAATTGCAACACATCGTTAGCGCTGGCCCACACTCGTTAATCGCTGACGCACCATCCGCATTCGGTGGTGACGATGCCGGTTTTGTACCGCACGACTTGCTGGCAGCCGCACTCGGTGCATGCACCGCCGTTACATTGAATATGTATGCAGGTCGCAAGGAATTGCCGCTGGAAAAAGTTGACGTCTCGGTGATCGCTGCCGAACAAGATGGCGTGTATGTTTTCAACCGTACACTGACCTACTATGGCGACCTGAACGCAGAACAAAAAGAAAGCCTGAACAAGATCGCTGATAAATGCCCGGTACACAAGGCATTGTCGGGCGAGATCAAGATCGTCACGCTGTCGAACTAAGCTGTAAGCAAAGCAAGCGCAGATCGTTTCCCTGGAAATGATCTGCAATCCTGAAGATCAGAAAGCGAGTCAACCATGGATATCGATCAAAGCGCTCTGGAAACCGTCGTCGTGCCGCGCACGCGCGACCTCGGTGACAATTTTGAAGTACGTCGCGCCTTGCCGACGACGGAAAAGCGCATGGTCGGGCCTTTCGTTTTTCTGGATCAGATGGGCCCGCATGCATTTATCGCGGGACGAGGGCTGGATGTGCGGCCGCATCCGCACATCGGCCTCGCTACCGTCACGTATTTATACGATGGCGAAATCGAACATCGCGATAGCGTCGGTTCGATTCAAACCATACAACCGGGTGCGGTTAACTGGATGACGGCCGGCAGCGGCATCGTGCACTCGGAACGCACCGGTGCGGCATTGCGCGCCCAAGGCTCATCGCTGTACGGCTTGCAGTGCTGGGTTGCGCTACCGAAGAAACATGAAGAAACAGCCCCGGCCTTCCAGCACACGGCCGCCGATCAACTACCTGTCATTGAAGGCGATGGTGCGACCGCCAAAATCATTGCCGGCAGCTTCTTCGGCAAACAATCGCCGGTCGCTACTCTCTCGGATCTGTTTTACGTTGATGTGCAACTGCAGGCGGGCGCGCGACTCGATATACCGGCCGAATATCCGGAACAGGCAATGTATGTGATCGAAGGTCAACTCGATCTGGGACGCGATGGCGTTTTCAACGCCGGCCAGTTGCTGGTCTTGAAAGCCAACACGCCCGTCACATTGCGTGGCGCCGGCCCGGGTGTGACCAAGGTCATGCTGCTCGGCGGCGAACCGATGGATGGCTCGCGTTACCTGATGTGGAATTTTGTATCCAGCTCGGTGGACAGGCTGGAACAAGCCAAAGAAGACTGGAAGCAACGCCGCTTTGCCGACGTGCCGGGCGAGACAGAATTCATCCCCATGCCGGACATACCGGGCAAGCCGGTCGGCTATCCCTGATCCTTGACTGAAACTGCGCTGATACTGCATCTGTCACTGCATTACAGCTGCGCTGCGCCGCGCCGCTACAGTGATACTGCCGGATTACGAATGCTTGCCGTCGTAGGCCTGATGCGGCAGCGCAGAGATATCGACATTTTCCAGGCAGCGCGTATTGATGGCAGCCATCTCGTTGCCTGACGGATCGGTGCCGAATGCATATGGCTGGCAACCGCAAGTCGGACAAAAATGATGGGCGATCACATGCTTGTTGAATTTGTAGACGGTGGATTCGTTTTCACCGGCGCGGAAAGTGAATTTCGCGCGCGGCACAAACCACAGCAGCGCGCCTTTGCGTGCGCAGTATGAACAATTGCATTCGATGACTTGCTTGATGTCGCCTTCGGCCTCGAATTTAAGTTTGCCGCAGTGACATGATCCTTGATAGTTCATGCTTGTCTCCTGATTTTAATTTTCTGGAAAACTGCCGACTACAAGCGCTTAGAAGCCGACGTCCAAGCCCGGATCGAAGTCCAGCAAACCATGATCCAGTGCGGCGCTGGAACCCGGCCCTTTGGCCTTCGCCAACATGAGTGCCTGGCTGGCACGCAAAATCATCTTGTCTGCATCATCGTTCGTCATATTGGTGGTCAGCCCAGTCGAAAAAGTCACCGCCAACGAAGGTGCGATCGATGCCCAATCCAGTGCAGCCACTGCATTGGTCAGCCGCACGATGGCGCCATCGCTTTGATCCAGCCAGGTAGTCGGCAGTATCAGTGCAAACTCGTTCGGACTGATACGGCCGAATGAATCCAGCGAGCGGATTAATGACAATACCGCGCCGGTCAGATTTTTAAGTACCTGATCGCTGATGACGCTGCCGTATTGTTCATTCAATGAATGATATTGATCGATGGAAATGACCGCGAAAGAAAAAGGATGGCCGGTGCGCTTGGCTCTATCCAGCTCCCCGTCGAGTTTTTCAATCAGACCGCGGCGGTTCAGCGCACCTGTCAAACCATCGGTGGTTGCAATGGCGCTCAAGTCATCGAGTGCGGCTTGCAACGTGCGCACCACGGTGTCGCCGCCCACGCCGAGCTTGACTTGCTCTAACAGAGCGGTCAACTGCATCGTCACCTCTTGAAGATTTTGCGCGGGATTGGTTTGCAAATTGCTCTCCGTATTGGAAAAACAGCATTAAAAATGTTGGGTATAAATGTCGACAGACTCATGTGACATGTTCTTTTCAGCCGCGAACCGCACAAAAAAAGCGTCGGCTTGATTGTCGTCATTATTTTGACTGAATGCAACATTCATGCGCGCTCTGGCGGCACGAACGCGACACTTGCACGAAAGAGCCGCGCACATAAGCCTGTCAAGGCCAGCTTACCGGTTTTGAAATTGGGGGAATGTTAATTGTTGTGTATGGGTGTTGCAAATGTAGCCATGAAGAATGTCCTGTAACAGGGCACTTCGCTGCACTGATATCAGCTTTACTACCGGCCAGCCTATTGCGGCCGGTTCTCCAGCTGATCGTAGACCGCATGCGCAATCTGCGCCAGCTCACCCTTGTTGACGCCACCTGACAAGGCATAGCCGAACTTGCCATCTATCCAGTAAAACACATTGACCGTGCCTTGCTGCGCGAAGCGGAAACCGGTGTCCCTGTTCTGCGCCTGGTCGGTAGATACATACAAGGTCAAACGCTGACCGCCTGCTTCCTGATACATGAATTGCGCTACCGGACTGCCAGTCTCACCCGGCAGCAAGCGACCGCCCACCAGTTCGTAACCCAGCTTGCCCAACTTGGGCGGATGCATATCCGCACCCGTGCGTTTGGATAGCCAAGCCACCAGTTGATCTTCGTGATCGGCGCCGATCTCGACCGGGCGCCGCACATCCGGGGTATAGACACCGTGTGCAATCGCGGCCTGACGCGCAAATCCTGCCAACGCGATATTGCCATTGGCGTTCTTGATGGCGGAACCGGCCAGCACGCCTGTCTGCGCAGAACCGTGCAGCATCCAGCCGCCTGCACCGCTGACGATAGCGATCAATACACCGGCGGCAAAGCGCAAGTACGAAGATGAAAATGTCGAGGCATGCTCCCTCGCCGCAGCAGTCAGGCGCGGCGGCACGGCTTCATCCAGCACCGGGTTGAACAGCGCACGCAAGCCTTCATTCTGTTCGCGATAGGTATGAATACGCGCCTGTTCTTCCGGCCGTGCAGCCAGATAGGCAGCGACTTCTTCGCTGCGCGAGTCACTCAGCAAGCCATCGACATAGGCGTGCAGGTCTGCTTCTGTCACCGCAAGCTGATTCATAGGATGGCCTTTATTTAACTACCTTTAAGGTTGATACCACTGCCCGACCTTCCATCTGCGCACGCAATTTCTGTCGCGCACGCGACAGGCGCGACATCACGGTGCCCACCGGCAAACCCAGTGTCGCTGCAACTTCTTCATACGACATTTCTTCCAGCGCCACCAGCAACAGGATCTCTCTTTGCTCGGCGGGCAATGCGGCCAGTGCGGATTGCAGGTCGCGTATTTCCAGACTGTCGGTGTGCACCACCGCAGGCAATGGCGTATCGTCATCCAGCACGTCCGTCACAATCACCGGGCGCCTGACCTGATCGATATGCAGGTTGTGCATGATGCCGAACAGCCATGCACGCATATCGCTGCCACGCTGCCATGACGATAATTTTTTCCAGCCGCGTTCCATCGTGTCTTGCACCAGATCGTCGGCACCCGTGCGGTCACCTATCAATGCACGGGCGTAACGACGCAGCCGCGGGATGCACGCGATCAAGCGATCGCGCTCATCCTGCATGACAGTCTCCACGACGGTGCGGCCGCAGCTGCATCAGGTCTGCTTAATCCTTGACCACGTGCCAGACATCCTTGACCTTGTCGCCGGTACGATCGCCAACTTTGGTGTCGGCAGCAAACAGATACAAGGGTTTGCCTTTGTAGGCGACTTGCTTGGAACCATCGTCACGCGTAACGACAGAATACGGTGGGCTCAATTTGGCATCGCCTGCAGCGACAGGTGGCCAGTTGGCAGCGCAAGGACCGTTGCAGGTACTTTTGCCGCTATCGGCAACATCTTTATCGAAGGTGTAAACCGTCATGCCGGCACTATTGACCAGAATGCCGTCCATTTTTTTAACAGGTGCAGTTTGCGCGAAAGCAGCACTGGAAAAAACCAGGGTGGCAGCTGCTGAGAACAGGATCAGTGAACGTTTCATTTTTTCAATTCCTTTTCGATCAGGTGGATGACGCTAGAGAAACGATAAAAGCACGGTGCCCAAAGATACGTCAACGCGCTTTCATCGGACAACTTCAACATACACAGCAATGCGCTGATATCGAGGTTAACGATAGAGCGGCAACTTTATTCCATGCAAACGAAAATATTTTTCTACAACGCCAAATGCCGCCCCATAGACTACGTCGGCGCGCAATAACATGCTAGTGCCGTCGTCTGATAGTGCAAGTAGTGCAGTCAACTAGCATGCACACTGCTCTTGCACCCGCGCAAAAAATCGAAGCAAAAACAAACTGCATGCACCGACAAATCATTCGTCAACATCTTGCACAAACACACGCATAAAGCGCTTCACACTATCCTAACAATTTACGTACTATCCACAAAAATCATAAGTGGTATCCACACTTCCTATTTCCCGTCGTGCCGTGAATACGTGATATCCACAATCTGAATATCAGTCATTCTTGCTTTTATCCATTGCGATGATTTATCTCTTCTCTGATAGTTGCGACGTTGAATTAAATAAACACGGATCGCATCCACAGAGTCAGCAAGTTACAAGCTTTTCTGACGGATGGCTGCGATTACAAATGATCGGATTGAATCAGTTGTTTATTGCAACGAGCGCACCAGTATTAAATAGGTGCATTTCCATACCTGAGAGTTGAGAGAAGGCAATTATGAGTGAAACAGTTAACCGTCCGGCGTCATTTCGCTGGATACAATTGATCCTGGGTATCGTCGCCATGGCGATGATTGCAAACTTGCAGTACGGCTGGACGCTGTTCGTCGATCCTATCGCTGCAAAACACGGCTGGAGTCGCGCTGCGATTCAAGTCGCATTCACGATCTTCGTTCTGACCGAAACATGGTTGGTCCCTATCGAAGGCTGGTTCGTCGATAAATTCGGCCCACGTCCGGTTGTTATGGTTGGTGGCTTATTGTGCGGTCTGGGTTGGTACATCAATTCGTTCGCTGATTCCCTCGCCATGTTGTACTTCGCTGCAGTCGTCAGCGGTATCGGCGCTGGTGCTGTATACGGTACTTGCGTTGGTAACGCGTTGAAATGGTTTCCGGACCGTCGCGGCCTGGCAGCTGGCTTGACCGCTGCCGGTTTCGGCGCTGGTTCTGCTGTGACCATCATTCCTATCTCGGCAATGATCGCTACCCGCGGCTACCAAGATGCGTTCCTGTACTTCGGTATCGGCCAGGGCATCATCGTGGTACTGGTTTCGCTGTTCCTGTTCCGTGCACCAGAACACAAAAAAGGCGACGCAGTTGCCAACGTTCAGCAAACCAAACGTGATTACAAACCATCGGAAGTGTTGCGCGAACCAGTGTTCTGGATCATGTATGCAATGTTCGTCATGGTTGCTGCTGGTGGCCTGATGGCAACTGCACAACTGGGTTCGATCGCACGTGACTTCAAAGTGTTCGACGTTCAAGTCAGCATGATGGGCCTCACCTTGCCAGCGTTGACATTTGCTCTGGCTATCGACCGCGTATTGAACGGCCTGACCCGTCCATTCTTCGGCTGGGTATCGGATCAAATCGGTCGTGAACCAACCATGTTCATCGCGTTTGCTATCGAAGCAGTTGGTATCCTGGCTCTGTTCCACTACGGCCACAACCCATTCGCATTCGTTATCTTGACCGGTATCGTGTTCTTTGCATGGGGCGAAATCTACTCGCTGTTCCCATCGACTTGCGCTGATACATTCGGCAGCAAATACGCAGCATCGAATGCTGGCTTGCTGTACACAGCTAAAGGTACCGCTTCGTTGCTGGTCCCACTGTCTGCAGTGCTGGCTTCGGCTACCGGTGGTTGGTACGCAGTGTTCGTCGTTGCAAGTGCATTGAATGCAACGGCAGCGCTGATGGCATGGTTTGTATTGAAACCAATGCGCGCCAAGCACATGGCTAAACCAGCTGTCGCTGAATAAGTCTAGATATACCTGTTGTTCTTCCAGACCGGCTCAGGCCGGTCTTTTTTTTGCCCGCAAATTTCGATGACTTTTGCAACCGGCAAAGACATACGACACCAGCCACATCGTCAAGCAACGACTCCGCCGCTTCCCTTATGTGAGCTGCCACGCTCACTTTGCGCACAAGTTCAGGTAGCATGCCTGAATCCACAATGCGCGCCGCACAAGCGGCCACCCACCAGATGAATTATCCAGAGATACAGCAAAAAACCTTCCTGACTTTATTGATTGTCTTTTCGCTCGCGTTCATTGCCGTCCTGCTGCCATTTTATGGCGCCGTCTTCTGGGCCGCCGTACTGGCCGTTTTGTTTTCCCCTTTCTATCGCAAATTGCTGATCAAGCTGAATCAGCGCAGCAACTTGGCCGCACTCGCCACGCTGGTAATCTGTCTGTTTGTCGTGATTATTCCGCTGGTATTGATTTCAATCTCGCTGGTACAAGAAGCATCGAATCTGTATGCCAACCTGCGCTCCGGCCAGATCGACTTTGGCGTATTTTTCCAAAAGATAGTTGCCGCCTTGCCGACCTGGGTTGTCAATCTGCTGGACCGCTTTGGACTGACCGATTTCACCACGTTGCAGGACAAGCTGTCGACTGCAGCGGTACAAGGAAGCGAGTTCATCACCAAGCAAGCCATCAGCATCGGTCAAAATACTTTCAGCTTCCTGATCAGCTTCACGATCATGTTGTACATCCTGTTCTTCCTGCTGCGCGATGGTGACAAGATCATCATGCGCATCAAGCAGGCCGCACCACTGAATCCGGAACATAAACGCACGCTGTTCAATAACCTGACCACCGCCATCCGCGCGACGGTCAAAGGCAACATCATCGTGGCTGCCGTGCAAGGTGCACTGGGCGGCTTGGCGTTCTGGTTCCTCGGTGTCCAAGGCGCATTGCTGTGGGCGGTACTGATGGCTTTTCTGTCGTTATTGCCTGCAGTCGGCGCGGCCCTGATCTGGGTGCCGGTGGCAATTTACTTTTTGGTGACAGGTGCGATCTGGCAAGGTGCGACGCTGATCGCATTCGGTGTGCTGGTGATTGGCCTGGTAGACAACATCCTGCGCCCGATTCTGGTCGGCAAGGATACGAAATTGCCTGACTTTATCGTCTTGATTTCCACCGTCGGCGGTATGGCCTTGCTGGGCCTGAACGGCTTTGTGATTGGGCCGGTGATTGCGGCGCTGTTCATTTCCCTGTGGGAGATGTTTTCTGCAGGAAAGCAAAAACAGGAAGCCGAAAAACATCAGCGTCCTGACTGAAACTGCTTGAGTAATAGGCTTAAGCAGCAAGCTTAAATACTGCGCGCGAATGCAGGCCCTAAGTACTGGTCCCAACTAATGTCGGAAACTGCTGCCCCTGACTACCGCGACTAAGCATTAGGTCGCTTTTTTATAGGCGGCTTGTGACTTTTGCTCGGCATGTTTTTCAACTTTTTTTTTCAGTTTTTCTATTCCGCAAATATAAACATTGCCCGAGCACTGCGGTGCACAGCAACAGCAAATTGGTCAAGAAAAATACCCAGTTATCCAGTGCAAAGCTGTAAACCACAAAGCCGAACGATGCGCTGATCTGACCGATGAACAGCCATTTGGACACGCCCGCGCTGCTCTTGCTGCGCCATTGCTTCCATACTTGGGACGACACTGTGCCCAACAGTATCAAGGCGCTAGCCCACCCTATCGCTTCAGTCATCATCGCAATATTAGCTCTCCGATTTTTCCCTGCTGATTGAGTGCAGCTCAATCAATCCAGTCAAATCAGTGTCGTTAAAACACCTTGCTATCGCGTTTGGTCGGCGTCTTCGCATTCCCGCGCGCTTCGTCCGCTTGTTCCTCAGTCAGTTCTGTCGGCGGATCCGGCAATTCTTCATTGTCAATCCGATTGCTGATACCCGAGTTGCCATCTACATGGCTTTGCTCGCCGCTGACATCATTGTTGTCATTGATACCGCCATTCTTCTTGCCCATAAAAACTCCTGGAAATTATTCTAGTGCGTCGTCGTTCTGCCGGCATGTCATCGCGACATGCCGGCAGCAGCCTCAGGCCATTGCCATCATCAATTCTTCCTTGCGCTCCATCATCTCCACGGCAAGTCCTGCCATATCCATCTTTGCCTTTTTGGCCTTGGGAAACATCTCGTCCTCTTCTTCTGTGACGTGGTGATCGATGTATTCGCTTAACACCTTCACCTTGGCGTCATACATCGGATCGTCACCTGACATCTGCTCGATTTGCGCGATCAGGTCTTTGGCGGTCGCGTGCTCGACCTCGGCTTCATTCAGCAAGTCGTCGTCCTTGATGGCGGCGCGTGCTGCCGGATAAAAGATTTCCTCCTCTATCGTCGCGTGTACCGTCAGCTCTTCGCAGATCTGCATGGCGACATCCACCTTGCCTTCGATGTCATCCTTCTTGGCCAGCTTTTCATATTCCTTGAAAAGCTTTTTCACTTTCTTGTGATCATCCATCAACAAACTCACCGCATCGGGGCCGGCTGCCTTGGTGGCAGATTTGGCTGGCGATTTTCTGGCTGGCTTGGCATTTTTTGTAGTTGCAGTTGTCATCATGACTCCCGAAGGAAAAGTATTAGGTAGGTGGTCGGGCTGGCAGCCATACCGCCTGGGCCCGGGCTGGACAGACACTCGCTCCGTAACCGCTGAACGCTGCATCCGCCAGTCAATGTAGTACTGCGCGCGGTGCGCTGCGTATCAGACAGTGGCTTCAGTTGATGTAAGAATTTGCCGCTCTTGCCTTGCTTCAACGTCAGCGCCTGCGCAATTTGCCGGGCAAATCTGCGACAATCCCGGTATGAACCCACTCCAGTCTTTACCGGCAGAACCCTTGCTGCATACCGCCTTCTTCAAATTCGTCGCGCTAGCGGATGCCGACGCGGTCGTCATGCATTTGCGCGAATTGACGCGCGATGTGCTGGGCAGCATTTTGGTCGCGGATGAAGGGATCAATGGCGTGCTGGCCGGCAGTCCCGCTGCAATTCATGCCTTCGAGCAAGCCTTGCGCAATGACGCGTTTTTCGCAGGCAGCTTTGTCGATATCGCGTTCAAGCATAGCGCCTGTCAAACCCCGCCCTTTGCGCGGATGAAGGTGCACAAGAAATCCGAAATTGTTTTTCTCGGCGTCAATGGCGTCGATGCAGTCAGCAAGACCGGCATCGATGTCAGCCCGCAGGAATGGCGCGAACTGATTGCGCAGGACGATGTAGTCGTCATCGACAATCGCAACAGCTTTGAATTCAAGCTCGGCAAATTCAAGAATGCGATCGATCCTGGCGTGGATAATTTCCGCGACTTCCCCAAGTACATAGAAGACCATGTGCCGGAATGGCAGGCCGCAGGCAAGCGCGTCGCCATGTATTGCACTGGCGGCATACGCTGTGAAAAAACCAGTGCATGGATGCTGGACATGGGCGTGCCCGTGTATCAACTCGAAGGCGGCGTACTCAATTATTTCGAGAAGATGCCGGATGCCGAAAAGGATTGGGAAGGCGAATGCTTTGTCTTCGACAACCGCATCGCACTCGATACCAAACTGCAGGAAACCGCGACCACGCTGGAAGATGTCTACGGCGGCGTACCGGAATGGGAATGGCGCTTGCAGCGCGCCAAACGTCTGGATGAAGACAGCGATTGAATCAGGAAATGAATCGAGAAGTGAATCAGCCGCTGAATCAACGCTTGAATCAGAACGCCAAGCCGGCCAGCAGGAATGGCGTCGGCCCCAGCAGCGTTGCCCTGCCGCCGGGCCCATGGCAAACCCTGATCGATTTTCTGGTCGAGCAATTTCCTGCCATCCCGCGCAGTGAATGGCAGGACCGCATGCAGCGCGGCGATGTGCTGGATGCGCAAGGCCAGGTATTAGGCGTGACGAGTAGCTATCAGCCCAACAGCAAGATTTTTTACTTCCGCAGCTTGCTCGCCGAGCCGCGCATTCCCTTCGATGAAGTGGTGCTGTATCAGGATGACTATCTGGTGGTTGTCGACAAGCCGCATTTTTTGCCGGTCACGCCGGCCGGCCGTTATCTGCAGGAAACCTTGTTGGTGCGACTGAAAAATTCTCTCGGTATCGACACGCTGGCGCCCATGCATCGCATCGACAGGGAAACCGCCGGCCTGGTGCTGTTTACGATACAGCCGTCCACGCGCAATCTGTATCAAACCCTGTTTCGCGAACGCAGTGTCAGCAAGGAATACGAAGCGATTGCGCCATATCGCGCCGACCTCGCCCTGCCCCTCACCTATCGCAGCCGCCTGCTGGAAAGCGCGGCTTTCATGAAAATGGAAGAAGTGGCGGGCGAACCGAATGCGGAAACCGCGATTGATCTTTTGGAAGTAAACGGTGCGCTGGCGCGATACAAGCTGGAGCCGGTCAGCGGTCAGAAGCATCAATTGCGCGCGCATATGGCGGCGCTAGAGATACCGATAGTGAACGACAGAATTTATCCCGAGCTTTATCCGGATGAAGGTGCGGAACAGGATTACAGCCAGCCGCTGAAACTGCTGGCGAAGGCGATACAATTTACCGATCCTGTCTCAGGCCGGCTGCACCAGTTCGCCAGTACGCGTACCCTGTCGTTTTGAATTTTGAACAATATTTAGCAGTTTAGGCATCAGATGCCAACGCAATTACCATCACCAAGGATGTGTCAATGTCACTCGAAACAATAAGTAGCTTTATCAACAGCCTCGTCACTCCTCTGGCCACCTTGATAGCAGAGAAGATTTCCTCCCGTTTTGGCAAAAGTTTGTCGCCATCGGGACAAGTAGTAGTTCAATTTTTGGCATTTATCCTGCTACTGATACCTGTTACGTTGGTCGCACTGATGATGGTCGGCATGGCGATATTCAGCTTTCAAATGCTGTATTCGGGCATGTAAGAGCAGCGATCAACGATTGCGCTACGCAGCTTCACCCAATGCATGCAATCCAGGCACACGATCTTTATCCGCCTGCGACGACCGCGGCAATCTCGCCAGCCAATCCGCATGCGCATGGCCAGAAACCCATACGGCCAGATGCAGTTGTGACATATGCAGCGGGTCGCTCAACAGGATATTTTTTTGTGCATCGGCAAGTGCCGATGGCCCATCCAGCAAAGCCGCCCGCACCAGATTGGCACTGATCTTTTGTGCCGCAGGCGAACGCCGCCGATGCAATTTTCCGCTCGCACATATCACCGCATTGAAGTTCGGCTCGATCACCGCAGCAATAAAATCCGGTGGCGGCGGCGCCGCCTTCACATGTGCAACGGTCGCCAATAATTCCACCGGCGGTTCCGCTTCTTCCGGAATCAGGAACAGCTTTTCGTTGCGGAAACGCAAGCCATTCGACACCTTGCTTGAATAGATCGAGATAGGGATCGCCACCGCCAGCGAGCCGACGATAGGCAACAACCACGGCAGGAAAGTCGGGTTCAACCAGAACACGGCAGCGCCCCAGGCCAAACCCAGCAAGGTATGCAAGCCATGATGACGGAAGGCTTCGCGCGGACTGGTTTCTGCATCTTCACGCGGCGGCGATTTCCAGCGCAGGGCCCAGCCCATGAACGCAGCGATCACAAAGTGGGTATGGAACAGCATGCGCACCGGTGCCAGCAGCATCGAGAAAAACATTTCAATCAAGACGCTGAACAGCAAACGTAGCTGTCCGCCAAACTGTTTCGCGCCCTGTATGCAGATCAACAACGCGCTCAGTATTTTCGGCAGGAAGAGCAAGGTCGCGGTCGCGCTGAACAGGGCCAGCGCTTTTTCCGGATGCCATTGCGGCCAGTTGGGGAACAATTGCCACGGCTCGGTAAAGTAAGTCGGCTCGGTCAAGGTATGTTGCGCCAGCAAGCCGGTGGACAGTATCAGGAATAAAAACCACAAAGGCGCAGACAGATACGCCATCACGCCCGTCACGAAAACCGCGCGATGTACCGAATGCATGCCGCGCGACAGGAACAGACGGAAATTCATCAGATTGCCCTGACACCAGCGGCGGTCGCGTTTCAATTCATCGAGCAGATTCGGCGGCATCTCTTCATAACTGCCATCCAGATCGTAGGCGATCCAGACCTTCCAGCCGGCACGGCGCATCAGCGCGGCTTCGATGAAATCATGCGACAGGATTTCACCGGCAAACGGTCCCTTGCCCGGTAGCAGCGACAAGGCGCAATGCTCGATGAAGGGTTTGACGCGAATGATTGCGTTGTGTCCCCAGTAATGCGATTCGCCAAGTTGCCAGTAATGCAGGCCTGCCGTAAACAGCGGACCGTACACCCGTGTCGAAAATTGCTGTATCCGTGCATACAAGGTATCGCGCCCCGCAGCACGCGGCGCAGTCTGGATGATGCCGGCATCCGGATTGGCTTCCATCGATTGCACCAGCTTGCTGAGGCAATCGCCGCTCATCACGCTATCAGCATCCAGCACAATCATGTAGCGATAGTTATTGCCCCAGCGGCGGCAAAAATCATCGATATTGCCGCTCTTGCGCCGTGTACGACGTTGGCGTCGGCGATAAAAGATCCGTCCGAAGCCATCGACCGCCTTGCACAGCACTGCCCATGCTGCGACTTCTGCCGCGCAGGTATCGCTGTTGCCGCTATCGCTCAACACGAAGAAGTCGAAATGATCGAGCTGGCCTGTCCTCTGCACCGATTCATAAGTCGCACGCAAACCGGCAAACACGCGCGTCACATCTTCGTTACAGATCGGCATCACGATCGCGGTGCGTGCGCCGGGCTCTATCGTCCCATTCGCGACTGCGGTTTTTGAAATCAGGTAAGGGTCCTTGCCGCGCGCCAGCAAGATGAAGCCCGTCATCGCCGTCCAGAAGCCGGCCGACACCCAACAGAACAGCAAGGCGAACAGCGACAGTAGCGCGATCTCCAGCCATTCCTTGCCCTGATACGGCAACACGCGACTCATGTAATACGTGGCGAGCGCCGTTTGACCCAACATCAGGAACAGCAAGACCAGACGACGCAAGCCGCCGCGCGCCTTGCCAGCGGCTTGCGGCGCGTTGACTGCATCTGCTTGCGATGCTGATGCTGATTGCGGCAGCAGTTCATGGATAGAGATTTCTGCCGGCTCTACCGCTATCGCATCGCCAGCGCTTGCATCAAGCGCTGCGGCATCTTCAACCTGCACACGCCCAAACACACGCTGCACCCAGCGCGTCAGCGGATTCAGCGCGCCCCAGGGATGCGGCACCACAGACGCGCGATTCAACGGCGGTGCCACGCATAACTGGGCCAGCTCGTTTTGCTCGACTGTATTGGCAGCAGATGCGGCCCGATCTGCCCGCCACACTGCGTCACGCCCCAGCGCCAGCCGGGCGCGCGCAATCACTGAGCCATAAGCCGGATTGTCGCTATCGGCATTCTTTTGCGCGAGGATGTGATGCAGGCGCGTCATCGCATCGCGTGTCGATAAAGTCGGTGTCTCTGCGAGTTGTGCTTCTATGCCATCGCGCACTGCCGGCGGCAAAGACAGCTTGTCCAGATAATGCCGACATGGCAGCGGAATACGGGGCGCGTCCATCATTCAGCCGGGAGTATGTAACTCCACGTTTCCGATAAAGTTGTGTTGACGGTTTGCAAGAAGCCGCGCATTTCCACCGGCTTCTTGTCATCGACGCGCTTGATGCGCAACGCGGCGCGATAGCCGCCTGTGGCTTGATTGCGCATCACATGCGATTCCAGAATTTCGCCATTGGCATCGGCCGATACGCGCATGTTTACCTTGGCGTCCTTCGCCAGCTTCTTGAAGATAGGTCCGTCAAAATCGACAAACAGCGCGATGCTGTCATCCGGCTTGCGCAGGTAACCGTGACCGCGGCGGGTCTGCGTCACCCACGACAGTGGCGGCAATTTTTTATCGCCTTTATGCCACGACAGGCGATAGTCGAAATTGATAGGCATGCCCGGCTTAGGCAATTGATCCGGCACCCAGTAAGTCACGATGTTGTCGTTCAACTCGTCCGGCGTCGGTATCTGCACCAGCTCGACGCGGCCTGATCCCCATTTGCCGATAGGTTCTACCCACGCACTGGGGCGCGCTTCGTAACGCGCTTCCAGGTCTTCATAATTATCCTGCTTTTGATCGCGCTGCATCAAGCCGAAACCGGATGGATTATTCAAGGCGTACGACGTCACCAGCAAGCGCTTGGGGTTCACCAGCGGACGCCAGATCCATTCACCGGTGCCGGATTGTATCGACAGGCCATCCGAGTCATGCACTTCCGGCCGGTAATCGTCTGACGCAGCGCGCTGGTTTTCGCCAAAGAAATACATGCTGGTCAGCGGTGCGATGCCGAGCTTGCTGACGTTCTCGCGCAGATACAACTGCGACTTCACTTCGGTAATGGTTTGCTCGCCGGGCTTGACCACAAAGCGGTAAGCGCCGGACACGCGGCGTGAATCCAGCAAGGCATAAATCGTCAACTGCTTGCTGTTGGCGGCGGGACGCTCTATCCAGAATTCCACAAAGCGCGGGAATTCCTCGCCCGAATTCAAGGCCGTATCAACCGCCAGTCCGCGTGCCGACAATCCGTAGATCTGTTCCTTGGCAACGGCGCGCAAATAGCTGGCACCGAGAAAGACCACAACCTCATCCTTGTACGATGTCTTGTTGATCGGGTAATGCACGCGGAAACCGGCGAAACCCGCCTGCTTCAAATCCTGCGCGCTTAATTTATTTTTGCCGTAATCGAAATTACGCGCATCAAACGGAATCGGTCGTGCCCGATTGGCGGCGATCTCGTTGAGCTTGACCGCGCTGGCAAACTGGCGGCCCTGATGGAAGAAGGTCAGTTCAAACGGCAGCTTGGACGTGCGCCAGTAAGCGCTGTCGCGTTTATAGCGGATGTCGCGGTATTGATCGTAGTTCAGATCCTCCAGGCCTTTGGAGATGTTTTTTTTCGGCTCCTTGTATGAAGTCGCCGCCAGTTGCTTGGCCTTCCTGGCGACATCGTTGAAATCGAATGCCAGCGCAGGCGCGGTGGCGACAAAAGACACGGCCAGCAATAACGTACCTGCCAGACCGCGTCTGGCTGTAAAACAACTACTAAAGAAATTCCGCAACATGTTTTCCAACTTGTACCAACCTATCAGCAAAAAAATACAACTCGTTTCGCCGTACAGCGAAACCACTTGAAAACTAACCGGAGTAATGATGCCATCTGGGACGAAAAATGCTTTTCGGGGGAACAGCGCCATCCGGCGTTTACCTTCGGCATCAGCGTCTTTTTCTTCTTGGATGCGCTTGTCGACTAAATCGGATTGCATGCCGTCAATAAAGTTCCGCTATCGGGCGGGCTTCTCTTTTCCAGCAATCTTTCCTGAATGCACATTGCATGCCAATAATGCGGGATTCCGTACCGAACGCTGGCTGCGGGAACCGCATACTGTTGTTTCAACATCGAGCATGGCTGCCGATCGTAGCTGCTGCGGAGCATAAGTTGCGGATTCATACGTTGTCGATAATGGTTGCACTGCACGTACATCGGCACATGTATCGGCAACCACCAATGCACAGGGAGATTGCATGGCAAACACAAAATGGCCGGACCACGTATGGCTGGTTCGTCACGGACAAAGCTCGGGCAATGTTGCGCGCGAACTGGCTGAAACTGGCGGACTGGAACTGATCGATATCGTCGAGCGCGACATCGATGTGCCGCTTTCCGATCTTGGCAGGGAACAGGCGCAGGCACTGGCTCACTGGTTTGGCAGCTTGCCGGCCGCAGAAAGACCGACTGTGGTGCTGTCGTCGCCCTATTTGCGCGCATGGCACACCGCGCAAATCATTACCGACCATATCGGGCCGACGATAGACAAGCCCGGCAACTTCCATACCTTCATCAGCGACGAACGCCTGCGCGAAAAGGAATTCGGCATCCTCGATCGCCTGACCCGCCTCGGCATCGCGCAAAAGCACCCCGACCTGTACGACCAGCGCCAGCATGTAGGCAAGTTCTATTTCCGCCCGCCCGGTGGCGAAAGCTGGTGCGACGTCATTCTGCGCCTGCGCAATGTACTCGACACCATCACGCGCGAATATCCGGGCGAGCGCGTGCTGATCATCGCTCATCAAGTCATCGTCAACTGCTTCCGCTATCTGCTGGAACACATGAACGAAGAAGAAATCCTCAGCGCCGATCGCGCCGGCGACGTGCCCAACTGCTCAGTCACGTCTTATAAATTCAATCCCGACGTCGGCAAATTCGGCCAGCTCGAACTGAAAATGATCAACTTTGTCGCACCGCTGCTGGAAGCAGGCGCGGCCGTGACGGCCGAACCGGACATGTCGGGCGTACCCAAGCCATGATGAAAACGCATAAAGAATCAGCACAAGATGTAGAGCAGCAGATTTCGCAAGCAGAGCAAAAACCAGAACCCAGCAGCGCAAGCGTGCAAAAACTGGACAAGGACGTGCTGCTGAACTGGCCGCTGCCCATGCCCTCAGTCGACGGCGACAAGGAAGATCGCGGCCACGTACTCGTCATCGGCGGCTCGCGAGAAATGCCCGGTGCCGTCATCCTCGCCGCCACCGCCGCCTTGCGTGCAGGCGCGGGCAAACTGACGGTCGCCACCGGCGCCAGCGTCGCGCAACTGGTCGCCTCTGCATTGCCGGAGTCGCGCGTCATCGGCCTGCCCGAAACCGAAGAAGGCGGCATCGAACTGGCCTCGGCCGGTTTGCTCGATCAATTGATAGGCAAGGTAGATGCCGTATTAATCGGTCCCGGCATGCAGGACGAACCGGCGATCTGCGCCTTCGTGCAGGCGCTGCTGCCAAAATTCTCCGACACCAAGATCGTGCTCGATGCATGCGCAATGGGAGTCGTGCGCAATATGCAGAGCGCGCAGCCTGATCAAGCTGCGCCCGCTCATGACCTCAGCAGTCGCAATGCAGCACACGTACGTCTGGCCAATCTGGTCCTCACGCCACATGCAGGCGAAATGGCGCATCTGACCGGCGACGACAAAGACAGCATACAAGCCGACCCGCTAGCTGCGGTGTGCGCCGCCGCCATCAAATGGAATGCCGTCGTTGCATTGAAAGGAGCAGCCACCTTCATCACGTCGCCAGCCGGCGATGTGTGGCAACACGAAGGCGGCAATATCGGTCTCGCGATTTCCGGCTCGGGCGACACGCTAGCCGGCATCATCGCCGGCCTCGCAGCGCGCGGCGCAACACTGGAACAGGCCACCGCATGGGGCGTCGCCTTGCATGCGCAAGCAGGAGAACAACTGGCGCAACGCATAGGTTCGCTCGGTTATCTGGCGCGGGATATTGCGGGGGAAGTGCCGGGATTGCTGGATAGGTTTGGACGGCGGGCGATTTGAAAAGGAAAAAATTCAGTTAGTTGCCACACGCATTTCTTTCATTCTTTAAGAGTCCAATTTGCGATGCGACTTCTTATTTCATCCATAGGTAATCGACATCTTGGATGAGCTGCAATTCGATTTAATCCATCACATAAAAGCGCTCTGGAAGTAACACCAGACGCTTCCATACAATCGATGATCCATAACAATCCATATACAACCCCAATTTTCTCTATCGCAGCAAGTCGTAATGCTTTGTCTCCAGTTACGAGCGCATGCTGGGGCCGCATGGCACAACTCAGCGCAAAGCAATCTGGTATAGATAATGAAGAGCGCTCTGCTCGAATAGCCTGAGCAATTGTTACCTCATCAGGCCCCAAGGCAACAACACCCAACCCAAGCGCACGTAAATAAGGCCCATTTTCGCTTTCCAACTCGTTTTGATAAAGTAAATCGGGAACAATTAAAGTTAATCCGCAATTAAATGCAGCTTCTAATAATCCACCTCGTTCTAAATCTATTAAAACTGACGTGTCGGAAACCAAAATATGCATAGGTGTCAAACTCCGACAGCCATCATTTTACGATCTAGCTGACGCACACTAATATTTAGTAGTTCAGCAGCTTTAGATTCGGACATCAGGTTTTCTGCTACTGCACGCAAACACATCCTTTCCATGCGCTGGGGAACCTCAGGAAGAAAGCTATGAGGTTCTTGCGACGCTGGACCATTCCATCCCAAGGACTTAATTTGTGCCCAAAGGCGCCCATACGCAGCTTTTGGCAATACGCCAAGTTGGGAGCAACGTACTACTAGCGCAGCAATACTAACTTTAAAAATTTTCTTTAATTCCGCCAGCTCCCCTAAAGAAATTGACTTTCGATGCTCACCTAAAAGTCTGTGCATCATCTCTTGTGCCATTAAAAATGCCCCCGCAAAACGATCGGCAGCTTTTTCCTGCTC
Source organism: uncultured Herminiimonas sp. (assembly GCA_964406085.1). Lineage (GTDB taxonomy): Bacteria > Pseudomonadota > Gammaproteobacteria > Burkholderiales > Burkholderiaceae_D > Oxalicibacterium. The sequence goes on from CAYOQL010000016.1 coordinate 47,683, forward strand.
GTTCTCGCTTAAACCTGAAAAACGAAGAACTAAATGCGCTAACTCATGTGCAAGCGTAAATCGCTGGCGCTCACCATTATGTTTTTCGTTCACAACAATGACTGGTAATCCTTGTTCATGTGGACGTTGTACAAATGCTTTTGATCCAGAAACATTTTCAGGCAAATCAAGTGCTATCACTTTTACACCCTTATCTTCAAGCAACTCGGCCATAAAGGGAATCGGATCGATCCCCAATTCCCATAATTGACGCAACGATTTAGCGGCCTCTTCAGCATCTTCAATTCGATGGATATCAAACACTAAGTCTTGAGGAGCAGACCAAATTTCGTCTATGCCCGGCATCATTTCTTCTAACTCCAAATATCTTTCCACTCTATCAAGAACAGCAGCCACAACAGCGCGCTCCTCTTTTAAACCAGCCTGAGGATTTTTACGGAAATCCACACCTTCAAGCTCAATCTCACGCTCACTTAACAGATATTCAGCCTTAACTTTCAACGCTTTAGCCAACGCAAGCAACACCGTTGAACTAGGCATCATTTCATTTCGCTCATACTTCCCAATTGCCTGCGCAGATACTTGATTTTCAATCAAAGCCTCCAAATCGCGCAAAGAAAGCCCTAAGCCCTCGCGAGCTCTTTTTAGTCGGTTCCCAATCATTTTTTTTCCTCATTAATTCAAACTTGGTTTACAAGTTGACTTTTATAAGTCTAGTTTGTAAACTAAGCATAGTCAACAAAAGACGGGAAAATTCACGACAACGATGGTTATCGTAGTTATCAATATCAACCTAAGGGGTAATCATGAGCAACAATCCGAATGAATCAACGCCTCAAATTCACTCTGCGAATACTGTCTTGTGGGATGGGTTAGGTATTGGCGTTTTTGCTTTAATAGCTGGCGCGCTTCTATTGGCCGAACAAATAGGTTGGATCTCTAAAGAGATTAAGTGGGGCGTTCCTGCAGTTTTGCTTGCTTTCGGATTGGTGACGATCGCAAGGGCTTTTAAACGTAAGTAGGACTTAAGGGCGCCTCACCATGTGAGGCGTTTATTTTCCAACTCAAGTGAAGAGAAAAATTCGCAGTTTGAATAACGAATAGCTAGCGACATAACTTTACTTAAAACCTAACTTAAGATACAAGCAACTAGCCCTCAAGCTTGCCAGACACCATACCCCGCTTCACGCAAACCTATCCCCAATTCCACTTCCATCTCGCACGCCGCCTGATACGGCATCGGGTTATAGACCG
>CAYOQL010000017.1:0-44743 GCA_964406085.1 uncultured Herminiimonas sp.
TCTTTCACGAAGAGCCGCAAGGTTTGCATTACGGCCGTCCCGGCACGCTGGAAAAACTTGCCGCCGGCATGATTTTTACTGTCGAGCCCATGATCAATGCAGGTCGCCGCGAGATCCGCGAAATGGGCGATGGCTGGACCATCAAAACCAAGGATCGCAGTCTTTCCGCCCAATGGGAACATACGATACTGGTGACGGAAACCGGTTACGAAATCCTGACTCAATCGGCCGGTACGCCACCGCCGCCGGCGTTTATAGTGCCGCCCACAGACATCCCCCAACCTGCGAACGCCTGATCATCCATGCCGTCATTTGCCATCGAACTGAAAGAACAGCTCAAAGCCGAACGACAATCCGTCATTGATCAATTTTTGCAAGATGGCAAAGCAGAACAACTGCTGACGCATTTAAAAGACAAGGTCGACTGCGCCCTCTCGAAGGCATGGATGACGTTCGATCTGCCGGCCTCGGCCGCCCTTGTCGCGGTCGGCGGCTATGGTCGTGGCGAGTTGTTTCCGCACTCCGATGTTGACGTCCTGATACTGTTGCAGGAGGCGCCCGATGAGACGCTACAAGGCAAGCTGGAAGAACTGATCCAGTTATTCTGGGACATCGGGCTGGAAATTGGCCACAGCATACGCACAATCGACGAATGCTTGTCCGAATCCGCTGCCGACATCACGGTGCAAACCAGCTTGCTCGAAGCCCGGTTGATCATGGGCAACAAAGCGCAATTTGAATTATTGAAAGCGCGCTGCGACGCCGCAATGGATCCGCGGGCCTTTTTTCAGGACAAAACGCTGGAACTGCGCCAGCGCCATGCCAAGTACGAAGATACTCCTTACAGCCTGGAACCGAATTGCAAGGAAAGTCCGGGCGGCTTGCGCGATTTGCAAGTGATCTTGTGGGTTGCGAAGGCGGCCGGCCTCGGCGACTCCTGGCCGGCCCTGGCAGAGCGTGGATTGATCACGCCCACCGAAGCGCGCCAGCTCAAGCAAAAGGAACGAGCGCTCAAGGATGTGCGTATCCGCTTGCATATCATCGCCAATCGTCGCGAAGATCGACTGGTATTCGACATCCAGACTGCGATTGCTGAATCCATCGGCTTCAAGTCGACAGAAACCCGCCGCGCCAGCGAATATCTGATGCAGCGTTACTACCTCGCGGCCAAAGCGGTCACGCAACTGAACGCGATCCTGCTGCAAAACATCGAAGCGCAATTATTCCCGCAGATGACATCACCGGTCGCGGTCAACGAGCGCTTCAATGAAGTGAACGGTTTTATCGATATCGCGCATGACGATACTTTCGAGGTGACACCATCGGCAATGCTGGAAGTATTCCTCTTGCTGTCATTGCATCCTGAACTGAAGGGCATGACCTCGCGCACCTTCCGCGCGTTGTGGCATTCGCGCTTCAAGATCGATAACAAGTTCCGTCGCGATCCGACGAATCGCGCGCTGTTCATGAAAATCCTGCAGGCGCCGCAAGGCATCACGCATGCACTGCGCAGAATGAACCAGACCAGCGTGCTGGGCCGTTATCTGCCGAACTTCCGCAAGATCGTCGGCCAGATGCAGCACGATCTTTTCCACGTATATACAGTCGATCAGCACATCATGATGGTGGTGCGCAATGTACGGCGCTTCATGCTGAGCGAGCACGCGCACGAATACCCGTTTTGCAGCCAACTCGCAGCCGATTTCAATAAGCCATGGCTGCTGTATATCGCAGCGCTGTTCCACGATATAGCCAAAGGCCGCGGCGGCGATCATTCGCAATTGGGGATGGAAGACGCACGCAACTTTTGCATGGATCATGGCTTGTCGGACGAAGACACCGAACTGGTTGTGTTCCTCGTCGAGAATCATTTGACGATGTCGCAAGTTGCACAGAAACAGGATTTATCCGATCCTGAAGTCATCAGTACATTCGCCAAGCTGGTCAGGGATGAACGTCATCTGACTGCGCTGTATCTGCTGACCGTCGCCGATATACGCGGTACCAGTCCGAAAGTCTGGAACGCCTGGAAAGGCAAGCTGCTGGAAGATCTGTATCACATGACCTCACGCGTGTTTGGCGGGCAAGCACCGTCGGCCGATCGCGAGCTCAAGAATCGCCAGGAAGAAGCACTCAAGTCCTTGCGCCTGTTCGGTCTGTCGGACAAGGCGCATGTAAAGTTATGGGAACAGCTCGACGTCGTCTATTTTCTGCGTCACGATGCTGGCGATATCGCATGGCAAACACGTGTGCTGTGCGACAAAATAAATAGTCCGATACCAGTCGTAAAATGTCGCCTCGCACCGATCGGCGAAGGCTTGCAGGCAACAGTGTATGTAAAGGATCAGCCCGATCTGTTCGCCCGTATCTGCAGTTATTTCGACCACAAGAATTTCAGCATTCTCGATGCCAAGATTCATACCACCAAACATGGTTATGCGCTCGATACCTTCCTGATTACCGAACCGGCATTTGCAGACAGTTATCGTGATTTGATCAGTTTGATAGAGCACGAATTGACCAAGATGCTGACAGTGCAAAGCGACCTTCCCTTGCCAAGCAAAGGACGCTTGTCACGCCTTTGCCGCAATTTCCCGGCGACGCCTACCGTCGATTTGCGGCCTGATGAACGAGGCCGATATTATCTGCTGACAGTTTCTGCCAATGACCGAAATGGTTTGCTGTACTCGATTGCCAATGTACTCACCAAATACAAGGTCAACCTGCACACCGCTAAAATCATGACGCTGGGCGAACGGATCGAAGACGTATTCCTGATCGATGGACCGGCATTGAACAATCCTCGCAGCCAGATTCAGCTGGAAAGCGATCTACTCGATGCATTGCGAGTCTGACGTCGGTATTCGCGTCAGTAAAATACAAAATCTGCATCCAACGCTACTTTCAATCACCATTAATTTTATAAACGTATCACCATGACAGAACCTTTACGCCTTTCCAAACGCATGTCCGAACTTGGCCTGTGCTCGCGTCGCGAAGCCGATGAATGGATCGCGCGCGGCTGGGTCCGCGTGGATGGCAAAGTCGTTTCCGAACTCGGCACCAAAATCCTGCCGACGCAACGCGTCACAGTCGAACGCCAGGCTGCAGCAGAACAATCGAAGCGTGTCACGATTTTGATCAACAAGCCTATGGGCTATGTCAGCGGCCAGGCGGAAGACGGCTACAAACCGGCCGTCGCGTTGATCAAGGCCGAGAATCGCTGGAAGGAAGACAAGTCGACCACACAGTTTCATCCCACGCAGCTACGCAGCCTGGTTCCTGCCGGACGTCTGGATATCGATTCCATTGGGTTGCTGGTGCTGACGCAAGACGGCCGTATTGCCAAACATCTGATCGGCGAAACCACCAGCGTAGAAAAAGAATATCTGGTGCGCGTGCAATACATCAAACCGGGAACCTTGCCTGAATCGGATCTGAAGCGGCTCAATCACGGGCTGGTACTGGATGGAAAAAAACTGTTGCCGGCACAAGTCAAATGGCAGAACGAAGATCAGTTGAGCTTCATTTTGCGTGAAGGCAAAAAACGCCAGATTCGTCGCATGTGCGAGATCGTCGGACTGAAAGTAGTCGGCTTGAAACGCGTGCGCATAGGCCGCGTCAAACTGGGGGATTTGCCTGTCGGCGAATGGCGTTATTTGAATGAAGGCGAAGAATTTTGAGTGATATTTTGAATGGCTTTGCGGTGAAGAAATTCACCGCTTCAAGCCTGCAAAATCAGTCATCCTCGCTGGGATCCATCTCCGGGAACAGCACATCGACGTAACCGAATTGCGTGAAATCTTCGATACGCATCGGATACAAAATGCCGTCCAGATGATCGCACTCATGCTGCACCACGCGCGCATGAAAGCCTTCTGCATCGCGGCTGATCACATTACCAAATTGATCAAAGCCTTCGTAATGCAAGGCACTGAAACGCGGTACCGCACCGCGCAATCCCGGCACGGACAAACACCCCTCCCAACCTTCGACACGCTCGGCTGAAAGCGGACGCATCCTGGGATTGATCAAGACCGTTTCCGGCACTGGTGGCGCATCCGGGTAACGCGTATTTTGCTTGAAGCCGTAGATCACCAAACGCAAATTCACGCCTATCTGCGGCGCGGCCAGACCAGCGCCATTGGCGGCGTGCATGGTATCGAACATATCGGCGATCAAGGTGTGCAGTTCCGGCGTGTTGAACTCGGTCACCGGTTCCGCCACCCGCAACAGACGCGGATCGCCCATCTTCAGGATTGCTCTGACGCTCATTTCATTGCCTTCAAATACTCTTCAAATGCAACGCCGGTTTCCGGATGCTTGCGCCCCATCGCCATCGTCGCCTTCAAATAACCAAGCTTGGAACCACAATCATAGCGCTGTCCGGTGTAACGATAAGCCAGTACTTTTTCTGCCTGCATCAAGGATGCAATGCCGTCGGTCAATTGAATTTCGCCCCCCGCGCCTTTGCCGATTTTTTCAAGGTGTTCAAATATCTTGTTAGTCAAAACGTAACGCCCGACCACCGCCAGCGTCGATGGTGCAACATCGGGTTGCGGTTTTTCAATGATCGCGTTAACCAATTCCAGATTGGATTGATACGGCGTTGCACTGACGATTCCGTATTGCTTGGTTTCTGCGCGCGGCACATCCTGCACCGCCAGGATGCTGTGGCCTTCGCGCTCGAAGATATCTGTCATCTGTGCCAGCACTGGCCTGGTTCCTGGTTCGGTATCCATGAAATCATCCGCCAGCAAGACGGCGAAAGGCTCGTTGCCAATCACCGGACGCGCACACAACACTGCGTGTCCCAGACCCAGTGGGGCCGACTGACGTATGTAAATGCAGTTGATGTGCTTGGGAATGACATTGCGCACCAGATCCAGCAATGCATTCTTTTCGGCGGCGGCCAGTTCTGCCTCCAGCTCGTAAGCCGTATCGAAATGATCTTCGATCGCGCGCTTGTTACGACCTGTGATGAACACCATCTCGGTGATGCCGGCGGCGACGGCTTCTTCCACCGCATATTGAATCAGCGGCTTGTCGACAATAGGCAGCATTTCCTTTGGTTGTGCCTTGGTAGCAGGCAAGAAACGACTGCCCAAGCCAGCCACCGGGAAAACTGCTTTTTTAATCTTGTTCATCACTATCCAATAATTGAAGGAATGCGGTTTCGTCGAGTATCGTCACGCCCAGCTCTTCAGCTTTAGCAAGTTTGCTGCCAGCTTCTGCGCCCGCGATAACGTAGCTGGTTTTTTTGGAAACGGAACCGGCAACCTTGCCGCCCGCTGCTTCAATTTTTTCAGCGGCAGCGTCGCGACTCAAGGTTGGCAAGGTGCCGGTCAACACAAAAGTCTTGCCGGCAAAAGGTTTGGGCTTGTTTTCAACTACATGTTCCGGCCAATGCACACCTGCCGCCTGCAACTGTTCAAGCAACTCGATATTCAATGGATCGCTTAAAAATGCCCTGATCGATTTCGCCACCACCGGCCCGATGTCTGCGACTTCAAGCAATTGCTCTTCGGACGCAGCCAATAGCGCGTCCAGATTACCGAAATGACGCGCCAGTTCCTTGGCCGTTGCCTCGCCTACATGACGAATGCCGAGCGCATAAATGAAACGCGCAAGGGTCGTGGTCTTGGACTTCTCCAAAGCGGCAAGGACATTCTGCGCAGATTTGTCGGCCATTCTATCCAGCTCGGCCAGCGCGCGAAAACCCAGCTTGTACAAATCGGCGGCGGTCGTGATGATGTGCTTGTCGACCAATTGTTCTACCAGTTGGTCGCCCAGTCCCTCCACATCCATCGCACGACGCGAAACAAAGTGCAGCAAGCCGCCTTTGCGTTGCGCCGAACACTTGATCCAGCCGCCTGAGCAGCGCGCGATCGCTTCATCTTCCAGACGCACGATGGGTGAGCCGCATACAGGACAATTTGTCGGCATTACAAAAGGCTGCGCATGCGCCGGCCGCAACTCTGGCACATAGGACACCACTTCTGGAATCACATCGCCGGCACGCCGCACGATTACCGTATCACCGATCTGTATATCCTTGCGACGGACTTCATCCTCATTATGCAAGGTCGCATTGGTGACCGTCACGCCACCGACCAGCACCGGTGCCAGGCGCGCGACCGGCGTAATGGCACCGGTGCGACCGACCTGCACTTCTATGCCCTGCACCGTGGTGAGTGCCTCTTCTGCAGGGAATTTATGCGCAATGGCAAAACGCGGTGCGCGTGAAACGAACCCGAGTTGCTGTTGTTGGTCGAGACGATTGACCTTGTACACAACGCCGTCGATTTCGTAAGGCAGTTGCGCCCGCTTTTCTGCTGTCTTTTTGTAGAATTCGAGCAAGCCTTGCGCACCCTTGACCACCGCCCGCTCCGCACAGACCGGGATGCCGAGTACTGCATACCAATCCAGCAAAGCGGAGTGCGATGTCGGCATATCGGCGCCTTCCAGCAAACCGACGCCATAGGCAAAGAAGCGCAAGGTGCGTTGCGCGGTAATACGCGAATCAAGCTGACGCAAACTGCCGGCGGCAGCATTGCGCGGATTGGCAAATTCCTTCGCCTCCAGCTCGCGCTGACGTGCATTCAGCTTGGCCAGATCGGCCTTGTACATCATGACTTCGCCGCGCACATCCAGGACTCTTGGTGGCGTCGCCGTATGCAAGCGCAAAGGTATCTCGCGTACGGTGCGTATATTGGCGGTGACGTTTTCACCGGTCGCGCCATCGCCGCGCGTGGCAGCTTGCACGAGTATCCCGTTCTCATAGCGCAAATTGATTGCGAGTCCGTCGAACTTCAATTCGGTCGCGTACTCGACTTCCTCTGCGCTGTGCAAACCATCGCTGACACGCTTGTCGAAAGCGACAATATCGGCATCGTCAAATCCATTTCCCAGCGACAGCATCGGGACCGAGTGCGTAACTTGGGGAAAGGCAGATGCCGCCAATGCACCAACGCGTTGCGTGGGTGAATCGAAAACCAGTAATTCGGGATGCGCGACTTCCAGCGCCTGCAATTCGCGAAACAGCTTGTCGTATTCCGCATCTGGAATCGATGGATTATCGAGTACGTGATAGGCGTAGTTGTGACGATTCAATTCATCGCGCAACCAGGCCGCACGTGCAGGCGGATTGCTGGCATCTGGAATCTCGGGCGCTTTTTTCTCAGACTGAGCAGTATCCGTATGTTGTGCTGCCTTGGAAAACAGATCCGGCTGCATGATCAGTTAAATAGACGCAATGCCCGGTTGGAACCTGCCGGAATATCCGCTGCTTCCATATCGGCATAGAACACTTCGATCTGGCCGCCGATTTCATTCAGCGACGCATCCGACAAGGGCTGGGTACTGTCATCGACGACGGTGCCATCGAGGCGCGCAGACAGCGAGCGTGCGCAAGCGATCATCGCACCGAAGCCATCGCGTTCCGGCGCGACCACCGGCACATCCAGCAGCAAGGTTAGACGATTGGTTGTTTCTTCCGCCAGGGTGACATTGGTGGAAAGCGAGAACAGCACGCCGCCATCACCATCAGGCATCACCAGACGACCTTCAGGACGCACATCAAAGCCCTGCCGTTCCAATGCTGCCAGCAAGGTCGTGACCGACCAGGGCGCGCCATTCGATTGCACATTGACGCTGAGCTTGGCATCGTACTCGGTAACAAAATGATGCAGCGAACGCGCTGTCACCATGACTTCCGACATATCCGGCACATCAGGATCGGCGTCGAAATCATCGGCGATTTGGCGCAGGCGCATGACAAACTCGGAATACTCAAGTTCGTTCAATGCATTGCTGCGGTTAGCCAGTTGCACACCCGCCATCAGGGATTTGTAAATGCCGCCATGGGTGATCGCTTCCCAGCCACCGTCGATATGCTGGCCGGCAAAATGTACTGCCTTGCTGCCGACATGGCGCAGGGATTGCAAAGCAGGCAGAATTTTTTCGCCGCGCAGTTGTGTCGTCAGGGTCAGAGGAATCGTGCAATCGATCAGATAATCGACAGGCAATTCCTTTTCTTCTATCGGCTGCATCATGTCAATCGGCGCATCGAGTTCTTCTTGCACGCGCGCTTCAGGTGCCATGCCCTCTAACGAAGGATCTGCCTCAGCATGGGTCAGCTCGGCGGATGACAAAGTCGGTTCCCGCCGGTCCGTATTAACGGCTGGCGCAGACAATGGCGCGGCATCTTGCTCGGCAGTCCCCATCAAGACATCGTCGTGCGACGAGGAAAACGCGCGCTCCACACTTTTTTTGGCTTTGTATTCCTGCCATTTATTGTAGGAAATGACGCCGACCACAATCGCGCCGCCAATTACCATCAGGCTGGTTTGCAGGTCTGTCATGCGGCACCTTGAATGGAGAATTGATTTTTCATCAGGCAGGCATCAATAGGGCAAAAGATGCCACCGAAAAAATCATATAAAACAGAATAAGTCATAAAAATCCAGGGTTCAATGGTCGGGCGATATTCCATGAAACAGCGTGCCACAACTAGCGGCAACCAGCGTTCAGGATACCGTACAACCTGTATTCAGGTTAAGTCCGGGAGCAAGGATCGCCTACGCAATCCGCTCTCTAAAAATCACTTTTCAGTCAATATCAATTATTCATTACGTCTCGGCAAAAACTCAAACGGTCTGTGCTTCTGCCGCAAAACTGGTGGCCGACTCCATATCCACCGCAACAATCCGCGACACGCCCTGCTCCTGCATCGTCACACCGATCAGTTGCTGCGCCATTTCCATCGCAATCTTGTTATGCGAAATGAACAGGAATTGCGTATGCGCCGACATGCGTTTGACCATATTGCAGAAACGTTCAGTGTTGGCATCATCCAGCGGCGCATCGACCTCATCGAGCAGACAGAAAGGAGCAGGGTTCAGCTGGAACATCGAAAACACCAGCGCCGTCGCCGTCAACGCCTTCTCGCCACCTGACAGCAGATGAATCGTGGCATTCTTTTTGCCCGGCGGCTGCGCCATCACTTGCACGCCAGAGTCCAGAATTTCTTCGCCGGTCATGGTCAATTTTGCCTGACCGCCACCGAACAGAATCGGGAACAGTTCGCCGAAGTGATGATTGACCTTGTCGAAGGTGTCTTGCAGCAAGTCGCGCGTTTCCTTGTCGATCTTGTGAATTGCGTCCTGCAGCGTATTGATCGCTTCGGTCAGATCGGCATTTTGCGCGTCAAGGAAATTTTTGCGTTCCGATGCAGTCGCCAATTCATCCAGCGCCGCCAGATTGACTGCGCCCAGCGCCGCAATCGCATTGGTCAAACGCGTTACCTCGCCTTGCAGATAGGAAGGTCGGGTATCGCCATTGAGTTTTTCCATCAACGCCGCTTCATCTGCCTGGGCTTCGATCAGCTGCTGCGCATACTGCTCCTGATTCAGGCGTGCTGCCTGTTCCTTCAACTGCAACTCGGTAATGCGATCACGTTGCGGTTGCAAACTGCGTTCAGCCTGCATGCGCGCTTCGTCATGACCACGCAATTGCTGTGTCAGCTGATCGAGTTCGTGCCGCGCATCGGCCAGCGCACGTTCCTGATCGGTGCGCTTGTCGAGCAAGGTTTGCAGACCGGCTTGCGCGGCCTGATCGTCCAGACTCTCCAGTTCCAGGCTGCCTTGCTGCATGTTGGCAAACAGTTGCGCCGCCTGCTCCAGTGCGGTGGCGATACTGCGTTTCAATTCTTCTATCTTGCTGCGCTGCGACTTCTCTGCATATTCGGCTTCCTGCGCCGAACGCTCCAGCTCACGCGCGCGCTGGCGCGCATCATTCAACTGCTGTTCCTTGTTCAGGTAATCAGTTTGACCTTCTTCATGCTTTTCCTGCAATTCAGCCAGCTCGCCATCGAGTTGTTCGAACTTGGCTTCCGACTCTGCCTTAACCTGCTGCTGTTCGGCTTCCTGTGCAGCAATTTCTTCCAGATCGCTTGCGATCTGTGTGCTGCGCTGGTTGAAGCGCTCCTGCACTTCCGATAATTTCATCACATCGATTTGCAAGCCATGCACCGCTTGCGTCAGCGTGTTGACGCGCTGGCGTATCTCTTGCAGGCGCTGCGTCGCTTGCGTCAGTGCAGATTCGGCACGGACAGAGCGCGATTTCGCTTCGTCAGCCAGCATGTGTTGCGCACGCAATTGCTTGCCGATGTTTTCGATTTCCTGCTGGCGCGCCAGCATGCCGTCCTGCTCGGAATCAGACGCATAGAAACGCACGCTTGATTTGCCGATGACATGCCCTTGCCTGGTGACGAAATATGCGCCATTAGGCAATTTGTTTCTATCGACAAAAGCCGCAGCGACATCGTCGGCAACATAAACGTTGTGCAGCCAGTCCTGCATCAATGCGCGCAGGCCGGGATCATTCAGTTGCAGCAGGCTCAGGAAAGGCTTGAGCCCGGCTTGCGTGGGGCTCGCTTCCGATGGCACTGCATTCGGCGTGAACAATGCCAGCTTGGCCGGCGGTACATCATTGAAGAAGGCCTTGGCCCAATCGAGATTGGACATTTCCAGCGCCGATGTGCGCTCGCGCAATACCGATTCCAGCGAGGTTTCCCAGCCCTGATCGATATGCAGTTTTTGCCACAGGCGCGGCAACTCGGCGAGTTCGTGCTTTTGCAACCACGGCTGGACCTTGCCTTGCGTCTGTATGTTTTCCTGCAGTTGCTTCAAGGCAGTCAGACGTGCTTCGAGTTGCGCGTTGTTAGCGGTTTCGGTATTAACCTGCTGTTGTGCGGTACGGCGTTCTTCTTCCAGCTTGGGCAACTGTTCTTGAGCGACTTCCAGTTGTTCTGTTGCCTCTTCCAGAGTCGCCTGCTTTTCTTCCAGTTGCATCTTTAGATTGGACAGATGCGTACTGTCGGGCAGATTGAGGCCTTGCTTTTCCTGCTGCAAACGCTCGCGACGCACAGTCAGGCCGGACAGGATATTGGAAGCGTTGCGTTGATGCGCAGATTCGAGTTCGATCTGCTGCTGCGCCTGCATGATTTTGCCGCGCGACTCAGTCGTTTTCAATTGCGCTTCGCGCCAAGCTTGCTCCAATGCCGGAATACGATCGTTTTCACGATGCGCGATTTCTTGCGCCTGTTCGACACGCATCGCCTGCTCTTCCAGATGCATTTCCGCTTCGACCAGATCGTCCTGATATTGCGTGCCCTGGCGCTGCCATTGATCGCGTTGCGCGGTCAGTGAATTGAGTTGCGATTGCAGGCGACTGCGCGATTCGATGACGAACTTGATTTGCGCTTCGAGACTGCCGATTTCCGAATTGGTCTGATACAGATGGCCTTGCGCCTGATGCAGGCGATCGCCAGCACCATAATGCGCCTGGCGCATGTGTTCGAGTTCGGTTTCCACATGACGCAGCTTGGCGGTTTGTTCTTCCAGATCGAGTTGCGCCTTTTCGATGTCGCGGAAATGCTTGTCCTGCTCGCTCTTGGCTTCATTCTTGCGCAACAACCACAGCAACTTTTGCTTTTCATCCTGATCGGCTTGCAGTTCGTGGAATTTTTGCGCGACGGCCGCCTGACTTTGCAGTTTTTCCAGATTCGCATTCAATTCGCGCAGGATGTCTTCCACCCGCAGCAGATTTTCACGCGTGTCTTGCAGACGGTTTTCGGTTTCGCGGCGCCGCTCCTTATACTTCGATACGCCGGCAGCCTCTTCCAGGAAAATACGCAGTTCTTCCGGACGCGCTTCGATGATGCGCGAAATCATGCCTTGTCCGATGATCGCGTAGGCGCGGGGACCCAGGCCTGTGCCGAGGAACATATCCTGGATGTCGCGGCGGCGTACCGCCTGATTGTTGATGTAGTAAGTAGACGTACCGTCGCGTGTCAGCGTGCGCTTGACGGCGATCTCTGCGTACTGGCTCCACTGACCGGCAGCTTTGCCTTCGCCATTGTCAAATACCAGTTCGACCGATGAGCGCCCTGCCGGTTTGCGGGTGTTGGTACCGTTAAAAATAACGTCCTGCATCGACTCGCCGCGCAGCTCGGAAGCCTTGGATTCACCCAAAACCCAGCGCACAGCATCGATAATATTGGATTTGCCGCAACCGTTAGGACCAACTACACCCACCAACTGGCCCGGCACCTGAAAGTTCGTTGGATCGACGAAAGACTTGAATCCAGACAATTTAATCGAAGTTAAACGCACGTTAGCAACCGTTCCCAGGATATACAACAGAAATTAAGGTTCCGACCGAGTCGGCGGATGCGGCAAAAGAGCCCGCGAAAGGGGCTAATCATAGCATTTGCAATAACGTTTACTAGCATTTGGAAGCCAACGTTTTGCAAGACATCAGACGCGCTGCGGTTACCGCCTCCGGAGCGGTATAATGTTGCCACTTTGAACCTTGCATCAATTAACACTCCCTGTTAACACTGATCGCACATTTTTCGCTCTCTGCCGTGAATCCACTTCTGAATCAGCTGCAACCCTACCCGTTCGAAAAACTCAAACAATTGTTTGCCGGCATCACGCCGAACGCCGCCTATCGTCCTATCAGCCTCGGCATCGGTGAACCCAAGCATCCAACGCCGGCGTTTATCCAAAAGGCGCTGGCCGACAATCTGGACGGTTTGGCGACTTACCCGACCACGGCGGGAACGGAAGCCTTGCGCGCGACGATTGCTGGCTGGCTGGAGCGGCGCTACAACCTGCCCAAGCTGGACCCGGCCACGCAAGTGCTGCCGGTCAACGGTTCACGCGAAGCCTTGTTCGCGCTGGCGCAAACCGTCATCGATCCAAGCCAGCATGCATTGGTGGTATGCCCGAATCCGCTGTATCAAATTTACGAAGGTGCCGCCTACCTGGCTGGCGCCCAGCCTTATTTTGTTAATTGCGATCCGGCGCGCAATTTTGCGCCTGACTTTGCAGCCATAACGCATGAAGTATGGTCGCGCGTGCAACTGGTCTACGTTTGTTCGCCGGGTAATCCGGCTGGCGCGGTATTGACGCTGGATGATTGGGCCGAACTGTTTGCCTTATCGGATCGCTACGGCTTCGTGATCGCAGCCGACGAATGCTATTCCGAAATTTATTTCGGCGCCGCAGCGCCTTTAGGCGGACTGGAAGCCGCCCACAAACTGGGACGCAAAGGCTACCCGCGCCTGATCGGTTTTTCCAGCCTGTCGAAACGCTCCAATGTGCCGGGCATGCGTTCCGGCTTTGTCGCCGGCGATGCCGAGATCATCCAGAAATTCCTGCTCTACCGTACCTATCACGGCAGCGCGATGAGCCCATCCGTACAAAGCGCGTCAATTGCGGCGTGGAACGATGAGCAACACGTCATCGACAACCGCGATAAATACGTTAGGAAATTCAAGCAAGTCACGCCATTGCTGCAGGAAGTGCTGGACGTCAATTTACCGGATGCCGGTTTTTACCTGTGGGCCAAAGTCGACAAGCTGATCAACATCAGCGATGTTGAATTCGCGAAGCGCCTCTATGCCGAATATAATGTCACGGTATTGCCGGGCAGCTATCTGGGCCGCGAGGCGCATGGCATCAATCCCGGGCAGAATCGCATACGCATGGCGCTGGTAGCCGAAGTGGAAGAATGCCTGGAAGCCGCACAACGCATCGTCGAATTTACCAAGAAATTATCCGGCACAAGTATCTGATAATTTTCTGCATTCCAGCCCTTAATCATTTTATTTTTATCATCAACCGATAAGTACTCACATGACACAACAACTCGAACAGATCATCGACCAGGCATGGGAAAACCGTGCAGACTTCTCACCTAAAAACGCGCCTGCAGATGTACGTAGCGCCGTCTCGCAAGTCATCGCGCAATTGAACGAAGGCACATTGCGTGTGGCGCAAAAAGACAGTGGCGCATGGGTCGTCAATCAATGGGTGAAGAAAGCCGTCTTGCTGTCCTTCCGTCTGGAAGACAACATCGCCATGCCATCCGGCGAACATATGCAGTTCTACGACAAGGTACCAACCAAGTTTGCCAACTACACGGCTGAAGATTTCGCCAAAGGCGGCTTCCGCGTCGTCCCGCCTGCAGTCGCACGCCATGGCAGCTTCATCGGCAAAAACGTTGTCATGATGCCGTCCTTCGTCAACATCGGCGCTTACGTCGATGAAGGCTCGATGGTCGATGCATGGGCGACAGTGGGTTCATGCGCACAGATCGGCAAGAACGTGCATTTGTCCGGCGGCGTCGGTATCGGCGGCGTGCTGGAACCTATGCAAGCCAACCCAACCATCATCGAAGACAACTGCTTCATCGGTGCCCGCTCGGAAATCGTTGAAGGCGTCATCGTCGAAGAAAACTCGGTCATCTCGATGGGCGTCTACATCGGTCAATCGACCAAAATTTACGACCGCGCAACCGGCGAAGTGACCTATGGCCGCATTCCTGCAGGCTCGGTTGTCGTATCCGGCAACCTGCCTTCCGCCGACGGCAAATACAGCTTGTACTGCGCTGTGATCGTCAAGCGTGTGGATGCACAAACGCGTTCGAAAACAGCCATTAACGAATTGCTGCGTGACTGATTGCAACAGCACACTGTAACTCGCGTTTTGATGTCCACTTAAGGATTCGCTCATGGCAATGGATCGGTTATTTCTCCTGATGAAGGAAAAAGCAGCATCTGACTTGTTTATCGCAGTCAATTCGCCGATCCATATCAAGATCAATGGCAGCCTGATGCCGATCAACCAGCAGAAGTTGGACCAGAAAGCGATCCTGTCCTTGCTGGCGGAAGTTGTGCCGGCAGCACAGATGGAAGAACTCGAACGCGAGAACGAGCTCAATATTGGTGTTCCTGTGACTGGCGTTGGCAGCTTCCGCTTGTCGGCATTTCGCCAGCGCGGCAGTATTTCTGCCGTATTGCGTTACATCCCGGGCGAAATTCCCGCGCTCGATACGCTGAACTTGCCGTTTGCATTGGCCACCATGATCATGGAAAAACGCGGCCTGTTATTGGTCGTCGGCTCCACCGGCTCAGGTAAATCGACGACGATTGCATCGATGCTGGATCATCGCAATACGCTACGTACCGGGCATATCCTGACGCTGGAAGATCCGATCGAATATCTGTTCAAGAATAAGCGTTCGGTCGTCAATCAGCGCGAAATCGGCAGCGATTCGGCTAACCTGTCAGTGGCCTTGCGCAACGCATTGCGGCAAGCACCCGATTGCATCATGATCGGCGAAATTCGCGATAAGGAAACCATGGCGGCAGCGCTCGCCTATGCGCAGTCCGGGCATCTGGTCGTGGCAACACTGCATGCGAACAATAGTTATCAGGCACTGACACGGATCATCAATTTCTATCCGATTGAAAATCGCCAGTCGCTCCTGACGGATCTTTCGTCGACTTTGCGCGCGATTGTTTCGCAGCGCCTGATCAGTGCCATCGACGGTGGCCGTCGCGCTGCAGTCGAGATCATGATGAATACGCGTCACATCGCAGAATTGATCGAGCAAGGCGAAATCACGCAGATCAAGGAAGCAATTGAAAAAAGTATGTCGCCGGGTTCGCAAACCTTTGAGCAAGCCTTGATGCAACTGATCAAGGATGGTGTCGTCACGCAGGATGAAGCACTGGCGCACGCCGACTCTGCCAGCAATTTGTTCTGGCTGCTGAATAATTCGGCACAAAAAATTGAAGTCGAAGAGCCTGAAGAAGAACAAGGCGCGAGCTTCACTGAATTCACATTGAAAATGTAAGCATGACGATCACTCTGTATGGCATTCCCAATTGCGACACGGTCAAAAAAGCGCGCACCTGGCTCAGTAACAATGGCACCGATTTTATCTTTCACGACTTCAAGAAAGATGGCATTACACGCGAGATGATCGCCGGCTGGTTGCGCGATGTGCCGCAGGACGTGCTGATCAATCGCAAAGGTACCACCTGGCGCAATCTGACTGACGAGCGCAAGGCATCTGTTGTCGATAATGCCAGTGCCACCGAGCTCATGCTGGAGTCGCCATCCGTGATCAAGCGTCCGGTACTGGTCAAGAACAAAAAAGCTGCAGTCGGCTTCTCCGCCGATCTTTATCAACAAATTTTTCAAGATTAATCCTATGAGCAAGACGCTCGCTCTCACTGAAGAACTGATTTCACTGTCATCGGTCACCCCGGAAGACAAAGGCTGCCAATCACGTCTGATCGAATTGCTGTCACCGCTGGGTTTTGTCTGCGAAACCATCGAATCCGATGGCGTGACCAATCTGTGGGCACGCAAGGGAACCACACAGCCGCTGCTGGTGTTCGCAGGCCATACCGACGTGGTGCCTACTGGCCCGCTGGATCAATGGACCTCGCCGCCATTCGTGCCAACCCATCGCCACGGCAAACTCTATGGTCGCGGTGCTGCAGATATGAAAACATCCATCGCAGCGATGGTCGTCGCCGCAGAAGAATTCGTGCACGCACATCCCGACCATAAAGGTTCGATCGGCTTCCTGATTACCAGTGATGAAGAAGGTCCGGCCACCGATGGCACCGTGATTGTCTGCAATGCATTGAAGGCACGTGGCGAACAACTTGATTACTGCGTGGTCGGCGAACCGACTTCATCGGATGTCCTGGGCGACACGATCAAGAACGGTCGGCGCGGCAGCATGTCTGGCAAACTGACTGTCAAAGGAATACAAGGACACATCGCGTATCCGCAATTGGCACGCAACCCTATCCATCAATGCGCGCCTGCCTTGGCAGAGTTGGTCGCAGAGAAATGGGATGACGGCAACGAATACTATTTACCAACGTCGTGGCAGGTATCGAATATGCACGGCGGCGCAGGCGCATCGAATGTCATTCCAGGCAATGTGGTGATCGACTTCAACTTCCGCTTCTGCACGGCCAGCACGGTCGAAGGTTTGCAACAACGCGTGCATGCAATTCTCGACAAGCACGGCCTCGAATATGATTTGAAATGGTCGATCAGCGGCTACCCGTTCCTGACGCCTAAAGGCACATTGAGTGATGCGATGGCAGATGCCATCAAAGCGGAAACCGGCGTCACGACAGAATTGTCGACCACCGGCGGCACCTCCGATGGTCGCTTCATCGCGCAGATTTGCCCGCAGGTCGTTGAATTCGGTCCGCCGAATGGCAGCATTCATAAAATCGATGAACATATTGAAGTGCAGTTCATCGACCCGCTGAAAAACATCTATCGCCGCACGATGGAAAACTTGCTGCTGTAAGAAGCACATCAAGGTAACTAGCGCAGAATTTGACGAGACTGCCTTGAAAAATCGAAAGATCAAGATGTGCTGACACCTTGCCCATCATGATCAAAAATTGCCCTGCCCGATAAGCGTCAAGCGCGTATCGGGCTTCATCCTTTTTAGTAGTTGTATAGAACCATGCCTATCAAGCCTAACGACCTCTCTACCATTCGCGACTTGCTGCGTTATGCAGTAACCCGTTTCAACACCGCGAAGCTATTCTTCGGCCACGGCAGCACCAATGCACTGGATGAAGCGGCTTACCTGATCCTGCATACATTGAAACTGCCGCTCGACAAACTCGATCCATTTTTTGATGCGCACTTGTTGCAGCATGAAGTCGACGCTGTCTTGCGCGTGATCGAACAGCGTGCAGATGAGCGCTTGCCTGCCGCCTACATTACCAACGAAGGCTGGTTGGGCGGTTATCACTTTTACGTCGATGAACGCGTCATTGTTCCGCGCTCCTTTATCGCCGAGCTGATCCCCGATCAATTTTCACCATGGGTCAGCAATCCGGACAAGATCACCAACATCCTCGAACTATGCACAGGCTCCGGCTGCCTGCCTATCATGCTGGCCGACGCGTTCCCGAATGCGCAAGTCGATGCAGTCGATATTTCCGCCGATGCGCTCGCCGTGGCAAAACGCAATGTGGAGGAATACGAGTTGAAGGATCGCATCACGCTGATCGAATCTGATCTGTACACCAACGTGCCTGAAAACAAATACGATCTGATCATCACCAATCCGCCTTACGTGAACGCCACTTCAATGGGCAAGCTTCCACCAGAATATCTGCGCGAGCCGCACATTGCCTTGGCGGGCGGCGAAGACGGCATGGATCTGGTGCGCAAGATCGTTGCCGGCGCAGCAAAACGGCTGACACCAAAAGGTATCTTGATGGTGGAGATCGGCAATGAACGTGCGTTTGCAGAAGCCGCATTCCCAGAATTGAATTTGACCTGGCTAACGACCAGTGCCGGTGACGATATGGTGTTCTTGGTCACAGCAGATCAATTGCAATAATTTTTAATATGCTCGTTCCCGCTGAGGCGGGAACCGCGCAAATCAGCGAACTGACATTTCGCATACGCAAGATGCAAAACTTGCAGCTCCATCTTTCGGCTCACAAGAAATTTTTCTTGCCGCTTATTTTTAAATCGTTTATTGAAGAAGCAAAGTCGGTCGCCAGCGCGACTGACTTACACACCATATGATCCGTTTTCAACAAGTTTCACTCATGCGTGGCATCAAGCCACTGCTCGACAAAGTCGATGTCACCCTTAATCCTGGCGATAAAATCGGCCTGATCGGTGCCAACGGCGCAGGCAAATCGAGCCTGTTTGGATTGCTGCGCGGTGAACTGCATGCCGACCTTGGCTCTATCGACTTTCCAGCCAAATGGCGCGTCGCCTACGTCGCACAAGAAACCCCGCCACTGGAACGCTCGGCGATCGACTACGCGATTGATGGCGACGTCACCTTGCGCCGCCTGGAAGAAGAGCTGGCCTTTCTCGAAAGCGAACCGGACACCATCGACAACGGTACATTGATAGGCGAGTTGTACAGCGCGCTCGCCGATGCCGATGCCTACACAGTGCGCTCGCGCGGCGAACAATTGCTGCTCGGCCTGGGCTTCACAATGGCGCAAATGGAACAACCGGTTGCGAGTTTCTCGGGCGGCTGGCGTATGCGTTTGAATCTGGCGCAAGCCTTGATGTGCCCTTCCGATTTGCTGCTGCTCGATGAACCGACCAACCATCTGGATCTGGACGCGATCATCTGGCTCGAAGACTGGCTCAAACGTTACCCAGGCACCTTGATCGTCATCTCGCATGATAGGGATTTCCTGGATGCTGTTGTCAACGTCATAGTCCATATCGACGAACGCAAGCTGAAACGCTACTCAGGCAATTATTCCGGCTTCGAACGCCAACGTGCGGCACAAATGATCCTAGCGCAAAGCGCACTGGAAAAACAAACACGCCAACGCGCCCATCTGGAGTCCTTCATCAACCGCTTCAAGGCGCAAGCCAGCAAAGCGCGTCAAGCTCAAAGCCGGATGAAGGCTTTGGAGAAAATGGATGAGCTGGCTCCGCTGCGCGCAGCAGCAGAATTTTCATTTGAGTTCCGCGAACCGGCTGCTGCGCCGAATCCATTATTGGTCATGGAAAACGTCGATGCCGGTTACCGCATCGAAAATGAAATCGATTATTCGATCACGGAAAAGAAGATCGTTTCCGGCATCAACTTCTCATTGCAAATCGGCCAGCGCATCGGCCTTCTCGGCGTCAATGGCGCAGGTAAATCAACACTGATCAAAACCATCGCAGCAGAACTTGCTCCACTGAGCGGCGTATCGGAATTCGGCAAAGGATTGGCGATCGGTTACTTCGCCCAGCATCAGGTCGAAATGCTGCGCCACGAAGAATCACCGCTATGGCATCTCGCGCACATCGCGCCAAACGTTCGCGAGCAGGAACTACGTAACTTCCTGGGCAGTTTCAACTTCAACGGCGCGATGGTCACCAGCAAGATTGCTCCATTTTCCGGCGGTGAAAAAGCACGTCTGGCATTGGCACTGATCGTCTGGCAACGCCCTAACCTCTTGCTGCTCGATGAACCAACCAACCATTTGGATCTGGAAACGCGCGAAGCATTGACGATGGCACTGGCGCAGTTCGAAGGCACGCTGATGGTCGTCTCGCATGATCGACATTTACTGCGTGCCACGACAGACGAATTCATCATCGTCGCCGATGGTAAGCTACAACCTTTCGACGGCGATCTGGACGACTACAAGGATTGGCTGTTCAAGACCAAACTCGCGACCAAGAACGCCGCGACCGGCAATGCAGCAGCGCTACCAGTCGTCAAGGAAAAATCCGCCAGCGTCATCGCACCAGCGGCACCCGCCGCATCGGCAGTAGACAAACGCGAACAGAAAAAACAGGAAGCAGAAGATCGCCAAAAACTGGCTGCACACAGAAAACCGATAGAACTTAAAATCAAGAAACTGGAAGAGCAAATCGCCAAACGCAACGCTCAAAAAGCCACCGTCGAAACAGCGCTTGCCGATCCATTGATCTACGACGCAGCCAAGAAAAAAGAATTGAAGCAGCTGCTTGCCGATCAGTCCTTCTACACCAAGGAAGTCACGCAGTTAGAAGCTGAATGGCTTGAGCAGCAAGAAGCGTTGGAAAAAGCCGGCAAATAAGTAAAACCAATCACAAGCGACCAGCATGAACCAACCAGCGACACTCAGCATTATCGGTTGTGGCAAAGTAGGCCAGACGCTGGGACGCTTGTGGCACGATCATCATGTGATCGAGATTCAAGATATTTTGAATCGGTCCACAGCAAGCGCAACAAATGCCATTGCTTTCATAGGGGCAGGCCGCGCAGCGAATAACTGTGCGGATCTGCACCCTGTCGATATCTTCCTGATCGCTGCACCTGATGATCAAATCGCAGCCTGCTGCGCTGCGCTGGCAAACGCCGATCGCCTTTCCGCAAACAGCGTCGTCTTCCATTGCAGCGGCGCATTGCCATCATCGATATTGCAGGCGGCAAGCGAACACGGCGCAGCAATCGCGAGCATTCATCCCATCCGCAGTTTTGCAGTGCCGGAAAAAATCATCAACGATTTCGCCGGTACTTACTGCGGCATCGAGGGCGATCAACGTGCACTCGATGTATTGACGCCGCTATTCACAGCAATCGGTGCGCAGTTAGTGACGATCCAGAGCGGAGAAAAAATCCTGTATCACGCAGCGGCCGTGTTTGCCTCCAACTATCTGGTAACGCTGTTAGATACAGCAGTGCAAACCTATGCGCAAGCCGGCATACCGCAGGAAGTAGCGCTCAAGATGATGGCATCGTTGGTAAGAGAAACAACAGAAAATGTTTTGAAGGTCGGGCCACAACTAGCGCTAACTGGTCCCATCGCGCGCGGCGATGTCACAACCGTACTGACTCAATACCGTGCAGTCAATAAATGGAATCGCCGTTATGGCGCACTCTACAAGCAACTAGGCAAGCTCACGTCATATCTGGTGCGACGCAACTATCGTCAACCCAACATCTTAAACAGCATCCATGACAGCGCGCAAAAATGATTGTGTGCGTTCATGTTTGGGAGCACCAAATACTTCCGCGGGTGTGCCCTGCTCGACGATTTTTCCTTCTGAAAAAAAACAGACGCGATCCGCAAATTCTTTGGCAAACCCCATTTGATGAGTCACCATCAGCATCGTCAAACTATGTTCGTCGCCCAGACGGCGAATGACATTCAATACCTCGCCACACAACTCTGGATCAAGTGCCGAGGTGACCTCATCAAATAACATGACTTTCGGCCGCATCGCCAAGGCACGCGCAATGGCGACACGTTGTTGTTGCCCGCCCGAAAGCTGCGATGGGTAATGCGCCAACTTGTCGCTCAAGCCAACCATTTCCAGCAGTTCCGCCGAACGATCATGTGCTTCTTTTTTGGTCAAACCCAGAGCTGTCATAGGCGCCTCGGCGACATTCTGCAATGCGCTCATGTGCGGAAACAAATTGAAATTTTGAAAAACCATACCGATACGGCTGCGACCTTGCCGTTTATAACTTTCGCTGGCACGTACCAGCGCCCCATTCTGCAGCATGTGCGTCAACGGTTCGCCATCAACCTCAATCACACCCTCGTCTATGCCCTCCAACAACATGAGCACACGCAGCAAGGTTGATTTACCCGAGCCACTTGGTCCGATGATGGCAACTTTTTCATTCCGTGCGACATCAAGATCGAGTTGATCGAGAACAGTCAATTTTCCATATCGTTTGGTCACACCGCGAAAGCGGACCAAGGGCTCTGTCGACTCACTCATGACATTGATTCCTTTGTGTTGATTGTCGGCAGTTGTAGCTGAGATTCAAGACGCCGCACCAAGAAGGCGATGATCAAACTGATGATCAAAAAGAATAAACCTGCCAAGGTAATCGGCTCGATGTATCGAAAATTTTGCGAACCGATATTTTTAGCCTGCAGCATCACCTCGACCACGGTGATTGCCGACAGCACTGGGGTGTCCTTAAACATCGCGACGAGGTAATTCGCTAAAGGCGGGATGATAGGTCGAATTGCCTGAGGCAATATCACGCGCCTATACGTATGAAATGGCGGCATGCTCAAGGCCTTACACGCCTCCCATTGACCACGAGGGACGCCATCCAAGCCAGCGCGATAAACCTCCGCCACGTAGCATGAATAATGCAAAGCAATCCCGATAATTCCTGCCTGCATGGCGCTCAAGGTCACCCCAAATTCCGGCAACACATAGAACAGAAAATATAACTGAATCAGCAAAGGAGTACTGCGAATAAACTCAATCAGCAAAGTAGCTGGCCAAGCAAGTAAGCGGCCATGACTGCGGCGCATGACCGCTAAAAAAAGGCCAAGGACCAAAGCGATAGAAAACCCTATCAAGGTAATCACGATGGTGTTGATCGATGCAAACAACAAGGCCGGCAAAATACTCCAAGCAAATTGGAAATCAAAAATTGCCGCCATCAGTTATTCCTCCGCATTGATCCTCGATCAAGGCGACGGGCCAACAAACGCATCGCAAAATTAATACATTGCGCCAATACAAAATAGATCAACAAAGTGAGTCCAAACACTTCACGGCTCATAAAGGTAACTTGCACCAATTGATTCGCGCGGAAGCTTAAATCAGCCAAAGTGATCAAGGATACCAAGGAGGTTCCTTTTAATAATTCAATCAGCAGATTGGTCCCTGGAGGGATCGCATTGACCATTGCCTGCGGCAAGACAATACGCATGAACCGTTTCAATGGCGGGATATTCAATGCGATGGCGGCTTCGACCTGCCCTCTAGGAACAGCAGAGAGCGCACCACGCATTACTTCAGCACCGTAGGCTCCAATGTGCAGGCCGAGACCGATCACAGCGACTGTATAAGACGTCATCGTGATATTGAATGGAGGCAAAGGAAGGACGAAGTACAACCAGAATAATTGCACCAGCAAGGACGTACCGCGAAAAATCTCAATATAGATATTCGCCAGCCAACGCAAGGCACGCCATGGCGAAGTCTTTGCAAGCGCTGCAAAAATAGCCAGCATGATTGCAACAACAGATGCAATCATGGTGATCTGTATAGTAATCAAGGTGCCTTGCCACAAAAGTGGCAACAGTTCAGCAATCATGCTTGCACCTCAACAAAGGGAATGACAACAGTGTCAGGTAATTAATTTGATGGCGCAGACAACTCTTCAGCCTTTTTGTCCGTTAAATTAGAACGATCAAATCCAAATGGTGCGACGGTTGCCAAATGCTCCTCAGTTCCTATCCATTCCTTGAGTGCGACATTCACTGCATCGCGCAAATCCTGATCACTCTTGCGAAATGCCAACGCGCCATAACCAGTGTGTGATGGATCATCAGAGAAATTTTCAATCGCTTGCAGCTTGCCACGACTTTTCTTAGCCAGGTCAGCCATCGTTAAACGAGTGCCGACTGCTGCCGTTGCACGACCGGTCATCACAGACTGCAGTTGTGCGATCGTATTAGGGACTTGCAGAATCTGCGCGTCTGTCACACCAGCATCACGCGCATAGGCGTATTCGACGGTGCCAGACATCACTGCCAACTTCACTTTTGAATTCGCAGCAACATCCGCATAACTGGTCAGATTGGCTGGATTATTTTTTTTAACCAGCAAGGTATCTTTAATTTGATAGTGCGGGTCTGTAAACAACACCTGCTCTTGGCGTTCTGGCGTGATGTACATGCCTGCAGCAATCACGTCAAAACGATTGGCTTGCAAACCTGGGATCAAGGCCCCCCACTCAGTCAGCACTGCACTGACTTTTTTAATACCCATCTTTGCAAGAATAACACGTGCGATTTCAGGTGATTCACCTGTCATGCTGCCATCAAGTTTGGTGTATGCGAAAGGCGTTTCGTTGGCGTAACCAATGCGGATTTCACCGGTTCTTTGTATGCGTTCTAGCGTCGTTTCTGCACTAACGTTTAACGAGGCAGTAAAACCGGCCACAGTAAGTAAAGCGACCGATAGTCGGCGTATGCTCGATGTCTTCAACAGGACTCCCATTCTCTGCGCGGGCGAACCGTGATGCCAAGCATCGCAGTTCTTGTAGAGACGACATGCTCAAAACAAAAACTGAATACACTCTTCGAATCATGCCATCCCAAGAACGTCCCATCTTAGCGAGGCAAGTAATGTCATGTCAAATGATTCTTATTGAAATTAATTTTATATGGAAATTAAAAATATCCGCACTCATAACATCTATTTGCCAAGATTATCGAAGGTTTCCCTTCTGCATTCGCGCGGTAGCTAGACCATGGATGTTCTCTCGGATGAAATCCCAATCTTGATGTGTCGATAGCCGGACAATTGCATCGCAAGCTACAAGAGTTCGCGTGCGAGAGTAGCGCTTGGGTGACGGCAGGCTGTGTATTCGATGAAAGCAGCATCTCCGGCGACAGTTGAATGCCATCCGCGCTCGTCGGATTTTTTGAATTTGATTTTAAGTTGTTGCTGAACGCGGGCGGAGAGCGCTGCGATTCTGCGATCTGATCACGCTTTGTCTATGATGCTCATGATTTTTATAACTTGAATCTATGGTTTGAACCCGGCGCGGCAACGAATCGCGTGTTCAGTTTTCTGCTGTGACAGGTACTTCGGTCACTACTTCAGGCAAGCCGGAAAGAATCATCAGCTGCACGCGACGATTGCGCAAGCGCCCTTCTGCCGTGTCGTTGCTGGCAACCGGTTGATTGGCGCCGTGGCCCACGGCGACCAGACGTTTTTCATCCATGCCATTATCCAGGAACAACCTGACAACGCTGCTCGCACGCACGGCAGATAATTCCCAGTTGGATGGAAACATTGCGTTACTGATAGGCACATTATCGGTGTGTCCTTCGACCTGGATATCGTTGTCAACCTTGTTCAATACTTCACCAACTGCGCGCAAGGCTTTTTCCGATATGGGGCTGAGCTTTGCTTCACCTGGGGCAAACAATAAGCTGGCATTGATTTCTACGCTGACGCCACGACTGGTTTGTGTCACGCGCACTTTACCCTGACTGATTAACGGTGCCATTGCTTTCAGAAGGTCACGTGCGATATTCGTCATCTGAATTTTCTCGCGTTTGACCGCGGCGTCGCTGGCGCGCTGCGCTGGGGTAGGAATTGGACGAATGTTCAATGCAGGACGGTTGACCTCAACAGGATCTTTCAAGGTTGGCGTTTTGGGTGTGGCACCACCGAAGGCAATGCCAAGAGAGTTGGACAGAATGCGGTACTTGCCTTCATTGACCGATGAAATGGCATACATGACGACGAAGAAGGCGAACAGCAAGGTAATGAAGTCGGCATAAGACACCAGCCAACGTTCATGGTTTTCGTGTTCTTCTTCGTGTTTTTTGCGGGCCATGTGCGTTGTCTGGACTGTAAGCGCGTTACATCAGGTAGATATTCATGCGCTCTTCGATCAAGCGAGGATTGTCACCCGCAGCAATACCGGAGAACGCATCGGCCAGCATCTCGTGCCTGAAGACATCGCGGGCGACGATTGCCTTGAGTTTGCTGGCGATCGGCAAGAACACCAGATTGGCAAACCCGACACCGTAAATCGTTGCAACAAACGCGACAGCAATCCCGCTACCAAGGCGGCTAGGATCGGACAAATTTTCCATCACATGGATCAAACCCAGTACTGCACCGAGAATACCGATGGTGGGGGCATAGCCGCCTGCGGAATCCCAGATTTTTACAGCCAGACGTTCGCGCGTTTCATATGCGCCGATTTCCATGTCGAGCACGCCACGCAATTTGTGCGGATCGACACCATCGACGATCAAGCGCAAGCCATGAGCAATGAAGGGATCTTTGACGTCCTTGATGACACGTTCGAGACTCAGGAGGCCTTCGCGTCGGGCTATCGTGCTCCAGTTCGTCATCTCGCGCATCAAACTTGGGTAGTCATCGTCTTGCGGAACAAACACGCGACTCGCCATTTTGATACCGCGCACAAAAGTCGGCCAGCCACTTTGCAGCAAGACTGCACCCATGGTGCCAACCACCACGATGATGAACGCGGCTGGCTGAATCAGTGAACTGAGCTTGCCACCTTCCAGCAGTTGTCCGGCGAGCAAGCCGCCAAGCGCAAGCGCTATGCCAATTAAGCTACCCCAGTCCACGCTCTCTCCCTCAAGTTTGCACGCATCCTGGCAATGGCCTGGCTATGTAATTGTGATACGCGTGATTCGGTGACACCCATCACGGCCCCGATTTCCTTCAAATTCATTTCCTGTTCGTAGTACAAACTCATCAGAATTTTTTCTCGTTCCGGCAATGCTTCGATGGCTGCGATAACCGCTGAACGGAAACCGGTGTTCATCAAATTCTGCAAAGGATCGGGTGACTCGTCGGTGCAATAGCGATCAAGGAAGTGTTCGTTATCTTCACTATCGTGAAAATCTTCGTAATACACCAGCTGATGGCCGCCGCCGTCACTCAGCAAATCCTGATAATCGGCCAGTGACAACTTGAGCTGCTTGGCAACTTCGCTTTCATTTGGTGGGCGGCCCAGCTTTTGCTGCAGACTGTTCATCGCCACCTCGATCTTGCGCATGTTCTGACGCATGCTGCGTGGCATCCAGTCACTGCTGCGCAATTCATCCAGCATGGCACCACGTATGCGTTGCACCGCATAGGTTTCGAACTGGGCACCATGGGTTTCTTCGTAACGGCTGACGGCGTCCAGCAAACCAATCATGCCTGCCTGAATCAGATCGTCGACTTCTACGCTGGGAGGCAATTTGGCTTTCATCTGGTGCGCGAGCTTCTTGACTAGCGGTGCGTGCTGGCTGACTAGGTGATCCCTATCTGATTTTCCTTCTGCCGTGTACATCGATCAAGCCCCGAACTTGGCGCCATGGGCGGACAAGGCAAAACGTTCTGCCAGGCGACGGAACGCAATCGATGCGCCGGCCATGGGAAATGCATCAATCACGGCACGCCCCAAACGCGCAGCGCGTGTTGTGTTTTCATCCGAGGGAATTGAACCGATGGAATGCAGTTGTACCGCCAGATATCGGCTGGCGACCTGCGCCATGTTTTGATAGACGAGTGCTGCCTCGCGCTCGTCGGCCCCCGTCACCAGGATGCCAAAAGGTCGACGACCTAATTGATTGTTGAGGCGCTTGATCAGCGAGTAGGCCTCCTTGATCGAGGCCGCACCAGGTGCGACCTGAATCACGATGTCGCCACTAGCCATGCCGGGAATCGTGAAATTATCGCTCTCGTCCAACTCTGCATCCACCACCAATACATCGGATTGCGCAGCCAGTACGCCGAAGGCGTTCGACAGACGACGCAACTGGTCAGCATCACGCGAGGCAGCGTGCACCGAACCGCTAGTCAAAGACGCAAGTCCAAAGCCTTGGGGCATAGGTTGCACGACTTGATTCAGGGCGCGCTGTTGACGCGCCACATCGAGTAGGGTCGCTTGTACCTCAACACCCATGCGACGTGTGATGCCATCCTTCGACATGCACGCGTCCAGCAACACGACATCGCTGCCGCTGGAAGCAAGTGAAGCGCTCAAATTGACCAGCATTGCACTTTTATCCGCAATCGACGTGGCGGATAAAAATGTGAAAATGCGCGGCTTCGGTCCGGCGAGCATGCGCCGTAGACCTTCTGCCTGATCACATTCGAAACTAGCCAAGAATCACCTCACGCAAACTTTTGTCGTTCATTGCTCTTGCTGTATTTGCCATTACCAAAGGTATTTCCGCATCATTGAACTGGAATGGAGCCGTTTCGCGCTTGAGCTTGAATGCACGGTCAACCAAGTACTGTTGGTTCGCCACGTGCAAGTCTTCCGGCACGCGTTGCCCATTAGCTACGTAGTATAAGTTCAATTTCTGTCTAATGACTACATCTAGTGCACTACCAATGGTTGCAGCTTCATCTAATTTGGTCAATATGCAGCCTGCGAGCCCATCGCCCATGTAAGAACGTGCGACTTCATTGAGCGTTTCGCCGGTCGATGTCGCGTTCAGGCACAGCAGGCGTTTGACCTGACTGCCGGCACCGCTCAACATGGCAATCTGTTCGGCCACCATTTGATCGCGCTGGCTGACGCCGACGGTATCAATCAATACCGTGTGCTTGCCTTTGAGTTCATCAAGCGCGATACGCAGGTCGGCTTCATCTTTGACCGAGTGCACCATGACACCGAGAATCTTGCCGTAAATGCGCAATTGCTCGTAGCCGCCGATACGATAGCCGTCTGTGGTGATTAGTGCGAGTTTGCCGGGGCCGTGGCGCATCACGCAACGCGCCGCCAGTTTTGCAGTGGTCGTGGTCTTGCCTACGCCTGTAGGGCCGACCAATGCATACACGCCGCCTTTTTCAAGAATTTCGTTTTCATTGCCGATGGTCGCCAGATTGCGCGTCAGAATGGTCTTGATCCATTCCATGCCGCTATCCTTGCTGGCATTAGCGGGCATTCTTTCAATCAGATAGCGCGACAGACTGGCGCTGAATCCGGCGGCCAGCATTTCGCGCAGGACGCTGGATTTGGCTGGTTCACGTTTGTGCTGATCGGTCCATGCGAGTTCAGCCAATTGCATTTCGAGCATGCCGCGCATGGAACGGATTTCTTTCATCACGTCATGCAGCTCGGCAGTGTTGATTTCACCCAATACGGACTGCGGCACCTGTACTGCAGGTACAGATTCCGCTGCCACTGCAGGAGCAGGAATAGCCAACGGTGCGGGCTGAGCATGCGTCAATTTGTGCTTGGGTGACAAAGCAGCCAGGGTCGTTTCGGAAATCGCTTTCTCGACCATAGGCTCGGCCAGTGCTGCCATGTCTTCGCCAGCCAGCGCGAGAATCTCGACGCCATCCTCCACCGCACGGTTGGAGAGAATAACGGCGTCCGGGCCGAGTGCTTCACGCACCAGACTCCATGCGCCACGCGACGTGCTTGCTGTAAATTTTCTGACATTCATATCTGGCCTCCAACCAAGCTAGTAACTCTGATCGTTTTTGAATCGGGTACTTCTGCGTGCGAAAGAACTTTCAACTGCGGCAATGCACGGCGCAGGAAGCGCGCCAGCAATGCCCTTAACTGTGCCGGCACCAACAGTACCGGCGTTAATCCCAATTGCTCCTGTTGACGCGTGGCAGCTTCTGCCTGCGCAGCGATCGTATCGGCCAGGCCTGGCTCGATGCCAGCACCTTCCGGACCACTTGCACTCAATGCTTGTGTCAACAAACGCTCGAGTCGATTATCCAAAGTCATCACCGACAACTCATTTGTCGATGGGAACAGCTGCTGCACAATCGCGCGGCCGAGTGCAACGCGGACCAGCGCAGTCAACTCATTGACGTCTTGCGTAAAGCTCGCATGTTCGGTCATGGTTTCGATGATGGTGTGCATGTCGCGGATGTGTACGCCTTCGATCAGCAGGTTTTGCAAAACTTTTTGCAGCGTCGACAACGGGATCAATTTCGGCACCAGGTCTTCCACCAGTTTTGGCGATTCCTTGGTCAGATGGTCGAGCAGTTGCTGCACTTCCTGGCGACCGAGCAATTCCGCCGCGTGCGTGGTGATCAAATGATTCAAGTGCGTCGCCACCACGGTACCGGCATCAACAACGGTGTAACCCATACCCTGTGCCTGCTCGCGCAAATTTGCGTCGATCCATGTCGCCGGCAAACCAAAGGCTGGGTCGCTGGTTGCCTGGCCAGGCAAGGTACCGCTCACCATGCCAGGATTGATCGCAAGGAACTGGCCTGCATGTGCTTCGCCGCTACCGACTTCCACACCTTTGAGCGTGATGCGATAGGCGGATGGCTTCAACTCAAGGTTGTCGCGTATATGTACAGGTGGCGACAGGAAGCCTACTTCCTGTGCGAATTTTTTGCGTATGCCTTTGATACGACGCAGCAGCTCGCCACTTTGCGATTTATCCACTAATGGGATCAGGCGATAGCCGACTTCCAGACCGAGGGTATCGACTTGCACGATGTCTTGCCAGGTTGCTTCTTCGACTTCAGGCGCTGGCGGCGGTGCAGTCACTTCAGGCTCGACTTCCGGTGCCTTCAACGCACGTTGCGAAACCAGATAAGCAGCGCCTGCCATCACGCCGGCAAGGAACAGGAAGGCGATATGCGGCATGCCCGGGATCAAACCCATGCCGCCGATGATGGCTGCTGTGATGTAAAGAACTTGTGGCTTGGCGAACAGCTGACCAATCAGTTGACCACCAATATCCTGCTCACTGGCAACCCGCGAAACCACGATACCGGCAGCGGTTGAAATAATCAGAGAAGGAATCTGTGCGACCAAACCATCGCCGATAGCCAGCAAGGTGTAGTTTTCCAGCGAGGAAGAAAATCCCATGTCATGCTGGACCATACCGACGATCAAGCCGCCGACAATATTGATGACGGTAACGATAATGCCGGCGATCGCATCACCGCGCACATACTTACTCGCACCATCCATCGCGCCGTAAAACTCTGCTTCTTGCGCGACCTGTGTGCGGCGCAGACGCGCATCTTGTTCACCGATCAAACCAGCGTTCAAATCAGCATCAATCGCCATTTGTTTACCAGGCATCGCATCCAATGCGAAACGCGCACCGACCTCTGCGATACGACCTGCACCTTTGGTCACAACGGTAAAGTTGATGATGGTCAAAATCACGAACACGACAATACCGACTGTGTAGTTACCGCCGATCAGGAAGTGGCCGAATGCTTCAATCACTTTGCCGGCTGCGTCCGGGCCGTTGTGACCTTCGGTCAACACTACGCGCGTGGAAGCCACATTCAGCGAAAGACGCAACATTGTGCTGACCAGCAGCACGGTCGGGAACACCATGAAATCCAGCGGCTTGACCGTGTACAAAGCAGTCAGTAACACGATGATGGAAAGCGCGATATTAAAGCTGAAGAAAATATCGAGGACGATGGCCGGCAGCGGCAAAATCATCATCGACAACATCATGATGATGATCAGCGGAGCCGCGATCGCTTTTGAACCAGGGCCCGACATCCAGGCAGATAATTTCAGGCTATTCATTGTGGCAGGCCATTGGTGTCTGCATCTTCTGCAGCTGGGTTGAGAGGATCAAGTTCTGGCGGCACATCGATATCACCCGGTTTTTTCGGACGTGAACCACCGTTTTTGCTATAGGCGCGCAACTGGAATACATAGGCCAGAACTTCAGCTACGGCGATATACAAGGCTTCCGGAATCTCGTCACCCAGTTCCGCGTGGCGGAACAAGGCACGCGCCAAAGGTGGCGCTTCCATCATCACGACATTGTTTTCCATCGCGAGCTCACGGATTCTTGCCGCGACTTCATCCGCACCCTTGGCAACGACTATCGGCGCGCGATTACCTTTTTCTGAATATTTGAGTGCAACTGCATAATGCGTCGGGTTGGTCACGACCACGTCTGCAGTTGGAACTTCAGACATCATGCGACGACGTGCCATTTCGCGTTGTTGCTGGCGAATCTTGGCTTTGATTTCAGGATTACCGTCAGACTCCTTGGATTCCTGGCGCACATCCTGACGCGACATCATCAATTTCTTCGCATGGGACCACATTTGATAAGGTGCATCCACTGCCGCAATGATGATCAAGCCGCTCACGATGAAGATGAAGCTGACCATCAGCAAGTGACCCAAATGTTCCATGCCGGACTTCAGCGGTTCTACGCTCAGTGCCAGCACCGCATCGATTTCGTATTTGATGACCATCCACGCGATCCCGCCGACCAGTACAGTCTTGCCGATCGCCTTGCCCAGTTCAACTGCGGAACGGGAGGAAAACATATTGCCTATGCCTTTGATCGGGTTCATGCGACCGAAATTCGGTTGTAAAGCTTCTGCGCTGAACAACCAGCCGCCAATCAGCATGGGCGATGCCAGGGCGACCACGATCAGGATCAGGGCGGCAGGTGCAAATGCGATGAGTAATTTGATGATGCTGGCTGCGGCATGCGCCAGCAGCAATTCCATATCAAAAGCCATTTCGCGATCAAAGCTCAGGCCGGAAGCAAGTACTTCATTGAGTTGGGTGATCATATTGCCGCCCGTGAACCAGAAGGCCGCACTCGCGCCCAGCAGCAAAGTGCAGGTCGCCAGCTCGCGCGAACGCGGGACGTCACCCTTCTCCCGCGCCTGTTCCAGCTTGCGCGGTGATGCGGGTTCTGTCTTTTCGAGATCACTTTCTTCAGCCAAGGCCGACTCCTGAGGTAGTCTGGTAGGCGTTCAACGCGACGCCATACGGACCAATGAGTCGATTATTGGCTAGAAAGCTTCTGGGTGATCGAGGGAATAGGGTGGGAAATACCCGCTTTTTAAATATTGCCTAGCGGGTATATTTGAAAACAGCTTAGATTTTGATCGCTTGGGCCCATGCCAATGCGGCTAAATGTGCCTCATTGACCTGTCGCGCATTGAGAAACAAGGAATCAGCCAGTGCGCCGATGTCGCCATTATCCGGCTCACACGCCTCTGCCAACGCCAGGAATGGACCGTACATGCCGTCCCTTGTCAGCAAAGCCTGGGAAACCAGTTCAGACAACTGAATTTTTTCCAGGACTTCTTCCATCGGTATGCCAAGCAACCGATCCAGCAGTGAAAACATGCCGACCACGAACAGGTTCTCGGCTTCCAGCTTGGGCAAAATGCCGTTTCCCGCGAGTTCGGCAAAACGCCCACGTACGATCGCTGTCTGCATCAACACGGCGGAATGACTATTGGTACTGGCAGTTGCCAGCAACAGCGACAACCAGCGATACAGGGGTGAATAGCCCAGCATGGTGACTGCATGCCGCAAGGATTGGATTTCTGCACCCAGACCAAAGCCAACGCTGTTGATGTAGCGGAACAGTTTGTATGAGAGAGTGGCATCACGCTTGAGGACATTCTCAAGTTCGCGCACATCTGCATTTTTACGTACCATCTGCATCAACTGCACAATGATGGTTTGCGCTGCATTCAAACCCTGTTTTTCTACACTAGCACGCGGTTTCAGGTAGAGATTGCCTATGAAGGTTTGCAAGCCGGCAGCAACGCAGGCATCGTATTCCTGCCAGCTGGCGATATGACGTGCAACCTTGATAGGTGAAGGCTTTCCATCAACGCTGGCGGCACCTGCAAACGCACCGTCACCGCCGAGCGAGCCTTCGACGTGGCTGACGATAGCCAGCAAAGGACTATCAGGTGCCACTGTCTCGGCATCACACAACGAAATGCCATAGCCTTGCTCTCGCAACTCGACCACGGCTTTGTATGTATCGGCATCAGCCAGATCAGCCGCGGTCAAACGGAACACTATGTTTTTTGGCGGCAGCGTCTGCACCACGGCAGAAGCAATCAATGCCGGTGTGGCCTCCAGAAACAGCACACTGTCGTTCAGCAGCCAACCGGATTCTTCATTGCATAACTGCTCGGCCACAAATGTAACCAATTCAAGCAAATCATCATCACTGGCCATGCCGTCGCCGTGCTTGTTGCCATCCCAACGAAGTTCGTACCCGACAATTTGCTGCGCCGCACTCAGCAGCGGTTCTCGAACAATGAATTTGTTTTCAGACATGGAGGAGAGAAGAAAGGGAAAACCAAA
Organism: uncultured Herminiimonas sp.; assembly: GCA_964406085.1. GTDB lineage: Bacteria > Pseudomonadota > Gammaproteobacteria > Burkholderiales > Burkholderiaceae_D > Oxalicibacterium. The sequence goes on from CAYOQL010000017.1 coordinate 33,928, forward strand.
ACAAAACAAAACAAAAAAGAGCGCAGTAATTACTGCCCCTGTGTATTAAAACCCCAGGCTATCGAGCAGATCGTCTACTTGTGCCTGTCCAGCAACAACGTCGTTACCAATCGGATTGATTTGCGGTCCGTTCAACAAGCCAGTATCAACTTCACGCTTGATTTCCGGCGGCGCATAATCGACCAGCAATTGCAGCAACTGCTGCTCAAGGCCGTGCGCCAGCTCCGTCACTTTTTTAATGACCTGCCCTGTCAAATCCTGAAAATCCTGCGCCATCATGATATTCATCAGATGCTGCTTGGTTTCCGCAGTTGCGCCTTGGGTCTGGTCTAGATAAGCGACGGTACGCGCTGCCATGGCACGGTATTTTTCTTCTGAAAACGAACCCTGCAGAGTCTGCTGCCATTCGCTGGACATATTGGCGGCATCTGCCTGAATCCGATCTTGCAGCGGGCCAGCCGCCTCAGTCGCGTTCAACACGCGCTGTGCCGCCTGCTCGGTCATGCGCGCCACATAGTCCAGTCGGTCGCGTGCGTCAGGAATATCGTGCGAAGCACGCTCTATCAATTGATCGAAACCCAAACCGCGCAAGCTATCGTGCAAAGCACGTGTCATGTGCCCCACGCGCGACAATACTTCATCATGCGAAGTATCGCCCCCTGCCCCAATCAATTCGGAAGACACTGCGCCTGCCCGCGAAGTCGTGCTCAACTCAAGCCCCGGCAGCAGCCAGTTTTTCGAAAATCTTCGCGAGTTTTTCGTCCAGAGTCGCGGCTGTAAATGGCTTTACAACGTAGCCGTTCGCACCTGCTTGTGCGGCTGCGATGATGTTTTCCTTTTTTGCTTCTGCAGTCACCATCAGCACAGGCAACTTCGAAAGAGCCGGATCGGCACGAATGTTTTGCAACATCGTCAAGCCATCCATATTCGGCATATTCCAGTCGGATACGACGAAATCAAACTGTTCGCTGCGCAGCTTGGCCAGTGCCATGGCACCGTCTTCAGCTTCATCAACGTTGGTATAGCCCAACTCTTTCAAAAGATTGCGGACGATACGACGCATTGTTGAAAAATCATCGACGACTAAAAATTTGGTGTTTGGACCTGCCATGAATTACTCCATTAATTCTTTGAATCGTTATCGATCTTGAAAGAGATTGAACCGATATGCAATTCACTCTCTTTCGAACCCTACTATTATGCACTGATGCTGCCGCAGAGTTGGAAGAATTCCAGCTCGGCAACATTAATCCTTGGCTTATACGCGCAAAGCGCGACTGCTATGTGTTGCAAGATAGCCTAAAACCATGCCCGGCAATGCGTTCAAAGGCCCCACTTCATGTGTCGCCCCGACTGCTATTGCCTCGCGCGGCATGCCGAATACGACGCAGGAAGCTTCGTCCTGGGCGAAATTATGAGCACCTGCATTTTTCATCTCCAGCATGCCGAGTGCGCCATCCTTACCCATACCGGTGAGAATCACGCCTACAGCATTTTTCCCTGCATATACTGCCGCCGAGTGAAACAGTACATCCACCGACGGACGATGACGATTCACCGGTGGTCCCTGATCAAGTTGAGTCATGTAATTGGCGCCGCTACGTACCAATTGCAAATGAGAATGGCCCGGTGCGAGATAAGCATGACCTGGCAAAATACGCTCACCACCCTCTGACTCTTTGACATCGATTTTGCACAAACTGTCCAGCCGCTGCGCAAACGATTTCGTAAAGCCAGGTGGCATATGTTGTGTAATCAAAATGCCCGGGCAATCAGATGGCATCTGCATCAAGAAATCCTTGATCGCCTCGGTGCCGCCAGTCGAGGCACCGATGATGATCAGTTTTTCACTACTGGTCAGCGGATTACGTATCAGAGGCAAGGCACTCTCGCCAACCTTACCAGGCTCCGTCGACGTAATCTGACGCGGCTTGATGCGCGCCTTGGAAGCCGCACGAATTTTATCCGCAATCATTTCCGTATATTCCAGCATGCCGCTCTGGATCGACATCTTTGGTTTGGTGACAAAATCGACAGCGCCAAGCTCTAGCGCGCGCAGTGTAATTTCCGAACCGCGTTCAGTCAAAGACGACACCATCACTACTGGCATAGGGCGCAAGCGCATCAGCTTCTCGAGAAAATCGAGCCCATCCATGCGTGGCATCTCGACGTCCAGCGTCAGTACATCAGGGTTGGTTTGCTTGATCAAGTCACGCGCCACAATCGGATCAGGGGCAACACCGACCACTTCCATATCGGGCTGGCTATTGATGATCTCTTTCATTACGCTGCGGATCAACGCCGAATCGTCCACGATTAATACTTTAATTTTCATGCCGCCACCTTGGTATAGCTGTCTTTATAGAGAAAAAGCGAATCAGGAAAACAATTCGATATCGCCCGCGACATTGTTTGTCTGCAAGCGGTTGGCGTAATCCTGTTCGCGATTGACTAGCGTATTGTTATTCAATTGTTTCAATTTTTTGACCAATACCTTGCCGCTACGCGGAAAGTAATAAACCTTGCGCGGATGGATGTCATTCAAGTCTTCTGCGACCACGCGTATATTCTCGACCTTGAGAAAATCACGCACAAACTGGGCATTGCGTTCGCCCACATTCATGGATGAAAATCCGCGCAGCACAGCACCGCCACCGAATACCTTGGCTTCGAGATTTTCGCGTTTTGCACCGGCCTTCAGCAAATCATTGATCAAAATTTCCATCGCGTATGTGCCGTAGCGTGCCGATGCGGAAATCGGGCTATCTGCATCGCTGCCGCCATCAGGCAACATGAAATGATTCATGCCTCCCACGCCTGTGGCGCGATCGCGTATGCACGCTGAGACACACGACCCAAGTACAGTAACGATCAACATATCCTTGCTGGTGTAGTAATACTCACCCGGCAGAATTTTTGCCGCGTCACGATCGAAGGTCCGATCGTAATAGACATTCGTGGCGAAATGTTCTTTGGTCAATTCATTCATAAGTTCTATCTCATGCGCGACGTAATTGTGCGCGTGCTTTTTTTTCCGGATCAAGTTCGTAGACAGTTTTTCCACGCAACTTGAACGCATCACACACATACAGGAAATTCTCTGAATGACCCGCGAACAATAAGGCATCTGGCTTCATCAGCGGCGCGAAGCGATCCAGTATCTTTCCCTGCGTTGGCTTGTCAAAATAAATCATCACATTACGACAAAATATAACGTCGAATTGCGTGTTGATACCCCAGTTATCAGACAATAGGTTGACCTGCTTGAAAGTGATCAGTTGGCGCAACTCGGGACGTACGCGGACCAAGCCTTCTCGCTCACCTTTACCGCGCAGGAAAAATTTCTTGGCCCGTTCAGGTGACATCTTGTCGAGGCGATCTATCGAATAGACACCATTGGCGCCCGTGTTCAATACATTGGTATCGATGTCGGTCGCAATTATGCGCACTGGTGGGGTCAAGGTATTGAATGCCTCGCAGGCAGTCATCGCAATTGAATATGGCTCCTCACCAGTAGAGGCAGCAGAGCACCATATTTCGATAGGCTCTTTTACTTTTTTCAGATGTTCGGCAAGAATCGGAAAATGATGCGCTTCGCGGAAAAATGAGGTGAGATTGGTCGTCAAGGCATTCGTGAATGCCTCCCATTCTTCCGCATCGCCGCCCTGCTCCAGCTTGTCGAGATAACTAACAAAAGAGCCAATTCCGGTCGCACGCAAACGTCGCGCCAAACGGCTATAGACCATTTCCTGCTTGCTCTCGGCAAGTGCAATGCCTGCCTTTTTATAAATCAGCGTACGTACTCGTTCAAAATCACGTGCCGTAAACTCAAACTCTTTGGAGCCTTCTGATCTTGCTTGAGAATTCGGTTTCATACTGCTGATTTCCTTTTCACCTTGGGCATATTCCTTCGTGCAGAATATGCCATCTCCCTAAATTTCATCCGCTGTTTTACACAGTCGATTTCTGAACTACGACAACTTGAATCCCATTTGGCGCCTGGCAACTGAACAGCTGCGAATCTGAATCTTGCAGGCCCAATAAACTTGCAGCTTATGCTGCAATTTTTTCAATCAATCCCATTTCTTCACTGGACATCAATTTATCGATATCAACAAGGATCAGCATACGCTCATCCAGTGTGCCTAAACCAATCAGATAATCAGTATTGAACGCAGTCCCCATTTCCGGCGCTGGCTTGATCTGCTCTGGCGACAAGGTGATCACATCAGAAACGCTATCCACCACCATGCCAACCACACGTCCGCTGATATTCAGGATAATCACGACGGTGAATTGATCATAGGTCGGCTCACCCAAATTGAATTTGATGCGCATATCAACGATAGGTACGATGATGCCACGCAGATTGACCACACCTTTAACGAACTCAGGGGCATTCGCAATCCGTGTCACAGCTTCGTAACCACGAATTTCCTGCACCTTCAAAATATCGATACCGTATTCTTCCTTGCCCAACGTGAAAGCCAGAAATTCATTGCCAGTTTCAGCACCGGTCGTATTGTCTTTTACATTGTGAATCATGGAAATTCTCCTCTTCAGGAATAAATGGATTCATCGTTCAATTGGCGACTTGAACGCAATAATGCTGCTACATCGATGATCAACGATACACCGCCATCGCCGAGAATGGTAGCGCCGGATATACCGGCCACCTTGCGATAATTCGATTCCAGATTTTTGACAACGACTTGTTGTTGTCCGACCAGTTCATCGATGAATAACGCTGCTTTACGACCTTCCGACTCCAGAATAACTACTATCCCTTCGGACGGTTCGATAAAGCGTGGCTCAATTTCAAACATTTTGTACAAAGGTATCAAAGGCAGGTAATCGCCGCGCACCTTGACCACCTTGCCCTGCCCGCTGATTTCCTTTACATCATCCGGATCAGGCTGCAGGGATTCGACCACATAGCCCAAAGGCAGTATGTAGATTTCGTCACCAACCTTGATCGACATGCCGTCAAGAATAGCCAGAGTCAAAGGTAGTGAAATCGATATGGTCGTGCCAAAACCTTTACTGGAGCGAATATCGACCACGCCCCCCATCGCAGTAATATTTCGTTTCACTACATCCATGCCGACACCACGGCCGGACACATCCGTCACCGCTTCCGCAGTCGAAAAACCTGGCGCAAAAATCAATTGCCAGACTTCTTCATCCGGCATGTCGTCGGAAACTTCCATGCCTTGTTGCTTGGCCTTGGCGAGAATTCTGTCGCGATTCAAACCACCACCGTCATCGCTCACCTCAATGATGATATTTCCGCCCTGATGGCCCGCCGAAAGCGAAAGTTGTCCGGCTGGTGCTTTACCTGCCGCTGCGCGTACATCCGGCATCTCAATGCCATGATCGATACTGTTGCGCACCAGATGTGTCAAAGGATCAACAATGCGCTCGATCAGGCCCTTGTCGAGTTCCGTAGCTGCGCCGTGCGTAACGAAATCAACCTTCTTGCCCAGTTTGGCTGCGAGATCTCGCACCATGCGTGGGAAGCGTGAAAAGACATAATCCATCGGCATCATGCGGATGGACATTACGGCCTCCTGCAAATCACGCGTATTCCGCGTCAGTTGCGTGACACTGTTCAACAAACGCTCATGCAGCATTGGGTCAAGCGAATCGGTGCGCTGTTCGATCATTGCTTGCGTGATGACCAACTCACCAACGAGATTGATCAGTTGATCGACTTTTTCTATACCAACGCGAATTGAAGAAGATTCGGCACTACTGGCGACTTTATCGGCTTCGCGCTTCACAACTGGTTTTTTATCGGCTGCGACAACGACGTGATGCGAGTCATCCGCATCATCTTCTTCAGAATCGGTAGCCTTGCTTGCCACAGGCGCGGCAATATCGAGGGGCACGAACGGTGCGAAAAAACCGTAACCTTGTGCATTTTCCTGATCCTTGGTCGCTATGGCCGAATGCAGTGGCTCAAAGAACCCAAAGCCCTGTTCCGCCTCGACTTGCCTACGCTCGTCAATCGACAATTTCGTACCGGCCGACACTGGCACGGACTCTTCCGTAATCTTGAGGTCTTGCGGATCGAGAATAAAAGAGCAAATCGCAACAATGTCGTCCGGACCTTCGTGCGTGCTCAGGATGAAGTATGCGCGTTGATCCGGTAATACATCCTGGCTGATATCACCGAGCAAACCCAATTCTGCGGCCAGCGCTTCTACATCGCGGGGAGGTACTTGAGGCAATTCAATGCGGAAACGGCGATCAGTCCGGGATGCTGGCGAGGTGGCCATTGAACCGGTCGCAGTGGGCGCGGCTTTTACCGGCGCAGCAACTTCATCTTGCGACAGGGCTTCCAGCCGCATGCGGATTTCGGCGACCGCATCGAGATCGACGGGTGTATGCAGCCTGTGGCCATCCAGCTGCATTTTTAAAATATCTTTTGCAGATAAAAAAGCATCAACGTGTTCCGGCACCAAGGCCATTTCACCCTTGCGTATTTTATCGAGCAAGGTTTCCAGCACGTGCGTGACTTCGGTCAGATCGGTGATGCCAAACGTGGCAGCACCACCCTTGATAGAGTGCGCAGCACGAAAAATCGCGTTAAGGTCCTCCGCATCAGGAGCCGATACGTCAACCGCCAACAACAATTTTTCCATCTCAGCCAGCAGTTCTTCGGTCTCGTCGAAAAACACCTGGAAGAACTGACTCATATCGATGGTCATTATTCCACTCCGTTGTGTGTGCTCATAATGATGCTTACACTCATCGCTTTTCAGCCGATGACTTTTTTCACAACCTCGGTCAAGCGTTGCGGATCAAACGGCTTGACCAACCAACCATTTGCCCCTGCTGCACGTCCCTTGGCTTTCATTTCATCGCTGGATTCTGTCGTCAGCATCAGAATTGGCACCTTCTGATAGGTAGGCAATGCACGCAATGCACGAATCAACGAAAAACCGTCCATGCGCGGCATATTTTGATCGGTCAAAACCAGATCAAAAATTTGTGCTTGCGCCTTGTCCAGTCCATCCTGCCCATCCACGGCCTCGGTGACCTGATAGCCTGCGGCACGCAGGCTGAAGACCACCATTTGCCGCAATGAACCAGAATCGTCGACTGCCAATATTGTCTTTGCCATTTTCACTCCTGCTAATACACGTTTCAGGTTATTAAACCCGCTAATCCAAATTTTTTCTACAAATCAAAACAACTCAATATCTCCGCTTTCCATATGCGTCTGACATACGGCTTTCCATAATTCTTTTTCCAGATCCAGACTTTCCTTCTTCAGGGTTTCATTGATATGGTTGAGTGCGCCACGCAACTGATCGTTGCTCGCATCGGCGGGAATGGCAATACTGCTGGTGCCAGCTACTTCAAGCACATCACGAAATCCAACCACACGACGCACCGTGCGCCCAATTAATTGATTGGTCATATCCTGAAACTGCAAACCGGTCACCGCAGCATTCACGTGCTGGTCGATTTGCATCGATTTGGCTTTCAGTGCCAGTGTCGCCTCGGGAGACACAAGCGTGCCATCCGATAGCACATCGACCATTTTCTGTTGTTCGGTAACCGCGGCATGAATTGCCATGAAGCTGGCACTCAGCTTTTCGATCGCTTCCGCGAGCAGAGCATTGGTTTGCACCAGATCTGTTTCGATTTCAGTCAGATGTTGACTGCCGTGATCCGCCAGACCAGACAAAAGATCAGTGAGTTGCGACGCTAACGAATTATTTATTGCCATGGGAAATACCCAGTCATTATTTCGTTTATTTGCCGTTGTTTTATCTACCTGCGGCTGCTGCCGCTGCTGCCGCTGCTGCCGCTGCAGCAGCAGTTGCATTTGCATTTGCTGTAGGCCGAGTCGCCGTTGCAACAGCTGTTGAAACAGTAGCTGGCACAGGTGCCGCTACCGCTGTCACGGTAGGTGCCGGTTGGACGATGCCTGATATATTGACACCTTTTTCTACAGTCTCTTTTGCCGTTTCTTCATCCTTAACCTCGACTGTCCGATTTTCTTTTGTGATGGAATCTTCTGTTTTCTTGTTCATCACAATAATACTGATCCGGCGGTTGATCGGACTTAATGGATCTGTGGGATCAAATAACACTGCAGAAGACAGACCAACAACGCGCAACATTTTTGAATCGGCCATGCCGCCAGCAATCAACTCTCGGCGCGATGCATTGGCGCGATCGGAAGAAAGCTCCCAATTACTATAACTTTTTTCACCACTGGAATACGGAGTTGCATCCGTATGTCCGGACAAGCTGATCCGATTTGGAATGTCATTAAGCGTTTTGGCAATCTCGTGCAGAATAATTTTAGTGTACGGCTGCAGTTCAGCCTTGGATAAAGCGAACATGGGCCGGTTCTTTTCATCCACTATCTGAATGCGCAGCCCTTCCGACGTTATATCAAGCAAAAGTTGATTTTTGTATTGACGCAAGCTGGGATTGGCATCAATCGCCTCTTCAATCCGCGCCTTCAGGGATTTAAGCCGCTCTGTCTCTTGCCGCTCAAGTTCGGCTGCAGCAGCTTTCAGGTCGCTCTTCTTAGAGGGGGCAGTACTCTCGCCTTGTTTTTGCTGACCATTGACGCGTGTCATGTCCTTGCCGCCGCCCTTGATCACGCTGGTTGCATCACCGCTACCGGAACCGCCCGCCATCGCCACTTTGACGGGATTGGAAAAATAATCAGAAATACCCTGCAGATCGCCTTTGGATGTCGAGCCCAGCAACCACATCAATAAAAAGAACGCCATCATCGCAGTCACAAAATCGGCGTAGGCGATTTTCCAGGCGCCGCCGTGATGGCCGCCCCCGGATTTCTTGATACGTTTTACGATAATGGGACGGAGTCCTTCGTCAGCCATGTAAGTCTCCGCTAGGTTCTTCTATATTCTTTGTTTCTTATTTATTCAGAATCTGCTTATTTTGTTTTCGATTGCTTGATGTGCTCTTCCAGTTCGTTAAAGGAAGGACGCTCTGTCGAAAACAAGACCTTGCGGCCAAACTCAACTGCAAGTGCGGGCGCATAACCGTTCAAGCTTGCCAGCAAGGTGACCTTGATACACTGGAATACTTTTGAAGATTCGTGCAATTTCTGCTCAAGCACGCTGGAGATCGGCGACACAAAACCGTAAGCCAGCAAAATCCCAAGAAACGTACCGACCAGCGCGTTCGCGATCAGAATACCCAGCTCCGCCGGCGGCAAACCCACAGACGCCATCGTATGCACTACGCCCATCACAGCCGCCACAATACCGAAAGCTGGAAAACCGTCACCCAGCTTCGCGATGCAATGCACAGGAATTTCACCTTCAGCATGATGAGTATCGATTTCGTTATCCATCAGATTTTCGATCTGGAATGCATCCATGTTCCCGGACACCATCAATCGCAAATAATCGGTGATGAATTCAATAATATGGTGATCCGCCAGGACGGCCGGATACTTGCTGAAGATAGCGCTTTCTTCAGGCACATCGATGTCGCCCTCAATCGACATCAAGCCTTCCTTGCGCACCTTAGTGAGAATTTCAAACAACAGAGTCATCAATTCCATATACAAAGATTTCGTATATTTGGAACCTTTGAGAACACTAGGCAATGCCTTTAGTGTTGCTTTGATCGCTTTACCGTTATTCCCGACAAAAAATGCACCAGTCGCCGCACCGCCGATCATCAATAACTCGACCGGTTGAAACAGCGAGTGCAAATGCCCGCCCGCCAATACAAACCCGCCAAAAACAGATGCGAGGACGACAACATATCCAATGATGACTAACAAGCGTGTGCTCCGATTTTTGGTTTCAGGATGCCATTATTGCCTCAACAATTGCCATTATGCAACCGGGATGATGAGCTGTTTTTTCGAGTGATGCATTTGGCTTGATTTTTTCGGCATGACTATATGCCTGTCAACGGCTTTAATCGAGGGAACTTGAATGAAGACATCGCACAAAATAACCAACGACCTTACATCCGCCAACCATAAATTTTTGGATGATTTGCAGCAGGTGAGACCATGAAAGCAGGTTCGGCATCTGGAATCGGAAATTCATAACTCAATAGCATGGAACCGGATCGCATTTCAGCGCGCGCTTTTTCCCACAAGGCAGGCATCGCTGCAGGCGATAAATACGCAAACACAACGTCGTATTCCGCGAAATTCAAGCGACCATAATCTCCTCGCGTGAAACATGCTTTACTCCGCATGAGCCATGCACGCAGCCAACTTATCAGCCACGGCAGAGGTGCGATTTCGATACCAAGAAAATAGCTGTCTGGACGGCGTTTCGATAAATCCAATACCAAGCCGCCCAAACCACTGCCAATATCAATCAAACGAACACTTTTATTCTGGGGAAGCAGATCAGATACTGCATTCCAGGTCGCCAGATTCGAGGGATAAAAAGGAACCTGCGTACGAAAAGTACTCCAGTAAAGAAAAAGAAGAATTACAAAAGCACACAGAAAAAGGGTCGGCGGCAGCTGTAAGAACAGACCGAAAACTAAAATGATAGGGAAAAAAAACTGAATCGCTAACCACCAGAAAGCCAGACCACGCCAATATGACAAACCGGCTGCGATCGTCCCCTGAAGACATGCAATAAGGAGGATATGCAACGTTATGCCAAGCATCGCCCCCAAACTTCGGGCGATAAGCAAAACAATGAAGAAAGAAAGAATTTGAAGAAGAAGAGCCCGCACTGCGGGCAATTTAAGAAAATTTCTTGATTCAGGCGACGCCGGTTTTGCGCCGGAGCGCCGCACAATCTTCACTCAGACACTCTTTGCAGAAGTTAAACCATCC